>JANRLD010000073.1:0-8693 GCA_033762915.1 Meiothermus sp. | reverse complement strand
CTGCCTTTCAAACCCGTGAACTATGTCAATCAGATAGGCCAGATGGTCGGGGTTGGTCTGCCGCTGGATGCCATGCCCGAGGTTAAAGATGTGCGGCCCGCCGAGGCCCGCCTCGAGCACCTTTCGGGCCTCTCGAGCAATCACCTCTCCCGAGGCCAGCAGTACACTGGGGTCGAGGTTGCCTTGCAGGGTACGGCCCCCAAAATTTGGGCGGATCACGTCCAGGGTCAAGCGCCAGTCCACGCTCACTACCTCGAAGGGCAGTTCAGCGATGAGCGGATACAGGTGCGACGCGCCCACCGCGAGGTAGATGCGCGGCACACCCAGACCCTCGAGCGCCCGCAGCACCCTGGCGTTGTAGGGCAGCGCGAACTCCCGGTAGGTGGCCCAGTCGTGCAGCCCGGCCCAGGAGTCGAAGAGTTGGATGGCCTGTGCGCCTGCCGCCACCTGAGCTTTGAGGTAGCGGATCGAGACCTCGGTGAGCTTCTCCAAGAGCGCGTGTGCGGCGGCTGGCTCGAGGCGCAGAAAGGCCCGGAAGTCCTCGTACTCTTTGGAGCCGGAGCCCTGAATGAGATACGTCGCCAGGGTCAGGGGAGCGCCGCCGAAGCCGATCAGGGGGATGTTTTTGGGCTCGAGTTCGCGTCGCACCAGCCGCAGAGCATCTTCCATGAACGGGGCAATCTCACCGCCCTCGGGCACCCGCAGGGCCTGGATTTGCCCCTGGCTCCGTATCGGTTTAGCGATCACCGGGCCGGGGCTGAACTCAATGTCCACCCCCATCGACACCAGCGGGGTCATGATGTCGGAGAAGATAACTGCGGCATCCAGCGGGAAGCGGCGGACGGGCTGGAGGGTGACCTCGGCGGCCAGCTCGGGGGTGCACACCATCTCCCAGAAGCTGGACTTGGCCTTGACGGCTAGGTACTCGGGCAGGTAGCGCCCCGCTTGACGCATCACCCAGACCGGAGCCCTGGGAGTGTTCTGGCCCCAAGCGACTTGCAGGAAGAGGGCGGTGGTATTGGCTGTGGGTGTCTGTGTCATTTGACCTCAACGATCTTTGCTCTTGCTGATGTCGGCCTTCGTGCTTTTGTTCATAGCTCACCGCTCATAACTCACCACTTCCGCCTCCGGCTCGGGTGTGAAGCGATACCCCACCCCCCAGACCGTGTGCAGGTGAACCGGGCGGGAGGGGTCGGGCTCGAACAGGCGGCGCAGCCGGACAATGAAGTTGTCCACCGTGCGGCTGCTGGGGAAGATGTCGTTGCCCCAAACCCTATCGAGAATTTGGTCGCGACTCACCACCTCGCCGGCCCGCTCAGACAGGAGCTTGAAGATCATCAACTCGCGCTCGCCGAGGGTCTCAGTGCGCCCGTCCGCTAGGGTGACGCTCCAGGTGCGGAAGTCCACCCGGTGTCCGGCGAAGCCGTAGGTCTGATCCGGCCCGCCCCGGAACCACTGCTGGCGACGCAGGGTGTTCTGCACCCGCAACATAAACTCCGGCAGGTGGAACGGCTTGGTGATGTAGTCGTCGCCGCCAGCTTCTAAGCCCTCTACCCGGTCTTCGGCCTCGGCCCTGGCGGACAGAAAGAGCACCGACGTTCGGAAGCCCACCGCCCGCATCCGGCGGCAGACCTCGAAGCCGTCGAGCTTGGACAGCATCACGTCAAGCACCACCAAGTCTGGCTCCAACATTTGCCACAGCTCGAGCGCCCGCAGCCCGTCCGGCGCGATCTCCACGCTCATCCCTTCGCCCTCGAGGTTGTCGGCCAGCACCGAGGCCAGCACCGCCTCGTCCTCCACGATCAAGACCCTGGGCTTCACGCCGGGCTCCTAATAGGGGCGCTCAAGGGCGTTTGGGCTAGCGGGAGGGCCAACGTAAAGCGGGTGCCCTGCTCAAGCGGTTCGCAGCTCACGCTGCCGTTCATCAGGGCCATCAGCGAGCGCACCAGATACAGCCCCAAGCCCATGCCGGAGGTCTCGCGGGTCTGCTCGTCGCCTGCACGGTAAAAAGGCTCGAAGAGGTGCGGCAGGGCTTCTCTGCTGACCCCTACGCCTCGGTCTTCGACCTTGATCAAAGCCTGATTGTCCCTGGTTTCTACCCTCACCCAAATTGGTTTCTCGGCGCTCAGGCTGTATTTGAGGGCGTTCTCGAGCAGGTTCGACAGCACCAGCCCGAAGGCCTCGAGGTCGAGTTCGACTGGCAGGTGGTCGGGCGGGGTCTCGAGGATAATCTGTGCGCCACGGGTCTCGAGGGTGGGGCGCAGGGCCTGTACTTTCTCGCTCAACACCACCGCCAGGTTTTGTATCTCGTGCTTGGGCAAGTCCAGGCCGCGCTCGAGCCGTGCGGTGGCCAGTAGGCGCTCGGAGAGGGCCTCGAGGCGGTTGAGCTCGTTGTGCATATTTTCTAGATAGCTGAGGCGTTTTTCCGGGGTGAGTTCGCGCATCTGGAGGGTCTCGAGCATCAAACGAATAGTGCCGATGGGGGTACGAAACTCGTGGGTAGCGGCCATCAGGAAGTTTCGGTGGCGGCGCTTAAGGGCCTGCTCGCGGCGTAGGCTGCGGGCGATGATCCACAGGCCCAGCAGCATAATCAGCAGGAAGAAAGGCCCCTCGTAGGCCAGCATCCGCAGGTGGCGCAGTTGCTGGTTGCGGTAGGCGGCCATTTGAACTGGGTCTACGAAGACCTGTTCGCCCTCGATGCGCAGTTGTGGGAACTGCTGGCGCAACTCCTGGGCCAAGCGCTCGCGCCCGGCGGGGTCGCGTGACAAGTCGGAGGCCTGCCAGAGTTGCTGCACCAGCGCAGCCTCTTGTAGCCAGGTGGTGCTGGCGTACTCGATGCTCTGCTGGATCAGGTTGCGCTGGAAAATCATCCACCAGCCCACCTGGGCCACCAAAAACACCACCACCACAACAAACGCCACCCAGACCCAGCGTTCGCCTTGCCAATATTTTTGTGGGGTTCGGGGCATGAAGTCACCTAGGGAGGTTTAGGGTTTAGGGTGAAAAGTAAGGGCTTAGATTTTATGTTGATGGCTGAAAGCTGATGGCCTTTAGGTTTTGCTTATGCCTTATACCTCTAAATCCACCCCCGCTCGAGTGCTTCCAGCGCATGGTAGGTAATCACCAGATTGGCCCCAGCACGTTTGATGCTGGTGAGGGCTTCATGCACCACACGATGCTCGTCAAGGGCTCCGGCCTTGGCGGCAGCCTTGATCATGGCGTATTCGCCGCTGACGTTGTAGGCCACCAGCGGCAGATTGGTCTGGGGGCGCAGGCGAGCCAGCACGTCGAGGTAGGGCAGGGCGGGCTTGACCATCAGCAGGTCGGCACCTTCGGCCTCGTCCAGGGCGGCTTCGCGGAGGGCCTCGAGGGCGTTGCGTCCGTCCATCTGATAGCTCTGGCGGTCGCCGAAACTGGGCGCAGAGTGCGCGGCCTCGCGGAAGGGGCCGTAGAAGGCGCTGGCGTACTTGACCGCGTAGGCCAGAATCCCCACCCCGCTGTGCCCAGCGGCATCCAGTGTCCGGCGGATGTGGGCCACCCGCCCGTCCATCATGTCTGATGGTGCGACAAAATCGGCACCAGCCTCGGCGTGGGTCAGGGCCATCGCCGAGAGTTGGAGCAGGCTGGCATCGTTGTCAATGATCACACCCTTGGGGGTTTCTTTAAGCACCCCGCAGTGCCCGTGTGAGGTGTGGGCGCACAGGCAGACATCAGTGTAGATCACCAGGTCAGACCCGAAGGCCGCCTTGGCTGCCCGAATCGCCGAGGGCACTGGGCCGCCGGGGTCGGGGGCACTCGAGCCGCGCTGGTCCTTGAGGTCGGATGGCAGCACGCCGAACACGATCACCGAGCGTACACCCAGCTTTAGGGCGTGCTCGAGCTGGGGGAGCAGCAAGTCCAGGCTGTAACGCGAGATGCCCGGCATGGCTCCAATTGGCTCTCCGACGTTTACACCTGGAACCACGAAGAAAGGCATGATGAAATCGCCGGCACGCAGTTGCACCTCGGCCAAGCTGTCGCGCAAGGCTGCCGAGGCTCGCAGACGGCGCGGGCGTTGGGGCAGTTCAACTTCGATTTTTCTAGTCAGCATGGGTCTCCTCTAGGAGTGGGCAAGGGCTAAGTGTAGGACGGCCTCGAGAACCGCCTTGGGGCTGGGGTCGGAGGTTAGAACATAGGGCCAGCCACGCTCTTGAATGCGCTGGGCAGTGCTGGAACCGAGGGCGAGTAGGCGGGTTTGCAGCGCCACTTGTTCGGGAATGGCGCTCACCGCCGAGGGACTGGCAAGCAGGGTGATGTCGGCAGGCGGCAACCCCTCTGGCCAGGCCAGAGTTTGGGTGCGGTACACCACCACCGGGCGCACCTTCAGGCCCGCCTCGGCGAGTTTTTTCTCGAGGGTCGGCAGGGCCAGGTTGCCCTGCGGCAAACCCACTGGGCCGGGCTGCCCGGAGGCAATAAAGGCATCGGCCAGACTCGAGGCCACTGGCTCGGGGCTGATCAGGTCGGCTGGCAGATCGAACTGCTCAAGCGTCCGTGCGGTGGCTTCTCCGACTGCACCCAGCTGGTGCCGGCCCAGCTCCGCGCCCAGCTCGAGTGCGGCTTGCACCGCCGCTGAACTGGTGAACAGCCACCACAGGCAGTCCCGCAGTGGCTCGAGGCTGGCTTCCAGGAGGGTTTGGGTACGTACCAGGGGCTGGCGCAGCACCTCGAAACCGCGCTCTGTTAGCAATGCCTGGAGTTCGGCCAGGCGGCCCTCGGACTGGGTGAGTGCGACGGTCATGCGGGCTCCCTCACAGCGGCCTCCGGGTGCTGGCGCACAATCGCCACGTACACCTCCTCGACCACCGCCTCCGGCTTACTCCCCACCGCGTGATACAGTTTTCCGCCATACCAGGCCAGCAGCTCCAGACCCTCCTCGCCCATTTGGGCGCTGGCCCCCAGCGCAAGCTGACAACCGCCAGCCAGCCGCGCCATTAGGCCACGCTCGGCTTGCACGGTGCGCTTGGCAACGGGGTCGTCCAGCTTGAGCAAGAGTTCCAGCACGGTCTGATCATTGCTGCGGCACTCGATGGCCAGCGCCCCTTGTGCGGGGGCCGGAACCAGTACCTCCGTGGGCAAAACCTGCGTTTGCAGGTCGCTCAAGTCCAAACCCAGCCGCCGTACCCCGGCCCAAGCCAGCACAATCGCGTCGTAGTGCCTGTCGCGCAGCTTTTGAATGCGGGTGGGCACGTTGCCGCGCAACTCTTTCAGCTCCAGATCGGGGCGCAGACTCCGCAACTGGGCCTGCCGCCGCACTGCCGAGGAGCCAACCTTAGCCCCTTTCTTGAGCGGTAAAAAAGACTTGTCATCCACTGCGGACTGTCGCACCAGGAGCATTTCCCTCGAGTCCTCTCGCACCGGAACGGCCCCAATAGTCAGCCCCTCCACACCCGCGCTGGGCAGGTCTTTGTAGGAGTGCACCGCGAGGTCGGCGGTCCTCTCAAGCACCGCGTCTTGCACCGCCTTGGTAAAAAACCCCTGCCCCTGCATCTGGGCAAAGGCAGTTTGCTCACGGTCGCCTTGGGTCTGCATAACCACCAGTTCCGACTTGGCCCCGTGAAGGGCCAACTGGGCCGCGACCCAGCGGGCCTGCCAGAGCGCCAGGGCGCTGCCCCGCGTGGCGATGCGAACCATCTTAGCCACGGCCTACCCCTGACCACACCAAACCCCGGCTCATAGCGCCACCTTGGTGTCCCCGTCGCACAGCCCGGCCTCTTCCAAAAACGCCTTTGCAGCCCCCAAGCCATTGCGGCGGGCCAAGCCCCGTAAACCTTTGATGGGCACACGGGCAAAGCCATGGGCCAGCCGCCGGATGGTCTCGGGATCGAGCGAATCCCCCACCGCCTGCTCCAAGGTGGCCCGGTACTGCTGGTGCAACTGGGTAATGGCGGCCCCCAGACGGCGCTCGACCCACTCGCCCAGGGCCGTCTCGAGTTCCTCCGCGATCACCCGCTCGGCCCGCGCTAGGTGCCCGCGCAGTTGCTCCCGCCGCCCCTCGCCCAGCCGCTCCATCGCGGGCAGGTCAATCAAAACCAGGTTCTTTTGAAGCGCCAGAGCAGGCTCGAGGTTGCGCGGCATCCCCATATCCACCACGGCCTTTAGGCGTGGCTGAATGTTCAAAAAATCTTTAGAGACAAGGTGTTCAACAGGCGTGGCACAGACCAATCCATCCACCCGCAGTTCCCCACCCAAGAAAGTTTCCAGAGCCATCGCCTTAGCGCCCAGTTTGTTGGCCAAAGCCTGGGCTTTTTCCAAGCTCCGGTTCACGATCCACAGCTTTGTTTTGGAATTCGCAGTCAGGCTTCGCGCCGCCAGTGTGCCCATCTCCCCTGCCCCAAGCACCGCCACCGTTGCCGATTCGGGCAACGCGGCCTCGAAAGATGGGCGAGCCAAGCTGAACAGGCTGGTTTGGGCCGGGGCCAGCGGTACCTCGCGGCGCACCCGCTTGGCGATACGCAGCGCCTGGTGGAAGGCAAAGCTGGTGATAGAGCCGACGGTCCCGCGCTGGCGGGCTGTCTCGAAAGCCTGCCGCACCTGGTTCATGATCTGGTCTTCGCCGGGGTTGAGCGAGTCGAGGGAGGCCGCTACCCGGCAAAGCTGCTCTAAAGCCGCCTCCCCAGCGAAGGCGTAGCCCCTGAGAACTCCGGCTGGAATCAGCCGCGCGCGCAGTTCCTCGAGGCCCATCCCCTTCGGCAAGGCCAGCACCAGATCACAGCGGTTGCAGGTGGTGATGGGCACCACCTCGCTGCCCGCCCCGTCCCACGATTCCACCCACCGCGTCCAAGCCTCGAGGGCCTCGGTTCCCCCCCGACGCTGGGACACCCCAACCAAAACCAGATCATCCATAACTCTCAATGCCCAAGCCTTCTAAGGGATATTGTCCACCTCGCCCGCTGGACGCACCGTAATAGTAATTAATAGCAAAAATACCCATTCAAACTGTCACAAAAGTGTCATACTCCCTTGCTGTTTGCTCCAAGCCCTTTGTGATACCTTCAGCATATGGACACCAATTCCCAACAGCTCTTCGAGTGGGCAAAGGCGGTCATCCCCGGCGGGGTCAACTCGCCAGTGCGGGCCTTCAGGGCGGTGGGCGGAACCCCCAGATTTATCCAAAGAGCCCAAGGGGCGCGGATGTGGGATGTGGATGGCAACCAACTGTTGGATTATATCGGCTCTTGGGGGCCGATGATCCTGGGGCACAACCACCCCAGGGTGGCCGAGGCCATTCGGCTGGCCCTGCAAGACGGCACCAGTTTCGGGGCACCTACCAGCCGCGAGATCGAGCTGGCCGAACTGGTGCTAGAGGCCTACCCCGGTTGTGAGCAGGTGCGCTTTGTCTCCAGCGGCACTGAGGCCACCATGAGCGCCCTGCGGCTGGCGCGGGGCATCACTGGGCGGGACTATATCGTCAAATTTCGGGGCAACTATCACGGCCACGCCGATAGCCTACTGGTGCAAGCAGGCTCGGGGCTGCTCACTGCCGGGGGCGCAACCCAGTCCAGCGCCCCCTCGAGTGCGGGGGTCCCCCAAGCCTTCGCCAACCTGACCCTGGTGGCCGACTTCAACGAGCCTGCCAGCCTCGAGTCGCTGTTCAACCAATATGGCCCACAGATCGCGGCGGTGATCTTCGAGCCAGTGGTGGGCAACGTGGGGGTACTGGTTCCCACACCCGAATTTCTCACTGCCCTGCACACCCTAAGCCGTAGATACGGAGCCTTGCTGATCGCCGACGAGGTAATGACTGGTTTTCGGCTGGCCCCCGGTGGCGCAGTGCAACTGCTAAAGCTCGAGCCCGACCTGATCTGCTGGGGCAAGATTATCGGCGGCGGTCTGCCTGTGGGGGCTTACGGCGGACGGGCCGAGTTGATGAATTACATTGCCCCCAGCGGCCCGGTCTACCAGGCCGGGACCCTCAGCGGCAACCCCTTAGCGATGGCGGCAGGCATCGAGACCCTACGGATTCTGGCCGAGGAGCCACCCTACGCACAACTCGAGGCTTATGGCGCGAGGCTCGAGGCCGGTCTTCGACAAGCCGTCCACCGTGCTGGTATCCCTGCCACCCTCAACCGCGTCGGCTCGATGATCACCCTGTTCTTCCACCCCGGCCCCGTCGTCACCTACGCGGATGCCGTACAGTCCGACGCCGAAGCCTTCAAGGGCTTCTTTCATGGCCTATTGGAGCGTGGCATCTACTGGCCCCCCAGCCAGTTCGAGGCTGCATTTTTCTCTACTTCCCACGGTGAGGTGGAACTCGAGGCCACACTCGAGGCGGTGCGGGCCGTGACACAGGGCATTCGGGCAACTTGAGACTGGCCTCGAGCTGTTCTGTGCAGTAAATCCTAGGCTTGGGCAGAAGTCACCAGACCTTTCAGCGCCTCAAGCCCGTGGAGGTGGTCGATCCCGCTCTAGAGAAATCGCCCCTGAATGACCATAGTGATTCCTAAGATTACGATTCTGTTGGCGAAGTCGTCAGAGGATCAGGGCGATAATGGGCCATGATCAAACCCGAACCCGTCCCCGCTGTTCCTAGGATGACCGCCAAGATAGCGAACGCCGCCTTCCCAAAAGGCAACTTGTACCTGCGCCTGCGCGAGGAGTTCGGGGTACTTTATCAGGATGCCGATTTCGCCGAGCTATTTTCCAGCACGGGCCAG
>JANRLD010000072.1:0-74669 GCA_033762915.1 Meiothermus sp. | reverse complement strand
GCTACCGATCAACTCCGAGGAGACCACTCGAGCGGAGGTGATGACGGGGTAGGGGTTGGCGGGCGGGGCCAGCACGTTTACGGCGAGACTGGCCTGGGCTTGAGTGCTGCCATACCGGGCGGTCAGGGTGAGGGTGCGGGGGCCAGGGGTACGGAAGGTGCGGTTGAGGGTCGAAGGGGTCACGTTGGCGGTGTTGAAGGGGCCGCTGTAGAGGCTGCCATCGACGCTCGAAGTCACGGTCAGGTTGACGCTGCTGGTGAAACGGTGAACCACCTGGAAAAACTTGGCGAGGTCGGTCTCGAGGTTCTGGATGACCTGAACGGGATTAGCCGGAATCTTGAAGACCGGCGACTCATCGGTGGCGGGGTTGGCCTGCTCGCGGCTCCATGCGGTAGAGCGGCGGGAGTCGAAGTCGAGCACGCTCATGTCGCTGAAAAGCTGGCTAACATAGTTGGCCGGGATGTAGTAGTAACCGCCGTCGCCGGCAGTGCAGCCCCAGGAGTTCTTGAGGATGAAGTAGCCGCCCCCGCCGATGTTAGGCGTGGTGGCCTCGCGGCGCATGTCCCAGTTACTCAGAAAGCCCACGATCTGGGCCACATGGTTGCCCCTCGAGCCGCTGACGTACTGCCCCGCAGCGTTGCGGAAGGTCATGGAGTAGTCGCTGACCACCCCGGCGTTTGCGCCGCTGGTGGGGGCCTCGTCGAAGCCCCGGTAGACCGGGAAGGACGCGATGATGGTGTGACCGGTGGCCAGATAGCGGATGTAGCGGTTGAGGTCGAAGCTCTGGCCGTTGGCCCAGATCTGCACAGCCTTGGAAGCCCTGGCACCAGCCCCGCTAAAGGTCATCTTTTCGTAGGCGCAGTACGAGAGCTTGCCCTGGGGGGTCTGGGTCACGGTGCAGACCTGCTGGCTTTGGTGGGCCGAGTTGGAGCAGGTGCCGGAGTAGAAGCCGCTGGCGGCGAAGCACGAGAAAAAGTACGAAGAACCGGTGGAGGTTCGGATGGTCGAGGGGTTGTAGGTCCAGAAGCTCTCCGGGGGCAGGGCCTGGTTGGTGTCGACCAGTTTGGCCAGGGCCGCCTCGGAGCCACCGCCCTCGCCGAAGTCGTCGGGGTACCACTCGCGCTTGTACTTGTTGACCAAGAACTGCTCGGAGAGATCAATGCGGATGTCATCCTGCACCCGCAGACGGCTCTCTACCGCCCCAATGGCCGAGAAGGCCCAGCAGGTGCCGCGCACCGACTGATTCTTAACAGGGCTGATGAAGTTCTTGAGGGGGAACCAGTAGCGACTGAAGAAATTGGACGGGGCTGCACAGGGGCCGTTGTTGTCGGTGCCGTTGCCTGCTTTGGGTGTCAGGTCTTGGGCGCTCACCCTGCCGGAGATGCCGGGGCCGGTGGGGCTGGCCTCGAGCCGGGCCGTTCGCAGGGCGGAGGGGTCAGTCTCGAGCAAGGCGTTGAGCTGGGCAAGAGCGGCCTTGATCTCCTCGAGCGGCTTGCCCTTGAGGCTTTCGGGAGCGGCAGCCTGCGATTGCATGGCCTCGGGCAGCAGCGCGTAGCTGAGGGCGTAGTCGGCCAGGGCGTTTTCGGTGCTTTGGGCCAGTTGCTGACGCACCACCGCATCGCGCATCTGGCTGCTTACGCCCAGAAGCGTGACCTTTTGCCCGTCGGGCAACGTTACCAGGGCGTCGGGCTGGTAGTCGGGGCTCTGGTCGGCCTGGCTCAGGAGGTCCTCGAGGTAAGCGCTCTTGTTCGAGAGGCTCCTCAGGAAATTCCGGTCGTTCTGGTGCTGCTTCATCCTGCTATCGTTTTGAGCTGCCCGGATGGCGTCGCTGACCAGGGTCAGTTCGCCCGCGCCGACGCGCCGCCGGAACTCCTCAGGGCTTACTTGCTGGGCCCCTTCGGTCTCGCCGCTGAAGGCGTTTTCGACTGTAAGGAGCTTATCCCCAATCGCACCCGTAGGGCTTTGCGGGGTAGGGCTGCAGGCGGCCAGGGCCAGAATCGAGATTCCTAAAAGTTTCTGCATGCTGTTCATCGCGTTTCCCCCTCTGCTCGGCGCCGCGTCTGCGGTCGGCCTCGCTTTCGATGGGGAAATGATGCGACAGCCCTGGTTAGCTGCCGGTTACCTTTTGGGGCGGTTTCGCCGATTAAGATTTCCCAGCCCAATCTCTGCCCCACTCACCCTGATGGGAGGCTCTCTTGGCCTGCAAGGCATTGATTGGGAAGTCCGAGCCGAGTCGCCCTCGGAACCGTAAAGTTCTTTACAGCCCCCCGCTCTTCGCCGCTCTAGAAGGAAGTTCCATAGCGCAAAAAACCATCATCGAGTTAAGTACTTCCTAAAAAAGCTTGCCAGGTGGGGGGCAGCCGCTCGCCCACCTCGAGCATCCGCTCTCTGGCCTCGTCGTACAGTCGATTCAAGGTCTTATGATTCTGGGCACGGCGCAGAGCCCCCAGAGCCAGACGCAAGGCTCCTGGGTCGTAGGGGTCGGCATCGGTCAGGAGTCTGCCCAGTCGGGCGGCCTCGCGGGGATCGGACTCGAGGATGGCTTCGATTCGGGCCTGCAGGGCCAGGTAAACCGCCTCCCGCACCGACTCGTCTGCGGGTGTGAGGCCCTCGAGAAAGGCCCCGCGCCAAAGTTCGCTCCCGCCGCCGCCCAAAAACATCTCTACATCAGAACTCACCGACTCCCCCAGCGCGTAGCCAGTGGGGGTGGTTTCGAGCAACACGGCCCCCAACTCGGCCCGCGTCGAACTGACCAGCGCTTTGAGCGAACTGGCCGCCCGAGCCTCGTCATCGCCAGGATAGAGGGCGTCGATCAGCTCGAGTTTGTCCACCCCGCGCCGCCCGGTAATTCGGGCCTCTAGCAACAGAGCCAGCAGTTCTTGGCGCTTTCGCCCTCTCACGGCTTGGCCCTCGAGCCGAATCGGGCCTAGCACCTCGAGGCGCATTCCGGGGGTGGGTTGGACAGGATTGAGCTTCGAGGCGGTATCGCCAAGTTGGGGGAAGTAGCGACGGGCCAAATTTGCTCCGTTCATCAGGCCGCGCTCCTCGAACCACCTCAGAAGCTCGCGGGCAAGGCTCAAGTCTCCCGTAAGGCGGGCGATCTCGAGGCCAATCTCGTTCGCCCTCGGTCCAAGACCAGCCTTTTCAGCAGCGGCGCGAGCGGCATTGAGGTCACCTAGAGCTTCAACACCCTTACCTTCAGCCCCAAGGGCCAGCCCCCGTGCGAGAAGTCCGGTGAAGCTGTTGATGTAATCCGATGAATCCGTGAGTGCTAGAGCCTCTTCGGCAGCCTGCCGGCCTGCTACGAACCCCCCATTCAGGCTCAGGCTCACCGAATAGTCGAACAAGGCCTGAACGACAAGGCGCGAGTTGCCAGATAATCGTGCACAGCGAAGAGCACTCTCCGCATGTTTCAGGGCCAATACCTTTCCATGCGGCGGCAACCATGAACGGTAGAGAAGGCTCAGCATCCCCTCACAGTCAACTAAAAAACTGAAGCCGTCTTGCAAACGCAAGGTGCTGAGCGCATCGTGCAGAAGAGTTTCAGCCTGCTCATATTTACCGTACTCAATCAAATGCTCTGCAAGTAACACTTGCGAATGGGCGGCGTTACGGGACTCTCCTATCTCCTGGTAAATGAGTACTGCCTCTTCGACGCGTCGCTGCATCTCGTCGTAAAGTTGAAGTTCCTTAAGCGCTACCGCGTGATTGAAACACAACTTTGCGACTAGGCTTGGCACATCAGTCTGGCGGGCTTGGTCTAGTGCCTCGGCGAACAGCTTCTCGGCATCCAAGAAATTGCCCTTGCGGAACTCGACAATGGCCTTGATCTGGCCCAATCCACATCGTTCTGACATGCTCAAATTCGCCAGTGCCAGCCCATAGTCAACGAGATCCAGGGCCTCCTGGAGATGCCCCGTAGAAGATAGAGCGTGAGCTATCTGGTATACAGTGGAGGCCGGGATGTTAATCCGGGCTTTGAGATGCTCACGCCATAACGTAACCGCTCCTTTATGGTCGCCTGCACTCGAACGAGCACCAGCCAGCACGGCCACCCACTCGGGGCCTTCTGGGGGCTTGACTCGGAAAAGAGCTAGGGTTTTCTCGAGTTCAGAAATTCGACCCTGGCGCGCCAATAGTCCTGCGACAAGTTCAGCTACATGCGGCCCGTTTGCCGGATTTATGGCGGCGATCTGGGAAAGTGAGAGTGACGCATCGAGATCGTGATACTTGAGCTGCTGGGCTACTTCGAGTGCCATGCGCCCGCGTTCCTCACCCGCTGCGTACTGCACTGCCCGCGCCCTCAGACGCGCTGCCTGGATGGAGTTGCCCGCTGCCACCTCGAGTTCGGCGGCTCGAGTCAACCAGTCCAGCGACTCTTCGGGGCTCAGCTCGGCGTCGGGCACAAACTCCACTGCCGCCCGCAAGTTGATATCTCCCAGCGCCAGCAAGGCTCGCTTGGCCAACTCGCGCCGCCGATCAGGGCGCAGCGTCCGCCTCTGAACCTCGCCGAAGAGCGGGTGGGCGAACTCGGAGCCGCGCAGGATTCCGAGCCGCTGGAGAGTCTCCCGAGTCCTATCTAGCACCTCCACATCCAGGCCCGCCACCTCAGCCCAGACCGAGTCCGAGACTACTGGGGGTAGCACCGCCCTAGACTCTAGTGCCTGACGGCTGGCCACGTCACGCGCGGCCTCGAGCAACTGCTGCTCGATCAAGGCTTCGACGGTGAGGGGCATGGTCTGATCGGGCGGCTCGCGCCAGTTCCAGCGCCGGCCGTCGTTCCACAGAAAGCCCTGTCGGGCGAGGAAGCGTACGTATTCCAGGCTGAACAGCGGGTTGCCCACCGCTCGTCGATAGATCCAGGACAGTGCAGCCTCCGGCAACTCGTTGCCTATATCGCCTTCCAGCAGCCGCTGGGAAACCTCTTCGGACAGTGGCTCAAGGCGCACCGGCTCCAGCCCCTCAGGCGGAAGGGCGCGTCCGGTGACCAGCAGCCCGACACCCTTGCTTCGGCTTACCATCGGGGCCAGCGTCTTGATCAAGTCCAGCCGTTCGGGGTCGGCTTCGTGGATGTCCTCGAAACACAGCACCACGGGGGCCAATGCCGACAGCAGTGCGGCCAGTGCCTCGGCGGATTTTCGTGGCTCGACGGCCTCGCCTTCGCCTATCCGGTTCAGAATGGTCTCGGCCCAGGCGGGAAGGGTCTGGCGTCCCGAGGGACGTGGCAGGCCCCTCACAACGGAGAATAGCGGCTCGCGGGCGTGAAAGCTGTGATTGCGGCAGCCAAGGTCTTTGAGGGTCTGGCGGGCAAGGTAGGATTTGCCCACCCCCGGCTCACCCCATAGCGCCAGCGCCGCCCCGCACCGCCGCTGCACCACCTGCTTAAGTTTGAGAAGTGCCGCTGCCGAATCCCGCTGGCTGGTCTCGACCATGCCCGACCTCACCCTGAAGAGCGCCAAACGCCTGTGGCTATATTCTCACATTACCAAAACCTCACAGAACTTTGGTTGGATCACCGCGAACTCCGATGTTCGAGCGACTGACTCGACCCTGACCTTTCGAACTTTCGCCCACAAGAGTGGCCGTGGACGAGGGGTAGAGCCGCTCGAGACCGCCCCAACGACCCTTTCTCTCGACCCTTGATTCACCGGCCGGTCTCAATCCGCGCTAACCGCGCTTCGAGGCTAGCGAGGTGATCCCGCAGGGTCTGGTTCTCGTCCCGCAACACCTGGACCTCGCGCTCGAGCTTGCGATTTAGTCCTTGTATGGCGGCCAGCGCCACGCCTTGGCCGTCCACCGCGCTGATGGTCTTACCGTCGCCCTCCAGACCAAAAGCAGCCTTGAAGTCCTGGGCGGTGGGGCCGATGTGTTGCACCGCAAAAGGGTCGGACTTGTAGGTCCAGTGGGAAATCGGTAGCGCTACCAGCTTTTCGAGCACCTGGCCGGTGTCAACCATGCGGAAGTTGGATTTAGCGTTACGGTCAGAGGTCAGCAGCACCTCACGTACGTATACCCCGCCCTGGAAATAGGCGAAACCATTGCTGGTGATGCGGGTAGTGAGGGTGCTCGAGCCACGCCTTAAGCCCCGAAACACATCGCCGTTATCGGCCTCCCCCACCACAGCGGCCCCGCTGCCGGTCTGGCCCAGCACCCCGTAGCCCGCAGAAGACTGGCCGCCTACCCCAGTTGCGGCCGATGTGCCGAAAACCCCGAAGCCATTGCCCCGGTGCTCTCCTCGCACGCCGTACCCCAGCCCACCGGTGTTGAGTCCTTCTACCCCAACCGCGTTGATGGTGGTGCTGGCCTGGACAGTTCCGCGCACCCCCACGCCGCTTGGTGCGAAAGAGAAACCACTTACCCCCACCCCGCGATCGCTGTTGCCCTGAACCCCGGTGCCCGCTCCGCTTCGCCCGTACACCCCCACGCCCTCCGAGCGGCCCCATACACCGTAGCCGCCCGAGTTGGTGCCCTCTCCCGCCACGCCCGCGTTGTTGGCGGCATTGGTCTGACCGTAGACCCCTGCGCCCAGCGGATTGAGGCCGAAGACCCCCGCCGAGGTAGTTCCGTTGGCCCTACCCTCGACCCCGTTCCCGTTGGCGGAGTTGGCGACTCCCCGGACTCCCGCCCGTCCGGTATTGCTCACCCCGTCCACCCCGACGCCGCTCTCGCTGTAGCCGCTCACCCCCAAACCATTGCCCGAAACCCCCGACACACCGATTCCGTTGTTGCGGCTGCTGCCCCCGTATATGGCGTTTCCGCCGCTGTTGTTGATTTGGAAGGCGTTCTGGTTGGTGTTGGGGCTTCCGCTGAAAGGGAGGCTGAGTCCGCCGCCCACGGTTGCGCTTAGGATCACCCGGCCGGCCTGACTGTTGTCTACGCTGATGCCGCTGCCCGCCTCGAGGGCCAAGCTCCCGGTTTTACCGTTTAGGCTGCTCACCCCGGCGCTGCCCGCCGAGCCCACCTGGTCTATTCCGCAGCTCACCGCGCCGTCGGCGGAGATGCCCTGCACAAACTGCCCTGCCGGGCAGGGGCCGCCGATGAGCGCGTTTTGCTTGCCACTCTCGAGGGCCGACACCGCGTCTTTGAGCACGTTGAAGTTCTGGTTAACCTCGCCCGCTTTGATGGGTGTGCCGGCCTGGAAGCTGGTGAGGTTGCCTACCCCAAAAACCGAAATCCCCACTGTTGCCAGAGCAAAGCCTAGAGCCGTGTGCTTAATCCTGTTTCCCCGCATAAATCCCCCTGCCCTCTACTGCCAAGTAGTCGCATCCCAGCTGGTTTGATCCCAAATCCCTACCGGTCTACCTTCACCTGGGCTTGGGGTACTGGGTACCTCTGGTGTCCCTGGCCCCCCCGGCACGCTTGGAGTTCCGCCAGTTTCACGGCCACACCCCGTCAATATCAGCAGCACCACCAACCCGACCCAAACCAAACTTCGTTTCATCTCCGCCTCCCATTCGCGAGACCGTATTTCACTGGAAGTACCGAGCCAGAACGGCCCTGGAAGTTCCGCCCTGCCAAGACTGTCCGCCCACCAGAATCCTCCCGTCGGGTTGTATGGCCACTGCCGCAGCCCGCTCGTCTCCCCCAAAGTCGGTCAGCAGCCCGCCACCGCCGGAGCGGGCAAAGTCTGCAGCATCGGCGGTACCTGCGGCGGTGTAACGGGCCAGGTACAGATCCCCGTTGCCGCTGGCGTTTACGGCGTTGCCCGCTACGACAATTTTTCTGTCACGCTGCAAGGCCAGAGCTTTGATGCTGCTGTCCCTGGTCCCCGCTGGCGTTATCACCAAACCGCCAAGACCGAAGCTGCCGTCGAGCAATCCATCGGCGTTGTAGCGGGCCAGAGCGGTCACTTGGAAGGTTCCATTGCAGGCCGATCCGCCGGCCACAATCTTTCCATCCGACTGGACCGCCAGGGCATTGACCTGAGAGGAGAAGTTCTGATTGCAAACCCTCCCTACTACCGTTATGGCCGTGCCGCCTTGGCCGAAGCCAACGTCAAGCTGGCCGCCAGGCAGAAGTCGCGTTAGGCGGAAGAACGAGCCGCTCAGTCCCGGCGAGGGTGCGTTGAGGCTCGAGCCACCCAGGACGATCTTGCCGTCGGGCTGGAGTGCCATGGCCCAGACCCAGCCGTTCACCTGACCCAGCACCACCCTCCCGCCATTGCCGAAGCTAGCGTCCAGGCTGCCGTCTGGGTTATAGCGGGTCACCGCCCCGAACAAGCGGCCCGTTTCGGTTAGTCGGGCGGTACCCGCTGCGACGATCTTTCCGTCTGGTTGGACCGCCAGTGCGCTGAGGGTGTCGTCGGTGAAGCCCTGAATGTCCCCCCAGAAGCTGAAATTGGTAAGCAGGCCGCCGCCGCCCGATGGCGCGAAGCTGCCCGCGTCGGCCACCCCAGCGGCGGTGTATCGGGCCAGATAGAAGTCGGCGGTGCGCTGGTTCATGCTGTAGTTTTGGGCGAAGCCGCCTGCTAAAACCTTGCCGTCCCGGCCCATGGCGAGACTGGTTACCCCGCTGTGCTGTGAACCGGCCGCCGTAAGAACCCGTCCCCCCTGACCGAAACTCGAGTCCAGCGCGCCGCCCGACTGCATCCGGGCCAGCATGGTCACAGTATTGGCGCCATTACTCCCGAAGCCACCCGCCACGATCCGTCCATCCGGCTGCATGGCCAATGCCCAGATTCCGGCACCGACCAGGGGCAGGGTCAGGCGGCCACGATTCCCAAAACTGTGGTCGAGCTGCCCACCCTCGAGCACCAGCGTGGAGGGGATCAACAGGCTGCTCGAGGCCACCTCAGCGCTCGGGGCAGTCTGGTTTTCCCCTGTCGGCCCTGCCGCGTCTTGCATATTCAGCTGTAGCTCGGACTGTGGTAGCGCCTCGTCCTGTGGGGCCGGAACCTGGGTGCCGCAGGCCGAAAGTGCCACCGCCAAAACGACCCCCGCCGTCATATTCAAAAACCTGGACATGATTCCCTCCCTAAAACCGCCAAGAACCTTTGAGCCGGGAGCCGTCTTTACCAAGGTCATACCGGGATTCCTGTTCATCGCTACTGCCTCCTGCTTGATATACTGCCGAGCCCTCGGTGAGACGGCGGTCAAGTTTCGGGCCGGTTTTGCCGATGGCCGTTAAGGTCGAGGCCAACCTTCTTTGCCCCCAGCCGCTCACGCATCAACTGGGTCAGGCGAAAGAGGTTGGTGGGCAACAGCACCGCATGCAACAGCAGAACCGGCGGAAGGTCGGCCAGTGCCCCGTAAGCCAGGAAGGCCAGGTTGCTCGCAATCGCCACCAGCCGAAGCACAACCATGTCGCGCATCGAGAATGCAACCAGAACCAGCAGCGCGGCCAGGTATCCCACCACGTCGTCAAGGCTCACGGCGGGCCTCTGCGACCAGGGCCAGGAAGTCTCGTGGGCCTGGCCCCCTCACGAGCGCGGCCCCGCACTTCCCGCAGAAGCGGGCATAGGGCGAGGCGATCCCGGCCCCGCAAGCCGGGCAGGCGACCAACATCGGCTCGCCGTCATTGACGCAGTAGCGCTCGCCGGAGCGCAGCGGAACCGCCCGCGCGCACTGGGGACAAAGGCAGTACAGGGCGGGCAGATCCCTGCTCGAGTTGTGGTTCACTGCAGTCCCCCCTCGAGACCTGCCCCGGCTCGAGCCAGTTGCAGCCCTTTGGGCCTCTGCAACCTTCTCGGTTGGGGGGATGGCTGAGGCGGCTCCAGCGCCGAGCGCAGCCGGGCGAACAGGCGCTCGAGGGCGGCAGCTGCGCCCGAGCCGTCCCGCCGGTGCAGGGCCTCGAGCAGGCCGCGGCGGTCAGAAAGTTGGAACTTCGGCAACGGTGGCTCGAGCGCCTTTCGACCCAACGCCAGTGCGCAGCGGTCGGACAGCGAGCCGATCAGCTTCTCGAGTTCAGGGTTACAGCTGAGCCGCCCGAGCTCGTGGTGGAAGGCCAACGCAGCGGCTTGATATTCGTTCAGCCGCTCGTTTCGCACCGCTGAGGCCTGAGTCACGAGTATTCCGGACAAGATTTCCAGGTCGGCTTCGCTGCTAAGTTCTAAAGCAGTCCGTACCGCCGCAATCTCCAGCAGCTTGCATACCTCCAACAGATGCAGGGCCTCCACAGGGCCCAGACGGGCCACTTCCACCCCACGCCTAGCGGTCTCTTGGGCCAAACCTACGGCGGCCAACCGCAGCACCGCCTCGCGAACCGGGCTGCGCGAAACACCCAGCTGCCGAGCAAGTTCGGGAACACTAAGCGGCTGACCGGGGGGGAGCACGCCGCACAGCATGGCCTCGCGCAGGGCGGCGTACACCACATCCACCCGACGCTTGTGAGGGATGGGAGCCAGGGGACTCACGGCTGACCCCCAGCCTGCCGCATCCCCAATGATTCACGACGGGTGGCGGCCAAGAAGTTTTTGAGATGGGCACCCCCGAACAGCAGCGCGCTCAGCACGAAACCGTGCTGGTGGGTGGTAAGCCCGTAGATCAGCCAAAGGCACTGTCCGCACAACCCCAAGGCCCAGCCCCATCGGTTGACCGGCCCCACCCAAACGGCGGCAATGCCAAAAACTGGGAGAATCCAGCTCCAGATTGGGTCTATCATCATCCACCCCCTAATGCAGATTGTGGCGGGGGGTCGGTGAGATCGAAGTCAGATAGACGGCGGGATATGCCGATTCGAAGTCAGGCCGAGGCCAGGAAGGTTTGCCAGTCCGATGGTAACTCCTCTCCCACTTCCAGCATCCGCTCCCTGGCCTCGGAGTAGTGCCGGGAAAGGCTGCGGTGGTTCCCGAGTTTGCGCAGAGCATATACGGTAAGCCGAAGTGCGGACACGTTGTAGGGGTCTGCTGTCAGCAGTATTCGACCCAGCCGTGCAGCTTCTGTTGGATCGGATTCCAACAAGGACTCGGCCCGCGCGTGCAAATCCAGGTACAGCGACTCGCGCACCTCCTCGCCGTGGGCCAACTCAGACAGTCCCTCGAGGTACGGCCCACGCCACAGCCCGGTTTCGCCCCCCTTCAGGAACTCCTCGGCATCGGCGGTCACGCCACTGCCCAGCGCATAGCCGGTGGGGGTTGTTTCGATGAAAGGTGCGCTGAGTTGAGCGCGGAGCGTACGCACCAGGTCCCGCAGTGCCGCACCGGCCCGTTCGTCGGGTTCGCCGGGGTAGAGGGTATCGAGCAGCTCGAGCTTGTCCACTCCGTTCCGTCCGGAGAGGCGGGCCTCGAGCAGCAGGGCCAGCAGCTCCTGCCGCTTGCCCCCGCGCACTGCCTGGCCACCCGCCCGCGGCGGGCCGAGCACCTCGAGGCGCAGCCCGGTGGCAGGCTGGGCTGCAGCCATAGGCGCGGTCGCCAGCAGCTCGGGAAAGTGGGTGCGGGCCAGCTGGAGCAGGAAGTGCCGCCCCGCTGTCCGACTCTCCTCCAGGAGTTCCAGCGCCGCTGCCCGGTCGTCACGCAGTACCGCCGAGCGCAGGCGGATGCGGTCGACGTCCTCGAGATTGGAGTGTTGCTGGTTCAGCCGCACCGCCTCGCCCTAGGCTGCCAAGGCGGGCTCGGGCTGGCCCAGCGCTGCCAGGGCTACCCCCTTGGCCTCGAGGGTCAAGGCTGAGATGAAAGGATAGTCCAGTCCGCGGAGCTGGTGCAGACTCTCTTCTGCAACGCTCAGGCCCTGTCGAGCGTCGCCAGTATAGGAGAGGGCCAGGCTCAGCTGCACCCCCGAGTTAAGTACCGCACGAACGCTGCCCAGGTCCCGTGCGGTGGCGGTGGCGTTACGGGCATACTTTAGCCCCAAGAGACGGTTAAGCGGGGTGCCGCCGTGGGAGTAGGCCCAGGCCAGCGCGTTGCCCACGTTTACCAGGCTGTCCGACGGCCCCAGTCGGCTCAGGTACTCGTAGGCCCCCAAGAAGAGCTCTTCCCAGCGGTCGGGCTGGCCCAGCCCAGCATAGACGCTGCCCAGGTAGTGTTTGGCCACTGCGCACCAGCGCCCGTCACCCAGCCGGGCAAACTCCGCCAGGCCCTCCTGCAAAGACTTAAGGGCCTCGGTGAAATTGCCAGCGTAGTAGTGGCAAATGCCCAAGCGGACTAGCGTGAGGGCGGTCTGGTGGCCGGGGCTATGCCGGGCGATGACTGGTAGGACAGCCTCAAACCTGGCTCTGGAGGCCTCCAACCTTCCGGCGTAGAACTCGGCTCGGCCCAGTGCCCGCTCTAGTAGGGCCTGCTCGAGGGGCTCGAGGCCGGCCCGCACAGTGGTCTGCTCAGCCAGCGCCACAGCCTCGTCGAAGCGGCCCAGGTAAAGCATCGCGTCGATAGTGGCCACCACATTGAGGGGCGGGGCCGTCCGGTGCAGTTCTGGATGCTCATCCCATAGCCGGACCACCCCCGCGTGATCCTCGAGCGCCGAGCGCACCATTAGCTGCCGCATTGGCCACGCGGGGCTCTCGCGCAGGCGGGCCGGCAGACGCTTTAGGGCCGCATCCGCCTCGGACTGGAAGCCCCGCAGGGCCAGAAGTTCGGCCAGCAGAAAGAGCGCTTCGACATTGTCGGGCTCGGCGCCAAGTGCGGCTCGTGCGGCCTCGGCGGCCTGCTCGAGGCTGTGCGGACGGTAACCCTCGGCGGCCTCGAGGGCCAGCGCAGCACGTAGCTCCAGGGGGGCTACCGCCACTGCTTCGAGCTTCCAGCGGGCCGCCTGAACCGGGTCTCCCGACTCCTCGGCTTCCAGAGCCGCCTCGGAAAGGAGCCCGAATGTCTCGTCTGGCGGGAGGTCGGCCTGGGCCGCGAAAGCCGCGGCGACCTGTAGGTTCGTTTGGCGCAGGGCCTCGAGGGCACGGCGGGCCAAGGCTTTCCGCCGCCCCGGTGGGGTAAGTGCGGCGCTGTGCTCGCGGAAGAGTGGGTGGGCGAAATCCCCCCCACGGAGCAGGCCCAGCGCCTCCAGTCGGGCCTTAGATTGCACCAGCGCCGCCTCGTCCAGACCGGAAACCGCTGCCCAAAGGCGGGTATCGGCCTCTATCGGAAGGATCGCCCTGGCCTCGAGCGCCGAGCGCACCTTTTCGTCAGCCGTGGCCTCCCCGATCATCGACTCGAGCAGGGCCTCCACCGTTACCGGCACCACCCGACCGGAAGGCTCTCGCCAGTTCCAGCGCCGCCCGTCGCTCCACAAGAAGCCCTGACGGGCCAGCAGGCGCAAATACTCCAGCGAAAAAAGCGGATTTCCCGCCGCGTGTCGGTGAACCCAGCGGTGGGCCTGATCGGGTAGCGCGCCCCCGATCTCTCTCTCGAGCATAGACCGCGTGCCCTCGGGCGACAACCGCTCGAGGCGGTACCCCTCGAACACTTCAGGCGGCTCGGATCGGGTCGTGGCCAGCAGGCCGACGCCTCTGGTCCGGACCACCCTGCGGGCCAGGGACTGGATCAGTTCGCCGCGCACCACACCGGCCTCGTGCAGATCTTCGAAGAGCAAAACCATTGGGGCCAGCGCTGCCAGCAGGGCTACCAGCGCGTCGGCAGCCTGTTCCGGCGGGACCGAACCGCCAGCCGCCAGCCGCTCCAGCGGGCCTTCGGCCCAGGCGGGGAGCGCCACCCGACCGGCGGGGCGGGGCAGGGTGGCCAACAGGGTACCGAGCGGCACGGTGGAGTGGAAAGAGAAGCTGCGGCACCCGGCTTCGCGCAGCAGCCGAGCGGCCAAGTGGGTCTTGCCCACCCCGGGCTCGCCCCACAATGCCATTGCCAGCCCCGCCCGCCGCAGAGTAACCGCCCTGAGCCTTGCCGATGGCCCCGCCGCCCCACCCTCGAGCCCGACCTCTCTGTCCTTCCCCAGCGCCGACATTTATGCAGCATTTTACCGTAATCGGTGGCGTTTCAGCGACCGGATAGAAGATTCTCTAGAGGTGCTAGAAGCCTCAGATTTCCTCAACAGGAACTTAAGAACGCACGTCCGCAGCGTCGCGCAGGGCATCGCCGAAGAAGTTGAAGGCCAGTACGGTGACGGTGATGAAAATGCCCGGGATCAGCAGCCAGGGGTACAGCGAGAGCACCCCGAAACCCTCTTCGCGCACGTCGCGCAACAGGTAGCCCCAACTGCTCAGCGGCTCCTTGATGCCCAGGCCCAGGAAGGACAGGGTGGTCTCGAGGATGATGTAGCTCGGGATCGTCAGCGTCGCAGTGACGATCAGGAAGGAGGTCAGGTTGGGCAGCAAGTGCCTGAAGATCACACTCAGATCGGTTGCACCCAGCGCCCGGGCAGCCTGCACATAGTCCAGCTCGCGCAGGCTAAGCACCTGCCCCCGCACCACCCGGGCGATAGAGGCCCAGCGAATCAGGCTAATCACCACCACGATGCCCAAGAACACCCAGGCCGCAGGCCACTCTGGCGGGATGATGATCGCCAGAGCCAGCAAGATGGGGAGGGTTGGGATAGAGAGCAGAATCTCGATGAGGCGTTGGATCAGGGCGTCGGTGCGCCCGCCATAGTAGCCCGAAATCCCGCCGATCAGGATACCCAGGAAGAAGGAAATTATCACCGCCACGATCCCCACCGTGAGCGAAACCTGGGCCCCGATCAGGATGCGCGAGAAGAGGCAGCGTCCCAGTTTATCGGTACCAAACAGATAGATCGATCCGCCCTCTACTCCAAACAGGTGAATGTTGGAAGGGATTAGGCCCAAAAAACCGTAGGAGTCGCCCCGGACGAAGAATCGAACGGGCTGTGGCTGGGAGGTGTCCTCCGCGAAACGCCGGACAAAGGTCACGGGATCGCGTTCTTGCTTCATGACGTACACGAAGGGGCGCTGAAGGCGTCCGTCGCGAAACCAGTGGACCCGCTGGGGCGGCTGATAGGGGTTGAGTGAGTTCTGGGTTACCGAGCTGTACGGCGCGAGAAAACCCGCAAACAGCGCGACAAGATACAGCACCAACAGTACGTACCCGCTAAACACCCCCACCCTCGAGCGCCGGTATCGACGCCAGGCCAGCTGTAGGGGCGAAAGGGTCTTCACCGGGCCACTAGTCATAGCGAATCCTCGGGTCGGCCCAGGCCAGCGCCATATCGGCCAGCAGGTTGCCCACCATCAGCAAAAAGGCCGCGATCATCAGGACCGCCATAGACAAAAACTGATCCTTGCCAATGAGCGCGTCAAAAAGGAGCGGCCCGATGGTTGGTAGGTTCAGGATGATGGAGACCACAATCGAAGAGCTGATGAGCTGCGGCAGCTGCAAACCTGCCAGCGAGATCATGGGGTTGATGGCGTTGCGGACAGCGTGTTTGTACACCACTACCCGCGCAGCCAGCCCCTTCGACCTCGCGGTGCGGATGTAGTCCTGGTTCAAGACGTCGAGCATCGAGCTTCGCATCTGGCGCATGAGGCCGGCCACGCCCTCGAGCCCGATGGCGACCACCGGAATCCACAAGTGCGACATCAGATTGACAAACTTCGCCCAGCCCCAAGGGGCATCTATAAACTGGGGACTGAACAGTCCACCCACGTTGGTGCCGCCGGTGCTTAAGACCCATGCCACCAGTAACAACACCACAAGAAAGTCTGGAACGGCCAAACCAATGTAACCCACAAAGTTGGAGACCACCGAGAGCGGTCCGTATCGGTTGAGCGCGGTGTAGATGCCAAGAGGTATGGCAATTAGCCAGGTAAAAACTATGGTTATGAGTGCAACAAAGACGGTCCAACCCAGCGCCTCGCCCAGCACCGAGACCACCGGACGACCGAACTTGATGGACTGCCCAAAGTCCAGCGGACCCAGCACAACTCCGCGCAGCCACATCAGATATTGGATATGCGGTGGCTGGTCAAGTCCGTATTGCCGCTCGATGAGGCGCTTGGTCTCCTCGGTAAAGCGGGGGTCTTCAAGGTACTGCTGTAAAGCATTTCCCGGTTGCAGGTATACCACCGCAAAGACCAGCGCCGAGATCAGTAACAGCGCAGGGGGAATCAGCAAGACGCGGCGGAGGAGGTAGAGCCACATAGGGATGGTGTTGGCCCGGTGCAATAGGCGGTTAGCCGCTAGCCAAAAGCTAAGAGCTAACCGCCTATTGTCCTTGGTCTAGTTCATCGCTGGAACAGGAGCGGTACGGGGTTGAAACCGGGGATCAACATGGGATTGTAGAGAACATTGCCGTAGCGGTTGGAATGGGCCGCCACGCTCTCGGGCTTGACCAACGGAATCATCATGACTTCTCTGGCAATAATGCTCTGCCAGCGGTCGTAGAGGGCCTTACGTTGGGTCTGGCTCGAGGTGGTGCCGGCCTGCTCCCAGAGGTTGTAAATTTCACGCTCCCAGGGCAGGAAGTTTTCGAAGACCGGCTTGCCGTCCTTGACGGTTGTCTGGTGCCAGTAGTACAGGGTGTTGGCAGGCTGCCAGATGGGGCGGCGCAGCTCTGGGTCGGGCTGGTCACCGAACTGACCCAGGATCACCTCGAAGTTGCCTGAGGTGCCGGTGGAGAGAAGCTGGCTGAAGGGAACCGTTTGGAAGTTTACCTTAATGCCGATCTGGCGAAGGTCGTTCTGGAGGATCGCGGCGATGGCGGGATAGTCCGACTGATCCGAGGCGTAGGTCAGGGTGAACTCGAGGGGCTTGCCCTTCCAGGTGCGTCCAGCGCTGCTTCCGCGCACTCCGATTCTCTCGAGCAGTGCCCCAGCGGCCTGGAGGTCGAACCTGCCGAGCTGGTTCACGGTGTTGAAGTACCAAGTCGAGCCGGTAAACATTCCGTGACCGGGGGTCTGGGCCAAGCCGTTGTACGCGGCGTCAACGACTCGCTCGCGGTTGACGGCAAACTGGATAGCCCGACGGAAGTCGGAGAGGCGGAACAGCTCAGCCAGATCCTTGTCCTTGGCGTCGAAGTTGAAGAAGATGTAGCGGGTCGAGTTGGGGCCGCCGAACAGCTGGAGCGAACGCAGGACACGAATGGGCGCACCGCTCACTTCGCGCTGCTTGAGATCGGGAAACTGCGCGCCGGAGGCGTTGATGTAGCCGAGGTTGCCGGCCAAGAGCTGGGCCACCTGGGCTTGAGGGTCGGAGACGATCAGGAAGGTGATCTGGTCAAGGTAAGGCAGGTCGTTCCCGGCGGAGTCTTTTTTCCAGTAATCGGTGTTCTTGGTTAGCACCACACGCTGGCTGGGAGTGTAGGAGGAGAGCTTAAAGGCTCCGGTTCCGACTACGTCCTTGGGATCGGTGCTGGTCGGCCAGGCGTTGTTGATCTCTGCCCGGGTCGCGCCGCCCTCCACGCTCCACCGCAGCAGTTTGTGCTTGGGCAGAATAAAGGTGCGCATCTGGGTCAGGAAGCCCGGAGCCGGCACCGCCAGGGTAGCCCGAACGGTGTACTTGTCGACCTTTGTAAACACGACGGGCTTACCGCCGTAGGTGGGGGTAACCACGTTGCCGGCCCGCGCCTCGGGGTTGAAGATCACCTGATTGAAGGTGAAGATCACGTCGTCAGCCGTAAACTCGGTGCCGTCATGCCACTTGACGCCCCGACGCAACTTGAAGGTGTAAACAGTACCGCCGTTGGTGAGCGTCCAGGACTCGGCTAGGGCAGGTTCAATGGCATAGGTGCGGAGGTTGTACTCGATCAGTCCATCGAAGGCCAGCTGGTAGATGGTCTGCATGGGCTGGTCGATGGCAGAGTAGTAGAAAAACGAAACCGGGTTGGACTGCAAGGCCATGGTGATGGAGCCGCCGGACTTTCCGGTCTGAACGCCCAGAGCGCTGTAGTCTCCGACGTTTTTACTCTGAGCCATGGCCAAGCTCCCGATCAGTAGGAGCAAGGTGATGGTACACCAGTGTTTTCTCATGCTTTCCTCCGTACACAACATGAACCTGCTCGCTGTTCCCTCCGGGGGCGCAGGACATAAAAGCCCCGATGCCAGCTAAACTTCGGTTCGAGTTGGAGTATACGTCCACGCCATGCTAGTTGGCAAGAGATTGGTATTTGGTTGGTATTAACGCAAACCGGGAACGGTTTTGGTATTTCGGAGCCAACCTCACTCTGGGGAACTTTGGTTTCTTTGGGACAGTTTGTCTACATTCGCCCCAAAACCCTATACTTGCATCTGACGTGAGCCAAAAACCCCTCGGAGCGACACGATGAAGACAGGATTCGCACTTATCGGTGCAGGCATCTTCGGTGAGCGGCACGCCCAGGCTTTCAGCCGACACCCCGCCGTTGACTTTGTTAGCGTCTGTGACCTAAACGCCGCTAGGGCCGAGGAGATCGCCGGGCGATACGGTGCCCGGCGGCATACCACTGACTTCCGAGAGGTCTTAGCGGATCCCGAGGTGACGGCAGTCTCGATCGCCACACCCGACCATCTTCACCGAGAGGTAGCGGTCGCGGCGGCTCAGGCAGGCAAGCACCTACTCGTGGAGAAACCCCTTGCCACCACGGTAGAGGATGCCGAGGCCATCGTGGCCGCGGCACGTCAGGGCGGAGTAAAGCTGGTGGTGGACTTCCACAACCGGGTCAATCCCCCAATGGTCAACGCCAGGGACGCCATACGGCGGGGCGAGATTGGCAAGCCGGTATATTTCTACACTCGCCTTTCAAATACCGCACAGGTGGCCACCCAAATGCTGAAGTGGGCCAGTCATTCTTCGGCACTGTGGTTCTTGGCAAGTCATATGGTGGACGTGGTGCGTTGGATGCTGGGCGACGAGGTGCGCCGGGTGACTGCGATCCGGCGCGACGGCATTCTCAAGGAGATGGGGATCGACACTGCGGACTTCCATTTGGTGACCCTCGAGTTCAAGAACGGGGCCGTTGCGGTTTTCGAGCATGCGTGGATCCTTCCCACCAGCCATCCCACCCTCAAAGACCTCAAGATGGAGATCCTGGGCTCCAAGGGGGCCATTTACATTGATGGTTCGCACAACCGGGCGCTGGAAGTCTACGGCCAAAGGGCAAGCTTCCCCGACCTTTTGGCCCCGCCCACCGGCACCCACCTCACGGGCTTTGTGCTCGACAGCATCGCCTGTTTCATCGACACCATTACCGAGGACGCCCCACCACTGGCGACTGGCGAAGAGGGCCTCGAGGTCACCCGCCTTCTTTGCGCCATTGAGCGGGCTGCCGAGCTTGGCCTGCCGCTCGAGCTGTAACCTCTCACCAACCTACCGCCCCTGCGGCCCGCCGTGGGCTGGAAATTTATTGGTAGATAAGTGGTATATTTGTATCCATCCTACTATCCGCTGCGCCACTGGCGCAGTCTCCGACCGGGAGGAACCCCTTGCCGACGCTTAACCAGCCCCTCGACCAGCACGCCGCCACCCCGCTTTATCTTCAGCTCGAGGCCGCCTTGCGCGACCAGCTCACTTCGGGCACCTGGAAGCCCGGCGAGGCCATGCCCCCCGAACGCGACTTGGCCGAGCGCTTTAAGGTCTCGAGGCTGACCCTGCGAAAAGCTTTGGAGCGGCTCGAGGCCCAGGGCCTGGTTCAGCGCCGCCAGGGCTCAGGCACCTACGTAGCCCCGCGCATGGAGCAACCCCTGTCGGCCCTGACCGGCTTCAGCGCAGACATGCGGGCACGTGGCCTCGAGCCGCACGACCGCTGGCTCAAGCGTGGCCTGTTCGCCGCCAGTCCCGAGGAGATCTTGGCCCTGTCGCTCTCGCCGGGTGAGCGGGTGGCCCGCATTGAGCGCGTCCGCAGCGCCCAGGGCGAGCCAATGGCGATCGAGCGGGCCTGTTTACCCGCACACCTGTTGCCCGACCCCGAGCGCGTTCAGGAATCGCTATACGTCCACCTCGAGGTTCGGGGCCTGCGCCCGGTCCGCGCACTGCAGCGCCTCCGCGCCGTTGCTGCCAGCCGCGCCGAGGCTGAGCTATTGGGCCTGCGAACGGGCGAGCCGGTCTTGTACATCGAGCGGTTGAGCTACCTCGAGAACGGTAGCGTGCTCGAGTTCACCCGCAGCCACTACCGGGGCGACCGCTACGATTTCGTGGCGGAGTTGCGGGGCGCCTAGGTGCCCCAAAGGGCGCGGCTGGCATGACCCAGGGGCAAAGAGAAGAAAAACACTGAAACATTCGGGTTGTGTTTCCCCCGGCCCCTAAAGACATGGAATCCTGGTTCCCGCTTGCTTTGTTGGCTGGGCTAACCAGCGCCGCCAACGTGTATGCCTCCAAGCTGCTGGTGACAGGGCGGCTAAACCCCATTCTGGTTGGCGGGTGGGTACATGTGTTGGGCGGGTTGATCTGCCTGCCGGGTTTGCCGCTGATTCGGCTCGAGCTTCCCAGCTCTCCCCTGCTCTGGCTGGGCGTGTTGGGGATGGGGGCGATCTACGTCCTGGGCAACCTTTGGTACTTCTCTGCTTTGGCCCAAACACCGCTCTCGGAGATCGACTTCTACTTGCGCACCTCCTCGCTCTGGACCTTCCTGGGCGGGCTGATAATCTTGTCCGAGCCGCTGGGTTGGGGGGCGGTGGTGGGGGCCGGGCTGATACTGGCCTCGGTTTTCAGCCTATCCCAGCAAAACCAGCTGGGAAAGTTCAGCCGCGCTCAGCTGTTGGCCCTCGGGGCAGCACTGGCCTTTGGGGCAGGCAACCTTGTGGACAAGGCCCTCAGTCCACACTTCGACGCTCTGAGTTACACGCTGCTCAACCAACTCTTGACCGGCCTAGGAATGCTTGCGGTTGCAAGGGCCTTTCTCCCCCAACTGCGCGCCGCCCAACTGTGGGGCTGGGGGGCATGGTTGGTAGCCTTAACGTTTGCCCTCACCCAGACTCTGCTGGTTCTGGCTTACCAGGCCGATGGCGCGGCGGGGCAGGTGATTCTGGTGGCTCAGGCGCGGCTACTGCTGCTGGTGGGCATCGGGGTGTTGGTGTTGGGAGAACGCGAGCGGCTGAGTCGAAAGCTGATCGCGGCCCTACTGATGCTGGCGGGAATTTTCACCCTGTATCAAACCTGAAATCGCGGGGGATAGAGTACATCGGATTGGTATTGACTCCAAGGCCACAGCCGAGCCAAGAGTGAAGGCCAAACTACCGCCGAAGTAATGGTGTGGTAACGGGTAGTCGATACAGTTCAAGTGGGGGAAATATGACTGGTCGAACTCGTGCGGCGTGGCTGCTCGGAACTGGCTGCATTCTGCTCGCGGGAGCATTGTTTAACCCACGTGCGGCAGCTGAGGTTCAAGGCCCCAAGGTGGAAGGGGTTTGTACCCAACCGCTGGTGCAGGTCAAAGCCACTAATCTCGAGGACGTTCAAGACATCTGCAGGGGTGTCCAAGATGCCACAAGTTTCCTGGCCGGCCATGGCTTCCTCTTCGACCAACCTCTTGTCATCGAGGTCGCGGACAAGCTGCCCGAGGATGCAGGGCCATTTGCTCTGGGGTGTTTCTTCACTCACCAGAGCCGCATTGTGGTGCTTTCCTACGCCGCGTTTAAAGAGATCCGGAACTGGCTTAACGTCCCTGTCAGTCGCGAGCTGTACCGAAGCCTAGCAGCTCACGAGACCGCACACGCCTGGGCAGAGTCGAACATTAGCGGCCCTAATCAGAATCTGGTTGCGCAAGAATACATCGCCTATGTGGTGATGTTCGTCACCATGAACCCCGACCTCCGAACAAGTGTCTTGCATGCGGTTCCAGGGTTTGGTTTTGACGACGAGCTGCAGATAAACGCGATGGTGTACATGCTCGACCCCGTTGTCTTCGCGGTAGAGTCGTACCGTCACTACCTTAAGCCGGGCAATGGCCCCGCCTTCCTGCAGAAGGTGCTCACAGGAAAGGCTCTTGCTGAATAGGTATCCCCCCAGGTTATGGAATTCGGAATTCCGCTTTGATGAGCCATTGCTAGAGTCTGGCAAACCCATCCATGGCACAAAAAAGGTGCTGTCAGACCAAAAGCGCTGCCCTCGCGTTTGACCTGGGTTAAACAGAAGCTTCTACCAGTCCCTGAAGTTGAGTGGGCTCGGTGACGGTGCTTACATAGGGAAGCTCGGCCTTCGGCAGGCAAAGTAGGCTGTTGTGTTCACCGAACACGTTGGCTACCAGCGGAAAGGTTTCGTCGTTGTGCCAGTGGGCGTCATCGACCCAGTAACGAAACTGGTAAATGCAGCCCGCCTCGAGCTCGAGGGGCCAGCCGGGCGACTGCCTCGAGGGCTTCTCGCCCGTGGATGGACTCGCCCACCACCTCCAACACTTTGCAGTAACGCGCTGGTAACTGCTATCCCGTAGTGTGACCCCGGGCTGTAGCAATGCTGAGGCCTGAACGCGCTGGCTAGGAGCCTCCCGGAGGCGGGCATGACCCTCGAAAGTCAAAGCGCCACCACTACGCTCGAGACCTACTGGAGCCACTCCAGTGATGAGGTTCTCTACGCACTTGGCGCATCAACTCGAGGGCTGAGCAGCGGCGAGGCCGCTAAACGCCTGCGAGCCCACGGCCCCAACCGGCTCAAGCCCCCGTCACGCTTCACGCCGTTGCGCTTGTTGCTGAATCAGTTCCGGAGTCCAATGCTGTGGATTCTCATTTTCGCAGCGGTGGTCTCGGCCATCGCACTGGAGTGGGTAGATGCCGCGATCGTGCTGAGCATCGTCGCCGGGAGTGCATTGCTGAGTTTTCGGCAGGAGTACCGGGCCAACAGCGCAATACAGCGGCTGCTGGCTCGAGTGAGCCTTAAGGCCACGGTGCTGCGCGATGGGGTGGCGCAGGCCATCGCTGCCGAGGCGGTGGTGCCGGGTGATGTGGTACTGCTCTCGGCAGGCAGTCTGATCCCTACCGATGGCCTGCTGATCGAGGCCACCGATTGCTTTGTCAATCAGGCGGTGCTGAGCGGTGAGAGCTTTCCCGTCGAAAAAGTGCCAGGCATAGTCCCGGCCCAAGCGGGCCTACCCGAGCTAACCAACTGCCTTTTCATGGGCACCTCGGTTCGAAGCGGTACCGCCCGAATGTTGGTGGTGAACACTGGCACTCAGACCGCGTATGGACAGATCGCCCGCCGTCTCAGCCTGCGGCCCCCCGAGACCGAGTTCGAGCAAGGCCTTAACCGTTTCGGCTACCTGCTGACCCAGATCATTTTTGTGCTGGTGGTGGTCGTGCTCAGCGCCAACCTGCTGGCGCAAAGAGCACCGATAGAGTCACTGTTGTTCGCCATAGCGCTGGCGGTCGGCATCGCGCCAGAGTTGCTCCCTGCCATCGTCAGCCTGAACCTCTCGCAGGGCGCACAGCACATGGCCGCCCATGGGGTGATTGTTCGGCGGCTCTCGGCCATCGAAGACTTTGGCAGCATGCAAATCCTCTGCACCGATAAGACCGGGACCCTCACCGAAGGGGTGGTGTCCCTCGAGTCCGCCCTAGACGCCGCAGGGCAGCCGTCCGACCAGGTACTGCACTATGCCTACCTCAACGCGACCTTCCAGACCGGCTTGGGCAACACACTCGACGAGACTTTGGTGCGCGAGGGCGAGCGCAGGGGGTTCAGACCGGCGGGGTTTACCAAGCTGGGCGAGGTTCCCTACGATTTCGAACGCAAACGCCTGAGCATCGTGGTCGAGGACCCTCAGCAACAGCGCGTCTTGATCACCAAGGGGGCCTTTGAGAAGGTGCTAGAGGTGTGCGGAAGGGTGCAGATTGGCGGCGAAAACCTCCCGCTCGAAGCCGGCAGGCTTGAGGATTTACAGGCGCAGTTCCAAGAGTGGAGCCGACAGGGCTTTCGCGTCCTGGGAGTCGCCTCGCGCGTCCTGTCCGGCGACGAGGCCACCCTCGAGCAAAACCTGTGCTTCCTGGGCTTTCTACAATTCTCCGACCGGCCCAAGGCGGGCATCCAGAACACCATCGCCGGGCTAAAGCAGCTGGGGGTACAGCTCAAGATCATCACCGGTGACAACCGCACAGTCACCCAGCACCTCGCCCGGCAGGTCGGCCTGGAGGCCGACAAAGTCCTCAGCGGGGCCGAACTCAACGCCCTCTCGGACGAAGCGTTGTGGCATCAGTCTCAGCACACCAGCCTGTTTGTAGAAGTAGACCCCAACCAGAAAGAGCGGATCATCCTGGCCCTGCAAAAGATGGGCTTTGGCGTGGGGTATCTGGGCGACGGGATCAACGACGCGCCCGCGCTACACGCCGCCGACGTGGGCATCTCGGTGGATCAGGCCGTCGACGTGGCCAAGGAGGCCGCCGACCTGGTGCTGCTCGAGCACGACCTCGAGGTGCTCAAGGAGGGCATCGAGGAAGGCCGGAAGACCTTCGCCAACACCCTGAAGTACATCTTCATCACAACCAGCGCCAACTTCGGCAACATGCTCAGCATGGCGGTGGCTTCGCTGGGCCTGCCCTTCCTCCCGCTTCTGGCCAAACAAATCCTGCTCAACAATTTCCTCTCCGACTTCCCAGCTATGACCATTGCCTCCGACAGTGTGGATCGCGAATGGGTGGAGCGCCCGCAGCGCTGGGACCTGCGTCTGATCCGCAACTTCATGCTGGGATTCGGGCTGGTCAGTTCGGCCTTCGACTTCCTGACCTTCGGGCTGTTGCTGTGGGTGTTTCGGGCTGGCCCCGAGTACTTCCGCACAGGCTGGTTTGTGGAGTCGCTGTTGACGGAGTTGGTGGTGATTCTGATCGTGCGTACCCGCAGGCCGTTTTACCGATCTCGGCCCAGTACCGCGCTGTGGGTGACGAGTCTGGCGGTGAGCCTGCTGGCGCTGTCGCTTCCCTATTGGCCCTTTGCCGCCTTGCTGGGATTCGTCCCGCTTCCCCCGACCACGCTCTTGACCCTGGTTGGCATCACCGGAGCCTATGCCCTGGTCTCCGAGATCACCAAATCTGTGATTTTCAGGCGCCATCACCGGGTTTCGGAGGCTAGGCCTTAGGAGTGGTAACGCCATGGTAATCCTGCAGGCTCAGATTGGGTGTGCGATCAAGATACCGACGGCGAGGCTGGAACAACTCTTGGATGAGGTGCGGAGCCATGAACAGCCGATTTATCCTGCCTGCTTTGCTGATGTACTCTTGGGCCCTTGCGGCGCCTTCGTCCGAGCTGGTTGCCATCTTGGTGGTTCGGGAGAATGTACTCGAGGGCGGCAAGGTGGTCGAGTACGTCGGGGCACAACGCCATCCTGTCGGCAGCGAGGCCGATCTCGAGCGGCTGCTTCAAGGGCTAAGCCGCATGCCGCGACCGGCCCGGTTCGTGTTCCGGCAGGACAAAGGCTGGATTGCGGTGGAAAAGACCGGATACAGCTTTGACCGCGCACGCGCACGCACGGCCTACAACGAGGCCCAAAAGGCGGGAAGACGCGAGTTTGTGCTTCCGGTGCTGTCTCAGGCCCCCAAGCAAGGCGTGGTTGAACTATACCAACAGGGCATCCTCGAGTTGATTGGGGAAGGGCGCACCAACTTTAGGGGCTCTCTGCCGACCCGAGTTCACAACATCCGTCTGGCCTCCTCGAGGTTTGAGGGGGTGCGCATTCCGGCCGGGTCGGTGTTCTCCTTCAACCGAACGCTGGGTCCGGTGACGGCGGCGGCAGGGTACCAGAAGGCCTGGGTGATTCGCGGCAGCCGTACCGTCTGGGACGTGGGGGGCGGGGTCTGCCAGGTCTGCACCACCGTCTTCAGGGCGGCCTACTTCAGCGGTTTGCCCTTGGTTGAGCGCTACCCCCACAGTTATCAGGTCGGTTACTACAGGCCCACCGGCCTCGACGCCACCACCGCACCCCCCAAAGATTTACGCTTCAAAAACGACACCCCCGGACCGATTCTGATCCAGACCTCAATCGATGGGTACGAGCTCATTTTTCGGTTCTTCGGGCGTAAGGACCGCACCGTAACCTGGAGCGGGCCGTATGTTTCCGACCGCAAACCGCCGCTGCCCACCCGCTACACCTACGACCCCAGCCTGCCCAGGGGATACCGCCGTCAGATTGACTTCGCGGCTGAGGGCGCAGTGGTACGGGTATACCGCACCGTGCGCCTGAACAACGGAGTGGTGCGCAGCGACACGCTGACCAGCCGCTACCGGCCCTGGGGTGCGGTGTATCTGCTGGGGCCACGACGCTAGGGTGGTGACCCCATGCTGACCTGGCTACAGACCCTATCCCCAGTTCAGCAGGCCTTGGTCGCCACCGGATTTACCTGGAGCATCACTGCGCTGGGAGCCGCAACAGTGTTTCTGACCCGGGGGGTAGGCCCACGCCTGCTGGACACCCTGCTGGGTTTCGCCGGCGGGGTGATGCTGGCAGCCAGTTACTGGTCGCTGCTGGCCCCGGCCCTCGAGATGACGCACGACGATTGGGTTCCTGCGGTGATCGGCTTTTTGTTCGGCGGGGCCTTTGTGTGGAGCGCCGACAAGATTCTACCCCACCTCCACTTGAAACAGCCCCTCGAGAGCGCCGAAGGCCTCAAGACTTCTTGGAACCGCAGCGTGCTGTTGGTTCTGGCCATCACCCTACACAACATACCCGAGGGGCTGGCGGTTGGGGTTGCTTTTGGGGCCGTGGGGTTGGGCTTGCCGAGGCCAGCCTGGGCGGGGCCCTGGCGCTGGCCATCGGGATTGGACTGCAAAACTTTCCCGAGGGTTTGGCGGTGGCGATGCCGTTGAGGCGAGAGGGCATCCCGCCCCTGCGAAGCTTTTGGTGGGGGCAGCTTTCGGCCATCGTGGAGATACCGGCAGGTGCCCTTGGGGCCGCGTTTGTGATGGTCGCCCAGCCCGTGCTGCCCTATGCGCTGAGTTTCGCCGCCGGCGCCATGGTGTTCGTCGTGATTGAGGAGGTGATCCCCGAGATGCTGCACAACGGTAACGCTGACTTGGCCACCCTGGCCCTGATGCTGGGTTTTGTGGTGATGATGGTGCTGGACGTATCGCTGGGCTAATCCGGGTGGGGGACACTCGAGGTCTGCTGGCCCTGGAAGGATTGTTCCGCCAAAACTGCTTTCTACGCAGCGATGGATCTCCCCTAGGACGGGGATCAACCGAAAACCATTCACTTACGCGGCACGGGTTTTAGATTGTGCTTTGGGGGCTCGAGTGCTCGCCAAACCATCGCCCAGCCTGCTGCCGGGCCTGTTCCTTAACCGCTGGCGTGATGTAGGCGCTCACCGTTCCGATGGCGACCAGCAACATGCTAAGGTCGTCGGTGAAGCCCAAAACAGGGGCCAGGTCGGGGATGATGTCAATGGGCAAAATGAAGTAAGCCAGTGCCCCAATGATGGTGCGTTTGGCCCAGACGGGCGTTTGGGGATGCTGCAGAGCGTAGTAAAGCCAGAGGGCCTTCTCCACTACCTCGAGGCCGGCCCGGCGGGCAAACCGTCTTATCTTCTTCCAGAATTCCGAATCGCTGTAACGCTCTTCTTTTAGTTCGGCCACTTCCACTTTTTGTATCTCGTTGCTCACGGTTCCTCCGCCTCAGAAGGGCAAAAAGGACCAGCGGGTTCCACCCGATAACCGATGGGTGTACCCTCAATGTTAGCAAAAAGCTCACCACATTCATGAGTTCAAACTTTTTGGGCGGCTGTGTATACTCTGGACTGTAGTCTATGCTACCGAGCAAAGGTTTTCTGTGCCAAGGCTGAGCATCAGCCTCGGATATGGTTTGCTCGCGCACATCCCTTATCGGGAAGTTATAGGAGGACGTTATGAAAGCAAAGTTGTTGGGAATCGTGGCGCTGGGCTTATTGAGCGGCCTGGGCCTCGCGCAGAAGACCCTGGTGTTTGGCTCCAACGGGGAGCCCGTTAACCTGGAGTCGGGCAACGTCACCGACGGCATCTCGATCTACGCCCAGCGCCAGATCTACGACACTCTGGTAGACTTCAAAGCCGGCTCTACAGACACCCAGCCTGCCCTGGCACTGAGCTGGCAGGCCAGCAACCAGGGCAAAACCTGGACCTTCCGGCTGCGCCCCGGAGTTCGCTTCCACGACGGCACGCCCTTCAATGCCGAGGCGGTCCGGTTCAACGTCAACCGGTGGTGGGACAAGTCGGATGCCACGCGCATTCAGGGCGGAGCGAACTACGAGATCTGGGGTGAGCTGTTCGGCGGCTACAAGGGCGAGGCTGGCTCGATTCTCCAGAGCATCACTGTGGTTAACTCGCAGACCATCCGTTTCGACTTGAAGGACTCGTTCCCCGCCTTCGCCTCGGCCATTGGTTCGGGCTACTTTGGCATCGCCAGCCCGGCGGCCATTCGCGCCGCAGGCGGTAAGTACGGCACCCCGGGCGTTGCGGCGGTGGGTACTGGCCCCTTCCGCTTCAAAGAGTGGCGCACTGGCGACCGCTTGATCCTTGAGAAAAACCCCACCTTCTGGCGCACGGGCTTCCCCAAGTCCGACGGGGTGGTGTTCCGTTTCATCAAGGACCCCGCGGCCCGGTTGACCGAGCTTAAGGCCGGCTCGATTGACTTTACCACCGACATTCCCCCCGCCAACCTCAAGGACCTTCAGGGCGATGCCAACCTCCAGGCCGTCTTCCGCCCGTCGTTCAACGTGGGATACCTGGCCCTCAACCCCGGTTACAAGCCGCTCTCCGACGTGAAGGTTCGCCAGGCCATCGCCATGGCGATCAACAAGAAGGCCATCGTATCGGCCTTCTGGGGCGACCTGGGCACCACCAACGGACACTTCCTGCCGCTCTCTTTCCGCACCTTCTTCTCGCCCAAGGTGACCGACTACGAGTTCAACCCCGCCAAAGCCAAGGCCATGCTGGCCGAGGCCGGATACCCCAACGGATTCGACCTCGAGTTCTGGTATATGCCCGTAAGCCGGCCCTACTTCCCCACCCCCAAAGAGATTGCCGAGGCCATGGGGGCCGACCTCTCCGCCATTGGGATCAAGATCAAGTTCCAGACCAAGGACTGGGCCACCTACCTCAACGACCGTAAGACCCCCCCGGGCTTCCAGGCCTACATGCTCGGCTGGACCGGCGACTACGGCGACCCCCAGAACTTCTTCGACCCCCACTTCGCCTCGCCCATCACCGACCTCTTCGACAGCGCGGGCAAGCCCCTCGACCTGACCAACCTCAACAAAGTGCTGTCCGACGCCGCGACTGCCACCAATCCCCAGACCCGCGTGCGACTGTACCAGCAGGCCGACGAGCTGACCTTTAATCTGGCCCTGCGCATCCCCATCGTCCACAGTCAACCCCTCATCGCCCAGCGCAAGGGCGTTACGGGCTGGACCCCCAGCCCCCTGGGCAGCGAGTCGTTCGAGGGGATCAGCAAGTAGTCTGACCGTTCATGGTTGACGGTTGAACCAAGGCGAAGGTCGAAGGTCTGGGCTCACGCTCCGACCTTCGACCTTCAATTTTTGTCTTGCGACAGACTTTTTTGCTCCCGGTCACTAACAGATGCGCCATGGGCTAGAGTTGAATCACGGCGAACACTTCTTGTATTGCCGGCTTAAGCATCGACCGGCCCTCTTGTGAGGGCTCGAGACTCCGCTAAAGCAAACCCTACTGCGCCGCCCCGACCTCAGCGAGTTGGTCGGCAAAAGCAGCCCGCGCCCGTTCGGCCAGGGGGGCGGTCAGGAACCAGCGGAGTTTGGCGGGGTCGGGGGATTTTTCGTACCAGGCGTTGAAGACCTCGAGCAGCGGTGGCATGGTGGGCGGGGCGGAAATCTTTTCCACCTTTTCGCCCGTCTTAACCGTACCGCCCTCGAGCACCCGCGCATAAGCGCCAGGACGCTGGCCGTCGCGGAACTTTTTGACAAAGCCGGTGTCGCCCATGCGGTCGGCCAGCACCCAGCAGGGAATTCTGGGGGCGGTCACCTCGAGCAGCACCGGCCCGACCTGGAAGCGGTCGCCGATGCGGAGGGGCTCGGGGCCGAAGCTCGAGAGGGTCAGGTTTTCGCCGAAGGTGCCCGGCTCGAGGTCGGCGAACAGCTCTCCTGCCCACCAGGCGTAGTCGTCAGCCGAGTAGAGGTAGACGGCCTGATCCACCCCGCCGTGGTTCTTTTTGTCGGACACCAGGTCCCCGTTCAGGCCCAAGGCGTGAATCTCGGCGCTGGGCACTGGGAGCTTGTTGATGCCGGTGTGGGTGGTGCGGGCACCGTTGCTTACCGTCCGGGCCGCGCCGCTGAGGTTTATCGAGACAAGGCGCACGCCTTCAGTTTACACGCGGCCAAGCCACACGGTTTCACGAAGAGGGGTGCTGGGGTTCTGGGCCGCACCGAGGCGCCTTTTCACGGGCTAGAGGACTGATGGCATGCCTTGCTCCCGATAGCAAAACTCCCCTGGGTTCAGCGTGTCGTCTTTGGTCCTGAAGAGCGTCAGCTAAAGAGGTTGGCGATGGCAAAATTGGCGATAAAACTGCCGATGGCCGATACGATCAAGGTAGTCCAGATGGGGCCACTCTGGGTCAGGTTAAGGCTCGACTGCACCGCCAGGTAGGCGAAGTAAACGTTGGCCGCAACAGCGGCAAGGAGCAGCGCGGGAATCAGCAGCACCCCAATCACGGTGATAACCAGGATCAGGCTCCCGACCGCCGCAACCACCGAGACCGGCACATAAAACAGCGAGAAACTGTAGGCCACCTGGTCGAAGCTGCCGGTACCGCCCTGGCTCTTGCCGATATAGAAGATTAGGTAGGTGAAAACCAGAAAGCCGATGATGGTGGTTAGGATCCCGGCGATGAAACCCCCCAGACCCGCCCCCAGACCCAGCAAGCCAGTGATGACGGAGCCTGCCGCGACGTAAATCACGGCTTCACGCACCTTCCCCTTGTCCTCGAGCTGCTCGAACGTCTGCACGCTGGGTTTGGAAAGCAGTTGCATGCTCTGAGAGATCATGCTGCTTAGGGTGTCGGTGATGGACGGCGCTGCGTTCATACGTACCTCCCTGCACGGATAACTGTAGTGTACACCGAAATCTCTAGATTCCCTTGATTCCAAGGTTCCCTAGCGCCGAAGCGACCAACCCGGTTTACCCCCGCTTACCGCCGCCAAAACGCCACACGGCAAACCCCATCCCCGCCGCCGCCAGCAGAAAGAACAGCCCGGCCAGCCAGTTCCCCAGCGCCAACATGATTAGCCCGGCCAGCCCAAACATCACCCCTGCCGCGACCGCCCCGCCCAGGTTCATCTTCTCCATGCCGACAGACTACCGCAAGACCCAGAGGGAGGTCGTTGGCTTGTTGCATGTGCACTTTTTGCCTCTACGCCATAAGGCCAACCCCATCTGGCTGCCGAGAGGGGGCCGAAGGTTGAGTCATGTGGGGAACATATGGCTTCTGACGTGGGTTAGATGGCGAGGGGCGAATCTGCAACCGGCCTCCCAGAGGGCCCAATCCACTTCGGCTAGCGATAAGCGGTACGGCCCAGGGGCAAGGTCAGCGGCCCCAGCGGCCCGCGCTTTGGGGTCTGCTCGGTTTCCTACAAACCGGCGGTAGTTGCCGCCAGGCTCAGGCCGCCAGCAAAAAGGTTCACAGGCGTTCGTCCTGCTATGTAACCCCACTCCCACCCCCTTTGCCCCGCCGACGTATGCTAGTAGGCGTGTTAGACAGACCTTTCCAGGTCGAGCGGCTGGGCCGGGTGCCCTACCTCGAGGCCTGGGACTACCAAAGACAGGTTCACTCCGAGGTCGCCGACGGGTTGCGTCCCCCAACCCTATTGCTCCTCGAGCATCCACGCACCCTCACCCTGGGGCGGGCCGCCAAACCCGAAAACCTTCTTCACAGCCGGGAACAGTACGCCACGCTTGGACTCGAGGTCTACGATATCGAGCGCGGCGGCGACGTGACCTACCATGGGCCGGGCCAGTTGGTCGGCTACCCGATTTTTCCGGTCGGGCGCAGGGTGCGTGAGTTCCTGCGGCAGCTCGAGGCGGTGGTGATGAACGCCGCCCAGAGCTTTGGGGTCCAGACCTTCCCCTCGCCGGGCTATGCGGGTGTCTGGGTAAGGCGGCCGGCCCCGGTTCAGGGTTGGCCCGACGAAGAAGACAAACTCTGCGCCTTCGGGATCGCCGTCAAGCGGGACGTGGCCTTGCACGGCTTCGCCCTCAACGTTAACTCCAACCTCGACGACTTTAACCTCATCGTCCCCTGCGGCATCAGGGGCAAAGGCGTAACCTCGCTCCAAAAAATCCTGGGGAAAGAAGTTAACATGGACTTGGTGGCCGAGCGGGTGATCCGGGCCTTCGAGAAGGAGTTCCCCGTTCTTCAAGTCAGCCCACCTCCCACGACCCAAAACGCGGAGCTTGTATGAGCGACAGCCTGAAAACAGTACAGCTCGAGGACTTCCAAAAAGGCGGCCTGATCGAACTCAAGGTCATACACAACGGCGTCGCCACCCAGCGCAGCGAGCCCGTGGATCGCAACAAGCCCGCCTGGCTGCGGGCCACCGTCCCCACCGGGCCCAACTACCTGCGGCTCAAGGAGATGACCCAACGGCTCCGCCTGAGCACGGTCTGCCAGGAGGCCATGTGCCCGAACATTGGCGAGTGCTGGGGCCACGGCACCATGACCATCATGGTGCTAGGCAGCATCTGCACGCGGGCCTGCAAGTTCTGCGCGGTGGACACCGGCAACCCCAAAGGCTGGGTCGACCCCCTCGAGCCCCTCCACGTGGCCCAGGCGGTGGCCGAGATGGGCCTGAGGTACGTGGTGCTGACCTCGGTAGACCGCGACGACCTGACCGACGGGGGGGCCGCGCACTTCGCCGAGGTGGTGCGGCAGATCAAGCAGCGCGACAGCCAGGTTAAGGTCGAGACCCTGACCCCCGACTTCCAGGGCAAGCTGCAGGACGTGGAGACGGTGCTGGAGGGCGGACAAGACGTGTTCGCCAACAACCTCGAGACCGTTCGCCGCCTCTCCCCCAAGGTGCGCGACCCCCGGGCAGGCTACGACCAAACCCTTAAGGTCTTGGGGCACGCCAAAAAGGTGCGACCGGACGTGCTGACCAAGTCCAGCCTGATGCTGGGCCTGGGCGAGAGCGATCAGGAGATTCTCCAGGCCATTGCCGACCTGCGTTCGGTGGGCACCGATATCATTACCTTTGGCCAGTACCTCCGCCCCACCAAGCACCACTTGCCGGTAGAGCGCTACGTCACCCCGGCAGAGTTCGAGACCTATGCCGAATGGTCACGGGACGCAGGCTTTATGGAAGTTTTCAGCGGACCGCTGGTGCGAAGCTCGTACCGGGCCGAAAAGGTGTTTTTCGAAGCGACAAAGCCGGCATAGGGCGTGCGGCCCAGGGCGTTCACCTTTGTTTGGTCTATGACTCCGCAGGTGTTCTTTCCATGACAGAGCCCGTCCCTCGCTCGTCCAACACCGGCCGCACGCTGGCCCGAGGCGACGTGGTTTGTCTGCTGGCCTTCGTGGTGGTGGGACAGGCCCTGCACGGGACGCTAACGGGCTTAGGATCGGTTTGGCGGGGGTTCTGGGAGACGGGCTTTCCGATTCTGCTGGCCTGGTTTCTGATCGCACCGTTCTTGCGAACGTACGCCCGACCATCCTGGCGTAACCTGATGCTGACCTGGGCACTGTCGGTGTCGGTGGGGGTGGTGTTCCGGTTTTTAGTGCTTGGCCAACCCTTCAGCGTGGGGTTTTTCGTTTTCTGGGCGGTGGGACTCGGCTTCACCCTGCTGTTCTTGCTGGTTTGGCGCGGCCTCGCCCTGCGGTTGCAGTGGTGGAGGCCGGCTGCGTAAAGTGGGGGCCAATGGACACCTCGAGCCCTCCCCCGGTGGTGGATGCGCACCTCGACCTGGCCTTTAACGCCCTGCTCAACGGACGCGACCTGACCCGCACGGTGGACGAGATCCGGGCCACCGAACTCCGCGCCCGCGAGCAGAGCATGGTCAGCTTGCCCGACCTGAGCCGGGCGGGGGTGGCCGTGGTTTGCGCAACCCTGTTTGTCGAGCCCGCCACCGTGTGGAACGCGGCCTACATGAACAACATGACCGCCAGAACCAGATCGAGGGTCTACAGTACCCCACAGGAGGCCGAAAAACTGGCCCTGGAACAGCTGGAGCTGTACCAGCGCTGGCACGACGACGGCCACGCCCGCATCATCACCGACAGGGCCACCCTCGAGGAGCACCTGCGCCTATGGCCGACCGACCTTAAGTTGGGGCTGATCGTGCTGATGGAAAGCGCCGACCCCATCGTTAAACCCGATTACCTCGAGCGCTGGCATCGGCGCGGACTGCGGATGATCTCGCTGGCCTGGGGCCAGAGCCGCTACGCGGGCGGCACCGGCAGCCCCGGCGGTCTGAGCGCCGAAGGCCGCGAACTGCTGCAGGGCATGCGCGAGCTGGGCATCATCCACGACGTCTCGCACCTGGCCGAGGAAGCCTTTTGGGAGGGGCTTGAGGTCGGCCACCACGCGCTGTGCGCCACCCATTCCAACGCCCGCAGTCTGCTTCCCACGCCGCAAAATGATTCCCCCAACCTGCCTCCCAACCGCCACCTGAGCGACGCCATGATCGACGCCATCGGGCGGGAGAACGGAGTGATCGGGGTCAACCTGATCAACGCCTTCCTTGACGCACGCTGGCGCATCGGTCAGCCCGTCGGCACCAACCCGTCGGTACACCTCGGGCAACAGGCTCGAGCCCAAACCGAGTATCTGGCCGGCCGCATTGGCTGGGACAAAGTGGGGGTCGGCTCCGACATCGACGCCGGGGCGGGCGGCGAGGAGACTCCCCTCGACTTGCAACGCGCCAGTGACTATCCCAACCTAGCCCGACTCGCTCCAGAGAGCCACCAGGAGGCCGTGCTGGGCGGGAACTGGCTGCGCTTTTTTGCTCGAACCCTGCCGTGATACGCAAAATTAAGGTATAAGGTGTAGGTTCGTTTGCCCCCGACCCCCGCGATAGCTTCCTCCCACGATCCCTCCATGAACCTCGAACTTCTGGCTGCACAGTCCCGCACCTGCTCTGCCTGCGCACTGGCCCAGGGACGCACCCATGTCGTCTTCGGCGAGGGCAACCCCGACGCCAAGTTGATGATCGTGGGTGAGGCCCCGGGCGAGGACGAAGACCTGCAAGGCCGCCCGTTCGTGGGGCGCAGCGGGCAACTGCTGGACAAAATCCTCCAGGCCGCCGGCCTACCCCGCGAGACCCTCTATATCGCAAACATCGTTAAGTGCCGTCCGCCGGGTAACCGCACACCGGAGATGATTGAGGCCAAGACCTGCAGCAGCCTATGGCTCAACCGACAGCTCGAGCTGGTCAAGCCACAGATCATCATCCCGCTCGGGGCCACAGCGCTGGAGTTCTTCGCCGGCGAGAAGCGCTCGATCACCCAGGCCAGGGGCAAGTTCTTTGAGTGGCAGGGCATCCAGATATTCCCGATGTTCCACCCGGCCTACCTGTTGCGCAACCCCTCGAGGGAGCCCGGCAGCCCCAAGCACCTCGCGTGGCAGGACATCCAGCTCGTCAAGAAGACCCTCGACGAGCTGGGTCCAAAACCCAACCTGACGATCAATACCGTGAGCCAGGAGTCGCTGTTTTAGATGATGGTCCAATATGCGCCACGGTAGGGGTGCAAAGTTGGGGGATACGGCAGCTATTTGCCGGGCGCACTTCCTTGCCGGAGTTGGTCAGCAATAGGTCGCATTTCAACCAAAGAGTCTCTTTGGGTGTAGGGTATAGGCGGAAGCCCTGCACCAGAACGACACGCCCCAGTTTTGTGAACCCGCACCCTCCATACGCTACCCTTCCATGAACCCAACCGGACTACTGCATCTGCTCGTCGTCTATGTCGTCTGGAGCAGCACATACGTGGCCTTCCGGTTGGGGGTTGGCCCTGAGGGTGGGTGGGAGCCGTTTATCATGGGCGCGGCGCGGTTTATCCCAGCTGGGCTGGCCCTGCTGGCCTTTGCCTACTGGCGAAAAATGCGGGTCCGGCTGAGCTGGCAGGAGTTCAAGACGCTTTCTGTCACCGGAATGGTGCTATGGGTGGGCGGTAACGGGCTGATCCTGATCGCGGCGCAGTACGCGCCGAGCAACTACCAGGCTCTGATGGTGGCGGCCTCTCCCATTTGGGCCAACAGCCTCGAGGCCTACCTCAACCGCCGCCTGCCCTCGCCCTGGCTGGTATTGGGACTGGTGCTGGGTCTGGTGGGAATTGGGGTACTATCGGTGCCCAAGCTGGTAGAGCCGAGTCAGACCAGCCTGCTGGCCTTCGTTCTGTTGCTGCTCTCGCCGATGTGCTGGGCCACCGGTAGCGTGATCACCCAGCGGGCCAGCCTGGGGCTCGAGCCGGTCGTGGTCTCGGGCTACCAGCAGCTGTTCGGCGGTCTGGCCTTCGCGCTCATTGCACCGCTACTGGGCGAGCAGTGGACCAACCCCTCGACCCAAGGCTGGTTGGCACAGATTTATCTGATTGTGGCGGGCTCCTGGGTCGCCTATACCTCCTACATCTATGCGGTACGGCTGCTGCCCTTGGCCATCGTGATGACCTACGCCTACGTCAACCCGGTCCTGACCGCGATTCTGGGCTGGCTCGTTCTGCGCGAGGGTATCACCTTGTGGACTGTCGCGGGCGCGGTTCTAGTCTTAATCGGCGTTGGGCTGGTGTTCAGGAGCCGGGTGCCAGCTCCAGCGAAGACCCCCTGAGATGCGCCCGGGTGCTGTGGACAAACTGATTGCGTTTCCCACCCTTACCACCCTCGCGGCTGCAGGCAATGTACTCAGCAAAAACCGCCCGTTTTAGCGCCGTAGGGAATATGCGTGGGAACCGCTCTGAGGTCCCCCTTCAAATCTTCCGAGGCTGGTAAGGGTTCACCACACCCCCACCCTGGCCAGCAGCGCCAGCCAGTTCTCGCGTTGCCAATAGGCTGTGGCGAACTCGCCCTTGACCGCGTGGCCGCTGGCCCGGATGCCCAGGTGCGCCGCCAGGATCAAGGCGCGGGGCAGATGAGGCTCGTCCGTGACGATAATCACCCTCCCGCCCGCAACCCGGGCGCGAATATTGCTGAGGTTTTCCCAGGTGCTCCGGCTGCTGGTCTCACATAACAGCGCCGAGCGTGGCACACCCCGACCCATCAGGAAGCGGCAGCCGGTCTGACCCTCGCTAAAGTTATCGCCCGGTTTGCGGCCACCGGTCACTGCTATTTTTGGCGCGGCCTTCTGGCGGTATAGGGCCAGGGCAGCCTCGAGACGGTTCTTGAAAATGGGCGACGGCTGGCCGTTGTACTGCGCCGCACCCAGCACCACGATCCACTGCGCCTGTGAATGGGTGGTAGCACTCGAGACCGCCTTGGGGCTCAGCATTAGCCCCACGACCACGATTGCCAACCCCATCCACCAGCGCATCAAACACCCGCTCGATCGACGATTCTGGGAAGCAGCGCTTCCCGCAGATGGTCAGTGTACTCGAAGCGGGGGGAAAACTGTAGATTGTGCGGGGTCGCCAGGAACCAAACCGGAACCCCAACCGCATTGCAGGCCTGCAGATCCCCCTCCGAGTCGCCGACGTAGAGGGCCTGCTGGGCCTCGAGGCCAAAGTGTCCGAGCGCCGCCAACAGTAGGTCTGGGGCGGGCTTGGGGGTGGCCTCGTCACGGGTAAGGACTAGAGAAAACTCCAGGCCGTGCCTCCGGAGGGCCACCTCGGTAGCGCGGCGGTGGTTGTTGGTGAGCAGCGCTGTAGCCACCCCCAGTGCACGCAGTTCGGCCAGCAATTCCGCCATCCCCCCGCGCAACTCGGACGCCTCGATCTGCTCGAGCTCGTAGCGGTGCAGGGCCTCGAGCAGCTCGGCCCGTCGTTCGTGCGGCTGAAGTGCGATGCCGTCCAGAATCAGCAACCCCTGCGGCAACCCGTGGCTCTCCTTAAACCGCGCCCAGGGGTTGAATCCCTTGGGCGCCAGCACCGTGTCGTCCATATCAAAGAAAACTGCGCGCAGCATTTGGGCCTGATTGTATCCGCAACGACGGGGGTAAGGGGTAGGCAACAACAGTGCGACGGGTCTGGAGGTTCTGGTGGTACCTTCAAAGTTGCGCCATAGTGAGATTGCAGGACTTCAGCACAGCCCTATCAGCGAGCGGCTTGTGGGCGCAATTGCTCGATCCATCAGCGAGTGCGGATGCTGCAATTCCACTATGGAGATTAGTGCTCGCGCTACTGCGTTCGCCTTTTGTTTCCCTGCACCATAACCATCCCGCCATCCTGTAAACTGCCCTGGCCTTGGAACGACTTTTGCTGGTGATGGTGGGGGGTGCGGTCGGCTCAGCGCTGCGGTACGGGCTGGCGCACTGGATGCAGGGCTGGGGGCTGGCGGGCGGCTTTCCCTGGTGGACGCTGGCCGCCAACGTGCTGGGCAGCTTCGCTATCGGACTGGTGATGGCCGGGATTCAAACCGGCCCGCTTTCCGAGAACGCCCGGCTGTTCCTGGCCGTGGGCGTACTGGGCGGCTTCACCACATTTTCAAGCTTCAGCTACGAAACCCTTGCCATGATCGAGCAAAACCGCTGGGACAAGGCCCTCTTGTACGTCTCGAGCAGCGTTGTGCTGGGCTTGCTGGCAGTTTGGTTGGCCTATCGGTGGGCCCGTGGGTGAGGTCACAGGCCCCGACTTCAGCCCTCAAGTGTAGGGCGCACAGAGAACGTTGTCCTGCACTGCCTTCACCTTCGGTCTAGCTCTTCAACCTCTTGGTACTCGACTTCAGATTCTGGGCCTACTGTGTTCATGCTTACCCAGGCAAACCCCGCACGGCACTAGACTCGAGTGCATGTTCGGCAACCTGTTCAAGCCCAAGCAGCAGGACAGCGGGCGGGTTCCGCCCGGCCAGACCCTAACCGAGCGTTTCCCGGTACTCACCTACGGCCCCACCCCCACCGTTAAGACCGAGGAACTGCGCTTCAAGATTTGGGGCCAGGTCGAAGCCGAGCAAGAGTGGGACTGGGCGGGGCTGCAGGCCCTGCCTCAGACCAACCTGACCGCCGACTTCCACTGCGTGACCCGCTGGAGCAAGCTCGACGTACAGTGGACAGGCATCAAGGTGCAGGACCTGTTCGCGCAGGTGCAACTCAGGCCCGCAGCAAAGGCTGTCCTGATTCACTGTTACGGCGGGTACACCACCAACCTCGAGCTTGCCGACTTGTTGCTCCCAGAGAACCTTCTGGCCCACACCCTATTTGGAGAGCCCATCCCCCGCGATCACGGCGGACCCCTGCGCCTGATTGTCCCCCACCTATACGCCTGGAAAAGCGCCAAGTGGATTCGGGGCTTCGAAGTCCTGAACGACGAAGAGCTTGGCTTCTGGGAGGTCAACGGCTACCACCGCCGGGGCGACCCCTGGAAGGAGGAGCGCTTCTCGGATTGAACGGTGCTCCAAGGGTGGCAGACGGCGATAAGCCAAACATGAAACAAAACCGACGGTATCACCCCGTCGGTTTTTGGTTTAACTCAGCCGGTCGGTTAGTCAGTCCGCGGCCAGCGCCAGCTCGGGCCGTTGCACGCCTACGCTTGCCCCTAGCGACTTAAGGCGGTTCTCGATGTCCTCGTAACCGCGCTCGATAAAGCGCATGCCGCCCACGTGGCTCTCGCCCTCGGCGGCCAGCGCGGCGACAATCAGGCCACCGCCGGCGCGGATGTCGCGCGCCTCGACCGCCGCTCCGCTCAGCGGCCGCCCCTGAATCATCAGGGTGCGCTCTTTGAGGGTCACGTCCGCACCCATGCGGGCCAGTTCAGAGGCGTGGGTGAAGCGGTCGGGGTAAATGCGATCGGAAACCAACGAGGTGCCGGGAACGGTGGTGAGGTAGGCCGAAGCCACCGGCTGCAGATCGGTGATAAAGCCGGGGTACTCGCGTGCCTCGATGTTGAAGGGCTGGGGGTTAGGGGTGGCCTCGAGCCGCACCCAGTTCTTACCGGTAACTACGCGGTGTCCGGCCTGCATCAGCTTGTCCAGCACGGCGTCCATGTGGAACGGCTCAACGTCGGAGAGGGTCACCGAACCCTTAGAGGCTGCGGCGGCGAAGAGGTAGGTTCCGGCCTCGATGCGGTCGGGGATCGGGCGGTAGGTACCGCCGCCCAGTTTAGCCTTGCCCTTAATGTGCAGGATGCTGCTGCCCACGCCTTTGATCTCGGCGCCTAGCAAGGTTAAGAACCTGCACAAATCTACGATCTCGGGCTCCTGGGGAGTGTTGACCAGGACAGCGTCTCCGCCCAGGGCCGCAGCCATCAGGGCCTGCTCGGTGCCGCCCAGGGTGGGGAGGTCGTAGACGACGCGGCCACGGGCCGGACCGGTCCGGCGGGCGGTGTAGGCCACGCCCTGCTCGGTGTACTCGGTATTGACTTCGAAGCCCAGCGCACGCAGCGCCTTGATGTGCTGGTCTACGGGCCGCTCGGCGAAGTTGCACCCGCCGGGTAGGGGCACCGTGCCCTCACCGGCACGGGCCGCCAGAGCGCCCAGCACATTGAAGCTGGCCCGCATCTTGGAGACCAGCTCGAGGGGCGCTTCGGTACGCAGAATCTCGGGGGTGTGAAGATGGAGGGTGCGGCCCTCCCAGGCATGGCGGGTACCCAGGTGGGAGAGCAGCTCGATGAGCACATCAATGTCGCGCAGGCGGGGGACTTCGCTGAGGGTGACCGGCTCGGGTGTAACGATACTAGCGGCCATCAGTTTGAGGGCGGAATTCTTGGCGGGAAAAATCGGAAGCTCACCCCTAAGCGGTGTTCCGCCCCGAACAACTAAGGTTTTCTCCATACCAATGGTCATCTCCCCTGACGTACTGGAGTATCTAGCTTACGCCCTTACACATGATACTCACTATGAGCATAGATAGTAAAACCCTTATTGTCAAGCATAAACATAACGTGCTAAAGTTAGGCCAGAAACGCATAAACGTTTACTTCGTGACCGTAAACCCAACCGTGCCCGGAGTATATCGTAATGGTTTTGCAGATCCTGCGAGAGCAACATTTCAGGCGACACCCACAAACCCCGACCCTCCCGAAAGCGTGAGCCATGCCCAAGAAAGATAAAAAACGCCTGCAAGTGGTGATCAGCGACGACCAGGACGCGCTCCTGACCAAGCTGGCCTACGAGCTCTCCAGCCCCGAGCAGCTCGTGTCGAAGTCGGAGGTGGTGCGCCTGGCCATCGAAAAATTGGCCGACGGCATGGAAGAAGGCGACCAGAAAACGCGCCTTAAGGAGCTGTTGAAAAAGCTCGAGGCAGAAGAAGAGTAGCAAAGCAGGCTGAGGAATAGCAGGGGGGTGGGGGAGTTTGGCGCGACAGGGCCAAGCCAGACGGGCTACATTCAGTGTTCATCCGTTGGGTTCAAAGTCCGGTCTTCCCCGGCCTCACGATTCCGCCTTTGGCCCTGCCCCAGCCAAGGCTGAAATCTCCGACCGGCGTGGTCAGGGCGACCAGCACCCAGCCCTCGAGCCCCTCGGCCTCGACCGGATTATCCTGGGCAAACTTGAGCGCCCGCGGATCGGCGGCCTCGAGCCGTAGAACCTTGTGGACCTGCTCGGGCCTGAGATGATGGGCCAGCGACTTGGCCGGCAGGAAACGGCCCGAATCCTTCTGTTTGCCTACCCGGACCTCCCCCAGGTAAAGGCCGGGAGCGGGTGCTTTGATGCCAGCAAGGCCGGGCAGGCCCTGGGGCACAAGGTAAAGGTGGCCGGAGCGCTCGAGTAGGGACGACCCGTCATTGGCCACGAGATGTTCGCTGTGAAGCCCCGGGTCCAGGTGCTCTCGAGCGAAGTCGTCCCAGTACGCCCGAACGGCCCGGCTGGGCGGGGTGACCGGCTCGAGGGAAACCCTAGGCTGGTCCCCGTCGCCTTTGCGCAACAAAGCCAGGAAGTGCCCCTCACCGCGCAGCTTGTGCGGCCACATGCGGGCCGTCTTGGTCAGCTCGAGGTTGCCGCCTCCCCACTCGGGCACGCCGGAGGCCAGGGCCGGGTGGAGCCGCGCATCCTCTATGGTCCACTGGGGGTTGTTGAGGAGGAAGCTAGCGATCACTTCTTCGTTCTCCTCCGGGGCGAAGGTACAGGTCGAGTACACCAGGACCCCGCCGGGCCGCACCAGCTCACCCGCCGACTCGATCAGGTCGCGCTGCACCCTGGCCGACCTGGCCGGGGCACCCGGCCCCCAGTGGCGGGCCACATCGGGGTCTTTGCGAAACATCCCTTCGCCCGAGCAGGGCGCGTCCAACACAACCCGGTCGAAATAGGCCCCCCAGCGGTCGGCGAGTCGGTCCACAGGACTCGAGACCACTGCCGTGTTGGACCCCCAGCGCTCGAGGTTCTCCAGCAGTCCCCGAATGCGCCCACTGTCGATCTCGTTGGAAACCAGCAGGCCCCGCCCCCCCATTCTGGCTGCGAGGTGGGTGGACTTCCCGCCCGGCGAGGCGGCCAGGTCGAGCACCCGCTCTCCGGGCTGAGGGTCGACGAGATTGCCCACTGCTTGGGCCGACGGCTCCTGGATGTAGTACATCCCGGCGTAGTAGTACGGGTGCGGGCCAGGACGGGCCTCCGGGGGGTAATAGAAGCCCTCGGGAGACCAGGGGATGGGCTCGAGCGGCCACGGACTGACGGACTGGAGCTGCTGCGGGCCGAGCTTGAGGGTGTTGACCCTTAACCCGTAGCTGCGGTCCTGGGCGATCAGGGACTTCAAAAACTCGGGATATTCTGCTCCCAACAGCTCGGCCATGCGCTGGAGGAAGGGCTTGGGCAAGTCCACGGCGTACAATCGTACCCGATGGCCATCGCCGCAATTGGAACCGACATCGTAAGCCTCGACCGACTGCGAACGGTATGGGACCGGCACCCCAGGCGCTTTCTAGAGCGCCACTTCGCCCCTGTCGAGCTCGAGTACTGCTTGGCCAAACCCGACCCGCTCCCCTCCCTGGGCGCTCGATTCGCTGCAAAGGAGGCTTTTCAGAAGTGCTGGCCGGAGAGTTTTGGCTGGCTCGAGGTATGGGTTGAGATGGAGGGCAGAAAGCCAACCCTGGCCTTCTCTCCGACGATTAAGCAGACCATCGCGGCGCAAAACCTACGGGCCCACCTGTCCTTGTCGCACGAAAAAACCCACGCGGTAGCAGTGGTCATTTTGGAGCAGCTATGAGATCAGTCTTGGTAACTGGGGCCTCCACTGGAATAGGTGTGAGCTGCGCACTGTGGCTCGAGGCCAGAGGGTTTAGGGTTTTCGCGGGAGTACGCAAGCCCCAAGACGCCGAAGCGCTGGTAGCGAAGTCCAAGGGTAGCCTAACCCCGGTGTTTGTCGACGTCACCAACGCCGCCTCGGTGGCGGACGCAGTACGGCAAGTCCGGGACTTGAGCCCCTCTCTGGACGGCCTGGTGAACAACGCAGGTATCGCCATATCGGCTCCGGTGGAGTTTATGGGCCTTGAGGACCTACGGCGGATCCTCGAGGTCAACACCGTCGGTCAGATTGCGGTCACCCAGGCCTTTCTACCGCTGCTGCGCCCGGCCAGTGGCCGCATCGTGATGATGAGTTCGATTTCCGGTAAGGTCTCGGCCCCATTCTTCGGGGCTTACTCGGCCTCGAAGTTCGCCCTCGAGGCCCTCTCGGACTCGCTCCGGCGCGAGCTGAAACCCTGGGGGCTGCATGTCGCGGTGGTGGAGCCTGGCAACATTCGCACCCCCATCTGGAAAAAGGGCGCAGCCTGGGGGGAGGAGATGAGGGCGGGCCTGCCGCAAGAAGCCCTGGCCTTATACGGCACCCGACTCGAGGGTCTGCTGCGCTACGTCCGTGCCCAGGACGGGGTGGGCTCCCCGCCTGAAGAGGTAGCCCGGGCGGTCGAACACGCCCTTACCTCGCCCAACCCCCGCACCCGGTATGTGGTGGGGCGGGACGCAAAAATGGCCGCCCTCCTGCTGCGGCTACTTCCCGACTGGGCGGTGGATCGGTTTTTGGCGGCGAGGGCCTAGCCGTGTGGCACAAAACTGGGAAGGCTTTCTAGAGGGCAATATCGGATCTGACGGCAAACTTTAGGCCGGCAGTTTGGGAACTCGATGCAGAATGCTGGGAGAAAAGAAAAACGTCCCCGGCTTCCTGACGGCACCCGTTCCGTGGCGCTTAGGGCTGCTGCCTTCCGGCCCTGACCCGGTTCACGCTGGTACGCCGCGTCAGACCGAGGACGCAAAGGAGAGGATAGCACACCTTCGGCGATCCGTCGAACCCCGGAACACGTTTGAACTTCTCAGCCAGAAAGTGGTAAGCTCAAATCCCGTAATAGCTAAGCCGCCCGGTCGAAGGGCTTGGGTGCTTTGACAAGACACAGACGTTCCGACGTTAGACGCTTGGCGTTTAGCGCACGGCGGAGGTTTTTATGAAGTACATCTTTGTTACGGGCGGGGTCGTGAGCAGCTTGGGCAAGGGCATCCTCACCGCCTCGCTGGGGGCCATTCTGCGGGGGCGCGGGTACCGGGTGACGGCAATCAAGATCGATCCCTACATCAACCTCGACGCCGGAACCATGCGCCCCTACGAGCACGGCGAGGTGTTCGTTACCGGCGACGGGGCCGAGACCGACCTGGACATCGGAAACTACGAGCGCTTCTTAGACATCGACCTCAGCCGGGCCAACAACATCACCACCGGACAGATTTACCAGAGTGTGATCCAGAAAGAGCGGCGCGGAGAGTACCTCTCACAGACCGTGCAAGTGATCCCCCATATCACCGACGAGATCAAAGACCGCATCCGCCGCACCGCCGCCGAGCAGAACGCCGAGATCGTGGTGGTGGAGGTGGGGGGCACGGTGGGCGACATCGAGAGCCTGCCCTTTTTGGAGGCCATTCGCCAGTTCCAGTTCGACGAGAACGACGACGATGTGATGTACCTGCACCTGACCCTGGTGCCCTATCTCCCCACTTCCGAGGAGTTCAAGACAAAGCCGACCCAGCACTCGGTATCGGCCCTACGCGGCGTGGGCATCGCGCCCAACCTGCTGGTGCTGCGCAGCGACAAGCTGGTGCCCGAAGAGGTGCGCAAGAAGGTCGCACTCTTCACCAACGTGCGGCCGAGTGAGGTATTCAGCAGCCCCACCGTGCAGCACCTTTACGAGGTGCCTCTGATTTTCGAGGAGCAGGGCCTGGGGCGCTTAGTAGAGAAGAAGCTGGCCCTCGAGCCCATCCAGCCCAGCCTAACCTTTTGGCAGAACGCTGTCCGCAAGCTTAAGCACCCCACCAACGAGGTCACCGTGGCCTTTGTGGGTAAATACGTGAAGATGCCGGACGCCTACATCTCGATTCTCGAGGGTTTCCGCCACGCGGGAATAGCGCACGACACACGGGTGAACGTGAAGTGGGTCAATTCCGAGGAGATCACCGGCTACGCCGAGGCCGTCGAGGCGCTGCGGGGTGTGGACGGGGTGCTGATGGGGCCGGGCTTCGGGATTCGGGGCATCGAGGGCAAGATCACCTGCGCGCGCTACGCCCGCGAGAACAACCTCCCTTACTTTGGCATCTGCCTGGGTCTGCAGATCTCGGTGATCGAGTATGCCAGAAACGTTCTGGGCCTCGAGGGGGCCAACTCGACTGAGTTTGACCCCTATGCCCCGCACAAGGTGATCGACCTGATGCCGGAACAGCTCGAGGTCGACGGCCTGGGGGGCACCATGCGCCTGGGCAACTGGCCCATGCGGATTCACCCCGAAACCCTGCTGTACCGGCTGTACGGCAAGGAGCTGGTGATGGAGCGCCATCGCCACCGCTACGAGGTTAATCCCGAATATGTGGGCCGCCTGATCGAGAGCGGACTGACCGTTTCCGCCGTCACACCCGGCGTACATGGGCGCGGGGAGGGGCTGGTCGAGGCCATTGAGCTGCCGAATCACCCCTTCTACATCGGCCTCCAGGCTCATCCCGAGCTGGGCAGCCGTCCGATGCGGGTGTCTCCGCCGTTCAGCGGGTTTGTGGCGGCGGCGCTTGAGTACAGGAGAAACCAAAAAAGTGTAGGCACCGCGCAGTAAAGGCACCAAGTTAGAAGTGTGGGATCGTGAGATACGGAAAATGTGTACCTGGCGCAATTACTCGTAGGAGATAAAAGGCTTGTCGCATTCAACTGTTGAGACACGGTAAGGGCGGCGGCGCAGGCAGGACTGAATGGACAGACAAAAAAACCGACCGCTTGAACACGGTCGGTTTTATGGCATAACTTTTCGGCGTGTCGCCCGCCCTCAGGCCTGGATGCGGCTGGGCTGTGGTGCGGGGGTTTCGTCGGACCGGGCACCCTGCTGGATGCCCATTAGGAACCCCAGTTTCATCATGTCAATGATTTCCTGGGTCTGGCCCGACTTCACCAGCTCGTCCACGTATTCGGCCATGCCTGGGGGGAATGGCATCTGACGGAGCCCCTCCCGGTTGGCCTCCAACATCTGCTTGATCCACTCGAGCGGCGTCATGGGTTGATATTATCACACTCAGGTTTCTTGTAAAACCGACTTCGGACACGTTTGGAAAGAACCACTCCGACTTACATCCCCACTGCGGCTCCTCACACCCCTGCGACCCTTCAGCACGCCCCTGCGGCCCTAGCGCCCAGAATCTGGACTCCGACGCTGCTGGTCGTCGGCCGAAAGTGCACTCTGCAGCCAGGCCAGAATGGCCTCGGCGGCGGCCAGGTTGGTCGCCAGGGGGACGTTGTGCACGTCGCAGACCCGCATCAGGGCCTGGACGTCGGGCTCGTGGGGCTGGGCGGTCAGGGGGTCGCGCAGAAAGATTACTGCCAGCACCTCGTCCTGGGCGATCTTGGCCCCGATCTGTTGGTCGCCGCCCTTAGGGCCAGACAGGAAGCGCTCCACACTCAGTCCGGCCTTCTCGATGAGCAGCCTGCCGGTAGTTCCAGTGGCAATGAGTGGGTACTTTGCCAGATCGGCCTTGTGCTGGATCGCGAAGGCCACCATGTCGGTCTTCTTGCCGTCGTGCGCAATGAGCGCTAAGACTTTGGGCATGGTGGAATCTTACCGCGGTCGGCGTTCAGCCGTAAGCTCTGAGCCCTAGGCCAAGAGACTTGAGGGTGGGTACTCTTTAAGGGTTGCGATCTTTAGGGCTCGATATAGCCTGCTTCAACGGCCCCCGCTACGATGCGCTGGGCATAGTCCCAGAGGCGAGGGAAGCCCTCGAGGTCTTCGCGCTTGCGCTCCAAGGCCATGCCCCCCGTCACGCCGTTCTCGCGCCAACTCCCGCCTTGCACGGCCCAGTTTTGGAGCATGGGCTGAAAGGCATCGATGGCGGCGGCAAAGCGGGCCTCCAGGGTGGCCTTGGACTCGAATTCGTCCCACCGGGCCCGAAACTGTACGGCCTGGGGCTCGGGCAGCATCGAGAAGAGCAGATGGGCGGCAAGCTGTTCGCGCCCCTGTTTGCCCTGATTGGCCTGCGTGTCGTAAAGGAAAGTGTCGCCGGCATGAATCTCGACCAGATCGTGTACCAGCAGCAGCTCTACCACCCGGCCCAGGTCCAACGGCCCCTCGGCGTACTCGGCCAACACCAGCGCCATCACCGCGATGTGCCAAGAATGTTCGGCGGTATTTTCGCGCCTTGAGCCGTCGCCCACCCAGTTTTTTCGCTGGACCAGTTTGAGCTTGTCTATCTCGAGCAAGAATGCCATCTGGTGCTCGAGGCGAACGTCTCCGACATGAATTTGCGCGGGCATCGCGGACATGGGCATAGCTTAACACCCTTGTGGCCATCACCCCTGGCACTCGAGGTCTAGAGCCGCCGAACAGGGTCAAGGTTTCATCAAACAGCTCTGTGCCGGAGTATTCCCGCCCTGGTAGCATTCCGGCGGTCGCTGTATGGGTCTCGAGATTAAGAACTCCTGCGGCCTGAACATCTAACCTTCTGGACGAGACATCGCTATGCACTCACGGCAGCTGTGGTCAAGGCCAAAAAACTCGTCGGCGCCGTCGGAGGACCGAGGACTGCGGGACAATTCCTTCTGTCCTCACCCTCTGGTCCGGCCCCTTAACGTTTAATCCGGTGGTGAACCGCGAGGCTGCGCTGGTCCAGCTTAACTCCGAACTGTTCTCCCTTCCCCTGCCCGAAGGGGTGACTCAGATCGTACCCGGTGAGGGCGACCCCAACAGCCCGGTGGTACTGGTCGGGCACGCGCCGGGCAGCACCGACAACGAAACAGGCCGACCCTACAGCGGCCCTGCGGGCGAACTGCTGAACCAGCTCCTGGCCGAAGCCGGGCTGCAGCGGCACGAAGTGTACATCACCAATCTGGTCAAGGTCTGGACCTGGAAGCAGGAGACCAGTGGGCGCGTGAACCGGACACCCGGCGCGGGCGAGATTAAGGCCTGGAGTAAGGTACTGAAGGTCGAACTCGAGCTGATCGCACCCAAAGCGCTGGTCTGCCTGGGCGGCCCCACCGCACAGCACTTCCTGGGCAAGGGGTTCAAGATCACGCAGTCGGCCGGGCAGTGGCTGCCCTGGCCCACTGAGTCTCCTTACCTGAAGATCGTTGGTGAGAGCGGGTTTCGGCCCGTTGTGATGGGCATTCCCCAGCCCAACTACCTGATCCACCTGCAACAGCACGCCCCCGAGGCCTACCCCGATGCCCGGGCCAACATGGTCGCGCACCTCATTCGGGTGAAGCGGTATTTGGAACAGGCCGGGAATATTCGGGACTAAAGCGCACCTTTACAGTTGGAAATCTCGAGGGTCGCGAAACGAAACTTGGGTAGTAGGTGTATAGAGTCGAACTGAACTGTTGTGCCCAGATTGTTGAAGAGAGTTGCCCATTGGGTAAAAACAACTCTCTAACTCAATTGAGGGAAGCAGGGCACGCCCATACCGCAAGTTGCAGGGACTAGGAACAACAGCCAGCCGTTTGCACCTGGGCCAGCACAGCGGAAGGCTGCCAGGAACAAGACCATGGGAGCGTCATTAAGGTGTCTAAAGCCGCGACTCATACTGGGCGATTTGGCTGAAAAGTGACTTAATGCAAAGCGGCTCAGCGCTCTCAAAGGGGTTGCATAGGCTGACCCGGACAAGGAGGCCCTATGCGCCATGTTCTGATCGCCCTAGCCTTACTCGGCCTGCTCTCGGCCTGTAACCGAGGCTCGAGCTCCCCACCCGGCCCGGTCAACCCAGGTCCCAGCGGCGCCCCCGCCAACCCCGCCGCATTCAACGCAGCCGCCGCCTCACCCACCAGCGTAAACCTGAGCTGGAGCGCGGTGGAGGGGGCAACGCGCTACACCCTCGAGCGCAAAACTGGCGGCGGCGCGTACGCTGCGGTTGGGGGCGGCAGCCTCACCGTCACCAGTTACACCGACGCGGGTCTGACCCCAAACACGGCTTACACTTACCGCCTCAAAGCCGTCAACGCTGAGGGGAGCAGCAGCGGCCTCGAGCGAGAGGTCACCACACCCGCCGCCACGCCCCCGGCCCCGGGCACCATCCCGGCAACACCCGCCCAGCTCACCGCTACCGTGGCCTCATCGACCAGCATTAACCTCACTTGGTCGGCCGTCAGCGGGGCCACACGCTACGCCCTCGAGCGCAAGACCGGAAGTGGCGCTTACGCCGCGATCGGGGGTAACAACCTCACCGCCACCAGCTACACCGACACCGCACTAAGCCCCTCCACCAGCTATACCTACCGGGTCTCAGCGGTCAACGCCCAGGGCAGCAGCAGCCCCAGGGAGTCAGTAGCCCTCACCACCCCCGCCTCCCCTGTCAGTAACCCCTCGAGCTTCACCGCGACCGCGACCTCCCCCACCTCGGTAAACCTAGTCTGGGGCGCGGTGGGCGGGGCGACCCGATACAGCCTCGAGCGCAGAACCGGCAGCGGCGCGTTTGCCCCAATAGGGGGCGACAACCTCACCGCCGTAACCTACAGTGACACCGGGTTGGCGACCGGCACCGCCTATACCTATCGCATCCGCGCCGTGGTGGGGGCAAGCTTCAGCAGTGGCCTCGAGCGCACCGTCACCACCCCCTCCTCCAGCCCACCCCCCACCGGCGATCCCAACCTACGGCGGGTACTGGTAGCAAGCGGGCTTAACCAGCCCCTCTATCTGACCCACGGGGGCGACCCCGACCTTTATGTCGTACAGAAGAGCGGGCAGATTCGCCTAGTCGAGAACGGCCAACTGCGCCAGGCCCCCTTCCTCGACATCGCCTCCAGGGTCTCCACCGGCAGCGAGCAAGGTCTTCTGGGTCTGGCCTTTCACCCCAACTACGCCCAAAACGCTCACTTATTCGTCAACTACACCAACACCGCCGGCGACACCGTGATCGCCCGCTATACCGCCGACCGCAGTGCCAAAACTGCCGCCGGCAGTTCCGAGCGCGTTGTGCTGATCATAGACCAGCCCTACGACAACCACAACGGCGGCTGGATCGGTTTCGGACGCGACGGCATGCTGTACATCGCCACCGGCGATGGCGGCGCGGGAGGCGACCCCGGCAACCGTGCCCAAAACCCTGGCAGCCTTCTGGGCAAGATGCTGCGGATTGATGTGAACGGCACGGGAAGCGGTAGCTATAGCATTCCCTCAGACAATCCCAGCCTGGGTGGGCGGGTCACGGAGGTCTGGGCCTCGGGGCTGCGCAACCCCTGGCGAGCCAGCTTCGACCGGCAAACGGGCGACCTGTGGCTGGGGGATGTCGGGCAAGACTCGAGGGAGGAGATCAACCTTGGCCCCGGCGGCGGGCGCGGCCTCAACTACGGCTGGAAGGTCATGGAGGGCAACAACTGTTATGGCTCGTCGACCTGCAACCGCAGCGGCCTAACCCTGCCGGTTTTCGACTACGGTCGGGGCGATGGCTACTCCGTCACTGGGGGGTACGTCTACCGGGGCAGCCGCTTCCCTCGAATGCAAGGCCGCTACTTCTTTGGCGATTTCGGCTCCGGCAACCTCTGGAGTCTTCGCCAGAGCGGCTCGAGCTGGACCCGGCGAACCGAGCTGAGCGGCGTCTCCGGGCTGGCCTCGTTCGGGGAAGACAGCGCCGGAGAGCTGTACGTGATCAGCATGTTCGGGGGGCAGGTCTGGCGGCTTGAAGACCAGCCCTAGTCCCACGCCGAGACCTAGAGCGGTTCCCACGTATGCTCCTTACAGCAACGCTGTAGGGAGTACATTACCTGCCGCCTCGAGGGAGGTAAGGGTGGAAAACGCCATTAGCGCGACAAAAAGGGGGACCGGTCGACCTATTCCACCGGGTTCCTCGCTCTGCTGACCGAGTCATCGCAGGCTCGCAAAACTTTGAATCCAATCTCGATTAGCATCCAAGTGTGGCGCAGGTCAGACAACTTTGGGTATCCGTGGCGTCGGTTTCACCCGATTGCGCAAAAGCCACACATTGCCCACGGCTTGCCAGTCGCGGTACGATTCGCTCATGAACGTGACCGTGGTCAACCACCCGCTGGTGCAGCACAAGCTGGCGATCATTCGGGACAAGAATACGGGCAACAAGGAGTTCCGTGAACTGATGGAGGAAGTCACGATGCTGATGGCTTACGAGGCCATGCGCGACCTCGAGCTCTCCCCCGTCGACATCGAGACCCCGGTGCAGGCCACCACCGCCCACATGCTCTCGGGCAAGAAGCTGGCAATCGTGGCGATCCTGCGGGCCGGGCTGATTATGGTGGACGGCATTCTGCGCCTGGTGCCCGCCGCTAAGGTGGGCCACATCGGCCTCTACCGCGACCCACAGACCCTTCAACCGGTCGAGTACTACAACAAACTTCCGCCCGACATCGCCGAACGCCGGGTCTTCCTCACTGACCCCATGCTGGCCACGGCGGGCAGCGCGATCCACGCCCTGAGCATTCTCAAGGCCAAGGGCGCACACCACATCAAGCTGATGAGCATCATCGCCGCGCCGGAAGGTATCAAGCGGGTGCAGGAAGTCCACCCCGACGTGGAGATTGTGGTGGCGGCGGTGGATTCCCACCTCAACGACCACGGCTACATCGTGCCGGGGCTGGGCGACGCGGGCGACCGCATCTACGGGACGAAGTAGACCGAGGGACTAGCCGTACCTAAAGGCTGACAGACTCGAGCTTCCCGTGATATTTTGAAGCCGTTCCATCAGAAATAACCCACCTCCCGCCGCGGGCGGCTGGGTTCACGGGGGTGGGTATGGTGCATTGGAAATCGGCGGCTTGGGTATTCTTGGCTTTGGTCTTCGGGGCATGCGGCCCCGGCGCTGCGACCCTCAGCTATACCGTCTCGGCAGGCAACCTGAGCGTGGTTACGGGTACCACCGGCTCGGTGAGCGTGACCGCCAACTTCGTCTCGGGCAGTGGCTCGGTTCCGCTCAGCCTCGAGCTTCCCGCTGGCCTAAGCGGGGTGACGGGGAGCTTTGCCCCGGCCAGCATAAGCAACACCAATCCGGGCAGCGTGCTGACCCTGAACGTGGCCCAAGGCGTGGCCCCCCAGACCTATAACCTTACCGTTCGGGCTGGGTCGCAGACTGCTCCGGTGGCCCTCACGGTGGTTCCGGCCTTCAGGGTAGAGGCCAGAGGTGGGGTGTACAACCTGGGCTCTGCCACCCCCGGTACGGTGCTGGTGTGGAAGATTCGAAGGGCCGACGGCACCCTGCCCACGTCCGCCATCGCCCTGCGGTTCGACGGCCCATCCGGCTGGAACGGCGGGCAACCCATCACGCTGTCTTACCCGGCCGCGGCCGCCGGGCAGAGCAGCATCCGAAGCGTGGACTTTCTCTTTAGGGGGGCCACGCCCCCGGTCGCAGGTAGCTATACCGCCACCGCCACCATAGAGGGCCAGACCTACACCAGCACCTTCAATCTGGCCGTAGTGCAGCCCCTTCCTCAGCCCTCCGAGCTGATCATGCAAAGCGTCTCAACCACGCAGGTGGTCGCCACCTGGCTGGCGGCGGAGCGGGCGCGGTCGTACTGGGCCGCAGTGTCCACCAGCTCCGACGGCGTTTTCCGGGCCACCCTGCCCGATCCCATTACCACTTTCAGCGCCAACCTTAGCGCCAGTTCCGCGTTCAACACCACCCTGGCCCATGATGTGCGGGTCTACGCCTTTAGCGCAGACCTCTCCGGCCCCGACCCCGCCCTGCCCACCCAGATCGACGCCTCGAGACAGTCCACCGACGTCAACTTCGCGGTGGGCAGCGGGACCCTGGGCGGCACCGTGAGCATCGCACCACCAGCGGCAGCCTCGGCGCTCGACTATAGCGGAACCCCCTTGGACAGCTTCGTGCCTGGCGAGGTGATCGTCAAGTTCCGGGGGATCAGCCTACAGCGGGCCGAGCCGCTGTGGGCGGGCGGAGTCGGGCTGCAGTTTGATCGGCCCCTCGGCCTCGAGGGGGCCGGCCTATACAGTACCGAACCCGATCCACAGTCCACGCTGCGGGCCATCAACGAACTCAACCTCCGCCCCGACGTGGAGTACGCCCAACCCAACTTCGTTTACTTGCCCACCCAGCTGACCCCCAACGACCCCCAGTATCCGCTGCAGTGGCACTATCCTGCCATCAACCTTCCGCAGGCCTGGTCGCTGGAGAACGGCTCGAGCAACCCGGTCACGGTCGCGGTAGTGGACACCGGGATTTTCGCGGCCCACCCCGACTTTGCGGGCAAGCTGCTGCCCGGTTACGACTTTATCAGCAGTGTCTCCTCGGCTGGGGACGGCGATGGACGCGACCCCAATCCCGAAGAGAGCAGCCCCAACGGGTGTAGACAACCTGCGAAAGTAGGGGAAGTATAGACTAGGTCGTGGAAAACACCAAGCGAGGGAGCTGGAGTTGGCTGAGGCGGCTGAAGACGAAGGACTTCAGGCGGCTGACCGGGGTGAAACAGCGGACGTTCAAACAGATGGTGGGGTGTCTAGAACAGCGGGAGGCGGATAAGGCAAAAACTGGTCGGGAGTTGGAGCTGAGCCTGGAGGATCAGTTGCTGCTGACGTTGCAGTACCTGCGGGAGTACCCGACTTTGTACCGGCTGGGGATAGATTGGGGCGTGCACGAGACCACGGCCGGGCGGGTGGTGAAGCGGGTTGAGGAGGCACTGATCAAGTACGGCTTCAGGTTGCCAGGCAAGCGTAAGCTGAGGGCGGAGGGTGAGGGCTGGGGCTACGAGGTGATCGTGGTGGACGTGGCGGAAAGCTCGATGGAAAGACCCCAAAAAAACAGCGGGCCTACTACAGCGGCAAGAAGAAACGCCACACCCTGAAACTGCAAGCGATCATAGACCACAGAACCAGGCAAATCATCTGCGTACATGTCGGTAAAGGACGCGAGCACGATTTCGCCCTGTACAGACGAGCCAAGATGGTGCTCCATTTGAGAGTTCATCTATTGGCCGATGGTGGATACCAGGGCATCAAGGAACTCCACCCCCAAGCCTAACACCCCAAGCGCAAACCCCGCAAGGCTAGGCTCAGCCAGGCAGACAAGCAGGAGAACCGTCGCATCCCCCGCCTAAGAATCGTCATCGAGCACGTGCTCCGCAGGCTCAAGGTCTTCCGCATCCTCAAGGAGGTCTACCGTAACAAGCGCAAGCGCTTCGGCCTGCGGGCCAGCCTCATCGCCGCCATCTACAACCGCGACTGGCTCGGCATTTCGGCTTGAAGAACTCTATTTTCACCATTCAGGCCGATGCTTGAACCACTTTCGCAGGAGGTCTAGTACCTTCCACGGCAGCTACGTCAGCGGGACGGTCGCCGCTGCCACCAACAATGCCACCGGGGTTGCTGGGGCGAGCTGGGGGGCCCGCATCCTGCCCATCCGGGCCCTGGCCGCCACGGGGGTACGGTCGCGGACATCACCGATGGAGTGGTCTGGGCGGCCGGAGGGACCGTATCGGGCGTCCCTGCCAACCCCAACCCTGCGCAAATCGTCAACATGAGCCTTGGGGGGAGCAGGAGTTGCCGCCGGGACCCGTTGTACCAGCAGGCCATTAACCAAGCCCGCAATCTGGGGGCCATGGTGGTGGTTTCTTCCGGCAATTCCACCGCCAATACCGCCAATTTTTCCCCAGCCAGTTGCAGCGGTGTCGTCACCGTGGGGGCGTCCAATTCCGAGACCCAGCGGGCCTACTACTCCAACTTCGGCCCCCGCACCGATGTGATGGCCCCTGGCGGAAGCATCTTGATCAGCCTCAACGGGCAGTCCCAGGGCGGCGGCGTGTTGAGCACCCGGAAGGGCAACTCGGGCGAGGCCGTTTATAGCTACTTGCAGGGCACTTCGATGGCGGCCCCGCACGTCGCTGGGGTTTTGGCGCTGATGAAAAGCGCCCGTCCGGACCTCACCCCCGCCGAAGCCCTAGACATCCTCAAACGCACCGCCCGCCCCTTTAGTGCCACCCAGTGCAGCGGAGAGCAAGGCTCTCAAGGCGGCGTCCGCACCCTTCCCCCCAGCCTATCGGCAGCCGACTGCGGTGCGGGACTGATTGACGCCCTGGCGGCGGTGCAGGCGGCTCGAGCCGCCCCAGTCCCGGGCTTCGCAGTTCGCCCACTCGCCAGTGGCTTCGGGGTCGGGGCCGGTGGGAGCCGCCAGGTGACGGTCAACCTGGATCGCTGGGGCGGCTTCACTACCCAGGTCAGCTTGAGCGTCCAGGGGCTTCCAGGTGGGGTGACGGCGGCCTTCTCGGCCAACCCAGCGAACTCGAGCAGTGCCCTGCAACTCACCACCTCCCCCAGCACCGCGCCCGGCACCTATGAACTCACCATATTGGGCGAAGGGGGAGGGCAAAGCCGCAGTACCGCCTTCACCCTGGTGGTCGGGGTCTCGCCCACCAACCAGACCCTGAGCGGGGCCAGGATCACCGCCTTCTTCTGGAACGGCACCACCGAAATCCTGGCCAACTCGAGGTACGTCACCCTGTCTTCCAATGCCGCCTCAGCGCCGTACACGGTCTCGGGACTGGTCGGCGGAAGCTATTACATCGAGGGGTGGATCGACGAGAACGGCAATGGCCGCTACGACGATCTCGACTACATCGGAAACTTCCTGAGCGGGGGCGGTACTGCGGTAGTAACTGCCCCGCGCTCCGACCTAAACTTCGCGTTAAGGCCCCTGCTGAGCCTTTCGAGCCAAAGCCTGCAGCTGCTGCGCGAAGGTCTGCAATCCCGCATTTTCAGCACGATTCAGTCGCCCGACCCCACCTCTGCTGCACGGCAAGGCGGGGAGCCTTAGGCACGGACAGAGGTTCACACCATTACCTCGAGGCGGCAAGGAATCTACTCCCTACAGCAACACCGCTGTAGGGAGTATGCGTGTGAACCGCTGTGAGGGTCTGGAACAGGCCCGGACCCGATGGGTTTAGCGGACCAACCGCTCGAGGGCCTCGAGCGGGCTGCTCGAGGTGGCCGAAGCGCTGACCGCGCCGGTGCTGGTGAAAGGCTTGAGGCGCACCAGGATGTCGTTGCGGGTCTGGTTGTCGCGCAGCACCAGAGGACTGGTGAAGCCAAAGCTGTCGTTTCCGTTGATCTCGCCGTCGGCGTTCACATCCTGCCAACCGGCAAACTCGTAAGTGCCCGCGGAAAGGTTGCGAATTTGGAACTCGATCTGCTGGGTTTGGCCTGTAACCTCGATGACTTTGCTGCGGTTATCGTCGTAATCGGCACAGGCGCTGGTTTTACAGTAGAGGGCTGCCGCATAGATGCGGGCGGTGCCAGTCTGGGGCGGGGCCGGAGTCGGCGCAGAGGCGTTGCTACCAAGCGCCTTGGCCGCGTCTACCAGACCCGAACCGCACCCGCTGGCCACGGGGCTGTTGCAGTTGGCGCTGCTAAGGGGCGTCGCCGAGTCGCGCAGCCGCTGCAGGACGGTCTCGAAGCTGAGGCTCGAGTCGCGGCTGAGCATCAGGGCGACCACCCCGGCGATGTGCGGGGCCGCCATCGAGGTGCCGTTATAGCTGGTGAAGGCGGGGCTTCCGGTGGCGTTGAGCACCGTGGAAAGCACCCCGGCGTCGAAGGTCTGGCCGCTCACAGTGATGGTCTGACGGGTATCGCCGCCGGGGGCCATCACGTCGACTGGGGGGCCGAAGTTAGAGTACCGGGCGCGCTCGCCCCTGGGGCCGGTGGCCCCGACGGTGATGACGTCGTTGCAACTGGCGGGGGCGTAGTTGACGGCGTTGTCATTCTCGTTTCCTGCCGCCACCACCACGATGATCCCCAAGTTCTTGAGCTGGGTGAAGACGGCCTGCTCGGTAGCGCTACAGGGCCGCTTTCCACCCAGGCTCATGTTGATTACCTTGGCTTGGTTAGCGGAGGGGATGTTGGTCACGCCCGCCACGCTCAGGCCCGCCGCCCAGCGCACCCCATCGATGATGTCCAGCGAGGAGCCGGAGCCGTCCACGCCCAGCACCCTCACCGGAATGATCCTGGCCCCCCAGTTTACCCCGGCCACTCCAGAACCGTTGTTGCTGCGGGCTGCGATGGTCCCGGCCACGTGGGCGCCGTGGAAGCCCGAGTCGCCGCCCTCGTCGGTGGGGTTGTTATCCCGCCCGTTGCCATCTCCCCCTCGAGCTGGGTCGGAGATGAAGTCGAAACCGGGCAGGGTGCCGGCGTTAAGGTCGGGATGGCTGATATTGCCGGTGTCCACCACCGCCACGTTGACTGGGCTGCCGGTACCGTCGGTGATGTCCCAGGCGGCCTCCAAGTTCATGGCCTTGTAGTGCCACTGGCGGGCGTAGAGGGGGTCGTTGGGGGCCTTATAGGCCCGCGAGATGTAGTTTGGCTCGGCATATACGACGTCGGGGCGCTGGCTGAGCTGGGCGATCAGCTCGTAGGTTTGCGCCACATCCAGGCCCGCCCGGAATAGCTCGGTTTCCGGCAGCCCCAAGGACCTCACCCAGGCCGCCTCCACCTGCTGGCCCCCGACGTTGGCGCTGAGGCCAGACAGGCGCTGCAGACTCACGCCGGGTTTGAACTTAACAATCACCTCTCCCGCGACGATTTCCGCCTCTGCCGAGTTGGCACGGAAGTTTTGGCTGCGGGCACTGGGCAGTTCGCGAGCGGCCAGGCTGCTGGTGAGCACCCCCATGTTCACATTGACGCTGCCCCGGGGGGGCTGAACGATCGAGCACAGCGTACCGTTCTGCCCGAAGCAGCCGTACCAGTCTCCCGCACCGAGGTCGCCGTCGTTGTTGTTGTCCTTAAGGGCTTCCACGATGTAGCGGCCGGCGTTCAGCTTGATCGAGTAGGTGACCTTGTTGGCACTGACGGTGATCCAGTCGACGGTGCTGTTGGCGGACTTTGGGTTGCACTGATTGGTGTTGTCTACAAAACAGAAGACAACCAGCGTGCCCAACAGGTTTCCACCGGCCGGGGCGGTGATGGTCCCGGCAATCACGTCATTGCCGACGGGATCGGTGGGCGAGGGCTCCTCCCCTACCTGGCCCGGCAGAACCAGCAGCCCGCCCCCGGTGCTGTTGCCACTGACCGGCCCGCTCGAGCCGCCAACACAGGCCACCAACAGGGAAATCAACGCGAAGATCGCAAGCTTTGAAAGAGGTTTCATACGAGGACTCCTCAGAGGGAAAAGCGAGGGCGAGGGGGAGGTGAAGAGCTTTGCAGCCGCTTGGGGATAAGGTTGTCCCTCTATGATGGGCTGGGGCACCCATAAATGCAACCTCGAGACGCCTTGGGCAAGGTGGACGGCACGGCCCGACCTGTCTGCCTTGATGTGCCGGCATGTTCGTAGATCGAGTGCCACACGCGGAAACCTTCGGCGCAGCGTGCGCTAGGCTGATGATTGCCTTGTCCGTCGCTTCGCTTTTGCCCGACCTTATCTCGTCCCGGAATGCTCCCAAGCCAGTCGATGAACAACAACAGTTGGCCGGTTTATGGACAGCGGCCCTGAAACCTTGGCGAACACCACTACGCAAAAGTTGCCCCACTTTTCAAGGCATTAGCCGAGGGCCGGAGGTGGCCGTGGGCTCGAGCCTCAGCCACACTCACAGAAAGGCAATGTAGACTCGTGTCGATGCTCGAGTTTCTCAAGGCAATCGGGGTCGCCAACCCGGCGGGGTCGGGTTGGTGGACGGTTATGCTGACGTTCGCCATCGCGTCCTTCGCCACCTGGCGGTTCATGCCCAGGGTGCGGAGCTTTGCCCTTAAGGTGGGCTGGGCCGACCAGCCCAACGCCCGACGCCTTAACAAAGAGCCCTTGCCCAACGCGGGGGGCTTGGCCATCTTCGCGGGGGTCATCACCGCGCTGATTGTCGCGGCGGTGCTGCGCCCTATCGAGATCCAGACCGTGCAGGTGCAGGTGCTGGCCATTCTGCTGGGCGGGGCCATTTTGGTGATGGTGGGCTTTATCGACGACCAGTTCAGCCTGCCGCCCCTGTTCAGGCTGGTGGTGCAGGTGCTTTCGGCACTGCTGCTGGTGGCAGTCGGGATACGTTTCGACGCGGCCTTCGGGACGGCCCTGGATCCTCTGCTGGGGGCCTTCCTGACGGTTTTCTGGGTGGTGGGGATTACCAACGCGGTCAACCTGATGGACGGGGTGGACGGTCTGGCAGGGGGCATCTCCTACATCACGGCAATGTGCCTTCTGGCGGTTTCCGCCCAGGACCCGCGGTGGGCCGCCGCAACCCTGGTGCTGGCCGCGCTGGCGGGCGGGGCGCTTGGCTTTTTGCGGCACAACTTCCACCCCTCCAAAATCATCATGGGCGATGCCGGAGCTTATTTCTTCGGATACGTGCTGGCGGCCACCGCGCTGCTGGGCAGCTTAAAGGTGACTACGGTCTTTTCACTGATCCCCACCGCGCTGTTCCTGCTGCTGCCAATCTTCGACGTGACCCGTGTATTCATCCGGCGGCTCTCGAGGGGTCAGAACCCCATGTCCACCCCCGGCAGGGACCACCTGCACCACCTGCTACTGGCCAGGGGGTTCTCCCAGCGCCGCACGACCATCACCCTGTGGAGCGTCACCCTGGCGCTCAACATCGTGGCGATGGCGGTGCAGGGGGTTAGCCTGACGGTAATTGTGGTGGCGGCCCTGGGGACCGCGGGGCTGTTGGGCTTCGCGGTGTGGCGTAAGCTGCGGGCGGTCTGGAAGGAAGAGCAGGCGCTCGAGGCCCAGTCGCAGTCGGTGCCGCAATAGCGGGGTTATGGTAAAACGCTGGGCGGCAGAGGGGTACGATAGGGTATTCTGCTGAGTGGGTTTATGCGAAACCCAACCAACCTATGAGAAAACGTGTCGTCCTGGCCTTCGGGACCCGGCCCGAAGCCACGAAAATGGCTCCCGTCTATCACGCCCTCCGCAAAGTCGAGGGCATCGAACCGTTGGTGCTGCTAACCGGCCAGCACCGCGAGATGCTCTTGCAGGCTCTGTCGCTGTTTAACGTTCCCGCAACGCTAAACCTGGATGTGATGGTGGACCGTCAGACCTTGCCCGAGCTGTTCGCGCGCGTTTTGCCCCAGACCGCTGCTGCGCTGAAAAAACTCGGGGCCGACTACGTTCTGGTGCACGGCGACACCCTAACCACCTTCGCGGTGAGCTGGGCGGCGTTTCTGGAGCGAATCCCCGTAGGGCACGTGGAGGCCGGTCTGCGCAGCCACAACATGGCCGAGCCCTTCCCCGAGGAGGCCAACCGGCGCCTGACCGATGTGCTGACCGACCTCGACCTGGCCCCCACCGGCCTGTCCAAAAACAACCTGCTGGCCGAGGGCAAAGGCCCTGACCGCATCCTGGTCACCGGCCAGACCGCCGTGGATGCAGTGATGTTCGCCTCTAAAGTGGGCCGACTGCCCGAGGGCATACCCGACTCGAGGCTGGTTACCGTGACCCTGCACCGCCGAGAAAACTGGGAGATCATGGGAAGGCTGGCCGAGGCGCTGGCGCGGGCGGCCCGGGAGCACCCCGGCTTCACGTTTGTCTACCCGGTCCACCTCAACCCAGTGGTGCGCGAGGCGGTATGGCCGGTGCTGGAACGTGTACCCAACGTGATCCTGACCGACCCCTTGGAGTACGGCGCGATGGCCGCCTTGATGAGCCGCAGTGAACTCTTCGTCACCGACTCCGGCGGTTTGCAGGAGGAAGGCGCAGCGCTGGGCGTCCCGGTGATCGTGCCCCGTAACGTCACTGAGCGGCCCGAGGGCGTGGACGCGGGCATCATCCGCCTGGCGGGCACCGAGCCCGAGAATCTTTACCGCCTGACCACCGAACTGCTTTCCAACGAGGCCGAGCGCAAGCGCATGGCTGCCTCCAAGAACCCCTACGGCGACGGAAAGGCCGCCGAGCGCTGCGCCCTGGGCGTGGCTTGGCGGTTGGGTTTGGCCCCGAAGCCAGAAGACTGGAGCTAACGGAAGCGGGCTTTTGGTCAAAGGCCAGAAAAGTCAAACCGGCTGAGAAACGAACCCTGTCCCCAGCTGTCCGGCCAGCGGCTTGTTCATATATTCATTGGACTCTGTGAATTTCAGGATATTCTTGACTGGATGCGTCGTTTTGCCCTGGTGCTTCTGAGCCTTGTTGCGACTGCCTGTAGCTCACTCCAGGGGCTGCTCGAGCCGGTCAACGCCCTTAACGCGGTGCCGGTAGAGATTCAGCTCGGCGGAACGGAGACGCAGTTTAACCTTCGCGCTGGCCCCAACGTAGCCTGGAAACTTGATAGCCCCACCGGCTGGATCGTGCTTTCCCCAGAGAGCGGACTCGGCCCGGCCACCATCCGCGTTCGCACCAACTTCAGCGAGCCCATCGCCGAGCAAGCCGAGTACCAGGGGCTGATCGAGGTCTCTGGAGACCTCAAGGGATTCATTCGGGTGCGGCTGCCGCTGGTTCGGGTGACCGGGCAGGTCGAGGCCACCCCGGCGGCCACCGCACTCGCGTCCGCCCCCGGCCTCGGCTGGCAGGGCCTTCGCCCCGAGGCCGGCGGGGACACCGGAGAGGTGCTGGTTAAGTACCGCCAAGGCGGGCTCAGCCGCCAGTCGCTGGGGAACGCCAGGATGCTTGACCAGGACAGCCGTAACCGCCTGGCCAAACTCAAGACCGCCGACGTTCGTCGCACCCTCGAGCAGCTCCGTGCCGACCCCAATGTGGTCTGGGCTGAGCCTAACGGGATCGTCAGCGCCCTCGGAGCACCGGGGCAGGTCCAGGCCCAAGCCCAGCCCACCGACCAGTTCCTCAATCAGCAGTGGTACTTCCGCCAGACCGGGGCACACTTCGGTAGCGAGCAGGCCTACGCCCGCCCGGTTACGGTGGCGGTGATAGACACCGGGGTACGCTACGACCACCCCGACCTGGCCGGAAGGCTGTGGCAGCCCGGCGAAGGGGCCTACGACTTTGTGGGTGATACGGCCGAGCCCTGTGCGGTTCCCGACCCCCTTAACGCACCACCCACCGACAACAACCCTCAGGACCCCTGCGACGCCCTGGCCAAGAGCGGTGGCAGCCACGGCACCCACGTGACCGGCATCATCGTCGCCAATGCAGGCACCTTCGACCGCCCTTGCCCCACCTGCACCGACTCCGGGATGGTGGGCCTGGGCTACCGCGCACAGGTCAAAGTGCTGCCCATCCGGGTACTCGACGCTCAAGGCAACGGGAGTTTTGCTAACGTGGCCCTGGCCGTACGGTACGCCGGCGGAATCGCGGTGACCGTCGGCGGCCAGACCCTGCTAAACCCTCGACCTGCGCAGATCATCAATCTGTCGCTGGGGGCCCGCAGCGGCACCCAGGCCTTCTCGATGTGCGAGGCCATTGCCGACGTGACCGCTAGGGGGGTGGTGGTGGTGGCTGCCGCAGGCAACTTCCAGAGCCGCTTCCCCGGTGATAAGGTCTACCCCGCCTCCTGCCCCGGGGTGGTCTCCGTCGCGGCGACCGACGACCAGAACCAGTCCACCTTCTACAGCCAGCAGAACGAAGACGTGGACGTGACCGCCCCCGGTGGCAACACCACCAGCAAGCCGGGCGGTGTGGGGGGAATCCTCTCGACCACCTGGAACTACACCACCAACCTGCCCAACTACACTTTCTATATGGGGACCTCTCAGGCCTCGCCCCAGGTAGCCGCCGCTGTTGCCATGGTCCTCTCGGCAGATAAAGCCGAAACCCCCAGAGCCGCCTGGGAGCTGGTCAAGTCCCGGCTCACCGACCTGGGTACTGTTGGCCGCGACAACATCTACGGAGACGGATTTCTCAACCTGCCTGGTGTGTTCGGCTGGGTGCTACCTTCGGGCAATTTCTTGGTTCAGTTCAGCGGCCCAAGCCCCCGCCTGAAGCCCATCACCGGCTCGAGCTTCGAGACCCGACTGATGCCCGGGATTTACAAAATGCAGCTCTGCCGCGACGACTCCGCCAACCAGCTCTGCGACCCCGGTGAGCCGGCCTCGCTGCGCGACCTGACCGTGCCTCGAACGGACGCGCTGGACCTGGGCACCATGCGGCTTGGGCAATAAAGGCTATCAGCAGAAAGCAGTTTCATTGCGATTCCGCCAGAGCTACCTTGATATTCTTCACTAATTTGTCAAAACCCCCTAAACTAACCCTTGCCCGCCCGGCGCGAGAGTGGCGGAATGGTAGACGCTACAGACTTAAAATCTGTTGTCCGACAGGGCGTGTGGGTTCGAGTCCCATCTCTCGCACCAAAAAGCCCGCAGACCAAATCTGCGGGCTTCACTTTGGCAAACCGTTTTAACGCAGGGTAGACCCGCCCTGACAGCGGTTCCCACGCATACTCCCAATAGCGATTTTTGCTTTGGCGAATACCTTATACCAAATCCTTGATTGGGTGACACATAAAGCCTCACGAATCCAAGGCCAAAAGCACAGTTGCTTGACGGCGACGGGTTGAGCAGCGAGGTCTTGGAGAAAGTCTTCGACAGCTTGGCGTTTGTCGGCGAGAGAGGAGTAGACCTTGCCCTCAACGTGGCGACGAACCTCCTGGAAGACCCGTTCTGCGGGATTGAGTTCAGGAGAGTAGGCTGGCTGGATGATACGAGTACCCGGTAGGTTGTGTAGGTCTTTGCCTCGGTGAACCCCGGCCCCATCCCATATGTTGCAGGTGATGTGTTGTGACCAACGCTGGAGGATGGGGACGAGATGAACCTGCTTCATCCGAGGCATCCACTCCCACAGCAGTTTGCCGATCAAGGGCAGTACCGCCAGCATCAGGTACTCGTATTGGTATTCTCGCTGTAGTGGCTGGACGACTTTTACCCCTCTAGGAGCCAGAACGCGTCTGACCTGTCCGATCAGCCCCAGGCGCATCTCATCACTAAAGGCCGTGGCCGTGCTCAGACTCGCCTTGGTTTCTTCTGTGGCAAGGTTGAGATCCCCGAGTCCTTCCTTGGCCTGTTCAAGTTGCTCCTTGAGACCCCCTTTTTCCACGCCTCCTGAGTCGCCGCGTCAGCCTTGGGGGAACTGGGGCGTGGCACCTTGGGGTGTATGCCCAGGCGGCTCATCAGGGTGTAGATGCCCTTATATCGGTAGTTGACTTTGTAGGTCTTGGCTACCCAGCGACGCGCATCCTCGTAGGTGCGGAAACTACCCTTAGCACTCTCCGCCTCCAGAGCCTTCTTCTGCTCTTCGCTCAACCAAGACTTCAGTCGCTCTGCCCCGGCACCCGGCACCCGCCTCAGCACCTCGCTCAGACCCCCCAGCCGATACCAATCCAGCCATCTGCCGATGGTCTTTCGCCCTATCCCCACTTCCACCGCTGCGTCCTGGGCATCCTTCCCCTGGCGCACCAGCCACAGCGCTTGCAGCCTTTTGCGCTGCTCCACATCCCTTGCCTTGCGGTATCTTGACCCCAACTCTTCTGCGCTTTCCGCCCATGCTATTGGCGCTATCTTGCGGCTCATGCTCACATTCTACAACTTATGCGTCACTCATTCTCGGAGTTGGTATTACCTGTAGCCTCGAGGGAGGCAATAGTGGGAACGCAATCAGCATCTGCAATCAGGGGATTGTCCCGCGTCTTCTCGCGAAACAGCAGACCGAACTCGAGGTGGCGAACAGATTTTGGCCCCAAGGTATTTGCCGGGCTTTGATTTCGAGCGGTTCCCATGAGATCTCGGTGCGGCAAAGGATACCGAACCGAGTACAATACCCCGCTTTGGCGCACGCCTTAGCGCAGCACTACGGGCGAAGTATGCGTAGGAAACGCGATAAACCCGCGGTTTTGGTTAAGTGCGGATGCTGTTGCAAGGTAATCGGGCAAACTTCGCTTCGCCATCCTGAAGCCGATTACTGGGTGCTTCCGATACTTCTGGCACCGCGGTCTTTGCCAAGCACGGCTTTCGCCCTCTCTTTTGCGTTTGGTTGGAAGTCCGCCCCGTTCCCCCTCAATCCCTCAGCCGGGGGTCGAGCGCGTCGCGCAGGCCGTCGCCCAAGAGGTTGAACCCAAGGACTGCCAGGGTGATGGCTACACCGGGAAAAATGGCCAGCCAGGGGGCCTGGTTGAAGAAGTCGCGACCCTCGTTAAGCATCAGGCCCCAGCTTGGCATAGGGGGCTGTGCGCCCAAACCCAGAAAGGACAGCGCGGCCTCGGCCAGGATGGCGAAGGCCAGCGAGAGGGTGGTCTGGACGATAATCGGGCCCTGGATGTTGGGCAGGACGTGGCGGAACATCATCCGGGCGCTGCTGGTGCCCAGCGCCTGGCTGGCTTCCACGTAGCCCAGCTCCATCACCCCCAGCGCCGCACCGCGCACCACCCGGGCAAACGACGGGGTGTAGACGATCCCGATGGCAATCATGGCGTTGGCCAGGCTGGTCCCGAAAGCGGCCATGATGGCGATGGTGAGGAGCAGGAAAGGGAAGGCGAAGAGGATATCCATCACCCGCATGATCAGGTTGTCCACCCAGCCCCGGCTGTAAGCGGCGATGAGGCCCAAAACTCCGCCCAGCAGCAGCGCGATGCTGACCGATATCAGACCCACCATAAAAGAGATTCGGGCCCCGTGCAGGATGCGGCTGAACTGGTCGCGCCCGAACATGTCGGTGCCCAGCCAGAACTGCGCCGACGGCCCCTCGAGGGTGTGGTCGGGGTGCATCTCGGCGGGATCGTAGGGGGCCATCACCGGCGAGAGCAGCGCGCACAACGCCATCACCAGGATGATCGCACCGCCGACCAGGAGCGAACGCTGCCGAAACAGGCGTGGCGCACGCGCACGCCGCTTGGGCGCGCCGTCGGTCTCGGTTTCGGGACTGGCTCGAGTCATGGGTTCCCCTGGCCAATAGCACAAGGCTATCGCGGACTACGTCAAAACACTTTGGTCTACCGGCCAGATGCCCTTCATCCGTAGCGAATCCTGGGGTCGATTAGCCCGTAGGCCAGGTCCACGATCAGGTTGACGACCGTAAAGATCAGCGCGAACAGCATCACCGTGGCCTGCACAACCGGGTAGTCGCGCTGGTTGATGGCGGTGATCGCCAGGCTACCCACCCCAGCCCAGCCAAAGATGGTCTCCACGATGATGGTTCCGCTCAGCAGAAAGCCCACGTTTAGCCCGATCACTGTGATGATGGGGACGAAGGCGTTGCGCAAGGCGTGTTTGTAGAGCACTGCCCGCTCGGTAAGCCCTTTAGCCTTGGCGGTGCGGATGAAATCCTGCGAGAGCACCTCGAGCACCGCTGAGCGGGTAAAGCGCGTCAGGATTCCGGTCACCTGGAAGCCAAGCGTAAGGGCGGGAAGGATCAGAAGGCTGAAGAAGCGTGCAGGGTTCTCGGTCGGGGGGATGTAGCCCGCCGGGGGTAACCAGGCCAGGTGTACCGAAAAGATCAGAATCAGGATGAAGCCCAGCCAGAAGTCGGGCGTCGAGACCCCCAGCAGGGCCAGCGAGCTAACCGTCCCATCGGCGAAGCGGTTGCGCCGTACCGCCGCCAAAATGCCCGCCGGTATGCTGATCAACAAGGCCAGAAGCATGGCCGCGAAGGTGAGCTGTGCGGTGCGCCCCAGCCGGTTGGCGATGTCTTCGGCGATGGACTGCCCCGACCTGAGGGACTCCCCCAGGTCGCCCCGCAGCACCCTGCCCAGCCAGTCGAAGTAGCCCACCACAATCGGCTGGTCGAGCATCAGCTTGCGCCGCAGTTCTGCAGCCACCTGCGGGTCCACGTTGGTGCCCAGCATCACCGCCACCAGGTCGCCCGGAATGGTGCGGGTCAGGAAGTACGAGATGACGGTGATCCCCAGTAGGATGGGGATCACCGCGAGCAGGCGACGCAGAACGTAGACAAACATACGATCCAAACGTGAGGAGCGGGGGGTACCAAGGCGTCAGGACAGCGCTCGAGGGGTGCGGTTTCACTTCGCCCTACGCCGCCTCAACCCCAGGCTACTTCCTGAGCCAGACGTCTTTCAGCGAGCGCATCGAGCCGGTGGCGTAGTGGACGTAGCCCTGTACCGCCGGGGTGAAGGCCTCGTACTGGTCGTTGATGTGCAAGAAGATGTAGGCGGCTTGCTGGGCCAGAAGGGTCTGGAGCTGGCGGTAGATGGTCTGGCGCTGGGTCTTGTTGACTGTAGAGCGGCCCTGGTCGAGCAGACGGTCGGCCTGGGGGTTGGAGAACTTAACAAAGTTAAACTTCTCGCCGGTGCGGAACTGGTAGTAGAGGAAGTCGTCGGGGTCGACCGAGCCGATCCAGCCCAAGATCACGCCCTCGAAGTTGCCTTTATTGGTCACGTCATCGAGGAAGGCGCCCCACTCCATGGGCTGCACGGTAACCTCGATACCCAGGGGCTTGAGCTGAGCCTGGATGGACTGGGCGATGTTGACCTGCGACTTGTAGTCGGCCCCAACCTTGATGTTCATCTTGAAGCCGTTAGGGAAGCCAGCTTCGGTGAGGAGTTGCTTGGCGCGGGCCTGGTTGAAGACCTGCTCCTTGCAGGTGGCGAAGGCCCAATGCGAGGGCGGAATGGGTCCGCAGGCGATGGCGGTGCCCTTGCCGAAAAGCACCGTCCGGACGATCAGGTCACGGTTGATGGCCAGGTTGAGCGCCTGGCGCACTTTGAGGTTGTTGAAGGGAGCCTTGGCCTGGTTGAGGCCCAGGTAGTCGTACCAGGTGCCAGGGCCACCCGAGAGCTTAACACTGGCGTTCTTCTCGAGGCGTTCGACCTGGTTCTGCGGTACACTCATGATCAGGTCGACGTTGCCGGTCTCGACGTTGGTTACACGGGTAGCGTCGTCCTTGAGGGCCTTAAAAACCAGCTTGTCCAGGTAGGGCTTTCCGGCCTCCCAGTAGTTGGGGTTGCGCTCGAGGTTCACGCTATCGCCGGACACCCAGTTGACGAACTTGAACGGCCCCGAGCCCAAGGGGACCTTATTCACATCAGCCTTTTCGGCGTAGCCGTCGGGCATGATGGCCATCAGGGGGCCGGCCACCTTGGTCAGGAAGGGGGCGAAGGGCTGCTCGAGGGTCACGACTACGGTGGTGGGGTTAGGTGCGGTCACCGACTTTACTTTGCCCAGGTCGTTCAGGCGCGGCGACGCGGTCTTGGGGTTCAGGATGCGCTGGAAGGAGTAGACCACGTCCTTTGATGTGAGCGGGCTGCCGTCGGAGAACTTGACCCCCGAACGCAGGGTGAAGGTATAGGTTAGGCCGTTATTGCCCACCACCCAGCGCGTTGCCAGCGAGGGCAACACGTCGCCCTTCTCGTCGAGCACCAGCAGCGAGTCGTAGATCTGCTCGACCACCACTGCCGAGGAATAGGCCGACACCGTGTGCGGGTCGAGGCCGACGATGTCGGCCTGCTGCGCCACCGTGAGGGTGCCGCCACGGGTCTGGGCCAGCGCCGGGGTGAGCGCCAAGCCCAAAAGAGTGAAACCCACTGCCGTCCAAAGCTTCTTCATTCTTACCTCCCTGCCACCGCTTCCGACTGACCTGCATTACGCCCAGCCCAACCCCGGATCGCCGCGAAAAAAGCTTCGGGCTCCTCGAGGTGGGGCATGTGCCCACTCTGCTCAAAAACCACCAGCTCAGCGCCCGGTATCCGGTCACGGATGCGCTCGGACTGCTGGGGTGGGGTGATGTAGTCGTCCCGCCCGACCAGCACCAAGGTGGGGGCGCGAACTCCGCTCAGACGATCCAGCGTGCTCCAGCCCTCGAGCAGCTCGAAGCCCCGCTTGGCCGCCGAGCCGCAGTAAAGGGTCTTACCCATCGCGGCGGTGTCGAGGGCCGCGTCGTAGCGGTAGTAGTAGAGCGGACCGATCAGGTGCATCATGTCGGCCATCTCTTGGTCGGTGCTGGGATTGAGGGACTCGAGGGCTTCCAGCATCTCGGGGGTGGCTCCCTTCCGGCGGGCGTGGAAGAGCACGTCGTCTTTATAGTCGAAGGCCGGTGCGGTGTCCATCAAGACCAGCAGACTCACCCGCTCGGGGTATCGGATGGCGTACTCCTGGGCAATGAATCCGCCGTAGGAGCTGCCCATCACGGCGATTTTCTCGTGGCCCAGGTGGGCCCGCAGGGCGTCGGCGTCGGCGGCAAACTGCGCGAAACTCAGCGTCTCAACCGGCGGCCGGCCCGACCGGCCGTTGCCCCGGTGGTCGTAGTAGGTCAGCTCGAAAGTGTCCCCCAGGGCGTCCATCCAGGGGTGCATGTAGGTGTGGTCGCACCCCAGCCCGCCGTGCATCACTAGGCAGGGTATCCCTTTCCCGGCCTGAATGTAGAAGATTTCGGTACCGTTGAGCTGAACAGTGGGCATGGGCGGAACCTCCTATAGGGTCGGGATTGGCACTCAGCTAGGGCGCTCATATGCGTGGTGTATAAAAATCAACTCGGAACACCGGCCAAACCGCCCCGATTGCGCCGCTAGGCCTTTTCGACGGGGCTGCTTGGGCGGTGTGAGGAGAAGTCGGGCAGGGTCGAGCGCTTAGGTCAGAAAAAGACAACAGGGACCAGCTTTTTCGCGCTAGTCCCGGTGGGCTTGCCCGGCGGACACCTGAATAATATCATTCGGGCAAACCGGTTGTGAATAGAATGCTTCAGCGGAGATACGGATGTCAATAGCCTTCGACGACCGTGAATCTTTAATCGCCGAGCTCCACGCCCGCATCCCGGAGCTGAGCGAGGCCCAGCAGCGGGTGGCCCACTACCTGCTGCACCACTACGCCCAGGTGCCCTTCATGACCACCAGCGAGCTGGCCAGCGCCGCCGGCACCAGCCAGGCCTCGGTCACCCGCTTTGCGGCCGCGCTGGGCTTCGGCAGCTACGCCGAGTTGTTGCGGGCCTTAAGCCAGGTGGTGCTGGGCGAGGTGGGCATGCCCTCCCCGGCCCCCCTCGAGCGCTTCGCCCGCGAGGAGCAGGGCAGCTATTCCGTACTCCAGAGCGAGGTGGAGCACCTCGAGGGGCTGTCGGCGGTAATCGGCTCGGCGGCCTTTTCGCGCTGCGTCAACCGACTGGGCCGGGCACCTCAGGTGCTGCTGGCGGGGTTCGGGGCCGCCGTCCCGCCCGCCCACCAGGCCGCGCTGTACCTGGCGCGCCTGCGCCCTGCGGTAAGCCTCATCACCCACCTCGAGTCGTCCAATTTTGTCCAGCTTGCCCACTATCGACCCGGCGACTACGCCCTACTCTTTGCCATGCCCCGCTACAACCGCGAGACCTTCATCCTGGCCCGCCTGCTTCACGGGCGTGGGGTGGAGCTGGGGCTGGTCGCCGACCGCCCCGACCTCGAGATTGCCGGGCTGGCCAGCGAACTGCTGGTGACCCCGGTCACCCTTAGCCCCACCACCGCCATCCCGGCTGCGGCTCTGGTGCTAGCCAGCCTGCTGCTCGACGAGGTGGGCCGGCGCAACAAGCGGCGCACCCTACGCAACCTTCAGAGTTTCGAAGGAATGGCCGTTTCCGGCCAGCTCCTGGCGGAAACCAGCCGACCCGAGGCCCCTTACTGGAAAAGCCGCCTGGAAACCAGGCGGGCCAAGAAGAAGCGCTGAGCCTCCGATCGCCTTCAGTAAAAGCCATAAGAAGCATAGGGGTATGGTCGGGCGGGGCTAAAAGTACTTGGCCAGATCGACCTCGAGTCGGTACTCGGTTTGACCCTGACTGTCGCGGAATCGCAGTACCCCCCGACCCCCGATGGATTCACGGGTGCCGAGACGGCTCAAGTCGAAGCTGTAGCTGAGCAGACCCAAGTAGCGAGACTCGGGACGCGAGCCCAGGATGGAGAAGATGTCGGTGTAGGGGCCGTCGGCGACGGGGCGGGCCGTGTAGGTGCGGCCGCCGAGTGAAAGGGTGGCAGGTTTATAGCGGTCCAGGAAGCTGCGGGTGCGAGTCTCTCCTCTCTCGCCGCGGGTCGAGGTGCTGCCATAAGCCTGCATGAACTGCTCAGTCTCAGCGTCCACGGTGAAGGGGCTGTGGGCGAAGACCACGAAGGTCACCCTGCCCTGGTACTGGCGCAACACCTCGCGTGCCTTGGCCACGTTCATGGGGCTCTGCTGGAGCGACTCGAGGTAGCTGTGGTAGCGCACCCGCTCGTAGGGGGTGGCCACCGTGACCGCATCGACCTCGCCAGCGCGCGGCGTGAGGGAGACCCCGCTGTTGTACTCGCGCAGCAGGTAATCGCGCAGGTTGTAGCCACTGGAGGGGGTGTTCATGGCGGCCCCCTCGCGCATGGCCCGCTCGAGCTGCTGCGCGGTCAGGGTGGGCTGCACCGAAAGTGCCAGTGGACACACGCCGGCCAGGGTCAGGATGAGGAGTGTCTTGTGTTGCATCGCTTCACCAGCCTTAGGGCAGGGCCATGATGGTCACCCGGGAGCTGACTGCGTTGACCCCGGTAGTCCCCCTCGAGGTGTTGCCGGCCGGCACCGCGATGTACTGCCGGTCGCCTACCATGTAGGTCGCAATCCCGGCACCCATGGGGGCGTTGTCGACATTCTGCCGCAGCAGCACTCTGCCGCTGTCGGCGTCGAGGGCGTAGAAATTGCCGACGGTGTCGCCGAACAGCACCAGGCCACCGGCGGTCGCGGTCACCGGTGTTGCCTTGCGCACCCCGCCCTCGGTGGTGTGGCGCCAGACCAGCCGGCCGGTCGCGGCGTCGTAGGCCGAGGTGTGTCCCTTGGCCTTCTCGATGGGGTCGAGCTGCATGGCCCCACCGAAGAAGAGCTGGCCCCGCACGTAGCGCACCTCACCCAGCTTGACCACCCCGCACCAGTCGATCGAGTTGACGAAGAGGCGGCGCGACTCGGGATGGTAGGCCGGGCCTGACCACTGGCTACCGGCGGCGTAATTTGGGCAGATGAGGGTACCGGCGGCGGTTGGGGGCCGGTCGGCGTTCTTGACAGTAGTGGTCGGCACCTTATACACCTGCTTTCGGCTAGTCTCGTCATAGGAGAACAAAAAGCCGGCCTTGGTGGGTACGCTGACCAAAAGTTTGTCACCCAGCCGGAACAACACCGGCGCGACCGAGGTGTCGTAGTCCTTGTCGTCATTGGGGATTTGCTGGTAGTAGTGGCTGAGCTGGCCGGTGCGGGCCTCGAGGACCACGATCGAGTTGGTGAAGAGGTTAGCCCCAGGCCGGTACTGCGCGGCGAAGTCGGGGGCGGGGTTGCCCACTGAGACGTAGAGCAACCCGCTGGACTCGTCCAGGGTATATGTGGTCCACATCGATCCGCCGCCGGTCGTAGTGGAGTCGGCCCGCTGCCAAGTCTCGGCACCCGGCTGCTGCCCGGTGGGGATTACATCGAAGGTCCAGGCCACGGAGCCGTCCGCGACGTTGAAGGCATGCATCCGTGCCTTGATGCCCCAGTCGGCTCCAGCTTCGCCCATGAAAACCAGGTCGCTCCAGACCACCGGAGCCGAGCTGGTAAAGTATCCATCGGTAGAATCGGCAATCTGGACGTCCCACAACTGCTTCCCAGTGTTGGCGTCGAGGGCGATCAGGTGGGCATCACCGGTACCCCGGTAGACCACCCCGCGGTACAATGCCACCCCGCGGTTGGTGCCCAGCACCACCGGCCCCTGTGCAGCGTAGACATGCTTCCAATAGATCTTGCAGTTGGTAGCGTCAATGGCAAAAGTGCGGTTCTCCTTGGTGATGAACATGACCCCCTGATATACGACCGGGGTGGCCTGAAAGCCGCCGAGGTCGCCCAAGTCGACCGTGCAAATCCGCCGCAACCCGGCTACATTTCCCCGATGGATGGCGTCAACGGGTGCAAAGCGCTGACTGGTGTACCCCTTGTTGTTCATCAGCCAGGAGTCCTTGGCCGCATCAGAGGCGCTAAGCTCCTCCTGGGTGGGGCCGCTGACCGGGGAGGGGAGCGGGGCAAAGGTGAAGGTGGCCGACTGGGCCTGAATCTGGGCGGCGAACATCTTCTGGTTCTTGAGGCCAGCACGGGTCAGGGGCTTGTTGGTCGGCTTGCGCCCGTTGGCTTGGAGCACGTGGGCGGTGATGCTCAGATACTGTGCCTCCGATAGGCCGCCAGGATTGGTCAGCGGCATGGTGGCGGACATCACGTGGTAGAAGTCCTCGAGGCTGTTTTTCTACCATTTGGCCGCGAACTGCTGCCCTTTGAGTGCCGGGCCTGATGCGCCTTGAAGGTTGGGTCCGTGGCACATCGCACACTGGGAGCGATAGGTGGCCGCGCCCTGGGTGGCCTGCTGGGCGGTGAAGTTGACCTGGGCCAGGGCCACGCCCGTGGCCAGGACCCCCACGACGATGCTGCGCTTGAAAGCCTTCCTCACAGAGATCTCCTCTCGACTGGGGTCGGCGCGACGGCCGGTAGGGCCTGCCCACAGCGGTCGTCGTGTGGTGATTTGCTATCCAGCCGCCGGGCATACGGGTCTCCTATAACACCCCGTATGGCCCAACTTAGGTGTGCCCTCTGAACCGACCCTGTGCAACCTCTGAGCAGCAACTGAACCCCTAGCGCTCTACCGTTTGCCCGAGGCCCCGACCGGGCGATAGAGTATGTGCACGGCCCCGCTAGGCCCTTCCATGAGCCTCCCCAGCCTCCGGCAAGTCCTCGAGCTGCCCGCCTTTCGCGGTGCAGAACTGCTGTCGGGACAGGCCAAGCTGGACAGTGCCATCACCTGGGTACACGTGGCCGAGGTGCTGGACGTGGCCCGCCTGCTTTCGGGCGGCGAACTGGTGCTCTCTACCGGAGTAGAGCTGGCCCGGTGCCTCCCCGAAGCCCGCGCTGCCTACGTGCGCTCGCTGGCCGAGTCCGGAGTGGGGGGTCTGGCCCTCGAGCTGGTCCAGTGGCTCAAGGAGGTACCGCCAGAGATGCTGCAGACCGCCCGGATGCTGCAGTTCCCCATCCTGGCCTTCCATGCCGAGGTCCGCTTTGCCGACCTGACCCGCGCCGCTCACGAGCGCATCCTGCGCCCCAACGTCACCAAAGAAGAACCGCTGCTGGAAGCACTGCTAGAAGCCCTGGTGGAGACCGGCCGCGACAAGCGCTTTCTGCAGCGCCAGCTAGGCACCGTGCTGAGCCTGCCCAGCCGCCCCCGCAGCACCCTCCTGGCCACCCTAGAGACCCTCCTGGCCTGCCAGTTCAACATCGCCGAGACCGCCCGGAAGCTGGGAGTACGGCGGCAGAGTGTCTACTACCGCCTCGAGCAGCTCAAGGGGATGCTCGGCGACCTCGACGACCCCGAGCGGCGTCTGGGGTTATGGGTGGCGCTGGAATTACTGAAGCGCTAGTCTTCGTAGTGGTAGCGGACGCTCAGAATCTGCACCTCCTCGCCTTGGAGGCGGTAGACGATGCGGTGCTCCTGGGTGATCCGCCGAGACCACCATCCGCTCAGGTTTTGCCTCAAGGCCTCCGGCTTGCCGATGCCGTCGTAGGGCTGGCGCAGGATGTCTTTGATAAGCTCGTTGACCTTTTTCAGCATCGCCTTGTCGGTGGCCTGCCAGTACAGGTAGCCTTCCCAGGCTTCGTCGAAAAAACTGATCCTCACTCCTCGATCAACTCCCGCACCTTGCCCTCGCCCTTCTCAAACGCGGCGATTCCACGCAGTAGATGGCGGGCGTTGGCCGGGCTGGACAT
>JANRLD010000071.1:0-74371 GCA_033762915.1 Meiothermus sp. | reverse complement strand
GCCAGCAGCGTGGCCAGCCGAGGAGTGTTCGACAAGTTCTGGCCACATGCCTGGCACGTGATCGGCAAGGATATCCTCAAGCCACACGCCATCTTCTGGCCCACCATGCTCAAGAGTGCGGGCATGCCCATCTACAAGCGCCTGGTGGTCCACGGTCACATCCTGGCTCTGGACGGGCGCAAGATGGGCAAGAGCCTGGGCAACGCCATCGACCCCATGCAACTGCTAGACAAGTTTGGGGTGGATGCGGTGCACTACGGGCTGCTGCGCGACACCACCCTGGGCGCCGACAGCCCGTTCGGCGAGGAGGTGGTGATTCAGCGCCTCAACGCCGACCTCGCCAACGACCTGGGCAACCTGCTTTCGCGCCTCCGTACCATGGTGCTGAAGTACGCGGGCGGCAAGATTCCCGCCCCCTCGAGCCCCGATTCCGACATCGCCAGGGACGGGGTGAGTCTGGCTGGTCGAGTCCGCAAGGAGGTAGACGCCCTACGGATTCACCTGGCTCTCGAGGAAGTGCTGCAGTACGTCCGCAGCCTCAACAAGTACATCAACGACTCCAAGCCCTGGGAGCTTTCCCGCACCGAGGAGCGCAAGAAGGAGCTCGAGGAAGTGCTCTATACCACCATAGAGGGGCTGAGGATTGCCAGCGTGTTACTCGAGGCGGCCCTACCCACCAAAGCCAAGGAGTTGCGGGCCGCGCTGGGCCTGGGCGACTACACCATCGCCCAGACCGAGACCTGGGGCCTCTCGCCGGAGGGAACCGAGATTCCCGCCGAGGCCGCCATTCTTTTCCCGAAAATCGAGGTCGAAGGCCGTGAGACCAGATCTGAGGGCCGTGAGACCAAATCCGAAGGCCCCGGTCCCAAAGCCACAGTTGCCCCCGCTCCCAGCCCCCAGCCCGCCGCACAAAACCCGCCGTCGAATGGCCAAATCTCAATCGAAGATTTCGCCAAGGTGGAGCTTCGCGTGGCCCTGGTCACAGGCTGCGAGAAGCACCCCAAGGCCGACAAGCTGCTGGTGCTCAAACTGGACGTGGGCGACCATCAGCGGCAGGTGGTTTCCGGCATCGCAGCCTACTACACGCCCGAGTCGCTGGTGGGGAAGAAGTTAGTGGTAGTGGCCAACCTAAAGCCTGCGGTGCTGAGGGGGGTAGAGAGTCAGGGCATGATCCTCGCCGGGGAGGACGAAGCGGGTAGGGTTGTGGTCGTCACCCCCGAGCAAGACCTTCCACCCGGCGCAAAAGTGCGCTAACAACCATAGTTCCCCGCCCACCGCAGAGAGGTCAAGTCCTTGACTCGGCATTCCTACTAAAGGGGTCTCAGGTGCACCGAGGTAGAATTTCGGAGTTGGTGGAGACGTTGAGTATATGCCCGGCGCAATTCACTAGGATAAGTAGAAGTCGGTGATTCACAATTCAAATGTAGGGTCGAGTTCAAGTCATTCGCGGGAAGATGAGGCCCTTTGGTGGGGGAAATCGGACCAATTCCGCACCGCACCAAAACCAGCAGCCGGTGTTTGCTCACGTTGCTTAGTCCGCCTTTGTCAGATTGCGCCCGCAGTCGATGGGCGAAAGGCCTTCGCCACCTTTGGTAATTGCTGGCACAACTCGAGACGGGCTTGCGGTCAGGAAGTCGTGGAACGCAAATGCAGGAGGAGTTTACTTGTTTACAGTCCTCCTTACCTCTTTTGGGCACAGTTCAGATTCCCCAAAGCATTTAGGGTAGTCGCATGCCCAACCGACTCTCCCTCGAGACCAGCCCTTACTTGCTCCAACATGCCCACAACCCCGTGGACTGGTATCCCTGGGGCGAGGAGGCGTTCGAAAAAGCCCGGGCCGAGAATAAGCCCATCTTCCTTTCGGTAGGCTACGCCACCTGTCACTGGTGCCACGTGATGGAGCGGGAAAGCTTCGAAAACCCCCAGATCGCGGCCTTCATGAACCAGCACTTCGTCAACATCAAGGTAGACCGCGAGGAGCGCCCAGACGTGGACCATGTCTACATGTCGGCCCTTCAAGCCCTTTCCGGCTCGGGGGGCTGGCCAATGAACATGTTCCTCAAGCCCGACCTACGCCCCTTCTTCGGCGGCACCTACTGGCCCCCTCAGAGCCGCCAAGGCTATCCGGGCTTCCCCAACGTGCTGAGCGGTGTACTCGAGGCCTGGCGGACCAACATGAAGGACGTTGACGACAACGCCAACACCCTGGCCACCCACCTGCAAAACGCCCTGCGACCACGCAGCGCAGCACTTCCCGAAAGCCTCCATACCGGCGCGCTGTCGGGACTCTCACGCAACTTCGACCCGGCCTATGGCGGCTTCGGCGGCCCGCCCAAATTCCCGCAGTCGCCCGCCCTCCTATACTTGCTATCCCATGCCTGGTTGGGCGACGATTTGGCCAAAAAGCATCTCGAGCTTACCCTGGACCGAATGATGGAGGGTGGCATCTACGATCAGGTGGGCGGTGGCTTTCACCGCTATGCCGTCGACGGCATCTGGCGGGTGCCCCACTTCGAAAAGATGCTCTACGACAACGCCCAACTGGCCCGGGTATACGCCGGAGCGTCCAGGGTGCTGGCAGAGCAGAATCAGCCCTCCGCAAGGTACGAGCGGGTCGCTCGAGAGATCCTGGAGTATGTCCTGACCGAGATGACCGGCGAAAACGGAGGATTTTTCTCGGCTCAGGACGCAGACTCGGAGGGCGTCGAGGGTAAGTTTTATGTCTGGAGCGAATCGAAGGTGCGGCAAGTCTTGGGGGAAGACGCCGACGCAGCAATCAAGCTGTTCGGGGTCTCGGAGGCGGGAAACTGGGAGGGGGCCAACATCCTCGAGCGGCGATTCCCGGACTCGGCCCTGCGAGAACCTCTGGGTCTGTCTGAGGTTGACTATTCGGCCTGGGTCGAGCGGCTACGCCAACGGCTCTACGCGGCGCGCAAAGGGCGGGTCTGGCCCCTCACCGACGACAAAGTCCTGGCCGACTGGAACGGCCTGATGCTGCGGGCCTTCGCCGAGGTCGGGCGCCTGCTGGACGAGCCAAGGTACCTGGAGGCGGCCCGGCGCAACGCCCGATTTGTGCTGGGTATCATGCTCCGAGACGGGCTTTTACGTCACTCATGGCGAGCGGGCCAGCTCAAGGGGCAGGCCTTCTTAACCGATCAGGCCAACTACGGGCTGGGCCTATTGGAGCTTTACCAGGCCACCGGAGAGGCGGAATGGCTCGAGGCCGCCCGCGCCCTCAGCGAGGCGATCCTGGATCACTTTTCCGACGAGGACGGCGGCTTCAAGGACTCCCTCGACACCGTTCTACCCATCAAGGTCAAGGACGTTTACGACGGGCCGTATCCTTCGGGCAGCGCTTCGGCGGCAGAGCTGCTGTTCCGGCTGGCCGCAGTCTTCGAGCGCCCCGACTGGCACCAGGCCGCGATGTCTGCCGTCGAGGTGTATGCCCAGAGTTTGCAGCGCAGCGCCTTCGGCTTTCCGGCTTTGCTGCAAGCCCACCTCGTCGGCACTCGAGGCACCGAGTTGGCGGCTGTAAGCCCCACCCCCTGGGTGGGACAGATTCGCCAACAGTTCCTTCCGCTCACGACGCTGATCTACGGACCGGCGGACAGCCTGCCGTTGCTGGCCTCTAGGGCCCCTGGTCTGGCCTACCTCTGCCAGCAGGGCGCTTGCCGCCTCCCATCGGGCAATCTGGCGGCCCTCGAGGGCGAGGTACAGGCCGTATACGGAAGATAAAGCGCTAAACCCATCCCTTCCCGCAGCTCTGGCGGCGCCGTGACCCACCCGCTGCGTCGCCGTGACACAAATTCAGCACCACTTAAGACTGAACGTGCGAGAATGGGTTTCGTGCCTCGAGTGTTGCTGATCGAAGATGATGCCGGCGTTCGGGACGCGCTGCGGCTGGGGCTGGAACTCGAGGGGTACGTGATCCTCGAGGCGAGCAACGGAGCCGAGGGACTGCGGCATCTGGCCCAGCAGCCCGACGTGGTGATCTGCGACGTGCTGCTGCCGGGCGGCGACGGCTTTGGGGTGGTGCGCGAGATTCGCCAGGTCAGCGGGGTGCCAGTGCTGATGCTAACCGCCCTGGACGAAGTGGAGTGGCGGGTCAAGGGGCTGCGCGAGGGGGCCGACGACTACCTCGTTAAGCCCTACGCGCTCTCAGAGCTGATCGCACGCCTCGAGGCCTTACTACGGCGTAGCAAACGCGACGAGAACGTGCTCTCGTATGCCGACGTGTTGCTATATCCGCGCAAAATGGAGGCCCGCCGCGCCGAGAGGGTGATGGAACTTTCCCCCAAGGCCCTCCAGCTCCTGCAGTGCTTCCTCGAGAACCCCGAGCGCCTGCTTCCCAAGGAAACCCTGATGAGCCGCGTCTGGGGCGAGGAGATCGAGCCCAATACCCTCGAGGTACACCTCTCCGCCCTTCGCCGCGCCCTCGGTGATCCGCCGCTGCTGCACACCCTGCGGGGCCATGGGTACATCCTTAGAAAGTAGCCCTTGTGATGAAGCAGGGAGATTGAGTGAAAGAAAGACGAGTGGTTTGTCGGCCCCGGCCTCATTACTCGCCCCTATGACCTTGCGCACCCGCCTGTTTCTTTGGCTCCTGCTGGCGCTGGGGCTGCTGCTGGTGCCGTTGGGGTTCCTTACTGTACGGGAGGCCCAAGATGCCGCCCGGGCCACTCTCGAGCGGGCTGCCCTCTCGAGGTTGGGGCTGCTTCAGGCCCAGGGCGTCAGCCTGGCAGGGTTGGCTGGGCTGGTCTCGGAGTATGGCGGCGTGGGCTTTGTGGTACGCGGTAATGGGGTTGTCTTCACCGACTCTGGGGAGTACAAGCTGCCCGAGCGCCTAATTCCCACCCTCGAGGAGGGGCGCACCTACCGCGAGATTCGCGGCGACACCCTTTGGCTAGCGCTGCCAGGCGAAGAGGCGGCGGGGCTAGGGGTTCCACTGCTGGAAGTGGCGGCGCTGCCGCAGCGCCTGCTGGGGATTTACCTGAGCGTGGGGGGTGCGTTGGCCCTGTTGGCCTTCGGGGTGGGGGCGTGGGGGCTGTCCCGCTCGCTTCGTCCCCTGGAGCAGGTCTCGCAAGAGCTCGCCAGACGCAACCCCGACCACCTCCAGCCGCTGACCACCCCCCACCTTCCGGAAGCCCGCCCAGCCGTTCAGGCCATGAACGCCCTGATGGCCGAGTTGGAGACCGCCTTGCAACAGCTTAAGGCCCAAGAGCAAACCGCCAAGCGGTTCGCCTACGGGGCCTCGCACGAACTGCGCAACCCGCTGGCGGCGTTGCGAGGCTATCTTGAGGTGCTGGTGCGCCGCCCCGGCGAGGTGCGGGCCGTAGATGGCGCGATCAAGCAGGCCGAGCGGATGCAGGCACTGCTAGAGGGGCTGCTGACCCTGGCCCGGCTCGAGGGCAAAGGACGGGTGGAGGGCCAAACACTGGACTTGGATGAGTGGCTTGCTGTGCACTTTCCCCAAGTGGCCCGCGAGGGCCGAGGACAGGCCGTAGCGGACCCCAAGATGCTGATGGTGGCAGTGGAGAACTTAATCGTAAACACCCAGCGACATGCCGGTGGTGTGGAAAAGATCTCCCTCGAGCCTGAAACAGACGGGGTGTGGCTGTGGGTGGTGGATCAGGGCCCTGGCTTTCCACCTGGTCTCCTCGAGGGGGCCTTCGAAGCCTTCGTGAAGCGTGACAGCAGCGATGGGGTCGGGCTTGGGCTGGCGCTGGTCGCGGCTGTTGCCCAGGTGATGGGCGGAAAGTGCCGGGCCGAAAACCGAGCCGGGGGGGGCGCTCGAGTGGGCATTTGGCTTCCAAGTTCATGAGCCTGACTGCCGAGCAAGTCAAGCCCTGACCACATTCCCCTGACCTCTCTGGCCCAAACCGTGAACCGCACATCAATAGCTTGACGTCGCGGTGTTAGGCTACGCTCATGCGCATTGGGATGGTCTGCTATCCGGGTCTGGGGGGCAGCGGCATCGTGGCTTCCGAGATCGCCCACCGTATGAGCGAGCGCGGTCACGAGGTTCTGCTCTTCGCTACCGAGTTCCCCTTCCGACTGCCCGCCGGCAGCAGGGTGGAGTTTAGGCAAGTAGAGGTCCCCCACTACCCGGTATTCCCCTCTCCCCTATACACGCTTGCGCTGGCCGGTACCCTCGAGCGGGCCATCCGCGAGGACGGCCTCGAGCTGATTCACACCCACTACGCAATCCCCCATGCAACCGCCGCATACTGGGCTTCTGAAGGCGCGGTACCGCTCGTCCACACCCTCCACGGCACCGATGTGACCCTGCTGGGCATAGACCCCGTGTACCAGAACATCACCGCCAAGTCCCTAAAGAACTCCGAGTCGGTCACAGCGGTCTCGCAAAACCTGGCGACCCAAGCCACCCGACATTTCGGGGTCTGCCCCCAGGTGATCTTCAACGCCGTGGACCCCGAGCGCTTCCGGCCCAATCTCGAGGCCAGGCGTTTCTACGCCGCCGAAGACGAGTACCTGCTGGTGCACGCCTCCAACTTCCGTGCCGTTAAGCGGGCGGGCGACCTGGTGCACGCCTTTGCAAAGATTCGCCAGAAGGTCAAGGCCCGGTTGGTCCTGGTGGGCACCGGTCCCGAGCGGGCCGAGACCCTTTCCATCGCCCACAGCCTGGGCGTGGACGACTCGGTGACCTCGCTGGCCTCGGTTAAGAACCCTGAGCAGGTGATCGGGGCCGCCGACCTCTTCTTGCTGGCGTCAGAGTACGAAGGCTTCGGGCAGTCGGGCCTCGAGGCCCTGGCCTGCGGAGTTCCGGTGGTGGCGACCAAGGTGGGCGGCATCCCCGAGTGGCTCACCCCCGAGGTGGGACGGCTGGCCGAGTTTGGCGACCTCGAGGCCTACGCCAACACCGTAGTTGAGCTGCTCCAGTCGCCCGAGCTGCCGCAGATGAGGGTGGCAGCGAGGGCCTACGCGGCCCGAAATTTCAACCCCAAGCTCATCACCGACCAGTACGAGGCCATCTACCGGGCCGCGTTCGAGCGGAAGGCGGCGCAGCAGACGGCGGAATGTGCGTGAACCTCCGCCCCGCCCTCCCCGCCGACTGCGCCCTATTGGCGCGGATGAACAAGCAGCTGATTGAAGATGAGCGCAGCCGCAACCCGATGACCTTAGAGCAGCTCGAGCGGCGGATGGCGCGGTGGCTGGCTCGAGGGGAGTATCAGGTCGAGCTAATCGAGACCGAGCGACCGGTCGGCTACATCGTCTACCGCACCAGCCCGGACGAGTTCTACCCTGAGCAGAAGGTGGTTTATCTTAGGCAGTTTTTCATCGCACGGGAATGTCGACGCAAGGGCCTAGGGCGTGCGGCGATTGCGCTGTGGATGGAAAGCCGGGTAACAGAGTGCTCGAGGGTGATTCTCGAGGTACTGGCAAAAAACCGGGCCGGGCTGGAGTTCTGGCGCAGCTTAGGTTTTGGTGATTACGCCCATGTCCTGCTGCTCACCAAGTAGCCAGCTTAGGAACACCCTTACTAGACAAGCTTGACGTGGCCGACAGACCAGACTTAGGCTATGCCCTGAGGTCGTCACGTCAAGAACTCGCCGGTGCAGACGCAAAGGTTGAGTGGAGCGTCCCAAATGACGGCCTGAGCCATGGGCGTTCCGATGGGAGGCAGCCATGCTCGAGGGATTTAGAAACTTCATCATGCGGGGCAACGTGCTGGATTTGGCAGTAGGTGTGGTGGTCGGTACCGCCTTCGGAACAATCATCAACTCGCTGGTAAAGGACGTCTTGATGCCACTCATTGGGATGATCTTCGGCACCCCCGATTTTTCGGCGCTGAAGCTGGGAGCCATCAATATCGGTCTATTCCTCAACGCGGTGGTGGGCTTCTTGCTGGTGGCCAGCGCGCTGTACTTCTTCGTGGTCGTACCAATGAACAAGATTCAGGCCATGAACAAGAAGCCCGACGCTGCACCCGCCGCCCCGCCCGAGGACGTACTTTTGCTGCGCGAGATTCGCGACGCGTTAAAGAAGTAGGCTTTGTAGGAAGAAAGCCGCCCCCGATGGGGGCGGCTTTCTTGATTGGGCTCAACAGACTCGCCTGAAAGCGGTTCACACGCATACTCCCTACAGCAAAGACCGCTGTAGGGAGTACATTCCTTGCCGCCTCGAAGTAGGCAATAGTGGGAAACGCGGCGAGTCTAGATCGAACTGGCTTAGGGCGTCAGGTGTGTTTGGGGCAGAAGCGCCATTGCCTTCGGTTGTATTGGGGCGGCATTTCGCGTTTCAACAGTGGGGCTTCTTAGGCCCGCGCAGCGGGTTGCACCTTGGCTCGAGGCTTTTTCGGCTTGTCGCTCACTGGGGTGTGGGTGAGCGCTCCCAGGCCGCCGACCAGGTTCCAGTTAAGGGCTTCCTCAAGGGTCTCGGCAAAGTGGAACTTTAGGTTATGACGAAGGTAGGCCGGGATGTCGGTCAGGTCAGGCTGATTCTGTTTGGGCAGGATGACCTCGCGGATGCCGGCGCGGCGCGCTCCCAACACCTTCTCCTTAACACCCCCGATGGGCAGCACACGCCCGGTTAGGGTGATCTCGCCGGTCATGGAGACGTCGTTGCGGACGGGTACATCCGCCAGTGCGGAGACCACAGCAGTTGTGATGGCAATGCCCGCGCTGGGGCCTTCTTTAGGCACCGCCCCGGCCGGAACGTGTACGTGAACATCGGAGTTGTCAAACTTCTCGAGGGCAATTCCGAACCGCTGGGCGTTCTTCTTCGCGAAGGACAGTGCAGCCCGGGCCGACTCCTTCATGACGTCGCCAAGCTGACCAGTCAGGATCAGCTGGCCCTTACCCGGCATCACCGAGACCTCGATGAACATGATGTCACCCCCGACAGGCGTGTAAAACATGCCGGTCGCCACCCCGACCTGCGGGCTGCGGGCCTCGGCTTCCGGCATGTGGCGGGCCGGGCCGAGGTACTTCTCGAGGTCGGCGTCGGTGATCCGAATCCTCTTTTTGCCAGCCTCGAGGATCACCCGCGCGGTTTTGCGCAGCAGGGTTCCGATCTCGCGCTCGAGGTTGCGAACCCCGGCCTCGCGGGTGTAGTGGGTGATCAGTCGGGTTAAGGCAGCCTCGGTGACCACCGCCTGGCTTTCACGCAGGCCGTTCTCGGCCAGCTGGCGCGGCACAAGGTAGCGCTTGGCGATCTCGAGCTTCTCCTGCTCGATGTAGCTGGTGAACTCGATCAGCTCCATGCGGTCGAAGAGGGGGCCGGGGATGTTTTGGGGGAAGTTTGCGGTGCAGATGAACAGCACCTCACTCATGTCGAAGGGCACGCCCAGGTAGTGATCGGTGAATTCCTTGTTCTGCGCGGGGTCGAGCAGTTCCAGAAGTGCGGAGGAGGGGTCACCCTGGTACGAACTGCCCAGCTTGTCCACCTCGTCCAGCAGAATCACTGGGTTTTTGCTCCCCGCCTGCCGCATCGCCTGGATGATGCGGCCCGGCAGCGCGCCGATGTAGGTGCGGCGGTGACCCCGGATGTCCGACTCGTCCCGCGCCCCACCCAGCGAGATGCGCACGTACCTGCGGCCCAGCGACTGTGCGATGGACTTGGCAATGCTGGTCTTTCCCACCCCTGGGGGACCTACGAAAAGCAGGATGGGGCCTTTGCTGGTCTCCTCGAGGGTTATGGTCTGGGGCTTATGAGTGGGAGTGGGCGGCTGGGTCAGGCCAACGGCCTTGGGAGCTGGAACCGGCTTACGGCTGGCCGCCTTGGGCTCCTGGCCCTCGGCCCGCGACTCCCTAGCTCTTTCGAGCTTAAGCTTCCGAACTGCCAGGTACTCCAGAACCCGGTCCTTAACCTTCTCGAGGCCGTAGTGTTCCTCGTCGAGAATGCGGCCGGCCTCCTTGAGGTCGATTTTGTCCTCGGTGCGTGAGTTCCAGGGCAGGGCGGTGATCCAGTCGAGGTAGGTGCGAACCACACTGGCCTCGGCGCTGTCGGGGTGCATGCGGGCGAATCGGTTGAGTTCGCGGTCTACCTCGCCCTTGACGGACTCGGGCAGGCTGAGGGCGGCGATTTTCTCGCGCATCTCCTCTACCTCCATCTCGCCCTCTTCGCCGTGCAGCTCTTTCTGGATGGCCTTCATCTGCTCGCGCAGATAGAACTCGCGCTGGTTGCGGTCTACCTCGTCCTTGACCTGCTGCTGGATGCGTCGCTGGGTCTCGATAAGGTCGAGCTCAGCGTCGAGCAGCACCGCCATTCGTTTCAGGCGCTCCAGGGTGGCCGGCGTCTCGAGGATTCTCTGCTTGTCCTCGAGCTTAAAGTCGAGATGAAAGGCGATGTAGTCGGCCAGTTGTGAAGGGTCTTCGAGGTTCTGGACGAACTGGGCCACCTCGGGTGAAAGATACTTGCCCTCCTTGAGCAAGTTCTCAAAGCGCTCCTTGACCTCGCGGAACAGGGCGCGCACTTCGGTCTCCTTACCGTCGACTTCGACCACCCGGCTGACCTCGGCCTCGAGATGACCATTCAGGCTGGAGTAGCGCAGCACCCGCACCCGGGCGAAGGCCTGCACCAGCATCTGCACCGAGCCGTCAGAGTTTTTCCGCATCCGCAGAACATTACAGGCGGTTCCCACGTCGAACAGGTCGGCCCCGGTGGGTTCTTCGGTCTCCTTGTCGCGCTGGCTGACGATGAGGATGACCCTCTCTTGGGCCAACGCACGGTCGATGGCCTTGATCGAGATCGGCCGCCCGGCGTCGATGGGCATCACCATGCCCGGGTAAATAACCGAGCCTCGAACGGGGCAAACCGGAAGGTTTTCGGGCAGATGGGTGTTGGTGGACGTTTCGTTTTTGTCGCTCATTCTGTCTCCCCCGTTACACGCAGTCTACTACCGCGCGGGTCAAGTAACCGTAAGAAATCGAGTTCTCCCCCATTCGGAGGATGCCAGACCGAAAAGAATAAAACCTGAGTCTCATTATGTCAAGTTTAGTGCAATACTTGATTCAAAGAGGGGGAGGGCATACATTGCGCGAGAAGCAAGAGCGGTTCCTGCGCATACTCCCTACGGCGCTAAAGCGGGCGGTTTTTGCTAAAGGGAGAACATTGCCTAACGCCACGAGGGAGGTAATGGTGGAACGCGATAAGCAGCCCAGCCTAAAGCCAACCAACACTTCCACTGCCCTCTGCCCCTATACTGAAGGCGATGCAACGCTACTTGATATGGGGCATCATTGGGCTGCTGCTGCTGGGACAAGCTCCCTTGCTGGCCCCTGGTTTAGTCACCAGCGACGCCTTTGCCCAGCGGAGCGGCGGCGGGGTCGGCGGTCGCGGCGGTTTCTCCACCCCTCGAGCGCCCTCGGTACCGCGGGTCAACCCCAGCCCCTCGCCCTCGTTCCCGGTACCCACCCCGCGCAGCTACCCGACCTATCCGACGTATCCGGGCGACTATTACCCACGCGGCGGCCCGGTCATCGTCACGCCGGGCGCGCCGGGCATCGGTGGAGCTGGAGTCGACATTATTGGGATTATTTTCATCGGGGCCTTCATTCTGATCGCCTTCTCGATGGTGCGGGGGCTGAGTCGGGCGGGTCAGGGCGGGACTGGGGGCGAGGTCGAGAGCACCGTGGCCCGGCTGCGCATCGCCACCCTCTATAGCCGCCAGCTACAAGACGCCTTAAAACGGGTTGCCTCTGATGCCAACACCACGACCACCAAGGGCCTGGCCGACCTGATCGACAACACCGCCGTGCTGATGCTGCGCTACAAGGCCGGCTGGCGCTTCGGCAGTTACGAGACCTGGACTGGCGGCCTCACTCAGGCCGAAGGACAGTTCGACCGCTGGATGACCGAGGCCAGGTCGGAGTTTGTGGAGACCTTCCGCAAGTTTGAGGGCAAGACCGAGATCAACGCCAGTTACGAACCCAAGGCCGAGCCGGATGGGCGCTACATCCTGGTGACCTTTGTGGTCGCGGCCCACGGAACACTCCCCCAGGTCCAAACCCCCGTTCGGGCCGCCGAGGCTCGAGCAGCGCTGATGGCGCTGGCTTCTACGACCCCCGTCACTACCCTGGCCACTTACATCACCTGGACCCCCGAGGCGGGCGGAGAGGCCCTGACCGAAGAAGACTTGTTGACTGGCTGGAGCGGTCTCGAGCTGTTGTAGAAGGGCTCATGCCGTTCGCTAAGGACCGGCAGACCGGAAATGTACAAATTATTACGCCCCCTTGGTGGACGTACTACTACTGGCAGCTTAACGCAAGCTTGGGGGACTTACCTCTTCACATACATTAGGGCGTCCAGCCGACCCGCCTCGGTGTCGAACTCCCCCTCCAACCGCGCCTCCAGCGAAAATCCCAGCTTCTCCAGCACCCGAATCGAGGCGGGGTTCTCCTTGACGACGTAGGCTTCGATGTGGGTCAGTCCAAGGCTCTCCCGCGCAAACTCGAGGGCCAGGGCCAGGGCTTCGGAAATGATGCCCTGGTTCCAGTGGTAGGGCAAGAGTTCAAAGTCCAGCTCTGCCGACTCGCCGTCGGGCAGGAAGAAGAATCCAACCGTCCCAATCAGTTCTTCGGAAGACTGCTGGGTGATGGCCCAGTAAAGATTGTGTCCCTGGACAAAGCCCTGTCGGTAAGCCTCCACCAGCTCCTGGGCTTCCTCGAGGCTACTTAGTGGCTCGATATCGAGGTATTTGGCCACTTCCGGCTCGTCGTAGAGGTCGAAGAGCTGCGGCGCGTCTGTGGGCAGAATTTGCCGCAACCGCAGCCGGGTCGACTCGAGTACGGGAAAAGTTTCAGGGTTTGCCACAGGCAGTACCATCTCCACCCACCTTAGGAGGAGGGGGTTAAGGTGCAGTTAATTGCGCAACTCCAAACCAAACGTTTGCGGCCAGTATCTGCTGCACTGATCGCACCCAAAAGTCACCTCAGCGAACTATAGATGGTGACACTTTCTCCAACTCGAGAGGTACAAGTTCAACCTTCTTGGTTGTTTTAACTGCGCCGCCGACTCTCTCGCCTCACCCCCCGATCCCCACCATTACCCGCTCCCGCAGCGTGGGCAACACGTTACCGAAGGCGGGCTTGCGGTCTGTTGCCAGCAGGATGGCATCCACCAGCGCCTCGACAGGGTTATCGGCTTGAAAGGCCCAGTTGATGTCCATCTCGAGGTCGGTCAGCAGGCAGGGACGAATCTTTTTGTCTGAGGTCAGCCGCAACCTCGAGCACTTGGAGCAAAAAGGCTCGGCCACCGGGTTGATAAAGCCGATTTTGCCCACTGCGCCGGGAATCTGGTAAACGCGCGCTGGAGCGCTGGGGTCGTTGTCTACCGTTGAGAGGGGGCCGAAGTGTCGCTCGATTCGGGCCCTGGTCTCGGAACCGGCAATGAAGCGCTGCTGGTAGATTTCGGGGTTGGAGTTGTCGAGGTGCATGTACTCGAGAAATCGCACTTCCAGCGGTTTGTCCAGCGAGAGTGAGGCCAACGGAATTACCTCGTCCTCGTTCATTCCGCGGATCATTACTGCATTGATCTTAACCGGGTGCAGCCCCAACTCCCAGGCCGTCTCGATGGCCTCCCAGACCTTTTCCACCTGGCCGCCGCGGGTCATGGTCTTGAAAACCTCAGGGGTTACGGAGTCCATAGAGAGGTTGATCCGCTTGAGGCCGGCCGCCACCAGCTCCTTGGCCTTTCGCTTGAATAAGAGGCCGTTGGTGGTGATGGCGATGTCGTGAATGCCGACCTCTCTGGCCACCTCGATCATCTGGGGTAGCTCTTTGCGCACCAGTGGTTCGCCCCCGGTGAAGCGCACCGACTCGAGGCCAAGCATGTGCATTGCGGTCAGGAAGTGGCGCACATCCTCGACGTTGACGCTGTTCGGCGGCTCGGCCTGCTCAAAACCCAACGGGTGGCAGTACAGGCAGTGCAGGTTGCAGCGCGGCGTGACGGAGAGCCGCAGGTCCTTGATGAGCCGACCGTACCGGTCAATAAGTTGGCGTGGCATAGCGTGTTGCATAGTTTAGCAACACGCCCCCTAGGTGCACAATAGACGCGGGCACTTTTTACTCCTAATCCCGAACTGCCGCCCTGCGCAACCGGTCCATGATGGCCCGCCCTAGCCCCTCCTCCGGCACCGGCTCGGCGTAAATGGCCTCCAGGCCAAGTCGGTCGAGCTGGTGAAGCGCCTCGAACAGGTGCGCGGCGGCCTCGAGCATATCCCCGGTTGGCGAAAGCAGCTTAACTACTTTGAACCCCTTGGGGACGTCTTTGAAGGCCAGAAACCCAACGTCCTTCTTGACCTCGGCAGGAATTTGCTCGGGGTGGGCGAGCTGGATGGGCGTGCGCGGGGCGTAGTGGGAGGGCAACTGACCAGGCACCAGCGGCTTTTGACTCTCCCCCACCCGCAGGTCGACCTTCCCAACTGCGGCCTCGAGCTGTTCCACCGACACCGCCCCGAATCGAAGTACGGTGGGCCGTTCGGCCAATAGCAGTATGGTGGACTCGACGCCGAACTCCGTTGAGCCGCCGTCCAAAATCAAGTCCACATGATCTCCCAGCATCCGCTCGACGTGCTCGGCCCTGGTCGGGCTGAGGTAGCCAAACGGGTTGGCGCTGGGGGCCGCAATTGGCACGCCTGCCTGCCGGATGAGTTCCAGAGCAACCGGGTGGCTGGGCATCCGCACCGCCACGGTGGGCAGCCCAGAGGTCACCAGACCGGGGACCTGGGGTGATTTAGGCATAACCAGCGTCAGTGCACCGGGCCAGAACTGCTCGATCATGGGTCCGGCCTGGGGGGGAACTTCGGCGACGACACGGGAGAGCATCTCGAGGTCGGACACGTGCACGATCAGAGGGTCGAAGCTGGGGCGTCTCTTGGCAGCAAAGATTCTGGCGACCGCCTCGGCGTTGAGAGCGTCGGCTCCCAGGCCGTAGACGGTCTCGGTGGGGAACGCCACCAGCCCGCCAGAACGGATAACGTTGGCGGCCTTGGCAACGGTAGTCGGGCTAGCCTTCCGCACCATAGCCCACAGATTATGCACGATTACAGTGCGTTTGACCAAACACTGACATAGTTGCCCCATGCAATTGGCACTGAAAATCCTGGTCTGGGCCTTTGGAATCGCGGCGTTGGCGGCAGTGGCGCTGGTTCTCTCGGTAGTAGTTGATGCGGCCACCGACGGCAACCGGCTCGAGACCGTGACCAACACCCGTGTCAGCCCCGAGGTGCAGGCCTATGTCGCCCGCCCCCCGGGCGAGGGGCCGTTTCCTGCAGTTGTGATGATCCACGAATTCTGGGGATTGCGCCAGGAGATTGTAGACAAGGCCAAGCTGCTCGCCGAGCAGGGCTACCTGGTGATTGCCCCCGACACCTACCGCAACCAGCGCACCGACTGGCTCCCCAGGGCCATCTACCTCTCAGCCACAACCCCCCCAGAGCGGGTTAACCAGGACCTCAATGCGGTTTTCGAGTGGTTGGTCCAGCAGCCGCAGGTGGACAAGGCCCGCATCGCGGTAATGGGCTTCTGCTTCGGCGGCACCGCAGCCCTCAACTATGCCCTAACCAACAACCGCCTCGCCGCCGTCGGCATTTTTTACGGCCAACTGGTCGTAGAACCAGAAACGCTCCGGCGACTGTCCGGACCGGTGCTTGGGGTTTTCGGCGGCGCGGATAACCTGATTCCCCTCGAGGAGGTTCGGGCCTTCGAGGCCGGCCTGAAAGCAGCCGGAATCCCCCACGAGGTCAAGGTCTACGATGGACAGGGCCACGCCTTTGTGCAGAGCGTGACCGAGATCAAGGCGGGCGGGCCGCAAGGCGAGGCCTGGCAGCAACTGGTAGACTTCCTGCGCCGCAACCTAAAGGAGCGCCCCGTCTCTGAGCTACGGCCTCAGCTCAGCAAACTCACAGCCGACCAATACGGAAACCCTACCCCGGGTAACCTGCTCGAGGTCGCCATAGCCCACTGGGGCCACAGCTCGAGCCCCGCTCACCAGCACTAACTGTGCGCAGTTCCCCGCCCGACGGCGCCAGGAACTGCTTCGCCAGCCTTCACGACCCTGCTTCGCTTTTCGAGCACTTCTCTTTACCCGTGTCTTCGCCCCTATGTGACATTCAACGTCCAGCCCCCAACTAAGGGCGGTAAACTGTCCTCATGAGTTGGTTCCAACGCCTCAAAGAGGGGCTTTCAAAAACCCGTGACAATATCGTCCAGGCGGTGCCCTGGAACGCCAAGAGCCCCGAAGAGGTGCTCGAGGAGCTCGAGTTCGCCCTGATTTCCGCCGACGTGGGCATCGAAGCCGCCGAGGAGGTACTGGAAGAAGTCCGCCAGTCGGGCAAGAAAGACCTCCGGGAGGCGCTCAAAACTGCCCTGATGCTTCAGCTCGAGCCCGACGACCGCCGGGCCAAGCTGCGCAAGCTGGGCTTTAAGCCCGATGCCAAGAAGTCCACCATCGAGCCCGCCGGTAAGGTGGTGCTGATGGTGGGGGTCAACGGGGTGGGCAAGACCACCACCATCGCCAAGCTGGGTCAGTACTACCACTCCAAGGGCAAGAGCGTGATGTTTTGCGCGGGGGACACCTTCCGGGCGGCTGGCGGGGCACAACTAGGGCTGTGGGGCGAGCGGCTGGGCATCCCGGTCATCCAGGGGCCGGAGGGCTCCGACCCTGCGGCGCTGGCCTTCGATGCGGCCAGTAGCCGTAAAGCCCGCAACACCGACCTGCTCATGGTGGATACGGCAGGTCGCCTCCATACCAAGCACAACTTGATGGAGGAGCTGAACAAGGTCAAGCGATCCATCACCAAAGCTGACCCTGGCGAGCCGGCCGAAGTCTGGCTGGTACTGGACGCAGTGACGGGGCAGAACGGCCTCGAGCAGGCCAAAAAGTTCAACGAGACCGCCGGCCTCACGGGGGTGATTGTGACCAAGCTGGACGGCACCGCCAAGGGCGGTATTCTGGTGCCCATCGTACGCGAGCTGAACGTCCCGATTAAGTTCATTGGGGTGGGCGAAAAGGCCGACGACTTGCAGCCTTTCGATGCTGGCGAGTTTGTCGAGGCGCTGCTGGGTTGAGTGCAAAGAGACAGGTAAACAGGGGAAGGTGTGGCCGAACGCAATTGAACAACGTATGGGCTGGCTTAAGGCACAGACCCAACAGATACATGAATCTCTTCGACTTATACCTTCCGCTGGCCTCGAGCCAGCATTCCGGCGAGGTCGGGGGCGTGCCATTTCTCATCCAGCCCAATTTCCCCTTGTTGCTTGCCAACACGGCCTTCGATTTTCGGGAGGAGGCGCACGAGCAGCTAGCGGCCCGCTTCGCCCAAGCGGGCGTTCCGATTTCGTACACCCTGCCCGAAAACGCCACCCAACCTACGAGCTTCGGGCTTCAACCATCGACGGTCTTCGAACTATGTACCTCGGTGCCCAGCGTCCGTGCACAATGGACCGAACATGTGCCGTGGTCGGAGGGGTGGACGATTGCAAAGATTTTGACTGAGGCCTACGGAATGCCCGAGTGGCGGATGCCCCTCTCGAGCCCGGTCGGGAAGTTTCTCCAGTACCCCGATCACAGCGCTTTTATTGCCTATCTGTATGCTGATAGCGTCGGGGCGGTGTTAGCAACCAAGGCTGCTGCCATTTTGATGGGGGTAACTCCCTCGCGGCTCGGCAACGGCGTGGGGGCGGGCCTGATCGGACGTATCTATCCCAAACCGTTTGTCCGTCTGGCCGGTACAGAAGCAGAGTTCCCGGGCGAAGTCGTCCAGCGGTATGTGCGCTATGAGAGAACATAGGTCATACAACCGCCGGCGGTTGTCCCGAACAGGCTAGGCTTTGCTCCGCCCAAGCTCTCTCGCCGAACACCTTGACCCAGGACACTCGACACCTTGGCCTGCGCTACAATACTCGAGTGCAAACCTCGCAAACCTCGAGCCCCTCCCTCGACCGCAACGCGCTGCTGCTGGCCTTCGCTTGGTTGGTAGCCCTGACTGCCATGCTGGGCAGCCTCTACTATTCCGAGGTGCGGATGTTCATTCCCTGTACCATGTGTTGGTATCAGCGAATTGCCATGTACGGCCTCGCCGTCATCTTGGGCATCGCCACCTGGCGCGGCGACTCTGGTATCAAGATCTACGCGCTGCCACTTTCACTCGGCGGTCTGTTTTTTAGCGCTTGGCACCTGCTCGAGCTGTGGGTCCCGGGTGTGGCCCCCTCGGTCTGCCGCGGCCCTATCCCCTGCAACGTCGAGTACATTCCTTCCTTTCCCATCCCGCTTCAGGCCGCCCTCGCCTTTATCCTCATCTCAGCAGCCCTGTTTCTCGTGCGCCCGAAGAAGACTTGAACAGGTGAGTGGTGGGGTTCAGGGTTGCGTACGAAGCGGTTCAATCCGGGGACAAGTGGTCCTCCGAACACGGGAACCTGGGGGTGTGGCCAGGATTTTCGAGAGCCAGTCGAACCTCTTCAGCCAGCTCCCCTACCTCAATGCCTTCCAGCACTCCGGGAAGCCCCTCGAAATGGCGCAGAGCCTTGGCATAGTTGCGCCAGCCGCCGGTGGGTGAACTCTTGGCTTTGTGTAGTGCCGCGGCCAACAAAATCACTCCGTGGGTTAGTTCGCGCTCTGGCCCGGTCAAGCGCATCCAGAGCGGCTCGAGGGCCTCATGAACCTCCCAAAACAGGCCCCGGTGCCACAGCTCGAGGGCTTCTTGGAATTGGGGGGTTTTCAGGAGCATAGGGCAAAGGCGCAGAAACCAGGGCGACGAAACTTTGGGGAGTGGGACGCACCGGAGTCGATAGCCTGAGTATGAACCAACTGGCCGGTTTATCCCGAGGTGTTGGTGGGCGGATTGGGGTGTAGGTCTTATGAAAGTGCTTTGGCTCCCTGCTATAAAAAGTGTACTGGCTTGCCCTGAAACCCGACAGGGGTGCTATTGTATGGCTCGAGGTAAGGATATGGCACACCCCATCGAAGTGACCGACGCGAACTTTGACCAGACCGTGAAAGAGAACCAGTACGTGCTAGTGGACTTCTGGGCCGAGTGGTGCGGTCCCTGCCGTATGGTCGCCCCAGTGATGGAGGACCTCGCGGGGGAGTATGACGGCAAAGTCACCGTCGCTAAACTCGACGTGGATGCCAACCCCCAGACCGCCATGAAGTTCCGGGTGATGAGCATTCCCACCATTATCCTCTTTAAAGATGGGCAGCCGGTCGATGTGATGGTTGGGGCCGCCCCCAAGGCAAAGTTTGTCGCCACCTTGAACAAGCACGACGTAGCTCCGGTAAGCGCATAAGCCGGGTTCTTCTTCACACCCGCCCGAATAAGGTCGACGACTTCTCGAGGCTTTTCTAGGGCACGCCATCACTAATCCATAGACTCAACCCTCGGATTCGCACTGGAGCACCTCACTCTCCCACCGAGAAACTCAAAAACCCGCCTTTTAGAGGCGGGTTTTTCATTTGCTGTTTTTAGTTGGAGATTGTTATTTCTTGGATTTCCCCTTGCGTGTGGCCGGTTTAACCGGCTGGGAGGCCTGCCCGATCCGCCAAGCGCAGTAGAAGAAGTAGCCGCTGAGGAGGCCCAGAATCACGATCAATACACGCCCGAACTCGTTCTCGAAGGGGGTGATGAGGAGCATCGGGACGCGGATGATGAAGGTAAACAGGCCCAACCAAGCGTAGCTACTGGCCAACCGGGGGCTGGTGGTGAAATTGGTGGAGAGCAGGCTGTAGATGGCGACGAACATCACCACCAGCGGAAGATACAGCTCGATGAGTGGAAAGATCGCATTGAACACCCTGCCCCCCTGTCTTCGCTCAGCAGTTTACCCATAAACCCCTCACTTGTGGGCAACGCTCCCGCGTTATGGTCTGTTTCTTTGTACCGGGCCAAAAAACTTCGCAGGGGCTTTATACTCTGGGAGCCGCCGGTTTTTCGGCTTATCTTCTCTGCGGAGGCAATAATGAACGCGAAGGAACTCAAGGCCATCCTGCAAGCCCTGCAAGAACACGAGGTGAACGAGTTGAGCCTCGAGACCCCCGATTACAAACTTAGCGTTAAGCGCGGGCCGGACGCTCCGACCGTCCACTACATGACCGCCCCCCCAGCGCCGGTGGTACACGCGGCCCCCGCCCCTGCGGCGGCCCCCGCCCCCGTAGCGCCCGCCTCTGCCGCCCCGCCCCCCGCCGTCGCACATTCCGCCCCTACACCGGCAGCCAAGGCCGAGGACTCCGCCAAGTATGCCGAGGTCAAGGCCCCCATAGTGGGCACCTTCTACTCGGCCCCCTCGCCGGAGGCCGAGGTCTTCGTGAAGGAAGGCGACGCGGTGAAGAAGGGCCAGGTGCTGTGCATCATCGAGGCCATGAAACTGATGAACGAGATCGAAAGTGAAGTGGCCGGAACCATTAAGAAGATCATGGTCAAGAACGCCGAGCCCATCGAGTACGGGCAGGTGCTGTTCCTGGTGGAGCCTGCATAGCGGTGGCAGGTCGAGGGTCACATGTCGCATGTCAAGAGACCTGAGACTTGAGGCTTGAGACTTGGGCCGCGCTCGGAGAGCGCTTATGTTCAAAAAGATAATGATTGCCAACCGGGGCGAGATCGCCCTGCGGGTGCTGCGGGCGGCACGGGAGCTCGGGGTGAAAGTGGTGGTCGCCCACAGCGAAGCCGACGCCAAGAGCCTGCCGGTGCTGCTGGCCGACGAGGCCATTTGTGTGGGACCGCCACCCTCAAACCAGAGCTACCTCAACATCCCCAACCTGCTGTCTGCTGCCATCATCAGCGGGGCCGAGGGCATCCACCCCGGCTACGGCTTTCTGGCCGAAAGCCCGCAGTTCGCCGAGATGTGCCGCGACTACAACATCGAGTTCATCGGCCCCACGCCGGAATCTATGCACAGCCTGGGCTCCAAGGCGGGCGGGCGCGAGATCGCGGCGGCCTCCAACGTACCCACGGTCCCGGGGACCGGGGTGTTGGAGACGGCCGAAGAGGCTGTCGTGGCAGCCCAAAAGATCGGCTACCCGGTGCTGCTGAAGGCCAGTGCGGGCGGGGGCGGGCGGGGGCAGAAAATCGTGCGCTCTGACGCCGAGATGAAGACTGCCTTTGACCAAGCCCGCAACGAGGCCCAAAACTACTTCGGCGACCCCGCGATGATCATGGAGAAGTTCATCGAGCTGTTCCGCCACGTAGAGGTGCAGGTGCTGGGCGACGGCAAGGGGCACGTGATCCACATCGGCGAGCGCGACTGCAGCATCCAGCGGCGCAACCAGAAACTGATTGAGGAGGCGCCCAGCAGGCTCGAGGACTCACTGCGACAGGAGATTCTGGCCGCGGGGGTTCGCCTAGCCAAGCACGTGAACTACCGGGGAGCGGGTACGCTGGAGTTCATTGTTGACCCGGACGGCAACTTCTATTTCATGGAGATGAACACCCGCATCCAGGTCGAGCACTGCGTCTCGGAGATGATCTCCGGCCTTGACCTGGTAAAGTGGCAGATTCGCATCGCCGCGGGCGAGCCGCTGGACCTGCAGCAGGAAGACGTGAAGCTGACGGGACATGCCATCGAGTGCCGCCTTAACGCCGAAGACTACGACAAGGACTTCCGGCCTTCGATTGGGAAGATCGAGACCCTGCACTTCCCCGGTGGCCCTGGCGTTCGCGTGGACTCCCACCTTTACGCGGGCTACTCCATTCCCCCCAACTACGACTCACTGGTGGCGAAGCTCATTTGCCACGGCCAGGACCGCCTCGAGGCCATAGACCGCACCCGTCGCGCCCTTGCCGAGACGGTGATCGAGGGGCCGGGGGTCAAGACCCTGGTGCCGTTCCACCTCAAGGTCATGGACAATAGCTTTTACAAGCGTGGTGCGATCTACACCAATTTCGTTCAAACACGGCTGAATGAGTGAGGACAAGGGTCGAAAAAGGATTGAAGACAGCCGTTTTTTGTGAGGCCAGTCCAAAAGGATTGTCCCTTTTGGGCATCATAGGTGCGGCCGTTGCCGCTAAATGCGAGCGCCCAGTACGGGACCCGCAATCCGAGTTCTTGGGGTGGGGGTGTATTGCAATTCGCGTCAACATCCTGATGCGTTATCGCCTTTAACCTTAACGGGGATAGGGCCGTACCAGCTCCCTAATCGGATAAGGCGTCTTCCCCTGACCTCATGGACTTTCCCCACGCAAACCTCGAGCAAAACCTGATCGCCTTCTGCAACCTGCTGCGCTCCTCTCGAAAAGTTCGCTTTGTACTGGGGCCGCAGGAGGTCCTGGACGGGCTGCGGGCGCTGGAGAGCGTGGACGTTGGCAGTCTGCAGCAGGTACGGCAGGCACTAAAACTGGTGCTGTGCAGCAGTCTAGAGCAAGAGCGGGCCTTTGACGACCTGTTCTTCCAGTTTTTCCTGCCCGCCAGGCGGCGCAAAAACGTTACCAACCAGAACAAGACGGCGGTTGAGGGGGGTGAGCCAGAGGGAGAGCGGCTCGAGAAGCACAAGCCTACCAACACCCAGGCCGCCGCGCCTGCCCCGGACTCTCAGGGCAAGGGGAAAACCGCCGAGGAGGACGACCCCAACCCCTTCGGGGCCATTCTCAAGGCGCTGTTCAGCCGTACAGCAGGCGCAGAGGCGGGCGAGGTGGAAATCTCCACTCAAGACATGGACGAGATGCTAAGGGCCGCGACCCACCTGGTCAATCAGGTCCGACTGGGGCGCAGCCGCCGTTGGGAGCCGACGCCAAAGGGGCGACGCTTTCACTTCCGTCGCACCTTGCGCAAGGCCTTGCACACCGGGGGCGACCCGATTTTCCCGGCCTGGCTCGAGCACCCCAAGCGACAGCCGCGCTTCGTTTTTGTTCTGGACGGAAGCCGCTCGATGGGGAGCTACTCAGACAAGCTCCTGCAGTTCGCCTACGCCCTGAGGACGCGCTGTTCTAGGGTCGAAGTCTTTAGCTTTTCCACCGAGTTAAGGCGCATCACACGAGAGCTAGAAAAGGCCAAGTCGCTCTCCCAGCGCCCCAAACTCACCCGGCTGGGCCAGGCCTGGGGCGGCGGAACCAAGATCGGCGAGAACCTACTGGCCCTGGAGCGCCGCCACGGCGGGCTGATTCGGGGCGACACCATCCTCATTGTGGCCTCCGACGGTCTTGACACCGGCGAGCCGGAGCTGCTCGAGTTCGCGCTTCGCCAGCTCTATCAAAAGAGCGCGGCACTGGTCTGGCTCAATCCCCTCCTCGCCAAGGCCGGCTACGACCCCCGCATGAACTGTATGGCGGTCGCCTTGCCTTTTCTTGATCGCCATACCTCGGCAGATTCTCCCGAGCAGTTCGCGGTATTGGCCGAAGGTCTAAGGTTAAGGACGTAAGGGTCTGCTCGGCTGATGGTAACTTCTCCCAAAACCCTTGGCGCTCCGCGCTCAGAGGGGTTCCCAGGAATACTCCCTACAGCAGTTAATGCTGTAGGGAGTACATTTCCTGCCGCCGTAATGGTGGGAAACGCGAACGGGCCTTACCGGGCGCTGGCTACCCGGTTAAAGCTACGATCCAATCGGCCAAAAGCCGGGCCTTCGACGGCCCCAAGGTCGATCTTCTCGGTAGTGAGGGTCTCGAGCCTGACCGAGCCGCGCCCGTCGGCCCGAACACCCAGCGTCCAGCGCATCTCGATAGTGGCGGTCACGGCATTCTGCTCGTTGCGCCGCTCGCTAATAAAAATCACGGTCGAGCCGGTGCCCTGGCGCTGCACCCAGCGCCCGAAGCCGGAGGGGGCGCGGGCCTCGATCTGATAGTAGACCGCCAGTTCCTGCTGCAGCCGAATCACCACCGGGTTGCCCGCCGCCACCGCCTGGAGGCTGCCGAGTTGCGAACTCACCGGCACGTCGTAGACCACCTCGCCGGGATCGGCCCGCACCTGCGGCGCACAGGCCGCCAGCAGACCGAGGGCGAGCACCAGTAGAAAACCAGTCCAGATTCGCATACCCCTCATGGTACGGGCTTAAGGGTGATAGGCGGGTGAAGTTTGGACAAAGGTCGGTCGATAAAGCAGCGTGGGCCTTAGCCAAACCCCCACGATCGGTTTCTCCAGAGACCGGCACCCCCGACCTGCGTCAGCCCAGAACCTTGCCCCAGTCGGTAACGCCAGCCGTCGCGGCGTACTCGGTGTCCATCTGGGCCAGTTGGAGTTTGCCGGAGTACTCCTCGTTCACGGCCTGCCAGTAGCAGTACTCCTCGATCACCCATACCCCACTCTCCCTGGCCCCGTTGCCGCTGCCGCGAATGCCGCCGAAGGGCAGGTGCGCCTCTGCCCCCACGGTAGAGTTGTTGACCGAGGTCATGCCGGCCTTGATCTCGGACTTGAACAAATAGGCCCAGTCGCGGCGGTTGGTATAGACGGAACTCGAGAGCCCGTAGGAATGGGCATTAGCGGTCTCGATGGCTTGGTGGACTCCGTCGGCCTTGACCAAATTGATGGTTGGGCCGAATATCTCCTCACCAAACTGTCGCATCCCCGGCGTGGCCTCCCAGACCGTTGGAGAGGCGAAGGTTCCGGCCTCGGCATTGCCCTTGAAGTGGGCGAAATTCGAGCCGTTGATGCGCCCAGTGCCTGACAGCAGGGTCGCGCCGTCGGTCTTTCCCCACTGGTAGTGTTCGTCCCAGCGCTCAAACAAACGTTGGTTCATCATCGGGCCGTAGGTCACACCGCCCTCGATGGGATTACCCACCACGGTCGCGGCAGTCTTCTCGAGAAAGCGCCGCTTAAACTCCTCGTAGATCGGTGCGTCCACGATGATGTTGCCCGCGCTTGTGCAGCGCTGCCCTCCGGTGGCGAAGGCGCTCCACCAGGCCCCCTCTACGGCCAACTCGAGGTCGGCGTCGCGCAGCACGACCAGGGGGTTCTTTCCGCCCAGCTCGAGGGTAGGCCGCAGCAAGTTGCGCCCCGCGACCCCGCCGATCCACTTGCCCACCGCCGTGCTGCCGGTAAAGGCGAACTTGTTAAGCAGCCCCTCGTCCATCATTTCGACCAGATACTGACCCGTGGAGTCCTTGCCGCCGCCGAAAACCAAGTTGACCACGCCGGGGGGTAGGCCGGCCTCCTCGAGCATCCGCACAAACACGTAGGACAACGCGGGCGCGTCCTCCGAGGGCTTCCAGACCACGGTGTTGCCGGCCAGAATGGCCGGGATGATCTTCCAGCTGGGCACCGCGATGGGGAAGTTCCCGGCGGTAATCATCCCCGCTACCCCAATGGGGCGTCGGAAGGTGAACAGCTCCTTGTTGGCCATCTCCGAGGGCACGGTCTGTCCATAGAGCCTGCGCCCCTCGGAAGCGAAGAATATGGCGGTGTCGATAGCTTCCTGTACGTCACCTCCGGCCTCTTTGAAGGTCTTGCCCACCTCACGCACCATCAGGCGCACCAAGGTGTCTTTCTGGGCGGTCATGATCTCTGCGAGGTTGACCAGCACCCCTCCGCGCACCGGGGCGGGCGTGCGCGACCAGACCTGGAACGCCTTCTGAGCAGCCTGGGCGGCCCTACGGACGGTCTCTTTAGGGGCCTCGGGGAATTTGGCGGTCAGGTCAGCAGAGTCGGAGGGGTTGCGACGCTCCATTGCTGCGCCATCCCAGAACTCTTCTCCGCCGATGCGGTGGCCGACCTCGAGGGCGTTGCCGTATTTGCTGGGCGTAGTTTTCATGCAGGTACTACTTTACCAACTGACCGCCGGGTTTGGCGGGTGGCAGGTGCACCAAAGGGGGCGGGTACGCTCGAGATAGGTCGTCCAAGCGACGGAATTCATGCCGATTTGGCAATCCATCCTGGTGTTGGAGAGGGTAGGATGAAGGCCTGTTGAACCCTTTGACGGTGGCCGCACTGGCGCTGGGGGCCTCGAGCCTACTGGTGTTGCTCTGGGCCGATCAGAACGGTAAAACCACCGTCCGGGCAGTGGCCAAAACCCTTTGCTCATTGGGTTTTTTGCTACTAGCCTGGGGAATGGGGCTAGACCGCCCGTTCGACTACCTGATCTTCATCGGACTGGTGTTGTCGTTCCTGGGCGACGTGCTGTTGCTGGGGCGGCGGGACGGGTTCTTTCTGGGTGGGCTGGTGGCGTTCTTGCTGGCCCACGTGGTCTATACGGTGGCTTTTTCCGCGCAGAGCAGCTTTCCAGCCGGCTTGCTGGGGGTGGTGGGGCTGGCTTCGAGCGCCTTCCTGGTCTGGCTGTGGCCTCGCCTGAGGGGCTGGCGGGTGCCGGTGCTGGCCTACTGCGCGGTGATCAGCCTGATGCTCTGGAGCGCCCTGGGGGTTGCTGACTGGCGGGTCGGACTGGGAGCGCTGCTCTTCTTCCTATCGGACGTGTTCGTGGCTCGAGGGCGCTTCGTGCAGCAGGACCGTTGGAACTCTTTGCTGGGGCTGCCGCTGTACTACCTGGGCCAGTACCTGCTGGCCTGGGCGGCGAAGTAGACGGCCCTTCTACCCCTACCCGGTGTGCTCTGGGCTGAGTCCGGGCTCGAGGCGGTATGATTTTCTGCGAAGGTAAAGTCAGACTAACGAGAGCCAACAGATCCTCGGCTCTCGACCCATCAGAGGTGAACAATGCCAAGATTTGGAGCACACGCCTTTATCTGGGCCGCCGAGTGGAGCCCGGCAGCCGCCGAACGGGTGATCTCGAGCGCCGCCGCGCAAGGGCTCGACTTCGTGGAAGTCCCCCTGCTACGCCCCGCCGAGTTTGACGTAGAGCTAACCCAGGGACTCCTGAAAAAGTACGGCCTGGCCGCGACCTGCTCGCTGGGGCTGCCGCTGGAGGCCAGTCTGCCCGAGCACCCCGAGGTAGCCACCCGCTTTCTGATTGAGGTTTTTGACACGGCGCACCGGATCGGGAGCCAGACCGTAACCGGGGTGACCTATGCCAGCCTGGGAGGCTTCAGCGGGCGGCCCCCGACTGATCAGGACTATGAGATCGTCGCGGATGCCCTCCGCCCAGTAGCCCGCCACGCAGCGGGGCTGGGGATGAAGCTGGGCCTCGAGCCGGTCAACCGCTACGAGACCTACCTGATGAATCTAGCCTCTCAGGGGGTTAGTTTAATCGAGCGCATCGGCGAGCCCAACGTTTTCGTGCACCTCGACACCTACCACATGAACATCGAGGAGCAGGGATTCAAGGACCCTATCGTACAGACCGGGAAGCAGTTGGGCTACATCCACCTCTCCGAGAGCGACCGGGGCACCCCAGGTAAAGGCAATGTTCACTGGGATGAGGTGTTCGCCGGGCTAAAAGAAATTGGCTTCGACGGCGACTTGGTGATGGAGTCCTTCGTGGCGATCAACCCGGACATCGCCAAGGCTACGTGCATGTGGCGGGATGTCGTGGGCGACCCCGAGGCGCTGGTGCGCAACGGGCTAACCTTCCTGCGCGGAAAGACCACGGAATACGGGTTGATGTAGCGGCTCTGTCGTGTCCTTTAGGGAGGTAGTAGAGCTTTAAACCGTCGGGATATGGTACACCGATTCTTACCCCTTAGCCCAACCCCAGCCGCCGCCCTCCAACTTAGATTCTCTACGAAACCACCGAGGCCGTGAGAACGCCGCCACATGGACAGGCGTGATTACCCAAGGGAATTGGGCGTCGGCAACTTCCGCTTCAACCCTCGAGGACCAAACAGATCCAAAGCATCCCCAAGCGTGGTGAAGTGGACGCGTGAGGTACCGACCTCTTTGCGGTCAGGCGCATTGGCAGGAGGGGCTGGACGGCTAACGCAACGGTTACAAAAAGCCTGGCACGTCAGTTTGATTCGAAATGTCGGCTGCGGGTAGAGGTTTCAGCCGCGCCAACCTCATCCTGGTTTGGCTGCGTCCTCCCCTAGCACCCGGTCCAGCACGTTCAAGAACCCGTCCACATCTTCCCGGGTTAGTACCATCGGACCCCGGAGCTTGATGACATTGTGGTGCGGACCGTCGGTACCGGTCAAAATGCCGCAGTCGCGCAAACGGTTGACCACGTAGCTGGCCTGGTCGGGTGCTGGGGCTCGAGTCTTCCGGTCGAGGACCAGCTCAAGGCCATTCATCAAGCCCAAGCCGCGCACGTCGCCGATTACCGGGTGACGATTTTGCAGCTCGCGCAGGCCGTCCATCCAGTAGTCGCCGAGCTCGAGGGCATGCTGCTGCAAACCCTCCGTCTCGATGACCTCGAGGACTGCCAGCCCCACCGCACACGACACCGGGTTGCCCCCAAAGGTCGCGAAGAACTCCATGCCGTTGTCAAAAGAGGCCGCGATTTCGGGGGTGGTAACCACTGCCCCCATAGGGTGCCCATTGCCAATTGGCTTGCCCATGGCGACGATGTCCGGCACCACTCCCTGGGACTCGAAACCCCAGAAGTTCGAGCCAATCCGGCCGAAGCCAGTCTGCACCTCGTCGGCGATGCAAACCCCACCGGCAGCCCGCACCCGCCGGTATACGCCCCGTAGGTAGCCCTCCGGAAGCACGATCTGACCGCCGACACTGGGAATGGATTCGATGATAAAGCCGCTCAGCCCGCGTCCGAGTTGATGAATCTTCTCGATAATGTTGTCGATCTGTGCTGCGTAGCGCTCTCCCAGGGCCGGCTCGCCGCGCCGGAACTCGCCCTGGTAGTCGTCGGGCACCGGGGCCTTGTGGACCCACTCCGGGAGGCCTTTACCGCCCGGGCCTTCGGCCTTGTACGGCGAAATGTCGATCAGGGTAGTGGTGTGGCCGTGGTAGGCGTGGTCGCTGACAATCAGGTCGCGCTGACCGGTGTGGGCCCTGGCCAAACGAAGCGCCAGCTCGGTGGCCTCCGAGCCCGAGGATACAAAGAAGCAGACCGACAGTGGCGCGGGGAGTCTGGCGGTCAGACGTTCGGCGTAGCGGACCAGGTTTTGGTGCAGGTAGCGGGTGTTGGTGTTGAGTACCGCCATCTGGCGCTGGGCCGCCCGCACCACCTTGGGGTGGTTGTGACCGACGTGTGGGACGTTGTTGTAGCAGTCCAGGTAGCGCTGGGCGGAGGTGTCGTAAAGGTACTGGCGGTGCCCTCTGGACATGCTGATCGGACGGCGGTACGAGATCGAGAGGTTCTTGCCAATGCGCTCCCGGCGCTCCCTCAGGACTTCTGCGCCGCTCATGCCCTCTGCCGGAAACCGCTCGGCGGAAATCTGGGTGATGAGGTTGGGGTCGGGCGAAAGGCTTTGCCAAACCCTGGCGTCGCCCGGTCGCGCCACCCCCGGATAAGTGCCCTCGAATCCCAGCAGATCGGTGACGATTTGCAGATGCAGGTGCGGCGGCCAGTCGCCGTTCTCGGCTGGGTCGCCGAGCCAGGCGATGGTCTGGCCCCGCTCGACCTTCTGGCCGACGGAAAGGTGCTCGAGACTCCGCCTGGCCAGGTGCCCATAGAGGGTGTAAAAGGTCAGGGGCTCGCCGTCGTGTACGGTGTGCTCAAGGACGATACACCCGCCATAGTCGAGACGGGCAGCGTTATAGGCGAGGCTGTGCACGGTGGCCGGTAGTGGCGCGAAGACCGGCGCACCCGCAGGAAGAAAGACGTCGAGCCCGATGTGGAGGGTGCGGTATTCGGGGCAGTTCTCGCCCTGAGTTTTGAAGTCCTCTGAGGCGTAGATCAGCCGGGGTTCGCAGTAGCGCCCAATACCAACCTCGACGCCGGCTTCCTCTAGCCGTCGCCACAGCAACTGGGTGAACTTTTCGGTGCTGTCGGCGTCCTCGGGCAGCCCAAGCTCGAGGCTGCCCACGCTCAAGTCGAAGACGTGGAGCGGCCCAGCCTTAAGGTCGGGCTCCATCACCGGCCCGATCTCCCGAGAGTTGGACGCCAGCCAGTCGCGGACTCGGGCGCTCTGAGGTACCGGCTCGAGGCCGCAGGCATTCCTGAACAGATAGTGGGCGAAGTTAGGGTGAACGGTCTCGAGGTATTCCAGGAGCGCCCAGGCCGGGGCCTCCGAGACCACGATGTAGGGATCGTCGGGGCGCAAGCGCTTTTCGTAACCGCTGTTGGTCACGCTCACCGCGAGCCGGGCCAGGGCGAGCTGGTAGAGCACGGAAAGCTCGAGTGGGCTTAAGGGCCGCACCGCGTGGTAACCCCGAACCACGTGCGCCGCCGAGGCCATCGGATCGGGCTTGTCCAGCATCGCGTAGGCCAATGCAATGGCCAGCCCACCCACCAAAGGGCAGAGCATCGCGTCCCCGAAGTCGATTAGGCCGACAACCCTAGCCCCGTAGCCCTGGCCCGCAACCACCACATTGTGGTCGTTGGCGTCGCCATGGATCACCCCGTGCGGCAATTCAGTCAGACTTGGCTTTAGCGCGCGGAAGCGCTCGAGGTGCTTGGTGGCAATTCCCCGCTGCTTGGGGTCGGTGAGGTACTCAAGCTTGGGCATGATTCCGTCGGCCTGGGCCAGGTTCCACTTAAACTCCCGCCCCGCCAGCGGGTGTTGGAAGCCCTCTAGGGCCAGGTCCACCCGCGCAACCGCCGCCCCCATACTTTCTAGCAGTTCCGGCGTGTGCGGCGAGACGTTAGCCAGGGTGCGGCCCTCTAGGAAACTGAGAACTCGAGCAAATCGCCGAAGACCCTCGACCTCTAGCACGGAGATGTGCCCGCCCGTGAGGTTCGGGATAACCCGCTGCACGGGCACCTGGTCACCTTGCAGGCCGCGCTCCACGTGCAGCAGGACCGAGTTCTGAAACTCGAGTTCTTCCAGGCTGGCGTCGGCACGGGCGATCTTTAAGAGGAAGCGCTCACTTGCGGTCGAAACCTCGAAGTTCAGGTCATACTCGCCCGCGAGTCGCTGGACCCTACCTTCGATCCCGTAGGTTTCACGAAGTAGACGCTCGGCAATTTGCGGGGTGACGGTCTCGGGATTTGGCATGGTGTCCTTGTCGTCTTGCTGCGGGGTTCAACCAGAATGCTCTCAGGGCACGCCTTTGTCGGCCCCTTGGTTTTTTGCGAAGAGTTTGGTCTTTGAGGCCCTCGAGGCGCTGTGCGTCCCTAGACAGGGTCTTGCAACAAGCCCAGCGACTCCGTCAACAGCTCGAGCTGCCGCTCCGGTGGCCAGGCCGGGAGCTCGAGTGCGCTCCGGAGGGCCAGTCCGTCGATCAAAAGCATTAGTCGGTCGGTCTCGAGGTTCAGGTCGAGGTCACGGCGCAGCATGCCGCGCTTGGTATCGCGCTCGAGCAGGTCGCGCCAGGCCTCGCGGTGCCACTGATTAACTTCAGAAAGCGTGGCCTTTAGCGCATCGGACCCCAGAGCGCCGGCCCAGAACACCACCCACACGTAGTCCTGGGACTGGTTATGCGGCGAGTTTAGGATGTTGCGCAGCGCGTCCAGGGTTGCGCTGTCCTGGGGGTCGTGGGGCTGCCGCATGCGCTCGAGGCTGCGCCGACCGCTAAGGTAGAGTGCCTCGATCAGTAGGGTCTGCTCGTCGCCGAAAAGCCGGCGCACATCTTCGTCGCGGACGCCCGCCTCTTCGGCCACCTCGCCGAAGGTGAGGTGCTGTGGGCCGCGCCGCGCGATGACCTGCAAGGCGGCATCCACCAACGGGATTTGCTCGGGGCTGGGGTGTGAGGGGTTGGACATGGCTCCTCCTGCCGTGAGCGGACTCACCGGCTGTTATCGTGAAGGAAGGTCTTGGCGGCCTCGATTTGTTTCCCTGCCCCCGGCGGGGTGTAGGGGCAGCAAATAGCGCCGAGACCGCAAGGAATTGCTGAGATCAAGGGCCGGCGCATTTCGGGCACACCTATTGCGGCACCGCGAACTTACCCTTGAGCGCTTCGGCGGTGGCGCCGGGCACCAGCTTGTTCACGTCACCGCCGTAGCGGGCGATTTCCTTGACCATCGTCGAGGATACGTAGCTCCACCGGGTGGCGGCCATAATAAAGAGGGTCTCGGGATGATTGCCGTATTGCCGGTTAAGGTGGGCCATCTGCAGCTCAGACTCGTAGTCGGAGACCGCCCGCAGGCCCTTGACGATGACCTTGGCGCCCTTTCGCTTCATGTAGTCCACCAGCAGCCCCTGGAAGGTGTCCACCTCAACGTTTTCGTGCCGCCCCGTCCTAACCGCCGCCCGGATGATACCCACCCGCTCCTCGGGCGTGAACAGCCACGAGTTGCGCTTGGAGGGGTTCTCCAGCACCGCCACCGTAACCTTTTCGAATAGCCGACTGGCGCGCTGGATGACGTCAAGGTGACCGTTGTGCAGCGGGTCGAAGCTCCCCGGATATACAACGTGGTTCATGATAGGTATAGCTTACAGCTCACCGCCTTCCGGCGACAGCAACCCCCAACCATAGGGCCGGGCTCCTCAGTCCACCTCGATCATGGTCACGGTGTTGAAGCCGTACTCACGCCGCTCGCCGGCGGGAAGAGAGAGCTCGGTGGGGTGTTGCAGGATCATCAGCCCGCCGGACTCGACGATACCCGCTTGCAGCAGGCGCTCAAAGTCTTGCAGCAGGTCGTGGGGGTAGGGCGGGGCCATGAACCCGACAGTGAACCGGAGGTTTTGGGCCCTGGCCTGCTGGAGGTATTTCTCCACCGCCACGCCTTCGACGCGCACCTCGAGCCTGGCCTTCCTGGCGTTTTCCTTGAGAAATCCAATCGCTTGGCGGTCCTTTTCAACCAGCGTGACCTCAAAGCCTTCCGAGGCCGCCTCGAGGCCCACCGCACCGCTGCCCGCATACATGTCCAGAAAGGTACCTCGCCGGGGGTACCTGAAGCGAAGGTAGTCGAAGAGCGCCTTGCGCAGCCGAACTGGGCTTGGGCGGGCCGAGTCGGGAACCTTGAGGTTTACACCCTTGGCGCTACCGCCGAGAATCTTGAGCACCGGAAAAGTATACGGTTTAGCGGGGGAGGCGATTTATCAAGGTGGGAATGCGGACCACCTCGGGGTTACGGAACCAGATTTGGCACTGAAGGCCGGTCCGCGAGGTTCGGGCCGTTACGCTAAAGCGGGTGCTCGAGCCGTTGACCAGGCGACGGTTAGAGATAAAGGCCGAATTGGTGGCGTAGACGTTGCCCGCCCGATCCACCAACCGCAAGTTTACCCGCACATCGCGAAGGATTCCGCCCGACTGGTTGCGCACCAACCCCACCGCAATCATCCGCCCGGCAGCATCGCGCGAGCAGGTCCACTGGGTCACGTAGAGCTTGTAGGTTTGGGCCAGGGCGGTGCCGCAAAAAAGACCGAGGCCGATCAGCAGGGTGATAATTCCAAGCTTAGGTCGCATACATTTCCTCCAGGCAAAGATATTCGAAGCGAACATCTATAGCTTTAGGCAAAACCCATGAGGCAAAATTAGAAGGTTCTGAAGCCCTCTACTTGACCGAGATTTCAGCGGGGCGGGGGCACCAGGGTCTCGATCTGAATGACCCGGGGGTTTCGGAACCAAACTGTACAGCGGCCGGGCTCGAAGTTGGTTCGCACCTGCACTTCGAAGGTGGAGCGCTGACCCGCCGCCAGCGAGCGCGTCCGAATTGGGGCGGAGTTTACCGCAACCCTCAGGCCCGCCCCCACCACCCTGGCGTGTACCCGTATCTCGCCTATGCGGCGGGAACTGATGTTGTGTACCTCCCCACGAACGATGGCCCCCCTCGAGAAGGTCTGACAGCTCCACGAGGTTACCTTTAGTCGGTAAGCGGCGGCCTGGGCAAAGCCAGTAGACAGGGCCAAAAAGAGCCCCAGCAGCGCTATTTTCTCGACTCTCGACATGGTATTAAAGACCCCGATAGCATACCCTTAACCTCCGCCTTTGCAAGTCCAAGCCCTCGCGTCCCAGATTCACCCGGCGCGGTGGCTCGAGCGCACGACTCACCCCCCTGGCGCAGACGAATCGAGGTAGTGTGGCCCGTGTGGTAGGAAGGTCGTGCCAGTGGGTGTCTCCTGCCGTCAGCAGAACAGCCCGAGCACTCCTACACCTATCGTTCAGTGTTCATGAGGTATGTCCAGGCTAACCCAGCCCACCTCGAGGTTAACCCGACAATGACAAAATGCTGAGCCCAACGTTAGACCTTTCACAAAAAGCGGGCGATGTGCTAGGCTTGGGGACGTCGTTCAACCCGATCGTATAACGCCTCAGTAACGGCGGGTCTGATACAACTTCGAAGCACCCGGGGTAAGCATTGATATCGGCCCGCTTCGAACTCCTGCTTCATACTGGGCAAAGTCACCGGTGCTCCACTTACCCTGCAAGGGAGGGTCATGAAACTGCTCGGCGAACAAGAACCTCAGTGGCTGGCCTCGGCGACACAATTACAGCAGACCATTTCGAGCATTGTTTCGGGTTTGGGTCGTCACAACCACCCGGGTCTTGGGCGCATGGGTGACGAGGTTGAGCTCGAAGGCCTGATACAGGAGGCCCACCGGCACCTCGAGGAGCTGCGCGGCTACCTCCGCACCCGAAAAGCCCCCTCGAGCGCCAGTGACTGGCCGGACTTGGACGAGGCCCACCCCAGCGGAACCCTCGAGCTGCGCCTGTTGGGCGGCGCGTTGGTAACGGTCGGGGGATTCAAACTCGAGCTGCGCCCGCGCTTCGTTGAGTTACTGTGTGTGCTGGCGCTGCACCCTGAGGGACTGACCGGCGAGCAGCTGGCCCTGGCCGTCTGGGGCGAGGACTCCGACCCTGCGGTGGTCAAAACCGAGCTGTGTCGCCTGCGCAACTGGGTTCCGCTGGATAGCCGCCCTTACCGGCTGGGTGTAGAGATTAAAGCCGACTTCTTGCAGGTGCTAATGTGCCTTCGCGAGGGCGACTTGGCAGGTGCCCTGCAGCTCTATCGTGGACCGCTTCTGCCTCGTTCCGAGGCCCCAGAGGTTCTCGAGACCCGCATCCTGCTGGAGGAGAGCTTGCGCCGGGCGGTGCTCCGCTCGGGCAACTCCGACCTTATCTGGCACCTGGCCGAGCGTCTAAACTCCGACCTCGAGGTTTGGGAGGCCGCTCATCGGGCCCTCCCCGAGACCGACAACCGCCGCCCTCTGGCCCAAACCCAGGTCACTCTGCTCAAATCACGGTGGCAGGGAGACTTGTCTCGGGCTGTGTAGATGTAGCGCAACCGTAGGGCGCTCCAAGCCCAAAAAAATTCAGGAAAGTCGGGGTTTTTGATTTTTACACATTAACCCGGCATGGCCTTGTTTGCCGTGCCGAGTACCTTTGGAGCTTGAGGAGTGCGAAATAGGGTAAAACGCAAACAGTATGTTCGACTCCACGGCCCTGGCTAGGGCCGGTTTTCCTCGGGTGGGTCAGGGTCGTTCGAGTTGTTGGGAGTGCCAGTTCCCCCGGGCGGGTTCTGGTTTTGCTGGTTTTGTGGGGTCTGGGGGTTGGGGTTGGACTGGTTTTGGGTCGGATTAGGGCGGGGGGTGGGGTTACCCACGTTGGCCCAGGCATAAGAGGCACGGAGGGCCTCGAGGTCTTGCTGATCTACCTTGCCGTCGCCGGTGAGGTCACCCTCCAGTCTGTCCCCCGCTGGGGACTGGGCGGGCTGAGCTTGGGTAGCCGGGTTGGTCGCCTGGTTCTGGGTCGCGGCGGCCGGCTGACCTTGCGGCGGCTGAGCTGGAGCGGTAGTAGACGGAGTCTGGGATGGCGAGGCAGGTTGTGCTTGTTCGGGTTGAACGGGTTGTGCCTGTGCAGGTTGGGTCGGCTGTCCCTGTGCAGGCGGTGAAGGCTGTCCCTGTGCAGGTTGGTTTGGCTGACCTTGAGCAGGTTGTTCGGGCTGACCTTGAGCAGGTGGAGTGGGTTGTCCCAGTGCAGGTGGAGTGGGTTGTCCCTGCTCGCTCGGTCCGGCCGGTGCCGCCGAATTGGCTGGTTCAGGTGAAGCCGGAGTAGCCGGATTTGCTGTCGCCGGGGGAGTGCCCTGACCCTCTGGTGTGGCGGGAGGAGTTGGTTGCGCGGGGCTGGACTGGTTTGTAGGCGCTTGTGCGGGAGGTTCGGACTGACCGGCAGGAGACTGGGACGCAACCCCTCTGCCCCAGTTCCGGGCCAGGGCCTGCAGGTCTTCGTACTTGAAGCGGCCCTGGGTGGTTTGACGCTCCATGGGTCGGAAGTTGGCCACTAGCTTGCCGTTCTTGTCGTAGAGGGCCATCAATACATTGGTAGAGGCAAAGCGTACTTTTTTGTCGGGTAGCGGGGCGATAGAGAGGCGAAGGGCCTCGAAGTTGGTGCGGGGTTGGGTGAAGGCCACATCAACGTCCATCACGTTGCGCTCCTCGCTGTAGCGCACCACGTACAGCACGCCGTCGGCGGCCTTAAGGGTGTCGAGGGTTGGGCGCAAGTCGGTCAGGGGCACCTGCATCTGAAATCCCCTGCTTTCCCTGGCGCGGATTCGCACGCCGTAGACGAAAGGGCTGTCCTGCTCAGCCGTGGGCACGAACTGGTCGAATTGCGGGGGCGGGGTGTCGCTGACAGTTAGGGTCAGCTTGACAGCCCGGCTGCTCAGGTTGCCGTCCTCCACAGTGGCGTTCAGCTCGAAAGATCCTTTCTCCGTCGGAGTTCCCGAAATGCGACCCCCACCGTAGGTTAGGCCTTTGGGAAGTGTCCCGTTCAAGGTGAATCGGTAGGGTCGCTGGCCGCCGTCGGCCACCAGAGCGTATTCGTAGCGGTCGTCAATATAGGCGGGCGGTAGGGTGGGATTGAAGCGCAGCGCCTCGCGGGAGGCCCCGCCCTGGGTACTCGAGCCGCAAGACGCCAGCAGCAAGCTCAGGGCCACCAGCGCAATACCGTGGGCCGCTCTTCGCCTGAGGGTGGTAGGCATAGGGCTAGTTTAGGGGCCAAAATGAAGGGCCGTTGTGAAAAGACGGCCCTCCAGGGTCATTCACGCAAGATAACGACGCAGTTAACGTCGTCAGGGACAGCTTCGGAACCTTGAGGTTGATTAAGCCCCGGCGTCGGAGTCGCACGAGGTATGGGGCCGTGTGTTCCCCGATCTCCCTCCGCTGGGTATAGTAACGCCCATGAGTATTAAACCCGACTGGTGGATCAGAGAGCAGGCCAAAAAGGGCATGATCGACCCTTTCGAGGAGAATTTGGTGCGCAGCGGGGTCATCAGCTACGGCCTGACCAGCTTCGGCTACGACCTGCGGGCGGCCGCCGAATGGAAGATCTTCACCAACGTCTTCAACACCGTCGTGGACCCCAAGAACTTTGACCCCAAGAGTTTCGTGGAGTACGAGGGAAACGAGGTGATCATCCCGCCCAACTCCTTCGCGCTGGCCAGATCGCTCGAGTACGTCCGCATGCCGGACACGGTTTTGGCCATCGCAGTGGGTAAGTCCACCTATGCGCGGTGCGGCATTGTGGCCAACGTCACCCCCATCGAACCCGGCTGGGAGGGGCACATCACCCTCGAGTTCTCCAACACCACTCCCCTACCGGCCAAAATGTACGCAGGCGAGGGCGTGGTTCAGTTGGTCTTTTTCGAGGGCGAACGCCCCGAAGTCACCTACGGCGACCGCAAGGGCAAGTATCAGGGCCAGCGGGGAATCACTCTCCCCAAGATTTAATGCTGACCTTCGGTTCCCCTACCGCTTGACGCTGCTTGCAGGTGCGGAAATGCCGCCCAGCGCCTTGTTGAATGCGTCCTCGAGTCGCTCGTGTTGTCCGGCCTGCCGCAGGCGTGCGAACTCGGCCTCGCCTATAGCGGCGGTCAGCTCCCGGTACTGGTGGTCGCGCCTTGCGCGGTCGCCCGAACTCCCCACTTTTCCTATCTCGGCCTCGAGCTGTTCCACCACCCCCCAGGCCCAGGCAGCCAGTTCGGGATTGCCCTGCCGCCAAGCCAGGCCGGCCAGGGTCTCGAAACACTCCTCCAGACCGTGCCGAACTCCGGCGCGCCGGTAATGGGCAAGGCCTTCGCCAAGCATCATCCCGGCAGCGGCCGGGTCGCCTTGCTCGAGGTTCAGGGCAGCCAGGTTGCGTGCGGCGATCCCAATTCCCCAGAAGTCTTCGACTTCACGATTAAGCTCGAGGCACTGCCGGTAAAGCCGCCCGGCCTCGGCCCACCTCTCCCCGGACATTGCCAGCCCACCCAGGTGGTTGTAGATGTCGGCCAGGACCCGCTTCTCGCCCAGCTTGGCGAAGATTGCGAGGCTGTCGCGGAGGTGGGCCTCCGCCGCCTCGAGGTCGCCCCGGCCGCGCAGCACTATTCCCAGACTCTTGAGGCTAAGGGCCTCGAGCTGCCGATCCCCGACCTCGCGGGCGATGTGCAGACACTCGCGGCTATATCGCTCGACGGTGGGGTAGTCGGCCTGGTCGCGGGCGTTGACCCCCAAGTTGTTAAGCACCACCGCCTCGCCCCGCTGGTCACCGAGTTCGCGGCGTAGGGCCAGCGCAGACTGGTACAGTTCGCTCGAGCGGCTGTAGAGGCCGCAGGTGCGAGCCATGATGCCCGCCGAGTTGAGCGCATCGGCCCGAACCGCCACCGAAACGCCGCCGGAGAGCGGCAGGGCCTCCTCGAACCACTCCAGCATCTCCTGGGCATGGCCCTTGACCTGGAAGAAGCGCCAGAGCCGGGCGGCGATGTGCAGGCTGCGCTCAAGGTCGAGCGCCTTACCCCAGGCCAGTACCGCCCGCAAGTTCTCGTACTCAGCAGAAAGATGCCGGTACCATGCGGCCTGGTCCGGCCCAGACAGCCTGGGCACAATCTCGTCGGTTTGGCGGGCGTACCATCCGATAAGACCCCGCCGCACCTCTTCCAGCAGCGCTGCCTCCTCGAGCTTGGCCGCCCCAAACTGGCGCACCGGCTCGAGCATACGAAAGCGCACCCGGCCGTCGTTCTCCGAAAGAAGAACCATCGATACCTGCTCCAGCCGGGCCAGCAGCTCCGGAAGTTGATCGGGGTCGGCGCCGCCCCCGACCGCTTCCGCCGCCTCTGGTGTCCAACCGCCCACGAACACCGCCAGCCTGACAAACAGGTTGCGTTCGGCTTCGCCCAGCAGGGCGAAGCTCCACTGGAGAGCGGCCTCGAGGGTCTGATGGTGGCGCAGCCCGCCCCGCTGCCCCCGCGTCAGGAGACGCAAGCTGTTGTCCAGACGGGCGGCAATCTGTTCCAGGGTCAGCAGCCCCACCCGCGCTGCGGCCAGCTCTAGGGCCAGCGGCAGTCCCTCGAGGCGGCGGCAAATCTGGACCACGCTCTCGGCATTCTGCTCGGTCAGTGCGAATCTGGGGTCTCGTTGCCGGATGCGCTCGACCAGCAGCCGCACCGACTCCAAGCGGCTGAGCCCCTCGGGGAACCTGGCGGACTCGGCGGAAGGCACCTCGAGGGGGGGAACCACCCAGGCGATCTCGCCCGCGATGGCCAGGGCCTCGCGGGAGGTGGAAAGCAGTTGAAGCCCCGGTAGAGCCCGCAACAACTGAACCGCGACCTCGGCGCAGGCCTCAATGAGGTGCTCGCAGTTGTCCAGCACTAGCAAAGCCCGGCGCCCCCCGAGCATCTCCGCGACGGCCTGGAGCGGGGGCTTTCCGGAGTCTGCAATCCCTAGGGCCTGGGCCACTGTGGCCGGCACCATCCTGGGGTCAGAGAGCGTAACCAGCTCAACCCACCAGACACCACCCTCGAAACTGGCTTCGGCGTGTAGCCTCGAGGCGACTTCCAGGGCTAGACGGGTTTTCCCCGAACCGCCCGCCCCGGTCAGCGTCAGGCTTCGGGCGGCAGAGAGCAGCTGCAGGGCTTCTTCGAGCTGACCCTCGCGCCCAATCAGGGGGGTCAGGGCGGCGGGTACCCAGCCCACCAGGGGGGCCGGGGCGGCGGCCTCACGCTTGGGAAGGTCGGGCAGATCGGGGAGTTTTTGTAGTACCTGGTCGTAGAGTGCTCGCGTGGCATCGTCGGGTTCAACGCCGAGTTCTTGCACCAGCGCCTCGCGCAGGGTCTGGTACTGCCGCACCGCCTCCATGCGGCGGCCACTTCTGGCGTGGAGGCGCATCAGGGCGAGGTGGGCGGCCTCCAAGGTGCGCTCCCGGGCAATGGCCAGCTCGAGGAAGTGGTAGGCCCGAGGGAGATTTCCGCCGTGCTCGAGCAACTCAGCGAGTTCCAGCAGGGCCTCGAGGTAGAGCGACCTGGCTTCGTCGCGGTGAGGCTCGGTCCAATCCTCGTAGAGGTCGTCGGGCAGCAGGTCTCCGGCGTACAGCGCGACGGCAACCTCATAGGTAGCGATGTCGGGTGTGCGCCGGGCCTGGGTCAATAGGCGTCTGAAGTTGTGGTAGTCCACCTCGAGTCCGCCATACGGGCTCAGCACCAGACTGTCCTGCTCAAATAACAGATAGCGGGGTCTAGAGCCCTTTGGGAGAGCTGGCTCGAGCAGGCGACGGGCATGGTGCAGGATCTGGTACAGGCTGTTCAAGCCCGGCTTTTCCCCCGACCCAGGCCAGAGGGCTTCCAAAACCTGCTCGCGGCGCAGCCGGCCCTCCGGCTGTAGGGCCAGCAGCTTTATAACGTCGGCAGCCTTTTTGCGCCAGACTTCGCCGGGCAGCGTCACCGCGCCTGCGGCAACCTGGAAGCCGCCAAAAAGCCGCACGCGAAGGGCTGAATCCCGCACCATATACGTCATCTTATCTGGTACATAAGGGCGCGTAAGTGACATCTAAGCGCCCCCCGGCATGATAGGCCCCATGAACCCGCCGAGGAGCGTGCGATGGAAAAAACCAAGTCCCAGCCCAAGCAGCAGACCTCCTTTATGGTTCGGTGCCGGACGCTGCCCAGAGGCGGCCTGCGCTACGAGGTGCGCCACATCCAGACCGGGCGCGAAGTCGAGACCGACAGCCTCGAGTCCGCACTGGCCTGGATGGAACAGGTCCGCCTCGAGCCCCGCCGCTAGGGCCGCCCTTGGACTGCTGGCGCTGGCCCTTGCGGCCTGCGTGCCCAGCACCCCCTCTACCCTCAGTGCCACCTATCTAGCCACTGCGGGCGAGGCCATGGAGGTGGTCGAGCGGGCCGCAGATAACTTTGTGCCCGAGGGCTACCGGTTCGGCACCGCCGTCCGCGCGGCGTCGGCCCTCACGGTGGTGGTACGCTCCGCCCCCCGCGCCAATTCCGGCCCCGACTGCGTCATGACCTGGGCCTTCACCCCGCTGCGCCAAGCCCAGCAAGTGGTGGTGGCGGTGGGACTCTCGAACTGCGGCCTGGGCGGCCCCGACGCGGCCAACCGGACCTTCGGGGAGCTCTCGCGTCGCTTCCGTCAACTCAACGGCTAAGGAGAGGTCATGTCCAACGCCCCTGCGCTCCGACCCGGAACCCTCCTCAACCACGGGCAGTACCGCGTCGAAACGGTGCTGGGCCGGGGCGGTTTCGGCATCACCTACCTGGCCCAAGACCTAAACGTCGGGGTGGGGGTGGCGGTCAAGGAGTTGTTTGTGGCCAGCGGGACCACCCGCTCCGCCGACGGACACCTGGTGGTCGGTCCCGAGGGTGTGGCCGACTTCGCCAAGCTGCGTGAGCGATTCCGGCTCGAGGCTCAGACCCTCAGCCGTTTGCGCCACCCCGCAATCGTGCAGGTGCGGAGCCTGTTTGAGGCCAATGGCACCGTCTATCTGGTCATGGAGTACCTGGAGGGCCAAACCCTCGAGGCCGCCCTCCGCGCCCGTGGCCGCATGGCAGAGCCCGAAGTGCGCGGGTGGATGGTGCCGCTCCTTGGCGCCCTGGCCGAAATCCACGCCGCGAACCTGCTGCACCGCGACCTTAAGCCGGACAACGTGATGCTCACGGCCAAAGGGCCAGTACTAATCGACTTCGGTGCGGCCCTCGAGCTGGCCTCTGATCAGGCCCGACACACCGTGGTGTACACCCCCACCTACGCGCCACTTGAGCAGCTGGGCGGGGCAAAGCTGACCCCCGCCACCGACCTATTCGGGCTTTGCGCCACTGCCTACCGGTGCCTGACGCTCTCGACCCCCGTCCCGGCCACCCAGCGGCTAAACGGCACACCCTTGCCCAGTGTCCGGCAGCTCAACCCTGCGGTCTCGGAGGGGTTTGCACGGCTGCTCGAGGCCGGCCTGGCGCTTAAGGTCGGCGAGCGCCCCCAAAGCGCGAGCGAAATGCTCGAAGCCATCCGCAGTCTGGCCGCGGTTGGCGAAGAGTTGGCGCTCGAGGGGAACCTCGACTCTACGGTCCTCGGACGGCCTGCCCAGGCTTTGGATGACGGAGAGTGGTACGCCCCAGCACAACCCGCAACTTGGTGGAAGCGTACGGTTCCCTGGCTGGGGCTAGCGGCAGTGGCAGCAACGGGGCTTGCCTCTTGGTCGGTGCTGGGCCGGGGGCCGACACAGAATCCTGCGCTTACACCACCTTTCCAGGCCCAGCCTACTGCCCAGACCCAACCAATCGCTCCCAACCGGGCTAATCCGGCACCCACTCCGGCCAGTCGAGTTGGCGGCGAATTTGAGCTGTCCTCCCCACGCAGTGCCGCCCCGACCTCGGCTGCTATCACCCAGGTTCGGCTGCGCCTCGAGACCAACACCCCCCAGATCCAAGCGTTGCTCGGCGGTCGGAGGCTGGCCTTGAATCGCCCGATGAAGGTTGGAGCGCGTTACCACTTTGAAGTGGTAGTGGCCCAGTCCGAAGAGGCCGAGCGCCTCGAGATCAGGGCCGAGGGCTTCCGCCCCTACGGCGGTCAGGTCGGACTGGGCCAAGACCGCAACCTACTGGTGTTGCTCGAGCGCCAGCCCGTACGCGTTCAGATCTTCACCAACCGGCCAGACGCCACCCTCTGGCTGAACCGTCAACTCGCCGACGGCCGGGCCGTGCGGTCCGGCGGGCGCTACGTGCTGGAAGTCCAGCAGCCTTACGGAACCAGAGGCGAGTTGGAGGTTCGGGCCGCCGCCCACCGAACGCTTCGGCGGCGGGTGAGCTTTGAGCGGGAGGGTCGGCTCGAGTTTTCCCTACAGCCGCTGCCGAAAACCGCCCCCAGGCCACCGCCCGCCGTCCAGCAGCGCCGCCCAGCCAAGCCGTCATCCAGCGGTTCACAAGGCGGCTGTGATGTAAAGGCCGGTTCGATGTTTTGCCGATGAGCCCACCGCACGCAGGGAAACCAATCCAAACAGGGCAGAGGAGGAGTTTATGTTAAGCCTACAGAACAAAGCCGGAGTCAGCTGGGATTTCGACCAAACCACCGAGATCGGGCGGGCCCCCGACAATGGTGTTCGAATACAAGAACCAACCGTGGGGGCCAAGCACGCCCGCTTGATCGTGAATGGGGAGTCGGTGCTGCTGCTCGATCTCGAGAGCACCAACGGAACCTGGGTCAATGGAATCCGGCTAACCCCCGGCCAACCCCAGCCGCTCAAGCACGGTGACCAGGTCCGCCTCGGCAGCTACGACCTTACCTTCTGGGGCGCAATGAAGACCCAGATCATGCCCGAACCCATCGACCCTACCGTTCGGATGCCCGAAAGTGCCGAAGCTTCGTCCACCCCCGCTACCCCGGTTCCCCTCCCCCCCGCCGAACACACCGTGCTGCGCTCTACCCCTACACCCTTCGCCCTGGTGCGGGCCGATGGAAGTGAACATCCCCTCGACGGTACCCTCACAGTGGGCCGAAAGCCCTACAACGGCTTGCAAATCACCGGGGACAGCAAGGTCTCCGAGACCCACAGCAGACTCGAGATCAGGGGCGACGCCGTCTACATCAACGATGCCGGTTCTTCCAACGGCACCTGGGTCAACGGCAAGCGCATTAACGGTCCGACCAAGCTGCAGCATGGCGACAGTCTCTTGATCGGCGACACCAAGCTGAGGCTGCGGGTGGCGGGGCAGCAGTTCACCCGGCAGCCGGTGCGCCAGGGGTTCAATCCGGTCTGGGGAGCGACGGCGGCTGTGGGGTTGCTGGCACTGGCGGGCCTGGGCTGGTCACTGATGGGCCGGGGCGGCGGCGAGGCCATGGGGGGCAGCGAGCCGGTAGTCCAGAGCGCTCAGGTCGCTGCCGAGACCACCGTCACCCCGGTTGCCACTGAGCCGGTCGACGCCAGGCCCGCCGGGGACGTGCTCGAGCGCGCCCGCAAGGCCACCGTTCTGATCACCTCGAGCGGCCTCGATGTGGAACCCACCACCCGCAAGATTCGCGGGTTGGTCAGCAGCACCGGCAGCGGCGTTTTCGTGGACGCGCAGAAGCGCTACGTCCTCACCGCCTGGCACGTCATCAGTTCGCAGGTGTATGCCCGACTCCTTATCGACTGCTCGAGGCGCTACCAGGAGCGCTGGCGCACCACCGCCAGCCAGTTCTTCCCGATTCGCAATAGCCTGGTGGTTAAGTTCAACTCCGACGACCCCGCCCAGGTGCCCAACCGCCTATACATGGCCGAACTGGTGGGCTACGAGTCGATCAACCTCGACCGCTTCTGCGCCCAGGGTGCTGGTATCTTCTCTCCCGCCAACGACCAGTTCCTCAACAACCTCGAGAGCATGGACGTCGCGCTGATCCGCATCTCCGAGGTGATCACCGGGGTGGCCGAGGGCCAGCTCCCCGCCACCCGTCCCCTCACCCGAGAAGACACCCGTTTCACTGCGGTTGAGGTCGGCAACTCCGACCGTCTAGCGGGCGGCAGCCCGGTCAGCGTCCTGGGCTTTCCTGAGGGCACCAGCCTGATGAAGCGCTCGCAGGACGAAGTGACCGGCACCGACATCGACCGCGGCGACGGTATCGACTCCGAGCGCGACTGGTTCACCACCGACACTCCCATCCGCCCCGGAAACTCCGGCGGGCCGGTCTTGGACGAGGCCGGGAACCTCATCGGCATCGCCCTGCAGTTGCGCACCGGCAGCCCACTGATCGCCCAGAGCACCGGCTACGTCCGTCCGCTCAACACCATCCTGCTGAGCCCCGCCATCACCCGCTACTGGAACCCCGAAACGAGCAGATAGAGGTACCTCAACAGCCCATAGTCCAGCCAAGACGATACCTGAAAGCCCCCCATCCGACCCTCGAGCCGTCCAGCCCTCGCACCCCAAGGAGAACCCCATGAACCGTTTTTTCAAAGTCATCCAGCTCACCCTAGCCGCCCTCGGCATCGCCGCCCTCAGCGCTTGCGGGAGCAGTACCCCCGCACCCTCCCCTCAGCCCGTAGCCCCCACCATCTCTATCTTTGCCCTCGAGACCACCGGAAACTTTGGCGGGCAGATCCGGCCGTGTCTGCAGTTTTTGGCTGCGCCAAGCGAGAACATGCAGTTGCTAAGCGTTAACATCACCCACGCCATCGGCAACTCCTTCGGTAACTTCGACGTCAACCTCGGCGGCGGCCTTACCATCCCCAGCGAGCGTTTGGCGCTGCAGCCGGTGGGAACCTGCTACATCAAGATCAGCGGGTCCTATCGCTTCACCTTTAACGTGACCCGGCCAAACTCTGCCACTCAGTTCACGGTGCTCTCGACCTACAACCAACAATAAGGGCCGTGGGTTGGGCACCGCTGATGTAAGGAAGTCGCGTGCGGTAAGCCACCGTCTTGCGCGCAATGCTGGGGTCGGAACGAGGCGGGCCTGGCCCGGTTGGGCCGACCCTTTTAGGACAGGGAGTGGTCTATGTTCAAGTGGGCAGTGCCATTCATCGTGCTATTCCTGACCGCCTGCGGCGGAGGCGGGAATCCCAACTTCAGCCTTTCGGCTGCCGGGGCCACCACAACCGCAGGCAGTTTCACCACTACCAATGTGCTGGTGACGTTCGCAGCCGGTGCCACCAACCAGGTTGCCCTCTCGCTCGAGGGGCCCCCCGGCATCTCCGGCACCTTCAACCCGCCCAGCGTAAGTGCCTCAGCCAGTGGCAGCGTGCTCACGGTGGTGGTGGGCGGGGGTGTGGCCAGCGGCACCTACGACGTCACTGTGCGCGGCACCAGCGGCTCGGCCACCAACACCACCACCTTTAGGCTCAGCGTACAGGCAAGCGGTGGTGGTGGTCCAAGCGGAGGCGACTTAGCCGGAACCGTCAGCATCGCCACCAGCGGTGGTGCGGTCGACAACGGCCTCATAGCGGGTCAGGTGATCGTCAAGTTCCGGGGCGGTGTCAACCTACAGCGGGTGGAGGCTCTGCAAGTGGGCGGGGTGAGTTTGCAGCGGGTGAGGGGGCTTTCCATAGAGAACACCGCCCTCTACGAGGCCCCCCTCGACGCTGCAGGCACCCTGGACGCCGTTGCCGAACTCTCGGCCCGGCCCGATGTGGAGTATGCCCAGGCCAACTACCGACTCCGGGTCGCTAGAACCCCCAACGACCCCCTCTACAGCCAGCAGTGGCACTACCCCGCCATCAACCTGCCGCAGACCTGGGACATAGAGCGTGGCCAGACCAATCCGGTTACGGTAGCGGTGATCGACACCGGGCAACTCCTGCAGCACCCCGACTTCGACCGGGGCCGCATTCTTCCCGGTTTTGACATGATCTCTGACCCCCGCAACGCCAACGACGGCGATGGGCGCGACGCCAACCCCGAGGACGCGGGCGATCTGATCGAACCTACCCAGAGCAGCTACCACGGGACCCACGTCGCCGGCACCATCTTGGCCAACTCGGACAACAGCCTGGGCGTGGCCGGGGTCAGCTGGGGGGCCCGGCTGCTGCCGGTGCGGGTGCTGGGCATCCAGGGCGGTGACCTGATCGACATCACCGACGGGATGTTGTGGGCGGCAGGCCTGACCGTGGAGGGCGTGCCCAACAACCCCAACCCGGCCGCGGTTATCAACATGAGCCTGGGCGGCAGCGTTCCCTGTGCTCGCGTACCGCTTTACCAGGATGTAATCAACCGCATTAATGCGGCAGGCAGGATCATCGTAGCGGCGGCGGGCAACGAGCACCAAAACGTGGCAAACTTTGTGCCAGCCAGCTGCAGCGGGGTGATCACAGTGGGGGCCACCGGGCCTTCGGGCGGGCGCGCGCCGTATTCCAATTTCGGCGCCCGCATCGACCTGATGGCCCCGGGCGGCAATGTCGCGGTCAGCCGCAATGGTATCCCTTCCGGCGGCGGCGTGCTCAGCCCCCTCAAGTCCGACCCCCAGAACCAGTTCAATTACGTCTTTTACAACGGCACCTCGATGGCGGCACCACATGTCTCGGGTCTGATCGCCCTGATGAAGAGTTCCAGACCGAACCTAAGCCGCGTCGAGGCCCTGGACATCCTGCGTCGCACCGCTCGAGCCCTCTCCCCCACCCAATGTCAGGGCGAGTCTCGGGCCGACATCAACCCCCCGCCGGTAGTGGGTGCCAACGACTGCGGGGCCGGACTGGTGGACGCGTTCGCGGCAATTCAGGCGGTGGGCGGCTCGCCAGTGGCCTCTTTCGCCCTCTCCACAACCCCCAGCAGCCTGACCATCGCGCCCGGCGGCAACTCCCAGACCGTTGTGGGCATCGAGCGGGTTGGGGGCTTTACGGGGGCGGTAAACCTCAGCCTCCAAGGCGCACCCTCTGGCGTGACTGGGACATTCACCCCAAACCCCTCGAGCGGCGCCACCTCTACCCTGGCGGTAACCGTAGCAGGCAATGTGGCCCCGGGCCAGTACCCCCTAACCGTCCAAGGCACAGCCTCAGGCCAGACCGTCAATACGTCCCTGACCCTAACCGTGGGCACCGCCATCACCCCGACCGTGAAAGACACCTTCCTGGCTGCGCTGTTCTGGACCGGTACCCAGTACGACATCAACCGTTCCAAGGGGGTAACCCTTTCCGCCGACACTCGAACCGCCAACTACACCCTCACCGCCCTGAACGCCGGGCAGTACGCAGTTGCCGGCTGGAAGGACGTGAACGGTAATGACAAGGTGGACGCGGGAGACTACTTTGGGGTTCACCGGGTTAACCGCCAGCTGGCCCTGGTGCGCCCTCCCGCCGTCAACATCAACGTAAATCTCGAGCTAAACTCCACAACCCAGTCGCAGTTTGAGGCCGACGAAACCCTAACTGCCCTAAAGGCCCTGGTTGAGCGACGCTGAGGACAACGGTTTGCGCAAGCGAAACACATTCATTCGCCTGCGCAACCAATGAGGCTCATAGAGTTTCGCTCGAGAGATAACCGAGGCAGGTCCTATCTACTCACCGCGTTTCCCACCCTTACCTCCCTCGCGGCGGCAGGCAATGTACTCCCTACAGCAAAAACCGCTGTAGGGAGTAAGCGTGGGAACCGCTCTCACTCGGCCCGTCCTTCGGGATCGGCGTCTGATAGGTTATATCTGCGGATTACCCGCCTCGAGTCGGGCCATTGCCCGTTCGACTACCTCTCGAGGCGCGCTGCTGGCAGAGCAGTAGGCCCCCACCGAGTGCCAGACGTGGGCCACCTTCAGCTCTACTGCGTCGTCGCCCACGGGAACCGGGCGGAACCGGGGTTCGACGTTCCACTGGAAGGGCGCGGATTGGGGGAACCGTTCTGCGAAGCGCCGCTGGGCCACGGGAACCAGTCGCATACGCTGGTCGATCCAGCTCTCGTCCCAGGGGCCCTCCTCCAGGATCATCTCAGCAGAGCGGAACTCGTAGTAAATCGTCCGGCGCAGGCTTTTCCCGAGGGTACGCTCGGAGCCGTGCAGGACCATCACGTCGTGCAGCAGTACATCACCGGGCTCGAGCTCGACATGTATGACCCCCGGCAAGTCCCACCCATAGCGCTCAGAGACCGCGCAGGCGTCGTGAATCACCTTCTGTGACTTCGGCACCACCCGCAAGGCTCCCCCACCGATCTTGGACTCATCGAGATAGAGGTCGAAGTTGAAAACCCGGTGGCGGCGGGCGTGGACCGCGTCCTGATGCCAGGGGATCTTCTCCCCGTCACCAGCCTTCTTAAAGACCATGCTCTCGTAGGTGGGGACGAAATTAGGGCCACACAGGCTCTCCGCCACGCCCAGCACCTGCGGGCTGCCCAGCAGCTCCAGCGAGGCCACCTCGCCTTTGTTGTGGACGTAATTGACCCGGAAAAAGACCTCGCCGCCATCGCGCTTGGCAAAGGCCAGGTCGTCCACCTGCTCCAGTTCTTCCTCATCCAACTCCCGGGCCAGCTGGCGGGCGCGGAGGTCTTCGCCATGCTCAATCCAGCGCTGTCCGGCGGCCTGAAGACGTTGAAGCATCTCTCCGGTGATCCACTGCTTGAGCACCAGATAGCCGTTCTCGTCGAAGAAACGTACCTGCTCTTCGGTAAGGTGGTGGGGGCTCCTGGGCGGAATAGGTGCGGGACGCGGGGGGGAGTCTGAAATCCGGACTTGGCTAGGGTCGGTTACGGCGGTGTTAATCATGGCGGGCTTGGACATAGACCTGGTTCTCCCTTGGTGTTGACTATAGTCAGTGTAGCCTCGAGGTTTTCGGAAATCCTCTCTTTTTTCAGAGGATAATTCCTGTATTCTCAGGTATGGAGGTATTGCAGCACCAGTTCGGATGGCAGATTTGGCGGGGTCAGGTGGAGGCCATGCACACCCCCCACCAACACAGCGAGGTCGAGGTCAACCTGGTCCTTACCGGGGGGGTACAGTACCTTTTTGGCGGCCAAACCGTGGCGCTGGGGGCGGGTGGGTGGGTAGTGTTCTGGGGGGCCATGCCCCACCGGCTGATTCAGGCGGATCCAGGTACTCAGTTCCTCTGGTTAACCCTGCCGCTCGCCGACTTCCTACGACTCGACTTGCCCGAGAGCCTGACACGGCCTGTGCTGCACGGCGAACTGGTCTATGCACAGAACCCCGCCGACATTGAACGCTTCGGGGGCTGGCTCGAGGACTGGGGCCAAGGCGAGGCGTACCGGCAGGTCGTAAGGCTAGAGCTCGAGGCCCGGCTTCGCCGGCTGGCCCTCGAGCGCCGCGCCCAGCCCACTGTGCGCCGAAAGGGCGGGCAACGCGCCGACAAAGCCGTTCAGATGGCCCAGTTCATCGTGAGCCACTACCCCGAGCCGCTGACCGTCTCGAGCGTGGCCGACACCGTAGGGCTGAAACCCAACTACGCCTCCACCCTATTCCGGCAGACGTTTGGCATGACCGTGCTGGAGTACCTTACTCAGCACCGGTTGGCCCATGCGCAGCGTCTCCTGGCAACCACCGAGCGGCCCGTGTTGGAGATCGCCTTTGAGGCCGGGTTTGGGAGCTCGAGCCGCTTCTACGCCGCCTTTGAGGCGGCCACCGGGCAAACACCCCGGCAGTATCGCCGCGGGCTCAGGGACGGAAGATCGGCGCAGCAGTGAGCCAAGCAATACCACCGGATTTTGGCAGCAAGCACCTCAAGAACCCGCTAGTCCGCGCTTAGCTTGTCACAGACTCTTACCGCTCACTCTTCGTAACGGGTTCCTAATGCGGCAGGGGGCATCCTCAATACGTTAATACGAAACTAGCCATCATTGCTGCAGGCGGCTCCATCTTTACCATTAAGCTTTCGGCGACACCCTTGAATCAGGCGGGGGGATGCGCTTCACCAAGACTTGTTGGGTGGGAGTGGCCCGCCTGGCGTGCTGCAACGGCCTACTGCCATCTCGCTTCGGCCCATCTACCGCAGTCTGCGAATGCGAATAGGATGTTGGAGTGAGCAAAATCGACGTGGTGACCCTCGGCGAGACCATGGTGTTGCTTCAGCCCGCTCAGCCCCTTCCGCTGGCCTATGCGGCCAACTTCGTACGCTCGGTAGGAGGGGCCGAGTCGAATCTGGCAATTGCACTGAGTCGCCTGGGCAAAAAGGCCCGCTGGGTTAGTCGCCTGGGCCAAGACCCCTTTGGCGATCTAGTTGAGCGAACCCTGCGCGGGGAAGGCGTGGACGTTTCGTTCGTTGCGCGGGACAAGGACGCCCCCACCGGCCTATACTTCCGCGAGTACCGAGCCGGCGAACCCGTCGCCCACTATTACCGGAAGGGCTCTGCGGCCAGCCAACTCTCCCCAGCTGACGTCAGGCGAGAATGGTTGGAGGACAGCCGTCACCTGCACATCACCGGCATCACCCCTGCGCTGGGGGTCCACGCCAAAGCCGCAGTGCTCGAGGCCATGAAGCTGGCGCGAACACTGGGCAAGACCGTCTCCTTCGATCCCAATCTGCGCCGCAAGCTCTGGAGTGAAGCCGAGGCCCGGGCCACGTTGCTCGAGCTGATCCCCCATGCCGACATCGTGCTTCCGGGGCTGGAGGAGGCCGAGTTCCTGCTGGGGCACGGGACACCCGAAGACCATGGCCACAAACTCCTGGAAATGGGGCCCAAACTCGTGGTGCTCAAGCTGGGCGAGGAGGGCGCCAGGCTGTTCGCACCTGGCGTCTCCCTTGAGTCGGGCGCATACCGGGTCGGGCGGGTGGTCGACCCCATCGGGGCGGGGGACGCCTTCGCTGCAGGCTTCTTGTCGGGCTGGCTTGAAGATGCGAGCGACTTACAGCGAGCCCTCAGGCGCGGCTGCCTACTAGGCGCGCTGGCAACGCAGTTCAACGGCGACTGGGAGGGCCTTCCGACACGGGCTGAGCTTGAAGCACTCGAGGCAGGCCAGTCCGAGGTGACGCGGTAGATGCGACCAGGCAAATCGACAACAAGAGAGCGCCGGTTTGGGTTCCAGACCTGCGGATGCCACAGCACCACTTGGGCCTTGCGGGCGGGTCGGGCCGTGGTCATCATCTGTGTAAGGCGCACGCGCTATTTCCTCATCTTGGTTCTCCTATGGTTGGGCATAGAAGGAGAAGAAGACCGGGACTATGCGAGTTTCCTTTCAGAACTTGGCCGCCCGACAGTACGAGCAGTACACGACATGGCGCAGCGGCGGCGACGAGCGAATGCTCGAGATCTTGCGGCGCGAGATCGGGTTGCAGCAGGCCAGGCGGAACCAGATCTTCGTAGCGACCGTCGACGGGCAGATCGTGGGTACGGTTCAGCTCGTTTTTTGCTACCCAAACATGGCCGACGGGGTGGAAAGTGCCTACGTCCAGGCCCTCGAGGTTGCCGAGGAACACCGCCGCCGGGGAATCGCCACCGGGCTCCTGGCCTACCTCGAGGCCGTCGCCCGCGAACTGGGATTTAAACGGCTGACCCTGCTGGTCGAGCACGACAACACTCCCGCTATGCGCCTCTACGCCGGTCTAGGCTTCCGCAAGTTCGGCCAGACCGCCTGGACCTGGCAGGAGATGTTGATCCCGGCTCTGTGCCTCGAGAAGTGGCTTCGAGGTGAGTCCAGAAAGTGACGCCTGCGCATTTCAAAAAAAACTCAAGGCGGAATTAGTCCGGGCGTGGCCTGCCGGCCCGGAGAGTTGTCTAGCGTCTACTGCCCGAGACTCCCAACTCGGACGCACATTGGTGAAGCGCATCGAAGAGTGGGTGTTGAGCGTGCCCAAGTACAAGCAGGGAAAACCTAGGCCTCGCGTATTTCAATGCTTGAAGTGGCGCGAACCGGTGAAGATCATGGCCACTCCCAGCTCGTTGCAGGCAGCGATCACCTCCTCGTCGCGCTTGGCTCCGCCGGGCTGAACGATGGCCCGCACACCTGCGGCGGCAGCGGCCCGAACCACGTCGTCGAAGGGGAAAAAAGCCTCGGAGGATAGAACCGCGCCTTTGGCTTTTTCGCCGGCGTTGAGGATCGCCCGCTCGGCGGCCCAGATTCTGCTGACGGCGCCGGTGCCCATTCCCACGGTCACGCCGTCCTTAGCCAACACCACATTGTTCGAGCGGGTGTGTTTGCCCACATACCAGGCGAACTTAAGGTCCATCAGCTCTTGGGCGGTGGGGATGCGCTCGGTGACATAGTTGAGCTCGAGGTCTTCCCACCTACGCAAGTCGCGGTCTTGGACCAGGAAGCCGCCCACCAGTGAGCGGTACTCCACCCGAACAGTGTCGTGCGGGGCCGCTACCAGCACCCGCAGGTCGGGTTTCTTAGCGCGAAACCAATTGGCGGCCTCTTCGCTGACCTCAGGCGCGATGAGTACCTCGAGAAACGTCCCCTTGGTGGATGCAGCCGTCAGCAGGTCTATGGACCGGTTGAAGGCCACCACTCCGCCAAATACCGAGAGGGTGTCGGCGTCGCGGGCACGCTCCCAGGCCTGCTCGGCACTGTCGGCCAGGGCTACGCCGCAAGGGTTGCCGTGCTTGACTGCCACACAGGCGGGCAGGTCGAACTCCTCTGCCAGCGCCCAGGCCGCGTCGGCGTCGCCGTAGTTGTTGAAACCCATGGGCTTTCCAGCGATCACTTGCGCGTCGATCACCGGCCCGGTCTGGCCTTGAAATCGGTAAAGCGCGGCCGACTGGTGGGGGTTCTCGCCGTAGCGCAGGCTGACGGCGGGGAGTTTCTCGAGGGCAAGTGAACGGCTAGCCGGGAAGGGCTCAAAGCTGAGGAAGTCGGAGATGGCGGCGTCGTAGGCGGCGGTGTGGGCAAAAGCCTTGAACGCCAGCTGGCGGCGGAAGTCGGCGGTGATGCCCTTGGCCAGGGCCTCGAGGGCCGCATCGTAGTCGGCGGGATCGCAGAGGGGCAACACGTGTTCGTGGTTCTTGGCCGCCGCCCTCAGCATGGCAGGGCCACCGATGTCGATGTTCTCGATACACTCGTCGAAACTTCCGCCCGACATCATGACCCTGCGAAAGGGATAGAGGTTGACCGCCAGCACGTCAATGCGGCGGATGCGGTGCTCCCGCGCCTCGGCCTCGTGCTCGGGGGTTCTTTTGGCCAGTAGTCCGGCGTGTACCCGGGGGTGAAGGGTCTTTACCCTGCCGTCCAGAATCTCCGGAAAGCCCGTCACGTCCGATATATACACCGCCCTTAGCCCAGCTTCTGTCAACGCCCGGTGGGTTCCCCCGGTGGAGACCAGCTCGAAACCCATCTCCGCCAGACTCCTAGCAAACTCGATTAAGTCCGTCTTGTCCGAAACCGAAAGCAGCGCACGCATACCGGGCAATGATAAATCGCAGGGCACGTAAGTCCAAGCCCGGTCTTCGGAGCCCCAATGCGGCTGCGATGCCACCGGAGGGCAAAGCCGAGCACCACGTAACCGTCCAACGAGAGGCCCAGCGACCACAGCCTTTGGGGCAGGGTCGCTAGCTCGAGGGCAGTCTTAATGATTGCTGCGTATAGTTGTACGGTCATGCACGGGGTATTGCGGGTGGGTCTGTTGGTATTGCTGGTGGTGGGCTGTGCCTCCGGCCCGAACTCACCTGCCGCTCCAGCGCCCCCCAGCCCAGCCCCCACCCCCCAGCCCTCCAGCAGCTTTGTGACCGTCGAGACCGAGAATCTGGTGTGCTCCGACGGCACCCCTTGGCGGTTTTTTGTCTCCAGAGGCGACCCCGGCAAGGTGCTGCTTAGCTTCCAAGGCGGCGGGGCCTGCTGGAACAACGGCACCTGCAACGGGGGCACCTACACGCCGGGGCTAAACACCTTCCTCGAGCTGGTGCGAGCCGAAGGCATCTTCGACCGGAACAACACAGACAACCCTTTTTTCGGATGGACGCACGTCTTCGTCCCCTACTGCACCGCCGACATCCACTGGGGCAACAGCGTGGTGGCGTACGGAAACCGCGTCGTCCACCACCGGGGGGCGGTAAACGCCCGGGCGGCGCTCGAGTGGATGTTCACCCACTACCCAGCACCCAGGCAGGCCGTGGTAACCGGATGTAGTGCCGGGGCTTACGGGGCCGCGCTGTGGTCGGCGTACGTGATGAACCGCTACAACCGCAGCCGCGTGCGGCTGTGGGCCGACGCCGGCGTGGGGGTGGTGACCAGCGGCTTTGCCGGCACCGGCTTCCGGGGTTGGAGGGCCGAGCAGGCCATCCCAGATTTCATACCCGATCTAGCCGAAGCCCGCACAGACGCGAGCCGAATCCGACTGCCTGATCTCTACCGAGCCATCGCCCAGCAGTTCCCCAGCGCCCGCCTGAGCCAGTACACCACCCAGGAGGACGGTGTGCAGAGCTACTTTTATGGACTGATGGGCGGCGACCCCGGGGACTGGCCCCATCTGGCACAGAGCAGCCTCGGCAGCATCAAGCAGGGACGCTCCAATTTCTCGAGCTACACCGCCCCGGGTGGCGGACACTGCGTAAGCGTGACCGACAGCTTCTACACCACCCAGGCCGGTGGCAGCAGGTTGAGTCAATGGGTGAAGGCATTGGTGGACGGCGACCAGCCCACCGATGTCCGCCCCTAACCGCCGGGTCTCCGCAAGTGGACGCGGGCTTAGGCATGCAACAGCGGTTTAGGGGTCGGGTTAGCTCAAGACGTAGGAACATCTCGAGCTTTAAGTGGCCAAATTAGGTCTCATCGCCCATAGTTGATTGGCAACAGCTATACACTAAGGCGCTTCAAGAATCAGGAGGAAGTCTATGCAGCGTTGGCTTGGCGTGTTAGTGGTCTTGGTTCTAGGTTTGGGCTGGGCGCAGTCGCAGCCCCAGGGTATTGCGGCCTCCAGTGGCTGGCAGGAGATCGCCGGGCCGGAGGGCACCATGTGCTCCGACGGCTCACCGTGGAAGTTCTACGTCGCATTGGGCAACCCCCAGCGCATCGTGATCGACTTCCAGGGCGGAGGGGCCTGTTGGAACGACGGGACCTGTAGCCCGCAATCCACCACCTTTACCCGTACCCTCCAGGTTGGAGACCTGCGGGGCGCTCAGGGCATCTACAACCGCGCCAGTCAGTTCAACCCGCTACGCGACTGGACCCACGTCTTCATTCCCTATTGCACCGCCGACATCCACGTGGGCAACAACGCCAAGCAGTACGCCACCGCCACCGTTCAGCACAAGGGCGCGGTGAACGCCAGGGCCGCGCTGGACTGGGTGTTCAGGAACCTCACCGCGCCGCAAAACGTGTTCGTGACCGGGTGTAGCGCGGGCGCTTACGGGGCTGCCGCTTGGTCGCCGTACATCATGCGTCAGTACCCCAACGTACGGGTAGTGCAACTCGGCGACGCCGGACTGGGCGTGACCAACGAGGCGTTCAGAAACGTGGGCTACGCCAACTGGAACATCACGAGCTGGCTGCCCAGCTTCATCCCCGAACTCGAGGCCGTCCGCTCCAACGTGGCCGGGTTCGATCTTGCCACGCTGTACGTCTCCACGCTGCGGGCCTTCCCCAACAACTTTATGGCCCAGTACTCCACCGCCCTGGACTCGGTACAGATTGGCTTCTACGGCCTGATGAAGGGCCAAACCCCCGATCAGATCGGTCAGGCCACTGCGACCGAGTGGGTGCAGGGAGCGCTGGGCAACCTGGGAAGGATCGAGCAGGCCTTTGCCGGTCGTTTCTCGAGCTACCTGGCCCCCGGCTCGCAGCACTGCGTCATCCCGAGGCCGGAGTTTTACACCCTTCGCGTCGGCGACGTGAGCTTTGCCGAGTGGGTTGCCCGGCTGATCCAGACCGGAAGCGCCCCGGACGTTTCTCCGCCGCGCTAGGCTGCTCAACACAGGGCCACCGTGGCCACAGACGCCTATTCGGAAGCTCGACTTGAGGGGCAGGTCGGAAGGCAAGTGTCCGATCGGTCGGGCGGTTTAACCCATCCTGGTAAACGCCTCGTTGGCCACCTGATTACCGGCGCTCAGTAGAGGTTCCAGCCCTAGGCTAAGCGACAACTTCGGCTCGAGACGCAGCATGCACCGTCGTGCGCGTCTCGAGTTTTTTGGTGCCCTGCCTCAAGAGCACCTCTACAGCGCAGTACTTGGTAAGTGTCCCCACGTCAAGTCAAGGTCAAGTTTTCGCACTCGAGACCGGGGCGGCTTTCCCTGGGCGGCAGCGTAGACTGGTCACAGACCGGAGCCGTGCCCCTGATGACCAATACCCCCAACCGAGCCGGAGTCCCCACCGTCCGCCTGATTCTAATCCTTGGCACCCTCTCGGCCTTCGGCCCGCTCACTACCGACCTCTACTTGCCGGCCCTGCCTACCATCGCCCAGGAGTTCGTCAGCCCGCACGTGCAACAGAGCATGGCGATTTATTTTTTCGGCCTGGCGTTGGGTCAACTGTTTTACGGCCCGCTCAGCGACCGGGTGGGACGCCGCCGACCGCTACTGTTCGGCTGCGGGCTTTACACCCTGGCTTCGCTGGGCTGCGCTCTGGCCCCAAACATGGAGAGCCTGATCGCCTTGCGGCTTTTACAGGCTCTGGGGGCCTCGGTGGGTATGGTGACCACGCTCTCGGTGGTGCGCGACCTCTTTGACGTGCGCGACTCTGCGCGGGTGCTCTCTTACCTGATGCTGGTGATGGGGGTGGCCCCGGTACTTGCGCCTCTGCTGGGTGGGCAGATACTGCTCTACGGCGATTGGCGGATGGTCTTTGGGATTCTGGTGGTGTACGGGCTGGTCTGCATTGGGCTGGTGGCCTTCGCGCTGCCTGAGAGCCTTCCACCTTCGAGGCGCACCAAAACCCCCCTAAGCGCGGTTCTGCCGGACTACCTGCGGCTCTTAGCCGACCTCCGCTTCCAACGCTTTGCCCTGCCCCAAAGCCTGATGGGCGCGGGCTTCTTTGCCTATCTCTCGGGTGCCTCGTTGGTTTTCATAGGCGTCTACGGCGTTTCGGCACAGAACTTTGGCTTTGTTTTCGGTCTCAACGCCTTCGGCCTAATTGCCGCCGCGCAACTCAACACCTGGCTGCTGGGCCGCTATACCGGCACCCAAATCCTTACCCGCAGCATGGCGGTAATGGCGGTGGCGTCGGTGTTGTTAGTGGGGGCGGCCTCGACCGGGCTGGGCGGGATGTGGGTGGTTTGGGGGCTGCTTTTTGTGTGCGTGGCCGGTAGCGGCCTGGTGCGCCCCAACGCGCTTGCGGCGGTGCTGGCCCCCTACCCCGAACGGGCCGGGCTGGCCTCCTCGCTGCTGGGGGCGCTGGGCACGGGGGTTGGGGCCCTGGCGGGGGCGGTGCTTGGGCTGTTTCCCCTCAACTCCGCCCTGCCCTTGGCAATCGTCATTGCCGCCGCCTACGTTATGGCCGTTGTGATCTTCTGGGGCATCCGGTGGGTGTACCCCGCCGGGAGTGAACTCGAGTAGGCCCCGCTCTGAACTCATCGGCGAATCTAAACCTTTTTCGGAAGGGCGCACGTTTCTAGACCGGGCCAGGGTGTTGAGTCCGGGCACGACCTCGAGACAGCGGGCTGTGTTTACCGGTGGCAATCCCGCATAATAAGCGCATGGCAGAGCTTTATCACATCGGTTTTGGCCCCGAAGACCTGGGCGACCACCGCCCTACCGTGGCCATTCTCAGCGGCGACCCCAACCGCGCCACCTTGATCGCCCAGACCAAGCTGACCGGCTCGAGAGCCCTTTCGGAGAACCGGGGCCTCAATAGTTACATCGGGATGCTGCCGGGCGGACAGCCGGTGCTCTCGAGCACCAGCGGTATGGGCGCACCGTCCCTGAGCATCGTGGTCAACGAGCTGGTACAGGTGGGTATCCGGACCATCATCCGCGTGGGAACTTGCGGTTCAATCCAGGACGACGTGCTACCTGGAAGTGTCGCCATCTCCAAGGCCTCGCTGTGCCGGCAGGGGGCCGCCGACGACATCGCCCCGCCGGAGTACCCGGCCAGCGCCGACCCCTTTGTAACGGTGGCCTTGGTCGAGGCCGCGCAAAAGCTAGGCATCGATTATGCCCTGGGGGTCACCGCCTCGGTGGACACTTTTTACGAGGGCCAGGAGCGCACCGGCTCGGCCAACCCCCACCTCATGCGATCTTTGCAGGGCATCACCGAGGAGTACCGCAACCTGCGGGTCATCAACTACGAGATGGAGTCGGGCACCCTGTTCAAGATGGGCAATGTCTACGGATTCGCCGCGGCGTGCGTTTGCGGCGTCATCGCCCAGCGGACTCGAGCCGAGCAACCGGTGATGGAGTCCAAGGGCCTCGCGGTCCAGCGGGCCATCGACGTGGCCATTGAAGCCGCGGCGCGGTTCGCTTAAGGTATCTGGAGGGTTGGAGAGAGTCGCGGGAGAACCCGATCTGGCCTATCCAATCTCCCTTCCCTTCACCTGCCCCTGAAAGCGGTTCCCACGATTACCACACACGCAGAGATTCAGATGTGCGGGGTATTCGTGGGAAACGCTGTGAGTCCCTATTCGGCCTTGCTCTCGCGCCCCATCAGCCGGCTTAGCTCGGAGCGGGGGTCGGCGCCCTCGTACACGACGCGGTATACGGCCTCGGTGATAGGGAGGTCGGCCCCGGTCTGTTTGTCCCAAGCGTGGAGCGCTCGAACCGTATAAATGCCCTCGACCACAGACTTCTGCGCCTCGAGTTGACCCAGCGTCTCTCCCTTCACGATGCGCTCGCCTGCGCCACGGTTTCGGGAATGGGGAGAGGCACAAGTGGCGATCAGGTCGCCTAGACCGGAGAGCCCGTAAAAGGTCTCGGCTTGTGCACCCTGAGCCAGTCCGAACTTGACGATCTCCCGCAGCCCCCGGGTGATGAGTGAGGCCTTGGCGTTGTCTCCCAACCCCAAGCCGTCCACCATTCCGGCAGCCAACGCGATGACGTTTTTTAGCGCCCCGCCGAGCTCTACCCCTACGGTATCACTCGAGGTGTACACCCTGAAGCTTTGACCGGAGAAGATTTGCTGCACCCGTCTCGACAGCACCGCGTCAAGCGAGGCGGTCACGGCGGTGGCGGGCAGAAAGCGGGCGATCTCATCGGCCAGGTTCGGTCCCGAGAGCACCGCCACCCGCCCCACCCCAGTCACGTTCTGTACAACCTCGCTCATCCTCGAGAGGTGATGATCGGAGAAGCGCAGCCCCTTAGTTACCGAAAGGTAGGCGTTGGCCCTGGGCAGAGCTTGCAGGGTCTCCTGGAGGGCCTTGGACGGCACCGCCACCACCACCAACTCGGCCTGGCTCATCGCGAGTTCGGCGTCGGCCGTGGGCGTTAGGGCGTCGGGGAAGGGGGCCTGGGGAAGGTACTCGAGGTTCCTCCGCTCCCGAGCCATCTGCTCGGCTTGTTCGGGCCTCCTGGCCCAAAGGTAGGTGGGTATCCCCTTGCTCGAGGCCAGCAGCGCCAGAGCTGTTCCCCAAGCTCCCGCCCCCAACACCGCAACCGGCCCACCCTCCCAGCTCGAGACCTTCTGCGGCTCCGACTCCGTCGAGACAGCGGAATGGGTACTCATGAGAATAGCTTATAGCGTGCCACGGGTGACGGGAAGCAACCCAGGGCGATGCGCCCGTAGACCCCTATCAGAGTTCCGGGGTGCAACCTCTTTACATCTAAACCAGGCATACAGGTCGACCTTGTTCCCCCCACCTCCCCATCCCCCGGTCTCCCCTGCTAGACTCTCCCCCATGTCCGAACCCCTCCTGATAAAGATTGGTGGCAGTCTCAAAGGCGCAGGCGAGTTGCTGGATGAGGTCGCGGGCTATCCAGGACAGCTGGTACTGGTGCACGGTGGCGGCCCAAACATCGGCGAGTGGCTGGGGCGGATGGGGTTCGAGACGCGCTTTCACAATGGGCTGAGGGTGACCCCGCCCGAGCAGATGGAGGTGGTGGAGATGGTGCTCACCACCCTCGGGAAAAGCCTGGCCCACGGGCTGAGCGGGCGCGGGCGGGCGGCGTTGGCGCTCACCGGGCGCGATGCTGGACTGCTCGAGGCCACCTTGCTCGAGGCCGAGCTAGGGCGGGTGGGCGAGGTCCGGGGGGTAAACGCGGGGATGTTGAGAGCACTGCTTGATGCGGGCCTGACCCCCTTAATTGCCCCAATCGGTCTGGATTCACAAGGCCCGCTCAATATCAATGCCGATATGGCAGCGGGCAGTGTCGCGGGGGCACTGGGCCTTCCTGCGGTCTTTCTGACCGACGTTACCGGGGTCCTGCGCGACCCCAAAAACCCCTCAACCCGATTCGCCCAGTTGACCCGGGCCCAAATCGAGAGCCTGATTGCAGAGGGAACCATTTCCGGCGGCATGATCCCCAAGGTCGAGTCGGCGCTCAACGCGGTGGCTCATGGCGCTCCCTGGGCAGCCATCGCGAAGGGCTCGAGAGGTGTCTTACAGTCCGTATTGGCGGGCACAGCAGGCACCCGCGTTTCGGCCTGAGGGAGGTGTCTGCAGGCCAAACCAAGGCACCCAGCAACCACTCCCAGCAGTCTGAGAGGCAGGTTGTACGACAATTTCTCGAGATTCTTTTCAAACTCTCTAACGACGGAATCTCTGACTGCGTTTGTGCCGCGAAAGCGGTAGTACTTCACCACTCACGAGGGGTTGCACGGAAAACTCGGGGTGATTCTTGTAGTCGAGTGAACTAGAGGAGAAGCTCGAGGTTTGTCTACAGCGCCGTCCCAAGAAGCATCAAAGCTTCTTCTTTCATTCCTACAGGCATATTCAGGTTTTCACTGTTACCGACAATTTAAATCCTCTTTGGAATGGGCATGCTTATCCTGGTGGCAGGGCCAAAGCCGGGCCTCAAAGGTGATATGCCTCGAGCGGGCAACCCATATTGGGTGTTGTTGGATCGCATTGGTGCACCTGCCCAGCCCACGTTTCGGCACCGTCGGGGTTCCCCTTAGCTGGCGGCCCACAAACCGCCTAGACGGAGCAATGGTCGGATGCTACAATACACAGTCGGACAGCCGAATGAGGGCCGCAGGTGGCCCTTAGGGCAACCAAAAAAGCTGTCCTCTAGAGACAAAAGTGCGGTCTGGTAAGAGATAAAGCAGTTTCGGCGGGGATTAGCGCAGTCTGGTAGCGCATCTGCTTTGGGAGCAGAGGGTCGTTGGTTCGAATCCAGCATCCCCGACCATGAAACCGTGCGGGAGTAGCTCAGTTGGTAGAGCACTAGCCTTCCAAGCTTGATGTCGCGAGTTCGAGCCTCGTCTCCCGCTCCAAAAACCTGCCCCAGGCATTGCGCCTGGGGCTACTTCTTTCCTTCGGTCTAAAGAGTGTGCGGTTCGGGAAACACTCTCTCAAACTATCTTGTATTCCCTCCCCATTACGAACCGGTTACACACTCGAGCATCGTGCCCTGACGTAAAATTGTTTGCGATCCACGGGTGGCACTCATAAATGTTGCCGCTGGCGAGAGGGTCATGCGGACGTGACCACTGCGGAGTGGAAGGCAGTCACAGAGAGGCCAGCTTGTGGACGGAGGGTTCTATGAGAGGGCCGTCTCGAGTTTTTTCAAAGCTCTTTCTCGCGGCAGGACTCAGCTTCTTTGTTTGGGGTGCGGGCTCAACGGTACTAGCCCAAGTCGGCAAGGCCGGCAATCCCGACCCCGACTGGAACGGCGGCAGCGGGGTCATCACCTCCAACCCGACCTACAAATACATGTCGGCGTGGGGTGGGGCGCTACAGCCCGACGGCAAGCTTGTAGTGGTCGGCTCAGCGAACAATAGCCTCTCCCCGGTATGGCCATATGGTGTATTCGCGCTTGCACGTTTCACCCGAACGGGGCAGCTCGACCCCACCTTCGGTCAAGGTGGCTTTGTCCATACCTCATTCGGTGACGCCGTGGACACTGCTGGTGCGCTCGTGATACACCCGGACGGCAAAATCACCGCCTTGGGGTGTGTGACAGTGCGCGGACCGGCATTTGCACTGGCTCAGTACCAGCCTGACGGTAGCCTAAATCCGGACTTTGGCCAAGGCGGTCAGGTTATCACTGACGTTTCCTGCGGGAATGCCGAGTTCATAGACATTGGCATTCAGGCTGATGGAAAGATCGTATTTGCCGGCACCATGGTAAATCAACGTGGACAGCCAATCGAAATTCGCTACGCAGTTGTCCGGGTAAACCCCGACGGCTCACTCGACCGCAGTTTCGGAAACGAAGGCGTGGTGATTGACGTTTTCCGTGACAACAGTAGGGGCGTCACGATGGCCATCCAGACCGACGGAAAGATCGTCGTAGGCGGGGTCAACTTATCCCGCGACTTCAAGACAAGCAGCGCCGCACTTGCCCGATACCTTCCCGACGGCCGCACAGACCCAACTTTTGGCCAAGAAGGCAAGGTGACCACGGAGGACGCAGGAATCCGTACTTCTCTTGGGAAACTGCAACTTCAGCCCGATGGCAAGATCCTATTTGTCGGTTACAACCGGTCCAACAACTCACAGGAAATCCCGGGTGGCGTAGCTCGCTTCGAGACCGACGGTCGGTTGGACGCTACTTTTGGCTCCGGTGGCTTCGCCAGAGTTGCGATCCCAGGCCGCCAAACCTTCATTCCAACAGACGTGACGACACAACATGATGGGAAGATACTAGTAAGCGGCTTGTCGTTGCGTCAGGGGATGATTGGCATGGTACCTAAGGTCATCTGGGACACACTGGTAGTCGCTCGACTCAACCCCGATGGCAGTGCCGACTTGAGCTTTGGCACCCAAGGAGTCGTGACTCGAACCAATAACGACCACTCGGACTACATTGCAACAGACGTGGTAGTCGATGGTGAAGGCCGCATCACCGTGACGGGTTGGTACCGCGAATACCGCGTGGTACATGGTCCTCTGACCGTTGCCAACAGCGTGCACGTACTCACTGAGCGTTTCTTGGGACGGTAACTGGATCGGTTGTAAAGCCCCTCGAGCCAGATCTCGAGGGGCACGTCTTTATCTGGTTGCTTCGGGTACCATTTACATTGGAGTTACCGTCAAATCCATAGTGCTGATGCTTGTCCTTGATAAGACCTTGAACTACCTCACTTAATCAACATCCCAGTCGGGTCGGGTCGCCAGGAGCGGAGCACCTTCATGTAATTGGCCCGCTCGAAGGCGTCGGGGTTGGCGACATGCCGCTGGCTCATGCTGCCCTGCATTTGCCAGACCGACTCGTACTCATGGTCTTCCATCCAATCCGCCAGGTCCCGCCGGATGTCAGCCAGCCGCCCAGGCCCGTGTTTGAGCAGTTCCGAGGCCAGCATGGTCACGCTAGCCCCGGCCATCAGGCCCTTGAGTACCTCGAGGTGGGAGTGGACCCCGCTGGTGATGGCGAGATCAGCTGGAACCCGACCGTACAGAACCGCCACCCAGGTCAGGGGCAGTCGCAGTTCCTCGGGTCGGCTGAGCACGAGGTTGGGGGTGACCTCGAGGTTGTCCATGTCGAAGTCTGGCTGGTAAAAGCGATTGAACAGCACCAGGCCTTTGGCCCCAGACCGCACCAGCTTGGAAGCCATGTTGGCAAAGTTGGAGAAATACGGCCCGACCTTTACTGCGACCGGGATTTGAACGCTGCCCGTTACCTCACACACAACCTCCAGGTACATCCGCTCCACGGCCGCACCATCGGCCTCGAGATCGGTGGGGAGGTAATAAAGGTTGAGTTCCAGCGCGTCGGCCCCGGCTTGCTCGATCAGTTTGGCGTACTCGGTCCAGCCTCCCGCCGAGACCCCGTTCAAGCTCCCAATGACGGGAATGTTCACGGCTTGCTTGGCTCTGGAAATGAGGTCGAGGTACTCGTGCGGCCCCACATTGAACTGGTGCGGCTGGGGGAAGTAGTCGAGGGCCTCGGGCGAGGAGTGAGCGCCGTACTCGAGATAGTGGTGAAGGGCGTGGCTCTCCTGCTCAATCTGCTCCTCGAACAGCGAGTACATCACCACCGCAGCGGCTCCGCCGTCTTCCAGACGCCGGATGCCCTCGAGGGTGTAGGAAAGCGGCGACGCGGAGGCCACCAGCGGGTGGGCCAGCTTGAGACCAAGGTAGGTGGTGCTGAGGTCTGGGCGGGTCATGGTTGCTCCCTTCTAGAGTCCCTGGTTCGTTGCTGCATACCGTAAAAACGAGTGGCCATCGGTAGAGCTTCTGGGTTCAGCCAAGCAGAATTTGCTGGACTGAACGGAAAAGCTGCTTGAACGGGCCAGCCGAAGGTCACGCCTCCTCCCGTATGGCCTGGCCGGGTCTGGGGCCAGGGTCCTCAAAAGGCCGGGCCAGACGCTCATACTCCAGCCAACGTGTGCTTACGGCCTCCTCGGCGGCCGCCATCAGCCGGTCGGCCTCGGTAGGGTTGATCTGGCGCAGCATCCGGTAGCGGTTTTCGTTGAGGGCATAGTCCTTAAACGAGATTTTCGGCGGCTTGGAGTCGAGTTGGAAGGGGTTCTTGCCCTGCACCCTGAGCCGGGGGTCGAAGCGGTAAAGGGGCCAATAGGCCGACTCGGAGGCCAACTTCTGTTGCTCCATGCCTTTGGCCATGTCGATCCCGTGGGCGATGCAATGGCTGTAGGCGATTACGAGGGAGGGGCCGTCGTAGGACTCGGCCTCGAGTAGGGCCTTGACGGTATGGGCGTCGTTGGCCCCCATCGCAATCTGAGCCACATAGACGTAGCCGTAGCTCATGGCGATGCGGCCAAGGTCTTTCTTGGGGGTGGCCTTGCCGCCTGAGGCGAACTTGGCCACCGCCCCCAGCGCGGTGGCCTTAGACGACTGGCCGCCGGTGTTGGAATAGACCTCAGTGTCCAACACCAGTAGGTTGACGTTTCGTCCGGTGGCCAACACGTGATCCAGACCGCCGAAGCCAATGTCGTAGGCCCATCCGTCGCCACCCACGATCCAGACGGTTTTGCGTACCAGCACGTCGGACAGGCCCAGCAGGTCTTTGGCCTTGGGGTCCTCCAAGCCCTGCAGTCTCGACTTCAGCTCGGTCACTCGAGCCCGCTGGGCCGATATTCCGCCGTCGCCGGTCTGGTCGGCGGAAAGCAGCGAGTCCACCAGCTCCGCGCCCAAAGTCTGGCGCAAGCTCAGGAGCAGTTCCCTGGCGTACTCGAGTTGCTTGTCCAACGTAAGCCGCATCCCCAGCCCAAACTCGGCGTTGTCCTCGAAGAGCGAGTTGCTCCAGGCGGGGCCGCGCCCTTGGCGGTTTTTCGACCAGGGCGTGGTGGGGAGGTTACCCCCGTAGATGCTCGAGCAACCGGTGGCGTTGGCAATCAAGCTGCGATCCCCGAACAGCTGGCTGAGGAGCTTGAGGTATGGAGTCTCGCCGCAGCCCGCGCAGGCCCCGGAAAACTCGAACAGCGGGTGCAGGAGCTGGACGTTTTTCACGTTGGAGTAGCTCAGGTCAGGGGGCGCAGCCTCGGGCAGACCGAGGAAGAACTCCCAGTTATTGCGCCCCTGCTCGCGCAGCGGCAGTTGCGGCTCCATGTTGATGGCCTTACGCCCCACCGAGCTCTTGTTCTTGGCCGGGCAGACCTCTACACAAAGGGTGCAGCCGGTACAGTCCTCCACGGCCACCTGAAGCGTATAGCGCTGGTCCTCGAGGCCCTTCCACATGGCCCGGGAGGTCTGGAAGCCGTCCGGTGCCGCAGAAAAAGCCTCGGGCGGCGCGACCTTAGCCCGGATCACCGCATGCGGACAAACCAGAACACATTTTCCGCACTGGATGCAGACGGCGGGGTCCCAGACCGGCACCTCCTGCGCGATGTTACGTTTCTCCCACTGGGTCGTTCCGGTGGGGTAGGTACCGTCGGCGGGCAGCAGGCTCACGGGCAGGCTGTCCCCCCGCCCAGCGATCATGGGGGCGGTGACCATCTGCACAAAAGCGGGCGCATTGGGCGAGACCACCGGAGGAGCGATTATGGCGCTGGTAGCCTCGAGCGGTACCTCGAGTCGGCGCAGGTTGGCCAAGGCCGCGTCCACCGCCGCAAAGTTCTTCCGCACCACCGCCTCGCCGCGCTTACCGTAGGTCTTGCGGATGGCATCTTTTATCTTTCCGATGGCCTCGTCACGGAGTAGCACCCCACAGAGCGCGAAGAAGCAGACCTGCATCACGGTGTTCATAAGGCTACCCAGGCCAGCTTCCTTGGCGACCTGGTTGGCGTTGATGACGTAGACCTCCAGACCCTTCGCGATGATCTGCTCCTGAACGCCACGGTTGAGGTGGGCCCAGGTCTCCTCGGGGCCGTAGGGGCTGTTGACCAGTAGGGTGGCCCCGTGCTGCGCGGTCTCGAGCACGTCGAAGCGCTCGAGGAATCCGAACTGATGCACCGCCACGAAGTCGGCCTGGGAGATCAGGTAAGTCGAGCGGATCGGCTTGGGGCCGAAGCGCAGGTGGCTGACCGTGCGTGCGCCAGACTTTTTAGAGTCGTAGACGAAATACCCTTGGGCAAAAAACTCAGTTTCTTCGCCGATGATTTTGATGGAGTTCTTATTGGCCCCCACTGTGCCGTCAGAGCCCAGACCCCAGAAGACCGAGCGCTTAACCTCAGGCCCCTCGACCGAAATCGAAGCGTCGTAGGTCAGGCTGGTGTAAGACACGTCGTCCACAATCCCAAGGGTGAAATGGTTTTTAGGCGCGGGCTTTCTCATCTCCTCCAACAGCCCCATCACCATCGCCGGGGTGAACTCCTTGGAGGCCAGCCCGTACCGTCCCCCAATCACCCTGGGCCGCATTGTACCCACCTCGGCCAGCGCGGTCAGCACGTCCTGATAGAGCGGCTCGCCGGCGCCGCCTGGCTCCTTGGTGCGGTCGAGCACCGCGACGGTCTGCACGCTGGGGGGCAGCGCCGCCATGAAAGCCGATACGTCGAAAGGGCGGTACAGCCGTACCTTCACCAGCCCGACCTTCTCGCCCTTTTCGACCAGATATTCCACTGCCTCCTGCGCGGCTTCGGCCCCAGATCCCATCATCACCACCACGCGCTCGGCATCGGGTGCCCCGAAGTAGTCGAACAGCCCGTACTGCCGCCCGGTGCGCTCGGCCAGCCGGTTGAGGTAGCCCTGCACGATGCCCGGAACTTCGGCGTAGAACGGGTTGACGGTCTCTCGAGCCTGGAAGTACACGTCGGGGTTCTGGGCAGTACCGCGCATTACCGGGTGATCCGGGGAGAGGGCGCGGGCGCGGTGCGCGCGGATCAGGTCTTCAGCAACCAGGGAGCGGAGGTCGTCGTCGGAGAGGGCCTCGATTTTCATGACCTCGTGCGAGGTGCGGAAGCCGTCCATCACGTGCAGGAAAGGGATACGGCTCTTTAGGGTGGAGGCCTGGGCCACCAACGCGAAGTCCTGGGCCTCCTGTACCGAGCCCGCAAAGAGCATGGCCCAGCCGGTGGACCGTGTAGCCATCACGTCGGAGTGGTCACCGAAGATGGACAGACCTTGCGCAGCCAGAGATCGGGCCGCGATGTGGAAGACCGTTGGGGTCAGCTCCCCAGCAATCTTGTACATATTTGGGATCATCAGGAGCAGGCCTTGGCTGGCGGTGAAGGTGGTGGTGAGTGCGCCGGTTTGCAGCGCCCCGTGCACCGCCCCCGCTGCCCCGCCCTCCGACTGCATCTCCTGCACTAGGGGCACCGTTCCCCACAGATTGGTGCCGCGCTGGGCGCTCCACTGGTCGGCAAACTCGCCCATCGGTGACGATGGGGTGATGGGATAGATGGCGATGACCTCGTTGAGCTTGTGGGCGACCCTTGCGACCGCCTCGTTGCCGTCTAGGGTGATTACCTGACGCATGCTGACCTCCTGCGAAGGACTCTGGCTCTAATCTAGCCCTTCGCGGGGGGACAGATTGCCCTCACAGCCGCGAGAGACGGGAGTTGACTCGAGCGTACACGGCCTCGCTCGAGCCCTCCGCATCTACGTGCAAGACCCGACCGCGACCCAGAGCGCCCTCGAGATATTCCAATGTTGGCATCACGTTTTCCCGAAAGAAGCGAAATCGCTCCGCGATGGTCCCGGCGGTGTCATCGAGGCGACCTCGAGCCAAGAGGCGGCGGGTGGCTTCCGGCTCCGAGACCCGTAGGTGCACGACTGCCCAGACCGGAACGCGGGCGCGGCTAAGAGATTCAAGAAGGTGCCGCGCCGTCCTGACCCGGCGGGGGTAGCCGTCAATAGGCCAAGGCTGGCTTTGTAGTTTGGGGCGATGGGTCAGCTGGTGCTCGATCACCGCCTGCGTCCAGGTGTTGGGAACCAGCAAGCCCTTCTACACGCAGTGCGTCAGCCATTCCAGCTTGGAGAGGGGCCCCTCGGGCGGTTCGCCCTCGAGAAAGGCTTCCACTGCCTCTCGAGAACTCGGGTTCTGCTCCACCGAGGGAATCAACCCGCGCAGCAGGTCGACCATCGAGAGGTGTGCCTGGGTCAGTGCGTCCGACAACAAACGCTGTCCCAGCGTTCCCTTGCCCGAGCCGGACAGTCCCTAAAGAAAAATGACCCCACGGTTGGGGTCACTGGAAGCGCTAGAATTGCTTGGGTTCATCTCAGGTCTTGAATATGCCCCTCGAGACCGGCCCGCTTTGGACATGGTCACTTTGCAGACCCCTCGCCTGCTGCTTCGCCTGCTTGAGCCCGGCGATGCCGTGGCCCTGATGGCCATCTTTGGCGACCCCGAGGTGATGGCCTATAGCGACAAAGGGGTGCGAGACACAACCTGGGTTGAAGGGTGGATTCGGCGCGAACTCGAGCAGCAACGGCGGCACAGCTTTGGGAGGTACGCCGTGACCGAACGCGACAGCCGAGCCTTAGTGGGCTACTGCGGACTGGAAAACGAAGAACTCGAGGGCCGGACTGAAATCGCCCTGGGGTACCGGCTGGCTCGATCCCGATGGGGCTCGGGCTACGCCACCGAGGCCGCTCGAGCGGTTCTCGAGCACGGCCTGCTCCACCTCGGGCTGTCCCGCATCGTGGCCAGGATCGACCCTGGAAATGGGGCCTCGGTGCGGGTGGCCGAGAGGCTAGGGATGAAGCTCGAGAAGGAAGTCATTCTCGAGGGGTATACCCATCCCGACCATCTATATGTCATCACGAGGTAGCCATGGAACTCCCGCCCCCCCTCCGTCACGCCGTAGACCAGGCCCTCGAACACACCCCGGCCGCCGACCTCGCCAGAGCCGCCGAGGCGCTCTCCCAGCGTTACCGGGCCGAGACCCGCGACGGGCGCTGGCATGTCTCGAGCGACCTACAAGCCAAGGCCTACATGGCAACCCGGATGCCCGCAACCTACGCGGCGGCCCGAGCAGCCCTCGGCTACCTCTCCGAGCTGCGGCCCGACTTTGGGCCGCGCGCCTTGCTCGATGTGGGCAGCGGCACCGGCGCGGCAGTTTGGGCGGCCCAGAATTGTTGGGCAAGTCTCGAGCAAGCGACCCTGCTCGAGGGCTCCGAGGCCATGCGGCGCTGGGGCAAGGAGCTTTCGGCGGCATCACTTGTCCAAACCGACTGGAAAACCGCCGACCTGCGCAACCCGCTCCCCGCCCTAAAGCCGCACGACCTTGTAACGCTGGCCTATGTGCTCGACGAACTCGAGCCACCCGTTCGCTCAGCACTGATCGGCCAACTCTGGAACCTCACCGCCGACACGCTCCTGATTGTTGAGCCGGGGACGCCTGCCGGCTGGCGGCGCATCCTCGATGCCCGGGATCAGCTCCTGGGGCTTGGTGCAAACCTGGTCGCACCCTGCCCCCACACCCAGACCTGCCCGCTGACCCGCCTGGAAGGCGAGTGGTGCCACTTCTCGAGGCGGGTGGCCCGCTCACGCATCCACCGGCTGGCTAAGGGCGGGGACGTGCCCTGGGAGGACGAGAAGTTTATCTACCTGGCGGTTGCCAGGGCGCGAGTCGCCTTCCCTCGTGGGCGGGTCATCGCACCTACCAAGGGCGGCAGTGGGCACCTGCGGCTGCGGCTGTGCGCGGCTGATGGCAGCGAGTCGGAGCAGACCTTTAGCAAGCGCAACGGCGAGGCGTATCAGGCTGCGCGTAGGCTGGATTGGGGGGATGCCTTGGACTGACCCAGTCCGCTGTCGCCCACCCGCTGCCGCTCAGTTTCCGGCACCGGGAACTCAGCAACGCTCACTAACCTTCTCATTGCCCTGTTCACCTACACTTACGGATATGCGTTTTGTGCGCCTGCCGTTCGCGTTGACTTTACTTTTCGTACTCACCGGCTGCCCCTCCCCCGTGATTCCCATCGACCCAACCGGCCCCGTCCGGGCCTGGACGGCGGGTCCCCTCGAGCGCGTCGGACTCGAGTCCGCTCCTGGCCCCAGTCGCAACGCCGAGCTGTTCGCGGCCAGGGGCGAGTCCGAAGCTTTTCAGGTGGTTCTGACGGGCGACCGTGGGGTGAAGGGGGCCAGCCTCGAGGTTTCCGACCTGCGTGGACCCAACGGGGCCGTGATCGGCGGCCAGAACATCTCTCTTTACCGTCAACACTATGTCCAAATCACCGACCCCAGTCCCAGCTTCGCGGGCAGCCCCAACCGCTCTCAAGGCCCGGGATGGTACGCCGACGCACTGATCCCCTTCAGCGACCCCAGCACCGGACGTCCGCTGTCCGGGGGCCGCTTTCAGGCAGTCCCGGTGGACGTACAGCCCGGGCGCAACCAGCCCTTCTGGGTCGAGGTGAGCGTCCCGCGCAACGCGGCGGCGGGCCGCTACCTGGGCAGCTACCGGCTCTCCAGCGTGAACGGAACCCTCGAGGGGCAAATCAGCCTTACGGTCTGGAACTTCGAGCTGCCGCTGAGGCCCAGCGTGCAGTCGTTCTTCCCCCTATGGAACCTCAAAACCCGTGCCGCCAGGGCCGAGCTGCTTCGCAATCGCCTGATGCCCGGTCGTGTCGAACCCGCAGAGGTGCGAGAGTTCGCCGACCGATACGGGATGAACTACATCGATCTGGGCATCTGGAGCGGGGCCAACGCCGAGACCTGCCGCGCCCGCTCTGCGCCCAGCGTGGCCGAGTTTCAGGCCGCCAGCCAGGCCCGCCAGGTGGGGGTGCCGGTCTACAACTTCGCCTTCGACGAACTCGACGTGTGCGACCAGCGCGGAATCAATCTGCTGCCCGATATCCGCAACTGGTCGCGCAATATGCGGGTGGCCGGGGTGGGGCACATGAGCACCCTGCACCCACGCCGGGAGCTGCTGGAGGGCGAGAGCGGCAGGCCCCTGGTGGACATCTTCTCGGTCAACGCCGAGATGTACTCAGAGGCCCAGCGCAGCGGGCTGCTCGAGGCCGCGCGGCAGCGTGGTTCGTCTTTCTGGTACTACACGGCCCTGATCAATCGCGACACCCCCTACGCCCCACAGTGGCTCCTAGACTACAGCCCCATGAACTTCCGGGTATCCTCGGGCGTGCTGCTGTACAATCTCGGCCTGACCGGCTTTTTTGGCTGGGCGGCCGACTACTACGACGCCTCCTGGCAGCGGCGCCAGGACCCCTGGACGGACGTGCGGTACTTTAACGCCAACCGGGCCTTCAACGGCGACGGCCTCTGGTTCTACCCCGGCGACGCAGTGGGCATGCCCACCTCGCTGGTGCCCTCGCTGCGGGTAAAGTGGTTGCGGGACGGAATTGAAGACTACGAGTACCTCAGGCTCATCCGCGAGCGCGGCCTGAGCATCCGGCTGGGAACGGCGGCTGAAGAGCTGGCGAGAAGCATGGCCGACTGGGAGAAGAACCCGGCCCGACTCGAGGCGGTCAGAAGACAAATGGGTGAATTGTTGAACCGTTAGGGGCAACGGAGTATGCCTCGTCTTCGCTCGAGGCGGTCTAGCGGAGACCGGTGAGTAGATAAGCCGACTTTTCGGTATTGAGTTCTCCGAACCCTTTTTACTTTCGGCTCACCACTTCAACGGTGACATCTGGGGACGCTGGTCGGGTCAGGATGAGCTGGAGATCGGGGTTAGGTGGGGTCAATCCCGCCGGTTGAATCCGGGCTATTCCCTTGATCTTGACTTCGCGCTTGGCCAGAATCGAGCCCTCAACCTCGAGAGCTTTGCCCTTTTTTTGTTTGTAGTTGAACTTTCCCCCGGCAATCAGGGCGGTCTGGGCCCTGATCTGGCCGGCCCCTTTCACGTCACGGCTGGCAAACAGGTTGAGGATGTTCTTATCGTCGTTAGGACCGGTAATGTCGGCCCGTACCAGTTTGACGTGACGGCCCGACGCCAGTGTGGAGACTCCGGAGTAGGTGACGGAACCAGAGTTTATGCTGACTTCGCGGTTGGCCAGCAGCCGGCTGTTCTTGAGTTCGAGGTTCCCGGTGATGCGCACCTTGTTTACAATCAGAAGGCTGTTATCCAACTTCACGTCGCCGCTGATCTGAACGCTCGAGCGGCTTTCCATGACCAAGACAACGTTTTTCAGCTCGAGTCCAGAGCTAAAGTTCAGGTGGCCGTTTCCGCTGAGCACAATCACCCTCTGGGCTGGAGAAGAAGCGGGCACGAAACCCGGGATCAAGTCCGTAATGTTCTTGGCTGTTACGTGGCCCCCCACATCAACAGGGCCATAGTCGGTGCGCACGGGGTATAGCGAGTTCTTTAGGGAGGTGTAGTTGGGAATTGGCACCGACATCGCGGGGCGGAGGTATCGGGGCTGCCTCTTGCTCACACAGTAGTCGCCGACGAGACGGCCGCTGGAAGTGATCTTGTCCTTGCACTTGCACTTGCGCCGGTTGGTGGTGTCGCACGAGGCGGTGGCGTCGTCATTGGTGCCGCCCGACCCGATCACGAGTCCGCCCTTGAGGTCAAATCCCCGATTACAGTGGATGCCCTGAGGGATGGTGCTTCCCCCGGCTTTAGAGGTGTTGAGTTTACACAAGCCCTCCGTGATGATACCTGGCCCAGAGTTCAGCACGTCGGTCACGTAGTTCTCGTCCCAACTTGAGGGAGAACCGTCCACCGCGACGACCGCGCTGGCTTCATACTCGGCGTTTCCGGGGCCGACCGCGCGGCTGGTGATCAGGAAGATGCTCTGCTCTTCGGCGTCAATCTCGGCTTCGGTGGGGTCGGAGGCGTCTTCTTCGTCCTGAGCCTCGGTGTCGTCAGAGGTGTTAAGGTCTTCCACGCTAACAGTGACCGCATAGCTGCCGATCTGTAGATCACGGGTATCGTCGAGTACACCCTGGTTGAGGGTGGCGATTGCCGCGTCAATGCCACCTTCGGCAGCGTATCGGGCCTCGGTATTGATCCGGCTGTTGGTGGCTATCTGAAGGTTGGTCTGGGAAAGGTTAACCATGGCCAGACCGAGAATCAAAATGAGTGAGGCCACACCCAAAGTTGCGACAAGAGCAAAACCTGTTTGTTTCATCTCTTTTGCTCCTTTCCCAACCTCAGTACTGTTGGGGGTTCACCACGTACACGCTGAGGGTCCTTTCGGCCCGCCGGTAGGAACACTCAGCCCCAAGGTAGCTGACCGGGCTAAGGCCAAGACTGGACAAACTCGAGGGGAGTTGGGCTTGCGATGACGGCCACGGACCACATTGGCCGGGTCCGATTGGGCGGGGGCTACGGCCGCGCAGGTATACCGCCATGCGGACCAGGGACGCCGCAGGCGGAGGGGTCAAGCTCCAAGCCCCGGTGCGGCTCTGAAAAAAGACGTGCAAGGCCTCGAGGCCCTCGATCATGGCCTCGGGTTGGCCATCCCGGTCCAGTGTGCAGGCCAGAGTGGCCTGGTCGCAAGTTAGCAGGTCTTGCTCGCGTCGCAACTGGCGCGTGGCGCGGTCGTGGGTGTACACCGTACGTTGGAGGTCGTAGCGGTAGGAGCGTGTGCTGGTATTCCAGGAGATATTGGTGACACTGTATCCGCCCAAACCAACAGTTCCACTCAGCAGTGTGGGAACCGGTGCGCCGTTAAGTCTTAGCTGGCCCCAGTTGTTGCGCAGCCAGCTGAGGGCGGTGAACTTGCGCGGGTCACTTAAACCGCTGGCGTCCCACTCCGGATCGGGGTCGAAACTGTCGCCGCCCCGGTACCCCACGAGGCGCAGGTCGCTC
>JANRLD010000070.1:0-83744 GCA_033762915.1 Meiothermus sp. | reverse complement strand
CACAAAAGCCGCCTTTATCAATAGGAGCGCCCAAGCAGTTCTGGGCGCTCCTATTTCGTGGATGGGTTGAAGTAGACTTTTTGGGCAGAATCTCGACTTTTTGGGCAAAAGCCACTAAATGTTAAGTTTTTGGGCAAGGCTGGGTTTACCATTGATTTTCCAAGTTGACGACCTAAAGCGCCGTATCAACCAAACAGATATTGATATCAACCGCGCCGTCGAGGTTCTGTGGGAGGCTGGAATATTGGGTGTTACTGCTGAGCCACAAAACCTAGAAGCAAGACAACATCTTCAATCACTGTTTATAAAGGATAATCAAAGAACCTACCGTAATACCCAACAGGAACCTCTTGAGAGGTGGTGTTGGTTTGAGTATAACTATGATGGAGATGCCCTTCAAATTCTTGAACGTGTGCGCGATGTCTCAAATACTAACTGTGGATTAGTTTTACATTCAAAAGGCTTTGAGTTCTTTGCTCCACGAAACATTGAACTGAGAACCCCTCTGGGGGCATAGTCAAAAGAGGTGTGAACTAAACCAGCACCTTGCCTCGGTGCAGCGCCTCTACCTTGTCGACCACGTACTCGGCAAAGGGCATTGAGGCCGTCCAGGCGGGGGAGATGGCGTTGAGCACGTGCAGTCCTTCGCTGTTGCCCTCGAGCATGAAGTCCATCACCAGCTTCTTGTCCTGGTGGTCGTAGAGCTGGGCACGGATGCCGGGGCGGCCCCAGGTTTTGTAGTTGGCGGGGTCTACGCCCTCGAGCATGCTCGAGGCCAGTTCCACCAGATAGCGCTGGGAGTATTTCTTGATCTCCTCGAAGGCCAGTGAGCGGAAGTTGAAGTCGTTGCGGTAGAAGAGGATGGCCTCGTCGCGCAGGATGCCCAGCATCTCCTGGAGGTCGAAGCCCTCGAGGCCCTGGTAGTTCTCGCGCCAGAAGGCGGGGATGGCGGTGGGGCCGATCTTGGCCTTGCCGTCCACGGTCACGGTGAAGTGGACGCCCAGGAAGGTGTTGCGGAGGTCGGGGACGGGGTAGATGTTGGTGCGCAGGGAGCCCTTAGGTTCCGAGCCGTAGATGTAGAGCCCCTTGAAGGGCAAGATGCGGTAGCGCTCACCCACCCCGAAGTCGTGGGCTACCTTGTCGGCGTGCAGGCCCGCGCAGTTGACGGTGTAGCCCGCGCTGATGACCTCGTGCGGGGTGATCACGGCCTTGCCGCGCCGCGACTGGTAGGGGCTGTCCAGCAGGATTTCGATGCCCTTAGACGCGCACTCCGCCGCCATCGCGTTCATGCACTCGAGGGGGTCGACGGTGGCGGTGTTGGGCGACCAGAGGGCGATCTCGGTGGTCTTGACCCTCGGCTCGATCTTCTTGGCGGCCTCGAGGCTGATCAGCTCGGTCTCGACCCCGTTGAGGTCGCCGCGCCGCTTGAGTTCCCGTAGGCCCTCCACCTCCCCTTCGTGCTTGGCTACCACCAGCTTGCCGCAGCGGTTGATCTTGAGGCCCCTCTCCTCCACGAAGCGCTTCCATCTGGCGTTGCCGTCGCGGGTGAACTTGGCCTTGAGGCTGTCGGAGGTGTAATAAAAACCAGCGTGTAGCACACCGGAATTGCGGCCAGAGCCGTGGAAGGCCAGGGCCTTCTCCTTCTCCAGGACGATAATCTTGGCGCTCGGCTGGCGGCGGTGCAGCTCGAGGGCCACGGTCAGGCCCACGATGCCTCCGCCGATGATGAGGTAGTCGGCAGTCTTCATCCCAAGGGCTATTGTAGGTGCCCGGGCCGGGGCCTCAAGTTTACCGGCGTTACAGGCGGGCTTAAGACACGCCCAGCCGCGCCTCTCATCCGGTGCTGGGTTAATTCCGGGCCATTAGGGGCAGTCCAAAGCTCGAGGATTCCTCCGCTGATTGGGGAAATCGCGACATACCACTTTATGAGAGGTGCGGTGCGTGAACATTAAAACATCTTGACTTTTTGCACACCGCCGGGTTAGAACTTGGCTCCTAATGCCCCTGCGCCGTCACCCCGTACGCTACACCCTCTGGCTGGCACGCACCGGGTCGGCCCCCCGCACGCTGTCGCTGCCGGTCTGGATACCGCTGGTAATCCTGGCGGTGCTGGCAGGCTGGAGTGGCCTAAACCTATGGCTGTGGAACCGCACCGCCGAGATGCGCAGCCTCCAGCTTCAACTGGTGTCGATGAACGAGCAGGCCCGCAAGCTTAACAACCAACTGGCCGCCGAGCGCAGCCGGGTGGACGCCGAGCGCACCCGCAACAACGCCCTCTCCGAGGACGCCCAGGGCATCCTGCGGCAACTGCAAACCCTCGAGACCGAGATCAACGCCCTGCGCCGCCGCGCCGGCATGCCCGAGATCAAGCTCACCCCCTCCCGCAACGAGGGCGGGACCTCCAACACCAACGAGGGCGGGACCTCCAGCACCAACGAGGGCGGGGCCAGGGGCGGCGGCGACACCAAGCCCGCCGAGCTCGAGACCGTCCTAGACTTCGCCCAGGGCCAGCTCAAGGGCTTCCGCCGCGACCTGGTGGAGCTCTCGCCCGAGCTAAACCAGACCCTGGAGCGCGAGGCCGCCACCCCCTACGGCTATCCGGTGCGCGGCTACGGGCGCATCACCTCAGGCTTCGGCTACCGCCGCAGCCCTTTCGGCTGGAGCTTCGAGTACCACAACGGCCTGGACTTCCCGGCCCCCTACGGCACCCCCGTCCGCACCACCGGCGCGGGCGTGGTGGAGGCCGCCGGATACCGCCCCATCTTCGGCTTGGCGGTGGTGGTGGATCATGGCTTTGGCTACAAGACCCTCTACGGCCACCTCTCCTCGACGCGGGTGCGGGTCGGCGACCGCGCGGAGCGCGGCGACGTGATCGGCGGTATCGGCTCTACCGGCCGCTCCACCGGCCCGCACCTGCACTACACGGTCATCCGCGAGGGCAGCGACGTAAACCCCAGAGGGTACTTACAGTAAGGCCAAGAAGGAAGGGGAGAACCCATGAGGCGGGTGCCCCCTCCCTACCTCATTCACTCCGGGGGCTCTCGAGCTTCCCGCCGTGTTAGGATAGCCCCGTGTTAGGCGGAAACCGGAATCAACAACGTCCCAACGCGGCGGCGCTGACCTATCTTTCGGAGGGCAGCGAGATCGAGGGCGACATCAAGGCCAGCGGTAACGTCCGCATCGACGGCAAGGTCAAGGGCTCGGTGATGGCGGACGGAGACATCGAGATCGGCCCCAGCGCCAGCATCGAAGGGGAGCAGGTCAAAGGCAATAACATCCTGGTGCAGGGCCAGGTCAACGCCCAGGTGGTGGCGGGCGGCAAGCTGCACCTGACCAAGAGTGCCCGACTCGAGGGCGACGTGCGGGCCATGGCCCTCGATGTAGAAGCCGGGGCGGTCTTCGTGGGGCGCAGCCAGACGGGGGAGCCTCGAGCCTTACCCAAGTAAACTAACCCACCCCTGTAGGGACGAGCGGCTGCTCGTCCGCACTCACCCCGCAATTCAGTTGGGTTTGAATGGTTAAAGTTTTGCTCTGGCAAAAATCCGTAGCCAGACCCGCACCCCTTCGTCCGAAATCTCTTGCTCGAGTACGGAGAAGCCACCTTCGTTAAGCAAGTCCGTAAACTCTTCTGGCTGATACCGTGCAAAAAACCGTTCTGCTCCAGGATAGGCCGGAATTTCCCCGTACCTTTCCTCTGCCCCCACTTGAAGACTAAAAAAGGCCAACCCGCTTTCCACCAAAACCCGCTTGAATCCGGCCAGCACTTTGGGCACAGCTTGTTTGGGCAGATGCAACAGTGCCGCGTTGCACCACAGTCCGTCGAAGCTCGAGGGTTCCAATTGCAATTCCTGCAGCGGTTCCCACGAATACCCCGCACGTAGAGACTCGGATGTGCGGGGTACATTACGCCTCACGCAGTGAGGCGTAATGGTGGGAACCGCTGTGCATGTCCATTTGGATCAATTCACCACGCACTCGAGTCCGCGCTCGAGCCAGCATCCCGATTGAGAAATTCACCCCGGTTATGACTGCGCCGTGGGTTTTGAGCCAAGCCATATCCCGCCCCACGCCGCAGCCCACATCCACACAGTGGGGGTTTTTAGGCAGACGACCCAAGAATTGCGCGGCTGCCCGCTTCAACCCGTCCGGCATCGCCGCGTTGGTGTCGTCGTATACGGCGGCAAACTGGTCGTAGGTGCGCTGGGTTTTGTCCATAAGGGTGAGAGGGTTCGTGGGAACCGCTCTATACCCTACTTCACCCCTTCGGTCCTTAACTCCTCGGCCAGCTTCTCCCAGCCCTTGCGGCCCATCAGGGCGTAGGTGTACTCCTTGCCCAGCTCTACGCCGGGCTGGTCGAAGGCGTTGATGTTCCAGAGTTCGCCCAGGTAGGCGGTCTGCCACATCAGGTGTTGGAGGAGCCAGCCCAGGTTGTGGGCGTCGAGCTTTTCCAGGGTGATTGTGAAGTTGGCCTGCTGGGCCTTGGCCAGGGCGTGGGCGGTGGCCTTGGCTTCGGCGGTGAGCAGCTCGAAGAAGCTTCGCCCGAAGAGGTAATTCAGGCCGTCCAGACCCTGCACGGCCGGGATCTCGAGGTCTTCCGAGGGCCGCTCGAGGCGCACGATCAGCACGCTCTTGTCGTGCGGGCCCTCGCGGAAGAGCTGGACCTGGGCGTGCTGGTCGGTGGTGCCGACAGCACGGACGGCGGTGGTGCCCGTTCGCACCTCTTTGCCCTGCTTGTCCAGGGTTTTGCCCAGGCTCTCGTCGTGGAGCTGCACGAACCAGTCGGGTAGGAAGCGCAGGCGGGTAGAGTAGGGCATCATCACCAGGATGTTCTTGCCGCGTTTGGTGAGCAGGTCGTGGATTAGGGCGGTCTGGGCCGGGAGGTTCTCGGCGAAGGCGGCAGTGGCGGTCTGGTTGGCCCGTCTCGCACCGGCCATCAGGTTCTCGAGGTCCACCCCAGCGAAGGCCAGCGGCAGCGTCCCCACCGGGCAGGTCACGCTGAAGCGCCCCCCCACCGAGGGCGGCACCTCGAAGGCCGTGAGGCCCTCGGCCTGGGCGTAGGGCCGCAGGATGCCCTTGGCGGGGTCGGTGGTGACGACCACGTGCTTCTTCCAGTCCGTGCCGTGGGACAGCTCGAGCCACTGCCGGAAGACCAGGAAGGCCGCCATGGTCTCGGCGGTGGAGCCCGACTTGGAGATCACGTTGACCAGGGTCTTGGTGGCGTCCAGCGTCCGCAACAGCCGCAGGATGGGCTCGGGCTCCACGTTGTCGACGTAGTGAATCCGCACCTTGCTGTTGCCCAGGGCGGCCTCCACACACTGGGTGCCCAGCGCCGACCCGCCGATACCCAGCACCACAAAGTCCTCGACCCACGCATTCGCTTCGCGGTAGCGCAGCACCTGCCGCACCGCCTCGGTGTCCTCGGGGATGTCGATCCAGCCCAGGAACTCCTCGGCCTTGTGTTTCCGCGAGGTCAGCATGTCCCGCGCCAGGTCCAGCTTGCCCGCGCCCGCAGCGAACTCTGCCTCGAGGTTCAGCCCGTGCTTGTTCCCAATGCGGCTGGCAGATAGGTTGGATAGCTCGAGTTTCAACATGAGGAGAGTCTACCAGTAGGGGTGAAGCAAGTTGAAGGACGAAGGTCGGAGGGCGAAAGCGGCCCTGCGGGCATGGCCGAGCTTGTGGGGCAACGGGCACCGCTGCCGTTAGAAGACCACTTGCCTGGCCCGTGAGAGCTCAAACCCCCGACCGCTCTTGTTGGTACAGCGCAGGCCGGTGGTTCTCGAGACACAGGTGAAGCCCTGGTAGCTAAGGGTCTGCCCGTACGCCAGCTTGGGGTGGTTCGGGTTGGCCACGGTGTCGCCGTGGCATATGCGGGCCGCGCGGCCAGTGGGGGTCATGAAGAAGGCGTTGCCCCAGTCCAGGGTGCAGTCGGCGGGCCGGACCGGGGGGCGGTTGGTGGTCTGGAGGATGTCACAGCGGATCTCCCAGTTGCCGTCGAGCGCGTAAATCATGCAGTGGATGTTGCCCGAGGGGGTCTGAAAGCCGCGCTCGCCCTGGGCTAAGGCCGAGCATAAAAGTGCCAGCGACAGTATCAGCGCACGCATGGCTGCCTCAGGGGTTGAGCACCACGCGGCAGGTGCTTTGGGCCTGGCTGCCCTGCACGCCCTGGCGGAACAGGTTGGCATCGGCCCGCAGCACCCCGTTGACCGCGTTCTGGAACTGGTCGTCAAGCACACAGGCGATGGTGGCCTGGCCCGCCGAGATCTCGAGCCGCGCCGTGCGGCCCGCGTAGGTTAGGCGGAGGTTCCAGTCGGGCGGGAGTTGGTCGCCGCTACGGTTCTCGAGGATTCTGGCCGTGCCCGAGAGGCCGTCGCCCTCAGCCTTGGCGAAGTTCAGGCCCCAGACTACGTTGAAGGCCTCGAGCCGCCAGCTCTGGCCCGCGGCAGGGACGCGCCGGGCCTCGCGCAGCCAAGCCGGGGCCTCGGCACTGCTTGGGGTGGTGGGGCCGGTGGCGGCACCCAGGGTGGCGCTGCAGACCGCGCCGGGGGCCAGGGGGATGTTGCCGCGCCCGTTGTTAAAGATGATGCAGGCGAAGGGCTGGGTGAAGCTCGAGCTGACCGAGGGGGCTTGGAAGTCGAACACCAGCACGTCTTTGTAGTTGGTGCCGGGCAGGGTGTCGGCGAAGTAGGCTACCTGGGCAGTGCGCCGGTCTACGCCTTCGGCGGTGGCGGCGTAGATGTTGCCGCGTACCACCGCGCCAATCTTCACATTCCAAATGAAGCGCTGTCCGGAGGCCTCGAGGACGAAGCTCCAGGTCTGCCCGCTCTCGACCTTGGGGGGCCAGCTGGGGGTTTGGGCAAGGGCCAGGCCGCAGCACGCGGCGAGTAAAGCCAGCCAGGGTTTCGCCATACGCCCCGATTCTTCCACGGCTTCGAGACCCGGGCGGTTCATGGGTCACAACCGGCGTCTGCTACCGGGTCCTGGCCCAGAAAGCATCCAGGGCGGTTTTCACCTCGCCCATCTTCTCGAACTGCGGCAGGCCGTCGGTTTCGGGGATGCGAACCAGGGCTGCGTTGGGTTTTTGCGCGAAACGCGGCAGGCCATCAAAGGATACATAGGCATCTTGGTCGTAGAGCACCAATACCGGGATGGTCAGTTTATCGTACAAATCGGCGTAGGCGTTGCGGGTGAACAGCCGACCGCTGACAAAGTAGATGGGGGCCAGCTTGGCTCCGGGCTGCTGGGCGGTCTCGAAGGCGTACTCCAGCACATCATCGGGCACTCGGTTCCTGAAGCTTAAATCCAGAAACAGGTTGAGGCCGTAGCGGCTGCTCAGGAAGCCAAAGATCGGGTCGCCGAGCGTGCTCAGGATGCCGAAGAGCTGGTTGCCGCCGTCCTGCTCGCTGGCGGTCTGGGAGGTGCCGGTGGGGTTCCCGAAGCCGCTGGGGCTGATGAGCGCGAGGGTCTTGATGCGCGGCTCGGCCAGGGCCGCCCTGGCGGCGAACTCGCTGCCCAGGCTGAGCGCTACCACGTCCACATCGCCGCCCAACAGATCAACCAGCGTCCGCAGGGCCTGGGTCATAAGGGCCGGCGTGTACTGGATGTCGGGGCGGTCGCTGCTGCCGAAGCCGGGCCACTCGAGCGCGTACAGCGGACGGCTGCCCGCGTAGGCGTCCCAGATCGGCTTCATCTCGTAGGCGCTGGCGGCGGCGTTGACCGCGTGGGTAAGGATGAGGGGGCGCCCGGTGCCACGCGGGTTGGCGTAGTAGGCAACTCTGCCAAACCCGGGGAGGGTAAACGTTCGCCGTTCGCCGTTCAAGGCCGGGCGGAGGGTGCTGCCGTCCGGTCCCGCCGGCGGCACGATGGCGGGTGCACAGCCGCCCAGCAGGATAAGGAGGAAGAAGAGTGCGGATAATTGCTTTAGCATGTCCCACAAAGCCTATAGGGACTTAAGGGCGGTGAAAGCAGCCTGTGTTGGTTTTAGATCCCGCAGCGGGCCCGAAGAAGCTTCTCCCAGCGCGTCTCGAGACGACCCTCCGGGCTGCAGCGCGTATGGCCAGACGTAGGCGGCCCGGCCCAAGATGACGGCGCACGGTCTGTGCTCGAGGCGGAAGAAGGCCCATGAGGGATAAAATGCGGATCGCGGCGGGTGTGGGGTGGCGGGCGGCTGGTACGCCGGCATTTCGAGGGGCTTTGAGTTTTTCCGGGCCACCCTCCCGCTCCAGCCGGGCAGCCAGAACGTATGAGCCCCCACCTGCTATCCCAAGCCATGGCCCCGGTGGGCGAGTTGCTGAGCGCCGGGCAAATCCAGAAAGCTTTCGAGCCCCTGCGGGGGCGCTTTAGCGGCCAGAAAGTCCTGGTCCTGATCCCCGACCACACCCGCACCCTGCCCCTGCCGCAGCTCTTCCGGATGCTGGTGGAGGCCCTCGAGGGCGTCGCCAGGCTCGAGTTCATGGTGGCGCTGGGCACCCACCCGCCGCTGACTGAGGAACAGCTGAACAAGCTGGTCGGCGTCAGTGCGGAGGAGCGGGCCACCGTTTACAAACACGTCGGCATCCTCAACCACGCCTGGCAAGACCCCAGCGTGCTGGCGACCGTCGGGGTGGTTTCCCAGGCACGGGTCAAGGAGATCGCGGGCGAACGTTGGCATCCCACTCTGGGCTCCGACGTGGGGGTGCGGCTGAACCGGGCGGCGGTGGAGGCCGACCAGCTCCTCATCCTCGGCCCCACCTTCCCCCACGAGGTGGTCGGCTTCTCGGGCGGGGCCAAGTACCTGTTCCCCGGCATCAGCGGGGCCGAGATGATCAACGTGACCCACTGGCTGGGGGCGCTGGCCGGGGTGCGCGGCACCATCGGGCTGAAGGACACCCCGGTGCGGGCCCTGATCCACGAGGCCGCCCGCCACGTCCCTACCCCCATCACCCTGATTTCTCTGGTGGTACAGGGCAGCGGGCTGTCGGGGATATTCGTGGGCGACCACGTCTCGGCCTGGAGCGCGGCGGCCGACCTCTCGAGCAGGCGCCACATCGTCTGGGTGGATCGGCCGTTCAAGAAGATTCTTTCTTGCGCCCCGCCGATGTACGACGAACTCTGGACCGCAGGCAAGGCCATGTACAAGCTCGACCCCGCCCTCGCCGATGGCGGCGAGTTGATCATCTATGCCCCGCACCTTGACACGGTGAGCCTGGTCCACGGCCGCTACATCTATGAGATCGGCTACCACTCGGTGCCCTACTTCCTGAACCAGTGGGAGCGCTTCGCCCACGTCCCGCTGGGGGTGGTGGCCCACAGCACCCACGTGCGCGGCGGCGGGGCCTGGATAGACGGCAGGGAAGTGCCTCGAGTCAGGGTCACCCTGGCCAGTCGTATCGGCCCGGAGGACTGCGCCCGGCTGAACCTGGGCTACCTCAACCCCGACGCGATAGATCCGGAAGACTACGCTAATAAGGAAGATGAGGGCGTGCTGCTGGTTCGCAAGGCGGGCGAGACGCTCTACCGGGTGCGGGAGGGGGCATGAGTGCGGTAAAGGTCGGGCTCGAGTTCTCCGAGATCAGCGCTCGGCTGCGGGGGCTGACCTTGCCCGAGGTGGACGTGGTGGTGGGGATCGCCAGGGGGGGTATCGTCCCCGCCGCGATGGCGGCGCACCAACTTGGCGTGCCGCTGGTGCTGCTGCGGATTAACTACCGCGATGACGACAATAAACCGCGCAGGGCTGAGCCGGAACTGCTCGAGCCCTTACCTCTAGTCCCTATAGGTGGGCGGGTGTTGCTGGTGGACGACGTGAGCGTGACCGGGGCAACGCTGAACAAAGCCAGAGAGCTGTTGCCTGGAATGAACATCACCACCCTGACCTTCAAGGGCAAGGCGGACTTGGTGCTGTTCCCCGAGGTGCGGGCCTGCGTGGCCTGGCCGTGGAGGGCGGTGTGAGGACTCGAGCCGTCCTCGTCATGGGCGTCTCGGGCTCGGGCAAGACTACCGTGGGCCGGGCGCTGGCCGAAACCCTGGGTTGGGCGTTTGCCGACGCCGACGACTACCACCCCGAGTCCAACCGCCAGAAAATGGCGAGCGGCCAGTCCCTCACCGACGCCGACCGCGAGCCCTGGCTGTTTCGGCTTCGCGGATTAATTGAGGCCCACCTGCGGGCCGACAGGCCGCTGATCTTGGCCTGCTCGGCCCTAAAAGAGCGCTACCGCCAGACCCTTGCCCAGGGTTTAACCGGCGTGGAGGTGGTATTCTTGCAAGGCAGCCGCGAGCTAATCGCCCAGCGGATGCAGCGCCGGGAGCACTTTATGCCCGTGACGCTACTGGAAAGTCAGCTCAACACCCTCGAGCCCCCTGCCAACGCCATCACCGTAGACATAAGCGAACCCATCGAGGCCATCGTGCGGCGGGTTGTGGGGCAGTTGGAGGCTTTAGGCGATTAGCGGGTAGCGGTTAACTGGGGTCTAATGGCTGACCGCGAAAAACCCACGGCTGAACCCTAAACACGACAGGAGTCAAATAATGCAGAGTGACATCGGGGTGATCGGGCTGGCGGTGATGGGGGAGAACCTCATCCTGAACATGGAGAGCAAGGGGTTCACGGTCTCGGCCTTCAACCGCACGGTCGAGAAGGTGCGGGAGTTCACCGAGGGCCGGGCCAAGGGCAAGAACATTGTCGGGGCGTCGAGCCTACAGGAGTTCGTGGGCCAGCTTAAGAGGCCGCGCAAGGTCATGCTGATGGTCAAGGCGGGCGGGCCAGTAGACTCGAGCATCCAGCAACTGCTGCCGCTCTTGGAGCCTGGCGACATCATCATCGACGGTGGCAACAGCCACTACGCCGACACCAACCGCCGCACCAGAGAGCTGGCCGAGAAGGGCCTGCTGTTCGTCGGCACCGGGGTCTCGGGCGGCGAGGAGGGCGCGCTGCACGGCCCCTCGATCATGCCGGGGGGCGACCCCAGGGCCTGGGAGCACGTCCGGCCGATCTTTCAGGGCATTGCTGCCAAGGTCGCCGACGGCTCGCCCTGCTGCGACTGGGTGGGCCAGGACGGGGCGGGGCACTTTGTCAAGATGGTGCACAACGGCATCGAGTACGGCGACATGCAGATGATCGCTGAGGCCTACAGCCTGCTGCGGCAGGTCGCGGGCATGTCCAACGCCGAGATCGCTGCCATCTTTGCCGAGTGGAACCAGGGCGAGCTCGACAGCTACCTGATCGAGATCACCGCCGACATCCTGACCAAGAAGGATGAGGAGACCGGCAAGGATTTGGTGGACGTGATCCTCGACGCGGCAGGGCAGAAGGGCACCGGAAAGTGGACCTCGGTGACGGCGCTGGATGTCGGGGCTCCGGCCTCCACCATCGCCGAGGCCGTCTTCGCCCGCTGCATCAGCGCCCTGAAAGAAGAACGCCTCGAGGCCGCCAGGTTGTTTAGTGGGCCGCAAATCCCCTTCACAATGGAGAAGGGCCACTTCACCGAGCTGGTACGCCAGGCCCTCTACGCCTCCAAGATATGCTCCTACGCCCAGGGCTACCAGCTAATGCAGATGACCGCCCGCGAGTTCGGCTGGAGCCTCGACTACGGCTCCATCGCCCTGATGTGGCGCGAGGGGTGCATCATCCGGGCGCGGTTCCTCGAGAACATCAAGGCCGCCTACGACAAAAACCCCGGCCTGGCCAACCTGCTCCTCGACCCCTACTTCACCGAGATCATCCGGGGCAGCCAGAACGCCTGGCGGCAGGTGGTCTCCACCGCCGCCTTGCACGGGGTCTGGACGCCGGCGTTCAGCAGCGCTCTGGCCTACTTTGACGGCTACCGCACCGGCACCCTCTCCACCAACCTCGTCCAGGCCCAGCGCGACTACTTCGGGGCCCACACCTACGAGCGCACCGACAAGCCCAGGGGGCAGTTCTTCCACACCAACTGGACCGGTCGGGGTGGGACGACAGCCAGCAGCACCTACAACGTATAAGAGATAAAACGACATGCGCGATACCGTCTCTCACCCGACCGAACGCGTGCCGGAGCTGGTGCGAAGGCTGTATGCGGTTGTTGCGGAGATGGAGACGCTCTTCCCGGGGCGGGCCTTCAAGCCTGACGGTCATCTGGTGGGCAGTATCGGCGAGGTGATCGCGGCTCACCGGTACGGTTTAGACTTGTACAGGGCCTCGAGCGCGACCCACGACGCCCTCGCACCTGACGGGCGTGCGGTCCAGATCAAGGTCACGCAGGGTTCGTCCGTGGCGCTGCGGGCACAGCCAGTTCACCTGATTGTGCTGCAACTGAAAAAAGACGGAACAACGGTCGAGGTATTCAACGGGCCGGGTGAGTTGGCGTGGGTGGGCTGTGGCAAGCCCCAGAGCAACGGCCAGCGTCCGATCTCGTTAGCGAAGCTGCGCAAGCTCATGCATGAAGTCCATCCCGATCAGCGTTTGAACGAAGTTGTGTGAGTTGGCCGTGCCCAGCAAGTTTCAGGCGCGGCGTCTTGGCGGGCAATCCCGCTAATGCTGGCGACCTCGACAAAGGATAAACCGGCCTCCAAAAGGAGTTATGCGGCCCCGATTTCCACCTCAACAATCTTCAGGGTCTGCGTCCCTCGAGCCGTCTTCAAACTCACCTCGTCCCCAACGCTATGCCCGATCAACACCTGCGCTATGGGTGAGATAAAAGCCACCCGACCCGACAGCGCGTCGGCCTCGTCTACGCCCACGATGGTCAGGCGGCGTTCTTTTCCGTCCGTCAACAAAGTTACCGTGCTGCCGATGCCCACTTGACCTTGGGGCGCGATCTCTGGCTTGACGAGCTTTGCGCTCGAGAGCCGCTCCTCCAGAAGCTCGAGCTTGCCCTGAGCCAGCGCCGTGGTGGCCGGGTCGCCCTGGGCCTGCGACAGCTCGGCCAACAGCGCCTCGCGCTCGGCCTCCAGGAGGCCCAATCCCCTGGGGGTCACGTAGTTGGGGGTGCCCTCGGGCAGAGGTGCGCGGGCCGGGATGGTGATGTCCTGGCCGCTGGAATCTTCTTTAACAAAGGCTCGGCTCATGGGTTCAGGGGACGAAGTCGTGCTTGACGATCGGGCTCGAGAGTACCACCGAGGTCTTGGTGCTGCCATAGACACTCATTTGCTGGATAAGCTCTTGCAGGTGCTGCACTGAGCGGGCCACCACCCGCGCCACGAACGACGACTCTCCCGTAACAAAGTAGCACTCGCGGATCTCGAGGGTTCTCTGGGCGAACTCCAGCACGCTGTTGTAGCGGGTGGGGGGCACCTCGAGTTCGATCAGGGCGACGATGGGGTAGCCCAGGGTGGCGGGCTCTACCCTGGCCCCGTAGCCGCTGATGACCCCGGCCTCCTCGAGGCGGCGCACCCGCTCGGTCACGGCGGGGGTCGAGAGCTTGACCCGCCGCCCCAGTTCGCTGTACGAGATTCGGGCGTCGCGCTGTAGCTCGGCCAGGATCGCCATGTTGGCTTTGTCCAGTAGACCCTGCTCGGCAGGCATAGACCCCATTATGCCTTACGAGCTGAAGGTCAAACCTCTCTCCGGCCTTAAGTTCTCGCTTCCGCTCGGCGCGGCTGCGCCCTACTCTAAGGCAAACCAACCCGCTTTGGGCAGAAGGCACAGGAGGCAGCGATGATTATCGGCGTTCCCAAAGAGATCAAAACCCTCGAGAACCGGGTGGCCCTGACCCCCGGCGGCGTGACCAGCCTGGTGCGGCGCGGGCACCGGGTAAGGGTGCAGCAGAACGCGGGCGTGGGCTCGGGCATCTCCGACGCGGAGTACCAGGGCGCGGGCGCAGAGATCGTCTCCGCCGAGGGGGCCTGGGCCGCCGAGCTGGTGCTTAAGGTCAAGGAGCCCATCGCTGAGGAGTACAAGTACCTGCGCGAGGGCCTAATCCTCTTCACCTACCTCCACCTCGCGGCCGACCAGCCGCTCACCCAGGCCCTGCTGGCGGGCGGAACCACCGGCGTCGCCTACGAGACGGTGCAGCTCGAGGACGGCTCGCTGCCCCTGCTGCTCCCCATGAGCGAGGTGGCCGGGCGGATGGCCCCGCAGGTAGGGGCCGCCGCCCTCGAGAAGCCCCACGGCGGGCGCGGCATCCTGCTGGGCGGGGTGCCGGGGGTGGCCCCGGCCAGCGTGGTGATCATCGGCGGAGGCGTGGTGGGGACTCAGGCTGCCAAGATCGCGGTGGGGATGGGGGCGCAGGTGACCATCCTAGAGCTGTCCAAGCACCGGCTGCAATACCTCGACGATGTGTTCGGCGGGCGGCTGATCACCCTGGCCTCGACCGAGGCCAACATCGCCACCTCGATCCGCCACGCCGACCTGCTGATCGGCGGGGTGCTGATCCCCGGGGCCAAGGCCCCCAAGCTGGTGACCCGCGAGATGCTCTCTACCATGAAGGAGGCCTCGGTAATCGTGGATGTGGCGGTAGACCAGGGCGGCTGTGTGGAGACCATCCGGCCCACCACCCACGCCGACCCCACCTACGTGGTGGACGGGGTAGTGCACTACGGGGTGGCCAACATGCCAGGGGCCGTACCCCGCACCTCCACCTTCGCCCTCACCAACCAGACCCTGCCCTACCTGATCCGCCTGGCCGGGGAAGGGCTGAAAGCCCTCGAGCAAGACCCCGCCTTGATGCTGGGCCTTAACACCCACCAAGGAAAACTGACCTGCCTGGGCGTGGCCGAGGCCTTTGGGATGGAGTACACGGACCCGAGGAGCGTGCTTTGAGGCGGGCGTAGGGGGTAGAACGCAGAAAGAACTCTGGAAGCGTCAAGGTCTTTTCAGCGCTCCACGCGTCACCCTCTGCTCATCGCCTCCTCCAACTCCACCTGCTCCTCCAGCACCTGCTCGGCTAAACGCTCGCCCGCTGCGGCGAAGGGGTGGAAGATCAGGGTCGCACCTGCGGACCGAAGCAGCGGGTCCTCCTCGCGGTGGTAGCTGGTGACGGCAATGGTGCCGCCGAAGCCGCGCCGCTTGAGGCCCTGGACGCCCAGGAGCTTGGCGTCTAGGTCGGGAAGGGTCAGCAGGACGCCCTCGAGGCCGTCTAGCTCGAGGCGCTCCCACAGCTCGGGGTCTTCGGAGTCGCCGTAGCGCACGTTGCGGCCCTTGGCGCGGTGGGCCTCGAGCTTGCCCTCGTCGGCGTCGAGGCCCAGAATCTGCTTTCCCCGGCTCTCGAGCATCTTGTAGGCACTTCCGCCGGTTCGCCCCATCCCCACGATCAGCCAGTTGGCCCCGCCCAGCTGGGTGGGCTCGTCGTCGTAGTGCTGGCCTTTGCGCTCGAAGCGCAGGAGCTGCAGCTCGAGGCGATGGTAGAGCCCGTGTACCGAGCGGTTGAGCGGGGCCGCGACCACCAGCGAGGCGGCCACCACCAGGCCCATGATCTGCCCCCAGTTCTCCGAAAGCAGGCCGCTGCTCACGGCGGCGGCGGTGGTGATGAGGGCGAACTCGGAGTAGCTCGAGAGGGCCACACTGGTAACGAAGGCGGTGCGCGAGCGCAGCCCGAAGGCCACCAGCAGGAAGAAGAACAGCGCTGCCTTGAGCGGGATCAGGGCCAGGAACAGTACCACCCAGCCCAGCGCATCGGCCTGCGGCAGCCCCAGCAGCCCGATCTGCAGGAAGAAGGCCACCAGAAAGGTCTCTTTCAGGCCCCACAGGGTGCGCGAAAGCTCCGAGGTCTGGGCGTGTCCGGCCAGCACCGCCCCCGCGAACAGCGCCCCCAGCTCGGGCGAAACCCCCAACCCCTGGGCCAGCCCGGCCCCGCCCAGCGCGGCCCCCAGCCCGAACAGCAGCAGCAGCTCGTCGTGGCCGCTGCGCTCCAGGACCCAGATGGCCAGCGGCCGCAGCAGCGGCAGGGCCAGCAGCAGCAGCGCCCAGGGGGTGGGGGCCTTCACGCCCGCGTAGGCCAGCATCCCCACCGCGACCAGGTCTTGCAGCACCAGAATTCCTACCACCAGCCGCCCGTGGAAGGTCGAGAGTTCGCGCCGGTCCTCCAGCAGCTTGACCGCCAGCACGGTACTCGAGAAGGCCAGCCCGATCCCAATGAACATTGCCTGGGGTGTCCCCATCCCCACCAGCATCGCCCCGATGCCCAGCGCCACCGCGAAGACGAAGAGGTGTAGGCCCCCCACTCCCAGCACCTCGAGCTTGATCAGGCTCGCGGGCCGCAGCTTTAGCCCCACCGTGAAAAGGAGCAGTAGAACGCCGACCTCGGCCAGGCCCTCGAGCAGTTCGCCGGTCTTGTAGCCGAACCCCCACAGCGCGAATCCTGCCGCCAAGTAGCCCACCAGGGGTGGGAACCCGACCCGGCTCGCCAACAACCCCAGTCCGTATGCGGCAATGACCCAGACAAGCTCCACATCTATTTATACCGTCACGAGGTGTCGGGTACAGTGACGGGAGTACCTCCGAGGGCAAAACCCGGCGAGGGGCGGAAAAAGACCGGGTGAGGAGGGGAGGGGGGCAGCCCACCCTATAGCTTGCCGTCGCCCGCCAACCTCATCCGTCTGACGTGGCCGCCGATCTCCCGTGCTGGGGGTGGGCCTAGCGACTTGCTTCCGGTTCGCTGAGGGCGTTTTGCTCGAGGTAGCCCTGCCACTCCAGGCGCTTAACCTCGTAAGCGCCATCGAGCTTGCTGAGTGCGGCCGCGGCCTCGAGTGCGACCGGAGCCAGCCTGTTCCGCTCGGCGATCTCGAGGGCCTCGGTCAGCATGGGTAGCCTGCTGGCCTCCTCGGACAGCTTGGCCTGGAAGATCAACGCGTTGGCCAGGCTCTCCAGCGACTCGGTGGTGCGCGCGAGGTGCAAGATGCGGCCGTTGACCTTGGCGGCCTGGGCCTTGTCGCCGCCCTGCAAAACCAGCTCGGCGAAGACCGGCAGCACGATCTGAAGCCCCAGCGGGTGCTGGCTGTGCTCGGCCGCGTTCACCGCCTCCTCGATGACCGCGCGCGCCGTTTTCGTGTCGCCCATTTTGTACAAGGTGCGCGACAGAAACGACAGCGCGTAGCTGAGCAAGAAGGGCTCGTGCTGCTTGAGCACCGGGATGGATCTCTGGCACAGCTCGAGGGCCTCCCGCAGCCGACCGCCCAGCAAATACACGTAGGCCATGCGGCACTGCGCGTCCGCCACTCGAGCCGCCACCCCCAACTGGCCGAACACCGCCTCGGCTCTCCGGTGGAACTCCAGCGCTCTGGCGTAGTGGCCCATGCTGGTGTGTACCGAGCCCAGCCCCAGGTGGGTCATGCCCTCGTGCTGAAGGTGCCCGCTGCCGCCCCAGACCTCGAGGCTCCGCTCGAGCCAGGCCAGGGCTTGAGGCGCGTCGCCAAGCACCCAGAAGCTGGTACCGAGATTGTGATAAATCTGGGTCAACTGGGCCTGTTCGGGGTAGCGCCGCAGCAAGTCCAGCAGCAGGCCGACGTTCTCGCGCAGGCGCCCCTGGTGCCACCTAAAGGTGGCGAGGTCGAGCGGGTACTGCACCCGCAGGGGGTCGGCCTGGATGGCCTGATAGAAAGCGGCCTCGGCCTCGGTCATGCGGCCCGTGAAAGAGTGGGCGATGGCCGAGAGGTGGTGCAGCCGCGCCCGCTGGACGTTCTCCATCGGAAGCTTGAAGGCCGCCTCGAGCCAGCCCAAGGCCTGGGCGTGCTGGTGCCTGCGGCGGGCGCACTGCGCGAGGCCCTCGAGCGCAGCCACCTGCAAATCCAAGTAGAGGTGCTTGCTCAGCTCGAGGGCCTCCCGGAAGCACGCCTCAGCCCCGTCCACGTCCTGCACCAGCAGCAGCTGGCCTTTGAGCACCAGCGCCTGCGGGTACACCTTGCTGTCCTGGGTGGCCTCGAACAGCAACTCCTCGAGCCACCCCGCCGCTTGCGCCCGGAAGCCGGCGGCGGTGGCTTCCTCGATGGCCCTGAGCCGCCAGGGGAGGGCCTTCTCGCGCTCGTCGGCGGCCAGGTAGTGGTGGGCGATGAGAGCAGGGTCGGGGGTGCTGCGCTCGAGCAGGGCCGCCATGCGCTTGTGCAGCAGGCGCCGCACCGCTGCTGGTGTCTGGGCCTTGGCGGCCTCTTGCAACAGGTCGTGGACGAAGCCACCGTTGTGAAACACCTGGGCCTGCTCGAGTTCGGCGATCGCCTCGGCAACGTCGAAGGCGTTGAGCTCGAGCAGTTCGGCCAGGGTCTCGGCGCTCAGGGTCTGCTCGACGGTGGCCACGGCCTTTGCGACACGCAGCCCGACCGTCGACAGCCCGTCGAGGCGTTTGCCCAGCACGTAGAGCAGCCGCTCGGGCAGGGCGATGCGCTCGGGGATGTTGTCCAGTTGCCCAGTGGCGTGCAGCGACTTGAGGGTCTCCATCACGAACTGCGGGTTGCCGCCGGTCAGCCGGTGCAGCCGCGCCGCCAGGTTGCCCGCGTCCTCGAGGCCCAGACTCACCAGCATCCGCTCGAGGTCCTCCCGGCCCAGCGGCCCCAGCTCGATGTGAACTCCCAGACCCTGGGTGATGAAGTGCTCGATGCTTCGCCAGAACTCCGGCCCCACCTCGTCGGAGCGGAAGGTGTTGATGGCACAGACTTTGCGCGGGCCCTGCGGCTGGGAGAAGATCGCATAGGCTGCCCGACCGCTGATCTCGGCGCTGAGGGGGTCGAAGAGGTGCAGGTTGTCGGTGGGCAGGACTGAGAAGTGCTCGGCCGCGTGGGCGAAAAAGGCCTGCACGGCGGGGGCGAAGCGCGGCAGGTCTTGCAGGCCGGGGGCGTGTTCGCCCGCTTCGGGCAGGAGGCGGGCGAGCTCCTGCCTGACCCAAGGCTCCAGCCGCCGCTCGGGGTAGTCGGCCAGGTAGCGGCGGAACAGGCGGGCCACGCTGCTGAAGGGAATGTTCTGGTCGCCAATGCGCCCCTCGGCCATCAAAAAATCTCCCTTGCTTCGGGCGAAATCCAGCATCAGGCGGGTCTTGCCGGTTCCCGCCCCGCCCGAGATAAAAATCGCCTGCCCGGCCTCGTAGGCGGCCTCCATGCGCGCCCAGACCTCCTCGCGGGCCACAAGCAGCGGGGGGCGAAGGAATGCTTTGGGGAGCCGCTTTTGTCCGGCGATCTGGTAGGCGGGCAGGGCGCTGCCCCGCTGGATTTCCCTGGCCAGCGCCAGGGTCTCTTCCTGGGGCTCGAGGCCCAACTCCTCGGCCAGCGCCCGGCGGCAGGCGTCGTAGTGCTTGAGCGCGGCTTGGACGTAGCCGCGCGCGTACTCCAGGCGCATCGCCAGCCGGTGAGCGCTCTCGTCGAGGGGGTCGAGTTCGATCAGCCGGCGCACCAGGTCCAGGGCTTCGTGGGTTTGCCCCCCCTGGCTGAGCTGCAATGCCCGGCCCCGCAGCGCCTCGCGGTACAGACCGCCCACCCGCCCGCGCTCCTCCTCGAGCCAGTCCGCGAACTGCGGCGCGTCCTCGACGCTAAAGCCCTGCAACAACAGCGCGTTCTCGGGGTGAAGCTCGAGGGCCTCCGCGAACTGCTCCCCCCGCACTGCCGCCTCGAACCTGGCCAGGTCGGTGGCCGCCCGCACGGCGGCGGTCTGGTCCAACTCGAGCCAGTCCTCTGCGCCGGGCAGGTTTTTAAGGCGGTGCAGCTCGGGGCGCAGGCGGTGGCGGGCCTCCGGCTCCCAGAGCAGCTCGGCCAGTTCCTCGCGGGAGGCCCGCCTGCGGAGGGCCAGGAAGTACAGCACGGCCTGCACCTTCTGGGTCGGCAGCTTGAGCCGCTCCCCGGCAAAACTCACCTCGGGGTAGCCCAACAGTTTTACGCTCAGGTGGCTCATCGGCAGGGAACCTCGAGTTGTGGCCGCTGTGCTAAGTTTAGACCTAAAACACTGTGGGGAGCCCTCTGCAGACCTTATCGCGTTCGCGCGGGTTTCTGCGCCGTTTCACACAGTGCCGCTCTGGGCCTGCGATGTTCGGTGGCCCTGGAGGGGCTACTTGTGGACGATCTCGCGCTCGAGGGCCGCGATCTTGCTGATCACCGCGTCGATGTGGACTTGCGATACCGCATGGCGCTCGAGGGCCGCCACCATGTGCCCGGCCACCGCGTCGAAGTCGGACTTGCTGAGGTGGAGCTCGACGTGGGCCTCGGCCATGTCGCGGCCCATGTAAGCGTGGGGGCCCCCCAGCAGGTGGGCCACGAACGCGGTCTGGTGTGCGTGCAGCTTCTCCATGTCTACCCTGAGGAAGTAGTGGTTGATGCGGGGGTCCTCGAGCACCCGCCGGTAGAACTCCGCCACCACTGACTCGATCGCCGCCTGGCCGCCCAGGGTCTGGTATAGGGATGTGGTCTGTGTGCCCATGCTGGCCTCCCCGCGTGTCCTCTTAACCCTAGAGTATCGGCGTTCAAAAGCGTTCAACCCTGTCCTGAAGGGCCTAATCGGCGCCGAAGTTGAAGAAGGTCACCGGCTGGGGGGCCCCGCCTACGGCCCGGTAGAACTCGAGGGCGTGCAGGTCCTCGTTGTCCGCGGGCACGAAGACGGTCTCAATCCCTTCGGCCCGCGCGGCCTCGATCAGCGCCCCCATCAACCCGCGCCCAATGCCACGGCGCTGCTGGTCTTCGCGAACCGCGAGGTCGTAGATGAACACCTCGGCGGACTCGGTGCGGGTCATGGTCAGGGTATAGGCGCTCAGCCCACCCACCGCCTTGTCCCCGTCCAGCGCAGCGATGATCCAAAAGTCGGGGCGGCTCAGGAGGTTCTCGAGGTAGCTGTGGCTCACCCGAGCGTAGGGCTCCCCGAAGACCTCCGCGATCGTGACGATGATCTGGCGGGCCAGCTCGAGGTCGTCCTTGCCGAGGCGTGTGTAGTGAACTTCGCTCATGGCTACCTCCTGAGAGCTACTTTCCTACAATACCGCTCTCGAGGCCCGCCACCCGGCCGATTACGCTGTCGATGTGCGCTTGGGGCACTCCGAGGGCCCGCAGGGTTTGCACCAGGTGCCCCGCCACCGCGCCGAACTCGGCCCGGGTGATGTTTAGTCCGGCGTGGGCTTTCTCCATGCTGCGCCCGGCGTACTCGTCGGGGCCGCCCAGTGCCAGGGCCATGAAGGCCGCGAGGTGCTTGCGCTGCTTGTCCATCTCGGTCTGCGCGAAGCGGTGCGCTAAGGCGGGGTCGGCCAGAACACGCCTGTAGAAGTCGTCCACCACCGCGCCGATGGCTGCTTTGCCGCCGAGGGTTTCGTAGAGGGAAGCTGTGGGGGTCATGAGTACTCCTGTTGAAGTGGTTCGTCGGTTGATCTGGAAATCTCCAGAAAACGTGGCGGGGGCGGACTTCAGCCCCAAGATGTTGCCGAGTGGAGACTGAAGTCCGCTGAAGTTTGACATCTCGGGGGCCACTTTGGGGTTGCCCTAAGCCGTATCAGGGTCGACGAAGGATTTGCGGGTAAGGTGGAGGCGGCAAGTCCTTGCGCCACACGCTCGCAAGTGCTTGGTCTAGGGGCCGAAGTTGATGCTGTTGCCCGCGTTGACGACCTGCCACAGGGGCAGTTGGCTGTCCGGCCCGGCCTTATTCCCTGAAACGTTGACCAGGGCGCCTGCCACCATGAAGTCGGTGCCGTTGGCGGGTATGGAGCCTGTCCCTGCGGCCCGGGCGTCCACCAGAGCGGTGTTGCCGTTCTCAAAAATGCGGTTGTTGGCGGGCATCAGTTGGCCCAGATTGATGTTGCTGGGCACGCCCGCGATGTAGAGGCCGTAGGTGTCGTTGTCGGCGATGTCGCTCTCGGTCATCCAGAGCCTGCCGGCGGGGTTGGCCGAGCGGTACTCGATGCCGCTCTCCCCGCTGCCGCGCACCCGCACCGTGTCCAGGCGCAGCTCGATCAGTTCGCTCGCGCTTGCGTCAATGTTGATGCCGTCGCCCCCGCTATGTGCGATCTCTACCCCCCTCAGCTCCAGCGAGGCGTTGCCGTTGACATAGATGCCGCGGCTTCCGCTGTTGAGCACGCTAACGCTCTGGAGCTGGACTTCCTGAGCGTTCTGCACCCAGATGCCGTGGCTGGTGTTTTGGGTGAGAGTGCTGTCCTGTAACGCGACCGTCACCTGGGAGCCTGCCAGCCGTAGGCCGAGGGTGTTGCCGCTCGCCAGCAACCTCCGCCCGCTCAGCTTCGCTCCGGTGATCAGCTGTATGCCGCTCTGGCCGTTGTTAACCGTCGTGCTCTGCGGGTTGCCCTCGAAGGCGATTTGGGCACTGTTCTGGGCGGAAATACCGTTGGCGGTGTTGAGGTAAAAGTCGCTCTCAAGGATGGTGACCTGGGCCGTGCCCGTCAGCCTCAGGCCGTTCGCCTTGTTCTCTTGCAGTGCAACCCGATCCAGGACCGTTGTGCCGTCCTCGAGCTGAATGCCCTCCTCTTCACAGGCGCGCACCTGGAGGTTGGCTATGCGGGTGTTGGCCCCGACGCCCACCACCTGCAAGCAGTCTGAGTTGCCGCCCACCCCGCTGAGGACGGTGTTTTGCTTTCCCTGGCCCTGGATGTTCATTCCCGCCACGTTAATCGGGAAAATCTCGCCGTTTGCGATGTTGTAATCGCCCTGGCGCAGCAGGATCTGGTCGGCGCTGGTAGCCACCGAGACGGCCTTGGTCAGGCTACGGAAGGGCGACTCGGACGTTCCCCGGCCCGTGGCGTCGTTGCCCGTGGGGGCCACCCGGATGGCCGTCACCGTCATCACCGCGTCCGCCTTGGTCACCGCGCCGTTGACGATGCCGATGTCGTAGTCGCCGATCGGTGCACCGTGAGCCACGGTGGCTTGCAGCCGAAGGGCGGTGTCGGTCTTGCTGAGGATGCTCACCGGCAGGGTCACTGCCAGGGCCGAGACCCCCTTCGCCCCCTCCTTGCGCTCGAGGGTCGCCGCGGTAACGCTCGAGAGGTTCCTGCCCTCCACCACCAGCACCATGTTGCCGTGGCCCTGGCGTACCTGCTTGCCGCCCCCGAGACCCTCGAGCCTGACCAAGTCAATGGTGGGGCTGGGGTGCGGGGCGGGCGGGGCGGCCGCCTCGACGGTGAGCTTGAGGGTGGCGCTCTTGGTGACGCCGTTGCCGGCGGCCTCGAACACCAGGTCGTGCGTACCCAGGGCGGTCTCGGCGGACACTGCGAGGGTTAGGCCCACTTCGTTGCCCGCGCTGACCTTGGGCAGGTCGCTGCCGACGCCTGCCGGGGCGCTCTTGAGCGTCAGGCTGACCTGGTAGGGGAAGCTGTTGCGCGCCAGCAGCACGGTCAGGTTCGCGCCTTTGCCCCGCTGTAGGGTCAGGGTCTCGAGGGTGCTCAGGCTGAAGCTGCCCACTGCCGGGGGCGGGGGCGGAGGGGGCGTGGGGGTGGGGCTGACCTGGGGCTGGGGGTTGGATGCGGTGGGCGAAGACCCGCACGCCGCAAGAGCCAGCAGCAGCGCCGAGAAACCCAGTTGCCTTAAACGGTTGAAATTCATCTGCTTACCTCCGAAGACACAACCCGTCTGGATTGGTGCCATGAAGGTAGGACACCCCCCGTTCAAAAGGGTTCAGGGGTTGTGGGCTCGAGGCCCCGGAGCCTGAACGCGGGTTTGCCCGGTGCGGCAGGTTGGCTACAATACAAAGGTGCGGCGGGATGGCGGATCTCTGCTGGGCCCCACGGTTCCTGGCGGTAGAGCGGCTTCGACGAGGAGGGGCGTGTCCGTAGCCGCAACAGAAGCTGGACCTCGAGAGGAGCCATGATCGATGGCGCAATGCGGGCGATCGCCTCGTTACCGGCACGTTACCAGGCCGGCTGCACACTATAGCTCAAGGAGACCGACCATGACCCGCACCCTCGCCCTGACCCTACTGACCGCCGCCCTCGGTTGCGCCCTGGCCCAGGCCGAGCTGAGGCCCGACCAGCAATACGCTGCGGGCGCTCGAGTCCAGTCCAGCGCGCACGGCCTGACCTTCAACCTGCCTGCGGGGTGGCTGGGCGTGTTCAAGAAGGAGGGGGGCCAGTCGGTGCTGGTGCTCGGCTCTGAGACCGTGGAGGGGGTGGGGCTGGCGATCCTGCTGCAGAACCAGACCCAGGCCCAGGTGGTCGGCCTGCTGCGCGAGGAGCAAGACCTGGGCGGCGGCGTGGTACTGCGACCCACTGCTGCGCCCAGCGTGCAGGGCTCCAAAATCAGCGCCCGCTACCTCAACCCGCAGTACGTGGGCCGCGCCATTGCACTGCTGGGGCCGGCCAAGAGCCATGTGATCTTCTTCTACGCCGGGCCGCAAAAGAACGAGCGGCTGTACGGGCAACTGCTTGAGGGTCTGGCCGCCTCGGCCCGCTTTGCCGCGCCCCAGGCCCAGCAGCCCCAGCGGCCGGCCCAGCAGCCCGCCGCCGCCGGCCCCGCCAAGGAGTGGAACGGCCTGCTGGCCGGGATGATGCTGCGCTACTTCTCGAGCTACAACGGCGGCGCGGGCGGCGGCATCTCCGACGAGGCCACCCTGCACCTCTGTTCCGACGGCTCCTTCGCCTTCTTCCGCTCCTCGCTCGCCACCATCAACGTGCCAGGGGCCAACGCCTCGAGCGGCGGCCAGGATCGGGACGGCGGGCGCTGGCGCGTCGAGTCGGCCACCGCGCAGGGCGCGACCCTGGTTCTGGTCTCGCAGGGCGGGTCCACCGAGCGCATCCGGGTCACCGTCGAGGACGGCAAGACCTTCCTGAACGGTAACCGGTGGTTCCGGGTCGAGAGCGACACCTGTAGGTAGGCCCCACCCCCAACCCCCAGGCGCCGAGGGACTGCCCTCGGCGCCGCCTTGCCCGCAAGGAGGGCTGCCTTGAACTTTAACGCCCTAATCCCCGAACTCACTGTCAGCGACCTCGGGCGCAGCCTCGAGTTCTACCTCCGCCTGGGCTTCCGCCTCGAGTATGGGCGCGAGGGGTTCGCGTTCCTGAGCCTACAGGGGGCGCAACTAATGCTCGAGCAGTTCCACGAGACCGGCTGGAACACCGGCGAGTTGGTGCAGCCCTTCGGGCGCGGCGTCAACTTTCAGCTCGAGGTCGAGGACCTATCGCCGATGCTGGCGGCCCTAAGGGCCATCGACTACCCCCTTTACCGCCCGCCCTACGAGACCTGGCGCAGGGTAAAGGGGGAGGAGATCGGCGAGGCCGAGTTCCTGGTGCAAGACCCCGACGGCTACCTGCTGCGCTTCTCGAAGTATCTGGGCGGGCGGCCTTTGGACAGGTGAAGTCGAGGGGCCGTGGCCGCCGGGCGGGTTCGGTGCGGTCGGTGAGTGGCTTGCGCACCACCTCTGGATGAGGGGCCCTCCTCCCTCAAAAATCCCCGTTGCGGTAAACTCTGTCCGAGTTTTTATGAGCCGAGTCCCCCTTCTTGACCCCGCCACCGGCCAGATTCACGACCCGCTGTTCGGTTTCCACGTCAGCCTGCCCGAGGGCTGGCTGTTGGTGGAGGACAAAATCTCCCGCGTGATGGCCGAGAGCCCGGAGCGCAGCGCCAACGGTGACCGGCCCGAGGCCAGGCTGCAGGTGGTGGCCAGCCGGATGGAAGCGCCCGGCCTGGCTGAGTATGTGGAGCGCTCGCTCAAGACTTACCGCAAGATGTGGAAGCTCGTTCAGCGCCACGACGAGGAGGGCCGCGTCACCCTCGAGCTGACCCAGGACATTGTGCACAAGATGCACCTGCTCAAGCGCTTTGAGTTGCACGGCGATAGGGTCTATGTGGTTACAGTCTCGGCCATGCCCAGCCGCTTCGCCCAGAATCGGCGGAGGCTCGAGGCTATTTTGGACAGTTTTAAGGTCGAAGCGCGGATAAGCTAGGCTAAATGCAGATATTCCACCTAGCCGCCAACGCTTATTTGCTGGACACCCCCAGCGGCCCGCTGCTGGTGGACAGCGGCGCACCGTGGGAGAAGGGCAAACTCCAGAGGCTGCTGGACGATGCGCAGCCCGTCGCGCTGCTGCTCACCCACCACCACCTCGACCACGCGGGCGGGGCGCTGATGCTGTACGAGCGCTACCGGCTGCTGATCTACGCCCACCGGGGCGACCTGGGTTTCCTGCTGGGCAAGGAGCGCCGGCCGCCCATGCCCATGCCCCTGATTGGCGACTGGATGGCCAACCGGGTCGACCCCCTGCCCCAGCACGTCATCACCACCGTGGAGCACGGCGACCGGGTGATGGGCTGGACGGTGGTCCACCTGCCGGGTCACACGCCGGGGCAGATCGGGATCATGCGCGATGGGCTGCTGATTGCCGCCGACGCCCTGCGGGTGGGGGGCAAAGGCCCCGAACTGCCCCCCGACCGGGTGAACGCCGACCCCGAGGGCGTCCGCCGCAGCGTGGGCAAAATCTCGCGGCTCGAGGTGCAGGACATCTACGTGGGCCACGGCCCCAAGACCGACCTCGAGGCGGTACGGCGGCTGGCAGAAGAGCTTGGGGTGTAGGTAAGGGCGGCAGAAAGCCAGAGGATAGCTGCCGCCGTTGCCCTTTAACCGCTCCTCGCCCGCACCCCTTCCAGGTGGTGCGAGTTGTGGTAGAGGGTGAAGAACAGCATCTCGCGCGCGCTCAGCTGGCCCAGGACCGGGTGGGGCATGGCGTGGGCGTCGAGGTCGTCCTCGCTCCACCGCTCGGCCGCAGCGGCCACGCTCTCGGCGGCGGCGGCGAAGTCCTGGACAACCTGGGCCTGCTGGTCGGTCTCGAGCCTGGGCGCGTAGCGGCCTGTGGCCTGCGCCCGGCCGGCCGCCAGGGCGGCGCGGTACAGCCCGCGGACTTCGCCGTAGCTGCGGCTGGCCTGGGGGGCCTTGCCCAGCACCGCGATCTTGAGCAGCAGCTTGGGCAGGCCTAGCCCCATCGCCACGGGTCTGTTGGACTGGGTGAGGTGCTGGAGGTGGTGGGCCGCCGACCACGCTTTCTCCGTGCCCGCGAAAAAGCGCTCGCGGGGGAGGGCGGAGAAGTAGGTGGTGATGGCGTCGCCCGTCTGTCGCAGGGCCGCGATCAGCTCGTCTTTGCGGTGGGGCTCGTTCATGAGGACACCTCGAGTCTGGGTTGTTTTTCAGAACCCAGGATACCGGCCTCAGTTTCGATTTGCAACCCTGGGTATACTGGGGCGTGCCTCGAGCCATTCAGCCCACCCCCGTCGCTGTCGAAGAGTGCCCGATGGTCCGGACGCTGGAAATCATTGGCGAGTACTGGACAATGCTGGTGCTGCGCGAGGCCTTCTACGGGGTGCAGCGCTTCGAGGAGATGCGCTTTCACCTGGGGGTGGCCCGCAACATTTTGACCGACCGCCTGTCCAGGCTGGTCGAGCATGGCCTGATGGAGCGGGTGCCCTACCGGGAGGTGGGCCAGCGCACCCGCATGGAGTACAAGCTCACCCGCAAGGGCGCGGCGCTGTTTCCCACCCTGATCGCCATGAGCCAGTGGGCCGAGCGACACCTCCCCAACCCCAAGGGCCGCCCGCTCGAGCTGCGCCACCGGGAGACCGGGCAGCTGGTACGCCTCGAGTTCGTCCGCGAGGACGGCATGCGCCTGGAGGGCCTGAGGGAACTCGAGGCGGTGTACTGGCCCGACAGGGAGCCCAGGAGCGGAGTGGCGGGCAAAGGGTAGGGCAGCCCGACGCCCTGGCTCACAATTCCGTCCCCGCTCCGCGCAAGAATAGCCCTCAGCCACTTTCCCCTCTCCGGGAGTCCTATGACCAAGCCCCGACCCCCCCTCGAGCAACTCCGCGCAGTACCCATCCTGGCCGACCTGAGCGATCAAGAGCTGGACTGGTTGATCGAGAACGGGCGGTATGAGGAGTTCCCGGTGGGCGCGGTGCCCGTGGAACAGGGTGCCCCCGCCGACAAGATGGTGATCATGTTGGCGGGCCGGCTCGAGTTCCGCTTCCCCACCAGCACCGAGTCTCTAATCATAGAGCCGGGGAGTGTGACTGGCCTGCTGCCCTTCTCGCGGATGACCCACTTCGTGGGCATGGGGCGTGCCCTCACCCCCATGCAGACCCTCTCGATCTACAAGCCCGACTTTATGCCGATGCTCAACGCCATACCGGCGCTGGGTCAGCGCCTGGTGGGGATGCTCACCGACCGGGTACGCAACTGGAGCCAGCAGGAGCTGCGCCAGGAGAAGCTGGCCTCGCTGGGCAAGCTCTCGGCGGGTCTGGCCCACGAGCTGAACAACCCCGCCTCGGCGGCCAAGCGGGCCTCGGCGGGCCTGCTCGAGGCCTTCAACGACCTCGAGCTCACCACCGCCCGCGTGGGCCAGCGGCTGGGCGCCGACGGGATGGAGCTCCTCCTGGGGCACCTGCAGACCCTACGGCCCCGCCTGTTGAGCGCGATGGAGCGGGCCGACCTCGAGGACGAGCTGGGCGGTTGGCTCGAGGGGCACGGCGCCGCCGCGGCCTGGGATAAGGCCGCCACCTGGGCCGATGCAGGCGTAACGGTGGACTGGCTCGAGGCCCTAAGCCACCTCAAGCACGAGATCGCCGACCCCGCCACCCTGCCGATGGTCTGGGCCTGGCTCGAGGCCAGCATCCGCACGCGGTCGCAACTGGGCGTGATCCAGGACTCCACCGAGCGCATCGCGGGTTTGGTCAAGGCCATCAAGGGCTACACCCACATGGATCAGATGCCCAAGCAGGAGCTGGACATCCACGACGGCCTCGAGTCCACCATCGCCATTTTCGGCTACAAGCTGAAGAAGGGGATCCGGCTCGAGCGCGACTACGCCAAGAACCTGCCCAAGGTCGACCTCTACGCCTCGGAGATCAACCAGGTCTGGACGAACCTGATCGACAACGCCCTCGACGCGATGGGGGAGGGCGGCACATTGCGCATTCGCACGGCCCGCGAGGGTGGCCAAATTCTGGTCGAGATCGGCGACAGCGGCCCCGGCATTCCCCCCGAGATCCAGGGCCGTATCTTCGACGCCTTTTTCACCACCAAGGAGGTGGGTAAGGGCACCGGGCTGGGCCTCGAGATGGTGCGCCGCATCGTGCAGCAACACGGCGGGACGGTCAGGCTCCAGAGCAAGCCGGGCGATACCCGCTTCCAGGTGCGGCTGCCGGTGCCGGCGGCGGCTTAGGCCAGCCCAAACCGCGCACGACCGGGAATCGGGAGGCTGCGCTGCGCCGACGGCTTATGATGGAGCGGGCCGAGACTCGAGCCCAATTCGCCTATGGAACTCCTTCTCGCCCTGATTCTCATCGCCGCCGCTTTCTACCTCTACGCCGAGGTGGCCCACCGCTGGATGGGGGTGGGGTCGCTGGCCTGGGGCAGCCGCAGCAGCCCCAAGATCGCCCTGACCTTCGACGACGGGCCAGGCCAGCACACCCGCTCAATTCTCGAGCTGCTGCGCCAGCACGACCTCAAGGCCACCTTCTTCGTCCTGGGATCGCAAGCCGACCAGCACCCCGAGCTGCTCGAGGCCATCCGCGCCGAGGGGCACCAGCTCGAGTCGCACGGGCAGGTTCACCGGCCCGCCTTCTTCCTGTGGCCCTGGCAGGAGGCCGACTCGATCGGGCGGGTTCCGGGCAAACTGTACCGCCCGCCCCACGGCATCCACTCGCCCTTCACCCGGCTGCTGGCTCGAGCGGCGGGCAAGCAGGTGGCGCTGTGGGACGTGGAGTCCAGGGACTGGACCACCCAAGACCCCCAGGCCCTGGCCGAGCGCATCGTCTTCTGGACCCGCCCCGGCTCGGTGATTCTGCTGCACGACAACTCGGCTTTCCCTCAGACCTTGGAAATCCTGAGGCTCATCCTGCCCCGGCTCAAGGCGGCTGGCTACCAGCCGGTACGGCTCGACGAGATGGAGCTGAGGCCCGTCGGCTGGCGCGAGGGGCTGATGCGGGCCAACCAGGGCGGCCACGAGGGCTATTTCCTCAAGCACCACGTGCAACGCCTGGGCTACGGGGTTTTCGACTTCCTCTCTTACTCCAAAGTGCCCTTCCCCGGCCCGCCTCAGGAGGGTCTGGCGGTCGGGGACGTGAGCCTCGAGCTGCACCTCGACTCGGTACGCACCCCCGCCATGGCCCCTATGCAGACCCTGCGCGAAACCCAGAAGGGCTTTCGCCTGCTGGCCGAGCGGCTCGAGGCCATGCCCGAGGTTAAGGGGCTATGGGGCATCTCCCAGGCCGCCACCGCCCTCAAGGTCTTCGGCTTTAACCTGGCCCCCGTCACCTGGCACCAGCGCCTGATCGGCGGTCTGGCCAGCTCGTGGTTCCTGTGGCTGTACAAGGGCGAGCTGCCCAAGCGCTCCCTGCCGCTGGCGCAGCTGGGGTACGTGACCCGGGAGGATTTTCTGAAGAAGTGGGGCAAGAAGGCGGGCGGCAAGAATCGCGAAGCGGAAAGCCGAAAAGCCGAAGATCAGAGCGCGGTCGCCGGGTCGAAGGCCGAAGGCCAGCCGGATTCAGCGTCCTGATTTTCTGGCCATGGTCCACTGCTTTTTGCCCACGCCCGGGACTTTTTGTACCTTGAAACCGGCCTCGACCAGGGCGCGACGGAACTGGCCCTGGACGGAGTAGGTGGCTAGCGTGGCCCCGTCCTGGCAGGCGGCGTAAGCTGCTTTGAGCGTCTCGAGCCCCCACGGCTCGGGGTTTACGTCCGGGCTGAAGGGGTCGAAGTAGACGGCCGTGGCCCAGCCAGGGCGGAACTCGGCTCGAGTCGCGTCCTCTAGGCGCAGCTCGAGCCGCCCCCACCCGCCGTCCAGGACAAAGCTCGAGGCGGGCGGCCAGAGCCGCAGAACCTGCTCCCAGACTTCCTGGGCGGCGGATGTCGGTACCTGCACCGACGACAGCGCCTCCAGCGGGGCCGGGAACAGCTCGTAGCTCAGGTACTCGATCCGCGCCCCCCGGCTGAGGCAGTCCTCGAGGGTGGCCCGGAAGTTCACCCCCAGCCCGAACCCAACCTCGAGGACTCTGGGCGCGGGGTGCAGGTGGGTCTGGGTGAGCTTGAGGTACAGCTCTCTGGCCTGCATCCAGGCCCCGTGTTTGCTGCTGTACGCCTCGTTGAACACCGGGTGGATCAGGGTGCTCGAGCCGTCGTCGGTGAGGAGAGGACGGAAGTGGGCGGCGGGCGGTGGGTCGCTCATGGGTGGAGGGGGAGGATAGGGGAGGGGTGTTTCTTGGCTTTTGGCTTTTGGCTTTTGGCTTTTGGCTTTTGGTCCTCTGCCCCCTGTGCTCGGCCCCCTGCCCTCGACCCTCTACGCCCTTCCCGCCTCCTCCTGCATCAGCCGCCACAGCTCGGCCACGTGCTCGCGCTCCTGGTGCAGCGTACCGACCGAGACCCGAGCCATCCACCCGCCGCCCAGCATGGCCGAGGTCAGCATGGCCTTGCCCGAGCTGTTGAGGCGCTCCACCCAGGCTTTGTTGTGCCCGCTGATCTGTTCGGGCGACATCCCTTCGGGCTCGTGGCGGAAGCAGAGGGTTTGCAGGCGGACAGGGGAGAGCAGCCGCCAGCCGGGGGTCTGGCGGATTTCCGCCTCGAGCCACCTCGCATTCTCCAGGTCGCGCCGCAGCCTGGCCTGCAGGCCCTCCACGCCCTCGGCCTTGAGGGCGAACCACAGCTTAAGGGCCCGGAATCGTCGCCCCAGCTGGATGCCCCAGTCCTTGTAGTTCTTGATTCGCCCGTCGGCGGCGGACTGGAGGTAGGAGGGGTTGGTGGACATCACCCGGATCAGCAGCTCGGGGTCGCGGACGTAGTAGAGGGTGCAGTCGAAGCCCACGCCCAGCCACTTGTGCGGGTTCAGGCAGATCGAGTCAGCCCCCTCCACGCCGGCCCAGAGGTGTCGCATCTCCGGCAGGATCATGGCGCTGCCGGCCATGGCGGCGTCGACGTGGACCCACAGGCCGTACTTCCGGGCGATGGGCCCAATGGCCTCCAGGGGGTCGAAGGCCGTGGTTCCGGTCGTCCCGATCGCCACGATCACCGCGCTGGGCTGCTTTCCCGCCGCGATGTCGGCCGCGATGGCGGCCTCGAGGGCGTCCGCCCTCATGTCGAAGCTCTCGTCGAGCTCCACGAACCTCAGGTTCTCGCGTCCGAAGCCGGCCAGCAAAACGCCCTTCGGGACCGAGCTGTGCGACTGGGCCGAGGCGTAGACCACCAGCGGCTTGGGCTCGGCCTGCAGGCCTCCGCGCTCGAAGCTGAGGTCGGTGGAGCGCTCGCGCGCGCAGAGCATCGCCACGAAAGTCGCGGTAGAGGCGGTGTCGTGGATCACCCCCTGGAAGGCTTCACTCAGGCCCAGCATCTGGCGCATCCAGTCGGTCATCACCTCCTCGACCTCGGTCAGGGCGGGCGAGGCCAGCCAGGTGATGCCGGTGTTGCCCCAACCGGTTACCACCAGGTCGGCCAGCACCGAGTGCAGCGGCGCGTTGGAGGGGAACCAGGCGTAGAAATTGGGGCTTTGCCAGCCGGTCAGGCCCGGCTCGAGGGCCCGCAACTCCTCTTGAATCCCCCCGAACCCCTCAGGTTTTTGCGGGGGTGATTTTGCGAACAGCGCTTTGATCTGCCCCGGCTCGGCGGGGGCCTGGACGGGCAGGGTCTCGAGGCGCTCCCGGTACTCCGCCACGAAGTCCACCAGTTCGTAGCCGAGCTTCTTAAACTCGTCCTTGGTCATGCCGCCATCATAACGGGCATTAATGCCCGCGTAAGCGTGGGTCAAGGGTGTCGCGCAGGGTGTCGCCCAGCAGGTTGAAGCCCAGCGAGGCCACCAGGATGGCCAGCCCGGAGAAGACCGAGGTCCAGGGGGATAAGGTCAGGTAGGGTCGGCCCTCGGAGAGCATCTGGCCCAGCGAGGGGTTGGGGGGCTGGGTGCCCAGGCCCAGGAAGGCCAGCGACGACTCCACCAGGATGGCGGTGGAAAGGGCCAGGGTGGTCTGCACCAGGATCACCGAGGCCAGGTTGGGCAGGATGTGGCGCAGGATCACCCGGCGGTTGCCCGCCCCGATCGCCACCGCGGCCTGCACGTAGTCGGTGTTGCGCACCACCAGGGCCGGGCCTCGAGTCAGCCGGGCGAAGGTGGGGATGTAGACCACCCCAATTGCCAGGGCCGCGTTCCACTGGCTCGGCCCCAGCATGGCGATAATCCCGATGGCCAGCAGGATGATCGGGAAGGCCAGCAGCACGTCCATCAGGCGCATCACCGCCCGGTCGTAGCGGCCCCCCACGTAGGCCGCCGAGACCCCCAGCAGCGTCCCCACCACCACCGCGATCAGCACCGAGCTGAAGGCCACCAGCAGGGAGTTGCGGAAGCCGAACAGGATGCGCGAGAGCAGGTCGCGCCCGAACTGGTCGGTGCCCAGCCAGTGCGACCCGGTCGGCCCCGAGAGCCGGGCCAGGATGTCCTGCCGCACCGGGTCGTAGGGGGCCAGCAGCGGGGCCAGCAGGGCCCCGAGCAGCACCAGCAGGGTCAGGAATAGGCCCAGCAGGCCCAGGGGGTTGCGCAGGAGCGGCAGTAGGGTACGTCGCCAGGCCAGGCTCATGCGTACTCCACTCTGGGGTCGAGCTTGGCGTAGACCAGATCCACCAGCAGGTTAATCAGCACGAAGGTCATCGTCACCAGCAGGATCGCGCCCTGAATTAGGGGGTAGTTGCGCTCGCTGATGGCCCCCAAGATCAGGCGGCCCATCCCCGGTATGGCGAAGACCTGCTCCACCACGATGGCCCCGCCGAAGAGGTAGCCCACCTGAATCCCGATCACCGTGACCAGCGGGATCATGGCGTTGCGCAGGGCGTGCTTGTAGAGCACCGTCCGCTCCGCGAGACCCTTGGAGCGTGCGGTGCGGATGAAGTCCTGGTTCAGCACGTCCAGCAGCGAGGAGCGCAGCACCCGACCCAGCCCGGCCAGCATCGGCAGCGAGAGGGTGATGACCGGGAGGACCAGCCTCGAGAGGTGCCCCCAGGGGTCTTGGGCGAAGGGCACGTAGCCCAGGGTCTGCCAGCCGGGGGCCAGCTTAAACACCAGGAAGATCAGCAGGGTGCCCAGCCAGAACGAGGGCAGCGTGACCCCGGTGATGGAAACCAGCCGGATGAGGTACTCGGCGCTCGAGTTGCGCCAGTAGGCGGTCAGCACCCCCACCGGGATGGCCAGCCCGATGGCGATGACCAGCGAGAGCACGGTAAGCTCGAGGGTGATCGGCAGACGCTGGACGATCTCCTCGCTGATGGGCCGGCCAGTCCAGACGCTCTGTCCCAGGTCGCCCCGCAGGGCGGCGGTGAGCCAGTCCCAGTACTGCACAAAGATCGGCTTGTTCAGCCCCAGCTTCTCGCGCAGGGCTGCCAGCCCCTCGGGGGTGATCTCGGTGTTGGCTCCCAGCATGATCTCCACCGCGTCGCCGGGGATCAGCCGGATCATCAGAAACACCAGCACCGAGACCCCGAACAGTACGAACAGGAGGTCGAGGGAGCGTTTGAAGAGGAAGGCAATCATAGAAGACGCACAGGTTAAGGGCAGGGAGCCTGGAGCGGTCGGCCCTCGGCCCTCTGCCCTTGGCTGTTCGCACTTATCTGGCGAGCCAGGTGTCGCGCAGGTAGATCAGGGAGCGGGTGGGGATGGGTTTGAAGCCCTGGACGTTCTCGCGGGCGGCGGAGAAGAGGGTGCCGTAGACGAGGTGGGCGATGGGGCCTTGGCAGGCCAGCTCGAGCTGCAGGCGGGCGTAGATGGGGCGGCGGGCCTCCTCGCTGACGGTGGTGCGGCCCTGGTTGAGCAGGCGATCCACGGTGGGGCTGGAGTACTTGAAGACGTTGGTGGAGCCGCCGGTGGAGAAGGTGCGGAAGAGGTAGCCGTCGGGGTCGGCGTTCCCGCCGTTGATCGAGGCGAAGGTGTCGAAGTTGGAGTTGCGCCACTCCTGGATAAATTTGCCCTGCTCGAGCACCTCCACCTTGGCCCGGAAGCCGGCCTGGGCCAGCTGCTGCTGCACCACCTGGGCCGCGTCAACCACGGTCTTGTTGGAGCCGATCACGATCATCCCGAAGTCCACCCCGTTGGCGTAGCCCGCCTGGGCCAGCAACTCCTTGGCCTTGTTGGCGTTGGTGTTGTAGCAGGGGAAGGCCCCCTGGGGCGAGGCCCACGAGCGCAGGCCCAGCGGGCCGGCCGGCGCCCCGTTGCCGAAGTAGACCGCCTGCACGATCTGGGAGCGGTTGATGGCGTAGTTGAGGGCCTCGCGCACCCTGGGGTTGTCGAAGGGCTTGCGCGAGGCGTTCATCCCGATCAGGGTGTAGGCCAGGTCCTGGGCGGTGATCAGCTTGACGTTGGGGGTGGTGCGCAGGGTGACGGCCAGCGAGGGGTCGATGTTGGGCAGGAACTGGTAGGTGCCGCTGGCCAGGCCGACCTGGCGGGTGGCGGGGTCGGGCACGATGTTGTAGCGCAGGGCGTCCAGGTAGGGCCGCCCCTGCCGCCAGTAGCGGGCGTTGCGCTCGAGCAGGATGTAGGTGTCCGGCACCCACTCCTTGAAGGCGAACGGCCCGGTCCCCATGGGCCTGCGCTGCATGTCGTTGCCGGCCTTGACGTAGTCCTCCGACATCACCGCGATCCCTGCCAGCTCGATCAGCATGGGCGCGAAGGGCTGCGAAAGCTCCACCACCAGCTGCGTGGCCGACGTGGCCTTCACGTCCTTGACGAGGTTGATGCGGCTGGCGATGGGCGAGCCGGTCTTGGTGTCGCGCACGCGGTTGATGGAGAAGGCGATATCACCGGCGGTCATGGCCTTGCCGTCGTGGAAGGTAACGCCCGAGCGGATTCTGAAGGTGTAGGTCAGCCCGTCCGAGCTAACCGACCAGGACTCAGCCAGGGCCGGGCGGGGGCGCAGGCGCTCGTCGATTTCGGTCAGACCCTCGTAGATCTGACCGGTGACTATGAACGAGGCGAAGGCGGTCGCCACGTGGGGGTCGAGGCCCGAGGGCGAGGCGTCGGCCCCGATCTGCAGGGTTCCGCCCCGCACCGGGTTCTGCGCCAAAGACCACCCCATCGCCAATAGCAATGCGGCCAGCAAACCAAACCAGCGACCGTTCATAGCGCCTCCTTGTGAGCTTTAGTGGTGCTCGAGGGTATTCTATGCTACAAAGCTTTGGTACTCAACTGGTACATATGTCCGGGGCTATCGCCCCTTTTGGCCCGCCGCCCCCCACCCCGTACAATAGCTCTGATGGAGATCACGCCCGAACTGGTTCGTAACCTGACCAAGCTGAGCCGCCTGGCGGTCACCCCGGAGGAGGAGGTGCGCCTCGAGGCCGACCTCAAGGCGATGGTCGGTTTCTTCGAGAAACTTAACGAGCTCGACACCTCCGGACTTCCCGAGATGGCCCGCCCCATCGAGACGGTCAACCGCCTGCGCCCCGACGAGCCCCGATCTTCGCTCGCCCAGTCCGAGTCCCTGTCGGTGGCTGTCGAAGAGGCCGAGCAGCAGTTCAAGGTTCCAAGGGTCATCGAGTAAATGTCGTAAGCCGCAGGTTATAGGTCAACAGCCGAAAACCCTAGACCTTGAGACCCGCGTCTGAGACCTGAGACCAGCTATGCTTGACATCAAATTCATCCGCGAAAACCCCGAAACCGTCCGCAAGGCCATCGAGGAGAAGGGCAGTCCGCTCGACCTCGAGGAGCTGTTGGCCCTGGACAAGCAGGTGGCCGACCTCAAGCGCCAGACCGAGAGCCTGTTGGCCGAGCGCAACGCCAATGCCAAAGCATCGGGCAAGGCCAAGCCCGAGGAGCGGGCCGCCATGATCGAGCGGGGCAAGCAGATCGGCCAGCAACTCGCCGCGATGGAGCCCGAGCTGCGCGGGCTCGAGGCCAAGCTCCGGGCCCTGATGTTCCTCACCCCCACCATCCCCTGGGAGGGCTCGCCGGTGGGGCCGGACGACTCCTTCAATGTCGAGACCCGCGTCCACGGCACCCCCAGCACCTTCCTGTTCGAGCCCAAGGGTCACCTCGAGCTGATAACCCAGAACGGCTGGGGCGAGATGGAGCGCATCTCTCGAGTCTCCGGCAGCCGCTCTTACGCCCTCAAGGGCGACCTGATGGTCTACGAACAGGCCCTGTTGCGTTTCGCGCTCGACGAGCTGCGCCGTGACGGCTTCACCCCCGTCAGCGTACCCGCCTACGCCCGCGAGGAGGTTTTCTACGCCCACGGGCAGTTCCCCAAGGCGCGGGAGGACGTGTACAAGGTCGAGGGCGACGATATGTACTTGGCGGGCACCTCGGAGGTGTTGCTCAACTCGCTTCACGCCGGGGAAATTCTCGGCGAGGCCGAACTCGCCAAGGCTTATGTGGGCGTATCGGCCTGCTTCCGCAGCGAGGCCGGCTCGGCGGGCAAGGACGTGCGCGGCCTGACCCGCGTCCACCAGTTCAACAAGGTCGAGCAGTACGTGCTGTGCCGGGCCGACCTCGAGGAGACCAAGCGCTGGTTCGACCTGATGCTCGACAACTCTGAGCGTATCCTGCAGGCCCTCGAGCTGCCCTACCGGGTGCTGGAGGTCGCCACCGGCGACATGGGCCTGGGCAAGTACCGCCAGATCGACCTCGAGACCTGGGTGCCCTCCGAGAACCGCTACCGCGAGACCCACAGCTGCTCGGCCCTGCTGGACTGGCAAGCCAGACGCGCCAACCTGCGCTACCGCGACGCCGAGGGCAAGGTGAAGTTCGCCCACACCCTCAACAACACCGCCCTGGCCACCCCCCGCATCCTGGTGATGCTGCTCGAGAACCACCAGAACGAAGACGGCACAGTAAACGTGCCCAAGGCCGTACAGCCGTATTTCGGGAAGGAGCGGCTCGAGGCGACGGTGTGACGAAGGAAAAACTCAATCTGGCACTGCATGACAAGGTAAATAACGGGGACTTGATAGCAGTTCAAGCTGTGGTGCAGATGGGCGCAGATGTCAATCACCGTGATGTTGTAGGTGATACCCCGCTGATTGAAGCTGCATGGATTGGGGCTCCTGAAATCGTCGGTTTTTTGCTTGCCAAAGGTGTTGGTTTTTTTGCTGTTGGTTCCGCTGGAAAAACGGCACTTCTCTTGGTAAAAGCAATTGTAGACTCACCGGACAAACATCTAGGGCACTACAAAGTCCTCGAAGTTTTGGAGAATTATAAGAAGTTAGCGTAATCGGAACAGCGTCTTTCTGAGCAAGTGCTTTTTGCTGATCCTTCGACGAATTACGGCTACACTTCGCTGTACTCAAGAAAAACTCCGAATCTCTCACTGCTCCATGTCGTCCATTCCATGTTGGCGGTAATAGGCTGTTTGCGACATTGAGTGGGCGTGTGTTCGCCCTTCGGAGATTCTTCGCGTACAACAAGCTGAGTCACCGCCCATCGTGCGGCAGACTGTATCCGCTCAGAATGACAGGGGTTTGGCTCGAGGCGCAGACGTCTTTTACGGCTCGAGCCCCCACCGTACTTCCCAGCGAGCTGCGGATTCGCCCGTGACGGGCCGGGCGCAATACAATCTGGCCATGAGCTTTAGCGGCAAGGTGGTGGTGATCACCGGGGCCTCGGACGGCATTGGAGCGGCTCTGGCGCGGCGGCTGGCCCCCGAGCGGCCCCGGCTGATCTTGGCGGCGCGGGCCCTCAAGGGGCTCGAGGCGGTGGCCCAGGAGTGCCGCGGCCTAGGGGCCGAAGCGGTGGCGGTGCGGGCCGACGTGGGCCTCGAGGCCGACTGCAAACAGCTTGTGGATAAGGCTGTGGAGAACTTCGGCGGGCTGGATATTCTGGTCAACAACGCGGGCATCACCGCCCATGCCCTGTTCGAGGAGATCGAAGACTTTTCGATTTTCGAGCGGGTGATGCAGGTGAACTTCTATGGCACCTTGTGGTGTACGCGCCACGCGCTGCCGCACCTCAGGAAAAGCAGGGGTCTGCTGGTGGGGGTGAGCAGCCTGATCGGGCGGACGGGGGTGCCCAGTCGGTCGGCCTACGCGGCCAGCAAGTGGGCAGTGGGCGGCCTGTTCGACTGCCTGCGGGTGGAGCTGATGGACTCGGGTGTGGAGGTCTGCTTGGTCTACCCCGGCGTGGTGGCCACTGGCATCCGCCAGCGCGGCTTGGACAAGGCCGGTCAGGTCATGGGGGCCTCGGGCCTGCGCGAGGAGGGGGCCATGAGTGCCGAGGAGTGCGCCCGCCAGATGGCCGAGGCCATCCGCGCCCGCCGCCGCGAGCTGCTGCTGACCCCCAGGGGAAAGCTGATCCCCTGGCTGCGCCTGTTCGCCCCCCGGCTGCTGGACCGACTCGCCGCCGCCGTGCTCAAGCGCCGGACAGAACACGAGCAAAACACCTGAGCGTGGGGCCGGCCCTCGATTGCCCAAATTACGCCCCTGTCGTATCGTGGAACCCGATGAGCTGGAGACTGGAAGCCTGGAATCCCGACTACGCCCTGCCGCAGGCGGGCCTCGAGGTCGACTCCGAGCCGACCGTGGCGGTGGAGGCCGATCTCGAGCCGCCCTGGCAGGCCATCACCCCGCGCAGACTCTCCCGCAGCATTCTGTTTTTTACCGACGGGCGGCAGCGTGTGGACGCGGTGATCGCCAACGAGGGAGGCAGCCGGGCGCTCTTGGTCACGGTAGCGGTGGGGGCGCTGGTGCGCGACGAGGCCGAGATCAAGCTGGCGGGTGAGCCCTGGGTGCGCCGCTATGCCCTGCACACCGGCGAGTTTGGCGGGCGGGTCGAGGTGGGGCCGGGCTTGGTCTACCAGCCCCTCGAGGTGCAGGCCAGGGACCTGCGCGAGCTGGCCAGCCGGGTTAATCATGTGATGCGCAGCCTCGAGTACGAGTTCGCCAGCCAGCTGGGAGCCGACGCCCAGAGCCTGGTCATCATGGACGGCCCCATCTACCAGCCCGCCGCCCAGCGCCCGCCCGACTTCCCGGTGATCGGTTACGCCAAGACCATGTGGCAGCGCTACCTGCCCCCGGATAAGGAGGCCTTGCTGAACCGCCTCGAACCCGCCCAGCGCACCCCGGTCTTCCACATTCCTGCCTCGGGGCGGCGCAAGCTCGAGCTGTTCTCCTGGTACATGCGCCTCCCGCTCAATCCCACCCTGCCCTTCCACGCGGGCGCCGGACTGATCCGCGTTGAGACCCCCTGCGAGGGCCTCGAGGAGGCCCGCTACCGCGCCGACCTCTCGGTAAACCTGCTCTGCCAGATGGCCTCCACCCCCGCCCGCGACCCCAGAGCCCCCCAGAACCTGATTCCCGTGGGGGGCCTCGAGCTGCTGCTGGGCCGCTACATGGGCCAGGGTGACGTGCTGAGGCGTAGGATTGTGGGGGCGCTATTCGACGGGGTGAATGTATGAGTAAGCACTGCGGAAAGAGCAAACAGGAAAGAGGAAAGAGAACCCACCGGTTTGGCGTTGCAGCCTTGCCTTTCCTATTCCCTCCGTTTTCTCTCCCCGCCGTTTGGGGGGGTCTGTGACTCCGCAAACCGTCGGCATGGTCCTGGGCAGCCGCGAGGCCGGGGCGCTGGACTTTTGGGTGGCGGTGGACGCCTCACAGGGGCAGTATCTGCGCCTCGACGACCTGATCTACGTGGAGTTCCAGCACCCCGACCCCAAGAAGGGGCTGATCCGCTACTACGGCATGGTGGATCAGGTGATGAAGCTTTACGAGGGCTCGCAGTTCGACACCGACGTGTTTTTGGCTCAGCGCACCCTGCTGCCGGTGAGCCAGTCCTACGCCGCGCACATCCAGGTGACGCGCCTCGAGCCCGAGGAATATCTTCCGCCCGACCCCGGTTCCAAGGTCTATCTGGCCGCCGGCGACGCGCTGGCCAAGGCGCTCTACTACGACAAGATGCTGGGCGCAGGCAAGGACCTGCGCCTGCCGGTGGGGGTGCTCAAGAACGGCGAAGTTGGCTACGCCAACTTCGACTTCATCAGTGGCTTCAAGGGCGGCCACGTCAACATCTCCGGTGTCTCGGGCGTGGCGGCCAAGACCTCTTACGCCACCTTCCTGCTGCACTCGATTTTCCAGTCCCCCGCCAACGTCCAGAAGGCCAACACCAAGGCCTTGATCTTCAACGTCAAGGGCGAAGACCTCTTCTACTTGGACAAGCCCAACAACGGCCTCTCCGATGAGGCCCGGGAGGCCTACCGCAAGCTGGGCCTGAAGCCTGAGCCCTTCAAGAGCGTCCTCTTCCAGGCTCCGCCGCGCCGCACTGAGGGCGACATCCTGCCTGACGTAGGCCGCCACGACGCCCAGACCTACTACTGGGACTTGGTGCAGTTCTGCCGCGAGGGCTTTCTGCCTTTCCTGTTCACCGACCGGGGCTCGATGAGCAACCTGGGCTTCCTGATCGACGGCGTCGCAGAGCGTCTGCGCAGGCTGGTGGGGGACGAGAAGAACGGCCAGAGAGGCCCCGCCATCCTGGTGGACGACTGGGCCGACGACCTGAGCGCAGCCGAGGCCAACGTCACCTTCACCGACTTGGGCAAGATGAAGATTACGCACTTTGGACAGCTCGTGCGTTATGTCGAGTACAAGTTGCTCGGCCCAGAGGGCGGTGAGGAAGACGAAAAGAAACCCAAAGGCGACCCGCTGTGGACCGCCCGCCAAGCCACCGCGACCCTTCAAGCATTTGTGCGAAGGCTGAAGTCGAGCGTAAGCTCAGTGGGCCATCTGATCCGCGGCGATAGAACCGGCAAGCGCCCCGATCCGCTGGGGGCACAAGAAAACCTGAGCGTGATTGACATCCATAAGCTGTCCAGCCAGGGCCAGATGTTTGTGGTGGGCTCGATCCTGCGCGAGGTCTTTGCCAGGAAGGAGGCGGGCCGACCGGGGCAGGTCTTCGTGGTGCTCGACGAGCTGAACAAGTACGCGCCCCGCGAGGAGGACAGCCCCATCAAGGACATCCTGCTCGACATCGCCGAGCGCGGGCGCAGCCTTGGGGTGATCCTGATCGGAGCCCAGCAGACCGCCTCGGAGGTCGAGCGCCGGGTGGTGGGCAACGCCGCCATCCGGGTGGTGGGCCGCCTCGACGCCGCCGAGGCCGAGCGTCCCGAGTACCGCTACCTCCCCGCCAGCTTCCGCCAGCGGGCCATGATCCTCCCCCAGGGCACCATGATCCTCCAGCAGCCCGAGCTTCCCGTCCCCCTGCCTCTGACCTTCCCCATGCCTGCTTGGGCCATGAAGCGGGACGAGGTGGACGACAGCGCGGCGATCTCCGACGAGGAAGTGGCGAAGCTGTTAGGCTGAACACTTCACGGCGAGCACGACAGGGAACGGGCAAGAAGGAACCCGGTAAAGGGGTGCTGGGAGGCTGGGCGGGAGGGGGATTTGTGGGGTGTATTTGCACACCACTCACCGCTTTGCCGTATCGTAGCCTGTATGCCTAGATTAATTGCGCTTATGGTGCTGCTCGGGCTGGCCTGCGCCCAGCAGTTCAACATCACCGGGCGGGTGTCGTATTCGGCCAGCTACAGCCTGGGGGCCTGGCAGGGGAGCAACGGCAGCGTGCGGGGCTCGGTCACCTGGAACGTCCAGACCGGCGAGGCCTCGGGTCGGATTTGCGTGGAGTTGGCCCGATTCGAGACCGGAAACCCGCTGCGCGACGCCGACAGCCGGGGAGTCTTCGACACCGGCAAGAACCCCCAGAGTTGCATGGACGTGCAGCGCCTGAGCCTGAGTGGAGACGACGCCACCCTGGTGGGGCAGCTCGAGATCAGCGGGGTGCGCAGAGTTAAGCAGATCGCCGGGAAGCTGGTAAAGGAGGGCGGCAACTACCGCTTCAGCGGTCGCTTCAACACCAGCTTCAGCGAGTGGAACCTGACCCGCCCGCAACTCCTGTTCATCACCATCAACGATCCCATCGAGGTGCGCCTCGAGGCCCTGGCCACGGCGCGCTAGGGTTGTGCCAAATCTGCTTGACCCCTCACCGCCCTGCGGCATCTTCGTTTCGCCCAGCTGCAGCCTTGGGTCTGGGTTAGGGCCCCGGTCTGCCCGTGGGTCGGCATGGCCGCTGAGTTGCGCCAGGGTCTTTGTGGGACCGGCCAATGCCGGGGCTGCGTTCCCCGCAGGCACGGGCGCAAGTCCTTGGCGGGCCTCTTGGGCGGGCCTTTATTGAGATTAAGGATCCTTAACCTTTCTAAATTTAGCCGCGGGTGAGGGCATTAAGAGGGCCTGGAAATTTCCTTAGCAGACCTAGTCTATGAATGATGTTTGTATTGGGCATGATCTGACCCATAACCTTGCTAAACTACGTTTGAGCGGCAGGGTGGGAGTCGGAGCGTGCATACCAAGCGGCCTTGGTCACTGTTTGTCCAGTCGTACTGGGCGCTGTCCCTGTTGTCGGCCACTGGGTTTTTGTTCTACTTCTTGCAGCAGGGCGACCTCGAGGCCACCCTGGCTTGTGGGGTCTTTGTCTTTTCGGGATTGTTGCTTTACAGCCCCCTGATCCCCTGGCCTATCTGGGGCATTGCCGCCCACCAGATGATTGCCTTAGGGGTTTTGTACTGGCTCGAGAACCTCCTCAGGCAGGCTGGCCCGGCCTTCCTCGAGCTGGCCAACCTGACCCCCACCTTCGGGCTGCTGCCCTTGCTGGCCCTGGGGATTTTTGGGGGGCCGTTGGGGGCGGTGGCGGGTTTGGCCACCTACATCTTCTTTTTCGGCCACCTCGACGGGCACTGGTTGTATCTGATTCCTGCGGTGATAGCCTCGAGTATGGGGACATGCATGTACTTCCAGCTCAAGCGCCTGGAGTCCGCCCAGACCGAACTCGAGCGCCTGGCCATCCAGGACCCCATGACCGGGGTCTTCAACCGACGCCTTCTGAAAACCGAGTTCGACCGCTACCAGGCCCTGGCCGGTCGCCAGAACGTGCCGCTGGTGGTGATCTCCTGGGACCTCGACGACCTCAAGCGCATCAATGACACCCACGGCCACGCTGCCGGGGACCAGGCCATCCTGGGCCTGGTCAGGGCCCTCAAGCACAACCTGCGCCAGGAGGACGTGCTGTTCCGCGTGGGCGGCGACGAGTTCCTGAGCCTCCACCTGGGGCTGAACAACCCCGCCGAGGTGGTTGAGCGGGTGCTGGTCGGTGCTCCCCCGGTCTCGGTGGGCTGGGCCGACGCGGGCCACCTCGAGCTCGAGACCGCCGTACGCCAGGCCGACGAGGCCATGTACCACCACAAGCGCGGGCGGAGAAGAGGGCAGGCCTTGAATTAGGCGAAAACCGAAACCGCTGACGTCCTTCGTTGTGCCAACCGCCCTTTTCAACCCTCGACTGCGCTTCTCATCGCTTTTCCTACCCTTACCTCCCTCGCGGCGGCAGGTTATGTACTCCCTACAGCAAAAACCGCTGTAGGGAGTATGCGTGGGAACCGCTCTCACAGCGCTTCGAACGAATACCCCGCACGTCCGAGTCGCTGTGGGCGGGGTATTCGCGTGAACGCTGTCACATCTTGGTCGGGTTTATCAGATCATCGTCCGGCCAGTCGTCCTGGCGTTTGATGGGGCCTTGGGAGAGGTCGGGCTCCATCTGGCGCAGGATGGCCAGCTCGAAGCGGGTGGGGTTCTGGGCGTGCATGCGGGCGGTCTGGAAGTCTATCTTCTCGTCGTGATAGAGCTCGAGCAGGTGCTCGTCGAAGGAGCGCTCGCCGGGTTGCTTGGTCTCGAGCATCAGCTCGCTCAGCCGGGCGGTCTGGGCGGGCTGCTTGAGGGCCTCGCGCAGGCGGGGGTTGTTGCGGATGACCTCGATCACCGCGGTCCGTCCACCGTCGGCGGCGGGCAGCAGGCGCTGGTGGATGATGCCCAGCAGGCCCTCGGCGAACAGCACGCGGCTGATGTTGCGCTCTGAGCCGCTAAACAGCTCGAGCATCCGCCCGAAGGCCAGCATGCTGTCGGGGGCGTTGAAGCTGGTGATGACCAGGTGGCCCGAATGTACGGCGTTAAACATGGCGGTGGCGGTGGCCTGATCCCGGATTTCGCCGATCACGATCACGTCGGCGTTCTGGCGCATCGCGCCTTCCACCGCCCGCTCGAACGAGGGCGTGTCGGAGCCGATCTCACGCTGGATGATGGCCGACTGCTTGGAGACGTGCAGGTACTCGATAGGGTCCTCGATGCTGATGATGACCCGCTTGTGCTTCTGGTTGATCTCGTCGACGAGGCGGGCCAGGGTGGTTGTTTTGCCCGAGCCCATCGGCCCCGTCACCAGGATCAGGCCCTTCTTCTGGGCGGAAAAGTACTCGAGGGCTTCTTGCGGCAGGTTGACCTTGGAGAGGTCGGTGTCTTCGCGGGAGAGGATGTGCATGACGGCGCTCAGGGAGTTGCGCTGGTAGAAGAAGTTAACCCGCAGACGGGTCAGGCCGGGCAGGCTGTAGGCCACGTCCACCTGCCGGTAGGTGCGGAGCATGGCCTGCTGCTGCGCGGTGCAGAGCTTGTCGGCCAGACTGACCATGAAGTCCGGCGTGAGGGTGCTCTGCCCGATGTTCTGAAGCTCACCCCCGATCCGGGCCAGGACCGGCAGACCCGCGTGGAGGTGTACGTCGGAGGCACCTCGGTGGATCAATAGGGTGAGCATTTCTTCGAACTGCATCGCTAATTTCTCCTAGAGACATCGTGAGAGGGCGGAGGAGACGACAGAGATGCCTAGGGCAATCTGTGTTAGTGAACAGTGTACGCAGAGTTTTTGCCTGTTCCAAGGCTCGTTGCGCCAGATTATGCCGCGTTTCGCCGCGCGTAAATCTGCGCGGCCCGTGGAAACTGGGCAAGGCGGCTCCTGGACGGCCGAAAGGCTCGAGGTGCCCTCGGTGGGCCCCGTGCCTTCGTGCAAAGTTATGTCGAATTCCGGCACTCATAATTTGCCGGAGCCTCGAGCTGCGAAACGCCCGAAGGGGCTTGGGTAGCCGCTCTGCGGCTATGGCGTACGCCACTCTGCCCCGGTTAGCCGCCCCGGAAGTCTTGTCCCCCGCAGAGTCGTCCAGGGAAAGGAGGGCGCTACGGGGGAGTGAGTTGGGTTAGGCTCTTTGCACCACTGGCGCAATCGCCCAACGGCCTTCTGGGGCAGCGTTTCGCACTTGTATGTAGACACTTGGGTTCAGCGTGGTTCCTGCCAATACCTGTACGGCGGTGTTTAGAGTAGCGGGTATTCGCGACAACCGCGTCAGAGCAAGACGGGCTCGAGGCTTGGTTCAGAACACGATCACCAGGGTCTCTTCGACCCCGTTGGGCAGCACCTTGACCTTGATGGTGTCCACCACGCTGGCCCCGCCACCGGGCACGTACAGCGAGGCACTGGGGCTGCCGGCGCTGATGGTCACGGTGATCGAGTTTTTGTAGTTGTCGGTGCCCGAGACCGAGATCTGCACCTGTACCCCGACTGCGGCGCACAGCGGAACGGCCGTCACGGTGTAGCCCTGCTTGGGGCCAGGGTCGGGCGGGTTGGCGCTCAGGCTCTCAAAGATGGGGTTGGGGTCGGGGGGCAGCGTGGCGACCTGGGTGGGGATGTTGGTATCGCTGACCTTGACCGTCAGATTGGGCAGGTACTTAACGTTTTCGGCGCTAAAGCTGACGTGCATCAGCACGGTGTACTCGGTGTAGTAGGCGTCGGAGTAGATGATGTCCACGGCGTTCAGAAGTTCGTTGCGGACCTTGCAGAGTTTCTTAATCAGCTTGATCAGCTTTTGGCAGGCGTTTTTGGGGTTGGTAGACGTGAGGTAATTCTGGCAGAACTGCTTGGCCCCCTCGGTGATGCCGTCGTTGGTGCCGATGGGGATGGTGGAGTCGATCAGGTTGGTGATGCCCGCACCGCATAACTCGTCCAGCAAGCTCGAGATAGCCCCCAGTTGGGCCTCGAGGCCTTGCGGGGTCTTGGGGGGGGCGGGCAGGTTGGGCAGGGTGTACTCCCATATCCCCCGCGAAAGCTGGGTGAAGGCCAGCGGCTGGCCCTTGTCCTTGATGTCGGCCACGCTGGGCTTGAACGACCCGGCCACGTCGGCGTTAAGCAGGCTGGTGCCGCAGCGCGCCTCGAGGCGGCCCTTGAGGGTCACGCTGGCCTGCGGCCCCACCGCCTGGGCGCTCTGGCGCAGGGCGCTCGGGGTGAGCTCGAGTGGAACCCGCTCTGACTCCTTGCCCACCCGCACCGTCATCACCGCCCGCGTGCTCGAGACGTATTCGAAGGTGGCAGACTCTCCGGAGGCCAGCACCACCTTGGTCACCCGCCCGTCGTCGTCAAGGTAGGCGTGGTCTTGGGACTGGGCCACCTCGGACGGCATGAACACGTCGCTGATCTGGATGGGCAGACCGTCCGCGTCCCGCTTACCCAGCACTGCGATCCCGTTGGGGTCTTGGCTGGTGATCAGGGCGGAGTCGGTGGGGTTGTAATGGATGACAGTTTTGCCCGCTTGAGGGGCGGGGGCGGAGCCGCAGGCGGTCAACCCCAGCAGGAACAACAGGCCAAACAACAGACTGAACCGGCTCGAGACCATGCCCTGGATGGTTTTCATAGACCACCTCCGCACAGCCAGTCCAAGAGCCCGAGCAGCGCGGCGGACGCCGAGGCCCGTTCATCCGGGACGCCTTGGGCAACCGTTCTGGCCGACAAGAATTGAGAGGGAAAAGACAGGGAACGTCGAGTTAATTATACCACCGTAGGGAGTATGTGTGGGAACCGCTCTCAGAGGCCCTCCACCAGTGCCAGAACCCGCCGCGCACAGCCCCAGGCCAGGGTGTGCCCGGTGGAACCATGCCCATAGTTGTGGATGATGTGCAGCCGGCCCTGCGGCTCGAGCTCGAGCCTTGGCTCGCTGCGTCCGGGTCGCAGGCCAACCCGGTGCTCTAGCACCCGGCTCTCGGCCAGCTCGGGCCGCAGCCGTAGGCAGCGCTCGAGGATGGCCTCGGCGATGCTGGGGTCGGGCTCGAGGCCCTCGGCGTGGTGGTGATAGGTGCCCCCCAGGATGATGTCGTTGAGCCGGGGTACGACGTAGGTAACCTCCTCGCCCTCGCCGCTCACCACCGCATCAGGAAAGCCCTCGGGCCGGCTGACCCGCACGACCTGCCCCCGGATCGGGTACACCGCCGGGTCGCCAAGCCCCCGCGCCCCCAGCCCGGTGCAGTTGACGATCACCCGGTGGGAGCCCTGGAACTCATCGAAGTTACTCACGACGGATGCCCTGAACTCGATGCCGAGCCGCTTCGCCTCCTCCGTCAGCCGCGCCATGTAAGTGGGCACGTCCATCTGGAAGCTGTCGAAGGCGAAGCCATGGTTCCAGGGGGCAGGAAAGGCGTCCTCGAGGTCGCGCACCCCCCGCAACTCCGGCATGGCGGGCGGGGTGAGGGGGTGCGGGCCGAGCTCGTAGACCGGCAGCGCCCGCACGCCGTAGCGGGGGTCTTGGCTAAGGCGTTGAATCTGCTCGAGGCTGTCCAGCACCACCGGCTTCCACCTCGGGCTGCCCAGCGCCGAGAGCGGGGCGAACCACGCCGCGGCGCGGTCGGAGGTGGTGTGGGGCGAGGTCTCGCGGCTGAGGACCTCCACCCGGTATCCGGCCCGCGCCAGGGTGATCGCGCTGCTCAGGCCGACCACCCCGGCCCCCAGCACCGCCACGGCTTGACTCATGGGGGGAGTCTAAGTTGCACCAGGGCAGATGTGCAAGGCGGTCATAGACGGTGCTGACGTGCCCGGCGCAGTTCCCCGCGGATGTGTCGGGGGCTGTCCTGCCGTGCGGGTGCATAGACCCATGGCATTGGGGAAGTCGAACCTCGAGCGCCAGACGGAGGAGTGGGTTTTTGGTGGGCACCATGACCCTCATTCAGACTTCATGTTTCGATTCGATGGCGAAGGGGATTTTACCGTCCTGGGCCCGATGTTGAGGGTTCGATGTGCAGGCTGTGGCGTGCGGTCTCCGTCTTCGCCCGACGCTCATGCGCCCGACGTAGACTCTGTGCCGTGCGTGCTGTGATCCTGATTCCCGCATACAACGAGGCCCAGACCATCGCTCAGGTGGTTAAGACCTGCCTCGAGGCGCAACTCGGGGAGGTCTGGGTGGTGAGCGACGGCTCCACCGATGCCACCGCCGCCCAAGCCCGCCAGGCTGGGGCCAAGGTGCTGGAGCTCTTCATCAACGTTGGCAAGGGCGGCGCGATCCAGGTCGGGCTCGAGGCCACCCGGAGCGAGGCGGTGCTGCTGTTGGACGCCGACCTGATTGGGTTGCGGGCCGAGCACCTGCAATCGCTGCTGGAGCCGCTAAAGACCCGCCGGGCCGAGGCCACGGTGGGCTTCTTCGCCTCGGGCCGCTGGTTTACCTCCCTGGCCTCGAGGCTGACCCTGGACTGGTCGGGCCAGCGGGCCTTCCGGCGCAGGCTGCTCGAGGGGGCGAACCTGGGCAGCCTGGGCTTTGCGGTGGAGCTGGCCATGACCCGCAGGCTCGAGGCCCAGCGGGCTCGAGTGATCTACGTTCCGCTGCCGGGCCTCACCCACCGCACCAAGGAGGAGAAGCTGGGCTGGTGGGGCGGCCTGCGGGCCAGGGGACGGATGTTCGGGCAGTTGATCCGTTTCCGGCTGCTGGGCTAGCCAAGCCGGAACGCAGACCCAGCTTCATGGGTGATTCTGTACCCGACTCGATATCTCGCCCAGACGTGCTGAGCCCCACGGCCTTAACTCAATCAAAGACCCCTGGGGGCCAAAACCATTTCGAGAACCGCCGTTTGGGCGTTTTTCAGGCCGCCTCCGGCACGGTCACTGCCGAGCTCCCCCAAGCCGGGCAAGTGCGCCTAAATGGGCAGCCGTGCGGCACTTTAGCTCCGCCAAAACGGCGCGGAACTTTCAATCCAAAAGCCCGGCCCAGAGCCGATATTTGACCCAAGCCTGAATCGTTCACGTGCTGTTGTGTTATCGAAGGGCGTGTGTTATAACTAACAGGTATGTCTCGTGAAGCCTAAGATTCGGCGCTCAACGCAGACACCCCGTCGCGCAGACTACGTACCCCAAACCCAGCACCCTGGGCAGGGCTTTTTGCGCGAGGGAAATCAAAAAAACGGGTTGAGCATGGCCCGCGATGGAGAGGAAAAGGCGAATGGAAGAGCAAGCAACCCAGACCCCGGTAGAGACCGGAAACCAGACCCCGGTGGAAACCGGTAGCCCCGAGACCCAGGCGGTCTTCAGCATGGAGCAGGCCCTGCAAGACGCCGAGGCCCGGCTCGAGAAGTCCGTCCAGCGCGGCCAAGTCATCACCGGCACGGTCGTGCTGATCACCAACGACGGCGTGATGGTGGACATCGGTGCACGCACCGAGGCCATCATCCCCTTCAACCAGCTCACCGAGGAGAACCTCCCGGAAGAGGAGTTGAAGAACATGCTCAGGCCAGGCGACGCCGTGAGCGCTTACGTGGTGCGGGCCGACCTGGATAACGGCCAGGTGGTGCTCTCCAAGAAGCGCGCTGAGTCGGACAATTCCTGGGTCAAAATCCAGGCCCTGTTCGATTCCGCCGAGCCGGTCATGGTGACGGTTAAGGAGCAGGTCAAGGGCGGTCTGGTGGCGACCGTCGAGGGTGTTCGCGCCTTCCTCCCCGCCTCCCAGGTAGACCTCAAGCGCACCCCCGAACTTTCGGAGTACGTGGGGCAGAGCTTTGAAGTGAAGATCATCGAGCTGAACCGCAAGAAGGGCCGGGTCATCCTGTCCCGCCGGGTGGTGCTCGAGACCGAGGCTAAGGCCGCCCGCGAGGGCGTGCTGTCCAAGCTGGCCGAGGGCGACATCGTAGAGGGCCAGGTCGTCGAGGTCACCGAGTTTGGCGTCTTCGTGGCGCTGGGCGGGGTGGACGGGCTGGTGCACCGCTCCGAGATCACCTGGGGCCGCTTCAATCACCCCCGCGACGTGGTGCAGAAGGGCCAGTCTGTGCGGGCCAAGGTGCTCTCGGTGGACAACGACCGCGAGCGCGTCAACCTCTCCATTAAAACCCTCAGCGCCGACCCCTGGCTGACCGTGGCCGAGAAGCACCCCATCGGCTCGAGGCTCAACGGTAAGGTCGTCGGCCTGACCCAGTTCGGCGCCTTCGTGGAGGTGGAGCCAGGCCTCGAGGGCCTGATCCACATCTCCGAGCTGTCCTGGACCAAGCGCCCCAAGCACCCCAGCGAGATCCTCAAGGAAGGTCAGGAGGTCGAGGCGCAAGTCCTGCGCATTGACCCCAACGAGCGCCGCCTGAGCCTGGGCCTCAAGCAGACCCAGCCCGATCCCTGGAAGACCCTCCCCGAGCGCTACCCCCCCGGCACCCCGGTCAAGGGTCGCGTCACCGGCCTGACCGACTTCGGCGTCTTCGTCGAGATCGAGCCCGGCATCGAGGGCCTGATCCACGTCTCCGAAATCGACTACCAGCGCGTCGAGAAGCCCTCCGAGATGTTCAAGAAGGGCGACGAAGTGGAGGCCGCGATCCTCCAAATCGACCCCGTCGAGCAGCGCATCAGCCTCTCCCGCAAGCGCCTCCTGACCCCGCCCCCGCAGGCCATCTCGGTCCCCTCCGACGGTGAGGAAGGCGAGCGCAAGGGCGCAGGCCCTCGCCGCGACAGCGGCCGCCCCGGCGGCAAGCGTCCGGCGGGCAAGGGCGGCGGCAAGCGCGACGGCGGTCGCATCCGCGAGCGCGACTACGACTACGGCCAGATCGGCGCGACCGCCCAGTACAACCAGTTCGACCCTGCCGTGGCCACCGCCTCCACCACCAACGTCAAGTTGGGCGACGTGTTCGGCGACCTGCTGAGCCAGCTCAACCTGAAGGACGAGGACAAAGAGAAGGCCTAAGGCCGAAAGCTGAAACTAAAAACCACCCGTTTTGGCGGGTGGTTTTTTGCTGAGTTCGTCGCTTTGACTTCAAGCGCTTCAGCCAACGCGACGGGTCCAAAATCACTGCTCGAGTTCCCCCAACTGCATCAGCTGGAGGTCGGCGCACTGTTTGAGGTGACGCTTGAGCCTTGTTCATCTCGGTTCAAGTCTGCTGTTGTTCCAGAAGTGCTCGAGCAGCCCCACGCGGCTTGTCCCCTCGAGGTAGGTCAGCACCAGAACCCCGTTAACCTCCGCGCCGTAGGCCACCCAAACCTGCGTATTTCCCTGGAGCGTCCGGTTGAACTCGAGACGGAACCGGCCCTGACCCAGGACCCTGACCTCGGTTGCGAATCTACAGGTGTGGCCGCCCCGGCGGCAGGCCCGCAGGCTCTCGGACTCGAGGCCGTCGTTGGTGCGGGGCAGAATCTGCACCGTCACCTGCCCCGGCTCGAAGCGCGGCCTGAAGACCCACTCCCTGGCCCTCGAGGCCCGAACCAGATCGCCTTGCAAGGTGTAGTCGCTACCGTACCCCAGTGCAAAACCCCGCTCGTGTACAACAAAACTCAACAACTGCGCCAGCCCAGCGCTCAGGGCTATCCACAGGGTTGTCCACAGGGCTCGAGGCATGGCTACATCCCGATAAACTTCCCGTTCTCCTGCAACACCTCGCCGTCGGCCAGAATTCGCCCGCCTTTTCGCAAATCCAGGATCAAGTCCCAGTGGATGGCGGACTGGTTGGTGCTGCCGGTCTCGGGGTAGCCACTGCCCACGGCCAGGTGAATCGAGCCGCCGATCTTCTCGTCGTAGAGGATGAAGCCGGTGGGGCGGTCTATGCCGAAGTTGGTGCCGATGCCCAGCTCGCCCAGTAGGCGTGCACCGGGGTCGGTCTCGAGCATCTTCAAGAGGTACTCCTCGCCCTGCTCGGCCCGGGCTTCCACCACCTTCCCGGCCTCGAAGCGCAGGTAGGCCCCGCTGACCCGCTGTCCGTGCACCACCACCGGCAGGTTGAAGCGGACCTCGCCCTCGGCGGAGGTCTCGTGCGGCCCGGTGAAGACCTCGCCGCTGGGCATGTTGCGCCGGCCATCGGAGTTGACCCAGGTGCGGCCCGTGACGTTGAGCCTTAGGTCGGTTCCGGGGGCCTCGATGCGGATGCTTCGCACGGACTTGAGGCGCTCGACGAGGGCGGCCTGGAAGCCGGACAGCTCGAGCCAGGCTGCCACCGGGTCGGGCCGGTCGAGGTACATGGCCTGCTTCACAAAGCCGCGAAAGGCCTCGGTGCCCATCCCGGCCTGCTGGGCATAGCCGGGGGTGGGGTAGAGGGTTATGCACCAGCGCTTCTTCATGCGGATTTCGCTGAAGGGCTTCCAGCCCTTGCGGTAGCCGCTGAGCCGCGCGGGCTCGACTGCGGCTAGCTCGAGCGGGTTGGCGGCGCTGTCGATACGCAAGAAGGCGTCGGCGTTGCGGATCAGCTCGAGCATCGCCGGGTTGGGCTTTTCCACCCACTCGCCGCAGTAAAACGCGGAGTGACTCGCCGCCGGCAGGGCGTGGATGATTGGGAACGCGCCGCGCTCGAGGCAGGCCTGACGGAGCGCCTCGAGCAGAGGCAGTGCGGGCGACTCCCCCTCGATCAGGACGGTCTGGCCGGGGCGAAGCTCGAGGCAGTAGTCGGCCAGCAGGGTCGCGTAGCGGGTCTCCATGGGGCCTATAGTAACGCCGGGCAGTTCGGAGTCGTAAAGTGCAGGTCTCGCGCGGGGCGGTTTTCCGGGCAGGCGGCGTCGGGCGCTGGGGGGTTCAACTTCAGCGGTAAGGCGGGTTTAAGAGCCTGCACAGCCGGGGCACAGCGCTTTCGGCGATAAAGTCCAGACTTCGGCGGGCCTTGAGCCCGGCCCGGGGGGCTGGATTGGTGGCATTCATTCCGATGCTGCAACCCCCGGAGGGCAGGGCCGCCGAACAGAGCCAGACCGACGCCCCCGCTACAGGGGCGTGGCGGGCTCGGAAGGAGTCCCATGAACAGAGCAGTAATCGGATGGACGGTGGCCCTCACGTTGACGGGTCTGGCGGGGGCACAGACCCAGAACCAGCAAAACCAGCAAAATCAGCAGCAGACCCAGCCGGGCGTTCAGCTGCGGGACAACCCGACGCTAACTCGGGCCATGCAGGCGCTGGGGCAGAGCAACCTCTTCGAGGTTATGTCTTCCGAGTCCGCCGTCCAGCGGGACGTTCAGGGGCAGGTGCGCGAGTTCGCCCAGCGGATGATCACCGAGCACCGCCAGAATCAGCAGCAGCTCGAGACCCTGTCGCGCCGTCTGGGCGTCACCCTTCCTACCAGCGTGGGCGCGGCCAACGAAGCCCGCATCCGCACCCTCGAGCGTCAGACCGGCGCGGGCCTCGCCCGCACCTACCTCCAGGCCCAGGTTAATGGCCACCGCACCACCCTGACCACCCTCGAGACTGCCATCCGTGCGCTGGGCGGTCAGACTCAGGGCCAGGGCAACCAGCCTAGCCAGGGCCAGAGCACCCAGCCACAGGGCGGTCAGGGGCAAGGCCAGGGTCAGGGCAACCAGACCCAGCCCGGGCAAGATAACCAGACCCAGCCCGGTCAGGGTCAGGGCGGAACTACTGAGCAAAACCAGGGCCAGGGTCAGGGCCAGGGCGGAAACAATCAGCAGAACCAGGACCAACAGGCCCAGCAGCAGGGTGAGCCGACCGTCGAGGAGGTGCTTCAGTTCCTCGAGCAGGCCGCCAACGTCGTTCGCCGCCACCTGCAAGAGGCCCAGCAACTCCTCCAGAGCAACCGCTAAGTTGCGCCAGGGTGAAAGTGAGGAATCAGCAGATCGGTAAGTGCGTGCCAGGGCCGAGTGGCGTGCGCCATAGCTGCGGAGCGGCTACCCGAGGCGCAATTCCCTACGAGAGCAGGTGGGCGAAATTTCGCATTCCAACTATGCAACCGCTTAGTCCCGAGCCCAAGGAACTGTAAGGGCGGGCTGATGGCATTCGCCACCACTTCAGGGCCTGCGGAGCGGCGCGGTGTACCCGGTTCGGCGCAGTTTGCCAAACCGGGTATCCGTAGGAACCGAACAGCTTTGGGCCTGCGAGTCGATACGCAAGGCCGCGCCGACCAACGCTTGCCCGGGCGCGACCCGTCGTCTTGGTCTCGAGCCCACAGATTAAGATAATCTGCTGTATGGGAGAAATTATCGCCCAGCAACTGATGCTGTGGTCGCTGCTGTGGCTGGGTGGCGCGCTGGTCGGTCTGTGGCGCAGCCACCACCCCTTCTGGCGGCCTTTCTGGCTGATGTCGGGGATCTGGGCTCTAGTGGACGCGGCGATCGCGATGGCGGGGTGGCTGGGAGCTGAGCCCAGCCCGGACGCCCTGCGCCGGGTGCTGCTGATTAACGCAGGGCTGGACGTCGTGTATGTGGCGGCGGGGGCTTGGCTGTACACCCGCAAAACCCCGCAGCTCAGGGGCTTCGGGCTGGCGGTGCTGATACAGGGCTTTTTTCTGCTCGCCTTTGATCTGTTCCATGGTCTACAAATCTAAACGTAATATAGACAAATCTTTTACATAATCTATACATGTATTGTCTAACTCAGAAGGCAGTTCAGGTTTACTCGAGTCCGGTAGGGGCCAGATAGGCCGCCGGACGGGTATCGAGCTGTTTTCCCATAGAGGAGGAACACCCATGAAACTCAAAGCCGTATACGCCCTCGCCGTCCTGGCCCTAGCCGCCCTCGGCCTGACCTCGGGTCAGACCCAGATGAACACCCGCGAGATGACCATCACCCAGATTGTCGCGGGCAACCCCGACTTCAGCACCCTGCTGGCCGCTGTGCGGGCTGCCGGGCTGGGCGATACCCTGGCGGGCACCGGGCCGTTCACCGTCTTCGCGCCCACCAACGCCGCCTTCGCCAAGATCCCCAAGGCTGATCTCTACAAACTGCTGGCTGACAGGGCCGCCCTCACCAAGGTGCTGACCTACCACGTGGTGGCGGGGAGTGTGCCTGCGGCAGAGGTGGTTAAGCTCAACGGCAAGGCGGCCAAGACCGTCCAGGGTCAGGAAGTCACCATCGCGGTGGCGGGCAGCAACGTCACCCTCAACGGCAACTCCAAGGTGACCGCCGTGGACATCATGGCCAAGAACGGCGTGATCCACGTGATCGACACCGTGTTGATGCCCAAGTAACCTCAGCCGCCAGCAGACCCCGCCCTTGTGGCGGGGTCTGCAGTTTGTAGGTTCGACCATGGCGGGGTCAGCAGCGGCGGGTTAGAGTGTCCCGCAGATTTTCCCGAGTTCAAACAACAGGGGAGCTCAGCACGAAGGGCAGCGAAAGGGGTGTCGTTATGCACTTGGTGAAGTGGTTTTTGGCTATGGCGGTGGTGGCGGGTCTGGGCCTGGCCCAGCAGCAGGGTACGGCCTTCGTGCGCTTCGCTCATCTGGTGCCCGACGCTCCGGCGGTGGACATCCTCTCGGGCAGCACCAAGGTCTTCGAGGCGCAGACCTTCAAGTCGGTGACCTCCTATGTCGAGGTTCCGGCCGGCTCGATCACCCTGGGTGTTCAGACCACCGCCCAGCAGCCCGCCAAGGTCGCCGATGTGACCATCCGGGTGCAGGCCGGGAAGCGCTATACGGTGATGGCGCTGGGCACTGCCGCCCGTCTGCAAACCCGCCTAGTCGAGGATCGCCTGACCCCCGCCGAGGGCGCGGCCAGGGTACGGGTCGTTCACGCCTCCGCCGACGCGCCGGCCGTGGACGTGGCCCTAAAGGGCGGCCCGGTGCTGTTCCGTAACCTCAGCTTCCCTAAGGTCTCCGGCTACGGTACGGTCCCCGCGGCCACCTTCAACCTCGAGATCCGCCCGACCGACACCAACCAGGTGGCGCTACCCCTGGACGGCGTGGCCTTCGAGGCCGGGAAGGTCTACAGCGTGTTCGCGGTTGGCTCGCTCGCCGACAACACCCTCGAGGTGGTGGTAGTCGAGGACAGCTTCAGCCCGTAGTCGCTCGCGTCGAACGCAAAAGCAACCCCTCGAGTTTGGCTCGAGGGGTTTTTTGTGCCCTCGGCGCTTTATTTTGGCGGCCCTCCGGTGCAGCATAGGGCCATGCAATGGCTAATGGCTTTGCTGGTAGGTCTGGGTTTCGCGGCGGCCCAGGTCGAGCGCTGGACGGGCAGCCCGGAGTACCGCAGCTTCGCGGGGGCCGTAACCGCCGCTGGAGCCCAGTTCGACCGGAGCTACGCGGCGGTCTATCCGGCCCAGGGCGCGTTCAGGGGCACGCTGATTTTCATACCGGGTTTTCTGGGGGGTGCAGGCAACTTCGAGGCCCTGGCGCGGCGCTTGCTGCCGGCGGCTCCGGGCTGGGAGGTCTGGGTCTGGGACAGGCGGGCCAACGGCCTCGAGGATCGCTCGGGTTTCAACCAGCCCGACCCTTGGGCCTATTACCAGAGCTACAAGCTGCCCCAGCTTCCCTTCCTCAAGGACTGGGGCCTGAAGGTTCACCTCGACGACCTCGAGGCACTGGTCCGTCAGGCCCGCGCGCGCGGGCCAGTGGTGCTGGCCGGGCACAGCCTGGGGGCCAGCATTGCGGGGCTGTACGCCCTATACCGGCCCGAGAGCATCAACGGGCTGATCTTCCTGGACGGGGCGCTGCGCCCCACCGCCACCACGCGTGAGCAGTACGAAGGGGGCGGCTCCAATGCTTTCGGGCGCACCGCCGGCCTCAACGAACTGCTGGCTGGACAAGCCCTGCCGTACATCTCGCTGTTCGGCCTCGACCCGGTGGCTTTCGCCCAGGCCGAGGCCCAAGCCTTCGTGGCGGCCCGGAGCCCCCAGGCCGACGCCCCGCCGGGCTGGGCACCTTTTCGCGCCAGCCGCATCGCCGCCGCGCTGTATCGGGTGGACGAGCGCTATCAGCCCTTGGCGGCCTTCAAGGTCTCGGTGGGGCGGGCCAGCGGGCGGGAGGGCATCAGCCTGGTGAGCCTGATTCTGGGCTCGCCTGCCTACACCGTGCGCGGCCCTCGAGGGGGCCGGGTGGAGTGGCTGGACACCGGCGAGCCGACTGACCCGCTCGAGTTTCTCCAACTCTACGCCAACCCCGTCACCGGCTTTTCAGAGTGGTTCTTCCCCTATCGCCTCACGCTCGACGTGGGCAACTGGCGCTGGGCCATGCCGGAGTTGCAGCCCCGCACGACGCCCTACCCGGTGCTCTCGCTGGGCGCCGGACGCGGGCTGCTGCCCAGCCCCGAAAGCTTCCGGGGCGTGGCCGAGGTCTTCCCAAACACACCTCAGACCGTCCAGATCTTGCCGGGGCTGACGCACCTGGACATTCTGACCTCGAGAGACGGTGCGGCGGTGGGGCCGATTGCCGGGTACCTGCGCGGGGTGCGCTAACCCAAAGCGTAACCCCACGGCAAACGCCGTGGGGACGAAGGGAATTGGGCCGGAGGGGGGTGGGCGGGTCGCGGGAGGTCCGCCCAGCGCTTCACCGTCTGGCCCCGGCGTTCACGGCTCGGCCCGGGCCTTGTCTTGCACCTTCACCACGCTCAGTGCCTGGGCTCCTTGGCCTTTGCTCAGCCCGAAGACGAAGACGCTGTAGGAGCGTTCCTCGGTCACAGGGAAGTCCTCGAGCCGCTTGACCACCGGTTCACTCTTGTCGGCGGGCAGCAGGCGCAGGTTCTGCCGGGTCGCGCTGACAAAGGCGACCCGCTTCTGGTCAAACCCCATCCCCTGAACCAGCCGAACGTCGCGCAGGCTGGCGTTGCGCACGTCCAACTTGTCGAGCCAAGCAGCTTCGAGGTTGGCCCGGTCTCGGTCAGTCGGCGAAGCTTCTGGTGCTCAGGGCCCGCCAGAAGCTGGGGTTGCAGGCGAAACGGGCCTTGCCTTTGAGGTAGAGGTCGTGGCCGTACTGCTCGCCCAGGTTGCGGTGGATCCAGCCCAGCGAGACGGTCGAGCGCTCGAGGGTGCCCTCGAGCGCCAGCTCAACCTGGTCGAGGGTGCCGGGCATCCAGTTCGCCCGCACCCAGAGCTGGGCCTCTGGCGCGGCCTCGGGCGAGCAGACCAGGCAGTGGGGGTCTTGGCCGGTGACTTCGCTGTGGCAGTCGGGGCAAAGCATGGCCTGGGCAGTCATGGGGTTCCTCCTAGCGGCTTGCCAGCGGCACGATCTCGAGCGTTACCTGTTTGCTGATGCGCTGGCCGTCGCGCCAAACGGTGAGCTGCACGGCCTCGCCGGGCCGCTTGGCAAAGACCTTTTGCTGAAGCTCGGTAGCGCCGCGCACCGGCTGGCCGTTCAGCTCCAGCAGCACGTCGCCCCCCACCACGAACTCCTGTCCCTCGGCCCACATCGTCAGCGTTCCGGCCTGCAGACCAGCCTTCGCGCCGGGGCCGTTGGGGTCTACCCACATCACCTTGAGGCCGCCCTCGGGCAGGTTCTGGTTGCGCCGCAGGGCCTCGGGGTAGTCGGAGAGCGGGCGCACCTCGATCCCGATGCGTGGGCGGCTCTCGAAGACCCCTGCGTAGCCGCCCTGCCGGAGCGCCGCCAGGTTCTCACTCAAGAACTGGGTCGGCACCGCGAACCCAATGCCCAGGAAGCCCCGCTGACCGTTGGCCGAGATGCCGGGCAGGATGGCGGTGTTGATCCCCACCAACTCGCCCCTCGAGTTCAGCAGCGGCCCACCCGAGCTGCCGGGGTTGATGGCCGCGTCGGTCTGGATCATCGGGACGTTGATGCGCCCCACCGAGGGCACCTCCCGCGCCAGCGCCGAGACCACCCCGGTGGTCACGGTGGACTGGAGCCCGAAGGGGTTCCCGATGGCGATCACCTTCTGGCCCACCTGCACCCCGGCGGCGTCGGCCAGCCGGATCGGGTTGAGGCCGACCGGGAGCAGCCTCGAGTCTTGCAGCTCGAGCAGGGCCAGGTCGTAGGAGGGGTTCACCCCCAGCACCCGCACCAGCAGGCCGTCCTTGTCGTCGCTGGGGAAGTCCACGGTGATGCGTGCGCCCTCGCGCAGCTGGGTGCTGCGACCGTTTAGCGCGGCCTGGATCACATGGTAATTGGTGACGATCTGCCCCTCGCGGCTGATGACGAAGCCGCTCCCGCTACCCTGCTGGGTCTCCGGCATGGGCCGCGCGCGCTCGAGGCCGGGCAGTCCAAAGCCCCTCGGCCCCAGCCGCTGCCCCTGCACGCTCACGCCCACCGCCACCACGCTGGGGCCGTAGCGCTGCACGATTTCCACGGTGTTGCGCTCGTACTCGAGGGCCGCCCTGGCCTCGTTGAAGGGCGTGATCCCCTGCCCCAGGGCCGCGCCCAGCACGCCTGCGATAGCCGAAACGCCGACAAAGCGAGTCAGAATCTGCTGCATCCGTAGACCTCCTCTAGCCGGGCCGCGATGCAACGAAAGACCACCACGGCACCGGATGTCGTGGTGGTCTTGCCGACGGATTTTTGCCCGCCTGGTCAACCGGGGGCCAAGCCCCGTACTGACGATTGACCGACTCTGTCCGAGTGGCTACTCCCCAACCAATATTGAAGGTAGCAAAACGAAGATGAGGAATTTTCGTTGCCTTTGCTACAAGTTTTGGGTCGAAGGTCAAAAGACGAAGAAAGAAGCGCTGCGCAACCTCGAGGTTGGCTCCTCTTATATTTGCGGTGGCTCAAGTTCCCTCCCTTCGGCTCCGTTTGGTTATGCCCGGCAAGCTTCCTCGCTTCGGACCCTCTTCCCTCGTCCTCGTCCCTCCCGTATTCTTTCCCCCATGCCCCTCTCCCCCTCATCGCAAAGGGTCCGGGACGTGCTCACAGAGCGCGGCTTCGGCCACCTCGAGGTCCTGGAGCTTTCTCAGTCCACCCGCACCGCCCAGGAGGCCGCCGAGGCGGTGGGGTGCGCGCTGGGACAGATCGTCAAGAGCCTGATCTTTCGCGGGGCCAGCAGCGGCAGGCCCTATCTGCTGCTGGTCTCTGGCTCCAACCGGGTGGACGTTCACGGGGTGGAGCTGCAGCTGGGGGAGCGGCTGGAGAAGCCCAACGCCGACTACGTGCGGGAGGTCACCGGTTTCGCCATCGGGGGGGTGCCGCCAGTGGGACACGTGACCGCGCTCGAGGCCCTCCTCGACCCCGATCTGATGGGTTACGCCCAGGTCTACGCCGCCGCCGGAACGCCGCTGTCACTGTTTGGTTTAACGCCACAGGAGCTTCAAATTCTGACCGGGGGACGCATAATGGCGATGGGCTGAGACGCCCGCGCTATGAAAAACACTATCCTTGGGGCGGACGGCGTGCGGGCCATGGCCTGCCTGATGGTGCTAGGGCACCACTTCTTGGAGCGGCTCAACGGCGAGGCCCAGACCCCGCTGGTGCAGGCCCTCTATCACTTCGGTCTCAAGGGCGAGGCCGGGGTCAGCATGTTCTTCGTGCTCTCGGGGATGCTGCTCTCGATCCCGTTCTGGCGCAACTTCGCTGCCAGAGGGCCCCTGCCCGACCTTCGGGAGTTCGCCCGCCGCCGGGCGGTGCGCATTTTGCCGGGCTATTACGCCAGCCTGATCCTGAGCTTCGGGATCGGCTACCTCCTCTGGCACCCCGATCAGCTGGTGTGGGAGCGCTTCTTTGCTGGCCTGACCCTGACCTCCGGGCTGCACTACCTGACCTACTTCCCCACCGAGATCAACGGCCCGCTGTGGAGCATCAGTTTCGAGGTCTTCTGCTACTTGCTGATGCCCCTGATGATGATGCTCATGTTCTGGCAGATCCCGCGGCGCGGTCTGGGGGTGGCCTACCTTTACTGGCTGGGGGCGCTGGTGTTGGTGCTGGGGCTCAACCAGGTGCTGGTGGAGTATTTCCAGCCCGACGGGTATCGGCGCGGCTGGGAGTACGGCCTGCTGGGCGGGGCCAAGGAGTGGTTCCCGCACTACAGCCTGCTGGGCATGTTCGCCCACTACATCTTCGGGGTGTTCTCGGCCGGGCTGATCGTGGGCCTCGAGCGCAGCCCGGCCCTCGCTGAGCGGCTCAAGAAACTATGGTTTTTTGACGGGGTTGCCCTGCTCTCGCTGCTTGGCCTAACCGCGGTGCTGTGGCAGGTGCGCCTCGAGCCGGAGTTCAGCCACAGCTGGCAGGCCCAGCCCTACTTCTTCCCCTACGCCACCCTGCCGGTGATGCTGCTGCTGGCGGCGCTGCCTTTCAGCAATCTGCTGGGCCGGCTGGCCGACAACCCCTTCGCCCGCTACACCGCCAAGGTCTCCTTCGGCATCTACATCTGGCACATGCTGATCATCGAGCTGTACCGCGACCGGCTGAACCTGGACTTCAAGTGGTCGGGCGTGGACAGCCTGGGCGAGTGGCTGCTGATCTGCGCGGCGCTGACGGCGGCAATCTACGCGGCGGCGGCCCTCTCGTACCGCTTCATCGAGGAGCCCGCCCTCAACTGGTATCAGAGCCGCCGCAGGAATGGTCGGCTCGAACGCCAGCCGAACGGGTAAATGGCGACTGGCAAGCACTCTGTACCCCGGCAAATGACTGCCAGCGGACGGTGGGTCAACAGGAATTTGCTATACTTTGGGCAGATAGGTGCGACATGAATATTGCCGAATCTAAACCGCCCATTCAGCTCGACGTTCCGGCCAGCGTGGAGCTTCCCCAGCTCGAGGAGGTGGAGTTCGAGGAGATCACCCCCGAAGAGCAAGAGCGTATCGTCGCTGAAGCCCTCGAGCGCAATGCGGAGGTATTGCGTGGCCTTGCTCAGCGCTAGTTTTTTCTACCGCTATAGAGGCCATCGCTATCCCACCGGAAAACTCGTCGAGACCCTTCACCAGAACGCGCTGGTTCGCTTCGGTGGGCTCCAGGGTGTGCGGGACACTGCGGCCCTCCAGTCGGTCCTGTTCGCCCCCGTTTCTACCGCCGGGGGCGACGACGCCTACCCAACTTTTTTCACCAAGGTTGCCGCGCTGGGCTTCCGCCTGGTTAAGAATCACCCGTTTCACGACGCCAACAAGCGCACCGCCTGGCTGACGGTGGAGGAAACCCTCCACGCCAACGGCTACTTTACCGGTCGTCCTTCGATAGAGATCGAAGACATCATGGTGTTGATGGCGGCAGGACACCTCAGCATCGAGGGGTTCCGCGCCTTCCTCCTGATCGCCTGCCATCAGGATTATACCGACGAGCGGCTGTGAAAGTTCGTGTGGCCTCCGCCGGGACTGGCAAGACCGCCAGCCTGGTCTTGCGCTACCTCGAGCTGATCGCGGGTGGGACGCCACTGCGCCGGATCGGCGGCGTGACCTTCACCCGCAAGGCCGCCGACGAACTGCGCGTACGGGTGGGGCAGGCAATCGAGGAGGTGCTGGAGGAGGGCTCGCACCTCTCCTTTGTGCTCGAGCCCTCCGACCGCCCGAAGTTCCTCGAGGCCCGGCGCGAGCTGGGCGGGGCCGCCGTCAGCACCATCCACGGCTTCATGGGGCAGTGCCTGCGGCTGGCCGCCCCGCTGCTGCACCTCGACCCCGACTTCTCGATTCTGGGCGACTGGGAGGCCCGGACCCTGTTCGAGGAGGAGTGGAACTCGCTGTTGTACCTGGCCCAAGACCCCAGCCACCTGCTGGCGGGGGTGGCACACCCCGAACAGACCGAGGCCCTGCTGCACCTCTTCTCCAAGCGCTCCCTGGCCGAAGCCTGGGTGGCCGCCGAGGGCGAGGAGAACCGGACCCTGCTGCGGGTCTACGATGCGGTCTACGCGGCCTACAAGGGCCGCCTGCGCTCAAACCTGCTCTCGCCCTCCGAACTCGAGCTGCGCGCCCTCGAGCTGACCCGCCAGCGGGCCGCACTGGAGCGGGTGCTCGAGCGCGTCAGCATTCTGCTGGTCGACGAGTACCAGGACGTGAACCCGCTGCAAGGCCGCTTCTTCGCCGCGCTCGAGGACGCGGGCCTGCCGGTGGAGATTGTGGGCGACCCCAAACAGAGCATCTACGCCTTCCGCAACGCCGATGTGGCGGTGTTCCGCCGGGCCATGCAGGAGGGCCAGGTGCTGCCCCCCCTGACCCACTCTTTCCGTCACTCCGCCACGCTGGTGCGCTTCCTTAACCGCCTGACCCAGCACCTTGCCAAGGGCGGCCTGGGTTTCTCGCCCGGCGAGGCCCCCGAGGTGCACGGCGTGCGCGAGGCGCGGGGGCGGCTCGAGCTGCACTGGACGGTCGGTGAGGCCCTGATGGATGAACTCCGCGCCCAGGAGGCTGAGATCCTGGCCAAGCGCCTGCAAAAACTGGGCTACGACTATCCCTATTCACAGATGGCGGTGCTGGTGCGCTCCTACGCCAGCGTGGGTTTCCTCGAGTCGGCCTTCAAGCGGGCCGGGCTCCCCTACGTGCTGCTTCAGGGGCGCGGTTACTACGAGCGCCAGGAAGTCCGCGACCTCTACCACGCCCTGCGGGCCGCGCTCGACCCGCGCGGCCTGTCGCTGATGGCCTGGCTGCGGGGGCCGTTCGGGCAGGTTAGGGGGATGAGGGAAGAGGGAGGGAGAGAGGAGGGGGGCAGAGGCCTCGAGGATTTCTCCACTGCTCAGGCTTCCCGGCTCCCCGCTCCCTCCTTTCAGGGCCTCGAGCTGTTCGCAGTCGAGCAAATCCTGAGGGCCGAGAACCCGGCGCGCTCGCTCGAGCTGAACTACCCCGAGATTCATGCACGGCTGGTGAAAATTCAGCAGCAGATTCGGCTGGCCTCGCCCCTGAACGTGCTGAAGTTTCTGGTGCGCGAGCCGCTGATCGCCGGAAGGGCCTACCAGGACTTCCTCGAGCTGCGGGCCAGGGAGAACGTGGACGCGCTCTTGTTCCAGTTCGCCCCGCGCCCGCCGCAGAGCCTCGAGGCCCTGCTGGAGCGGCTCGAGCTGCTCTCCGGCCAGGCCGAAGCGGGTGACGTGCCGCAATCCGGCGAGGGTATCCAGATCCTCACCGTCCACCGCGCCAAGGGCCTCGAGTGGCCGGTGGCGGCGGTCTTCGACCTGGGTCGGAAGGGCGTGCATCAGGCGCAAGTGTTGTACATCGGGGGAGATGCTGAGGGGGTGGGGCACGGGGAAGGGCGAAGATTGGAAAACCTATTCCCCAGGCCGGTATCCCCCGGCCCGCCTCTCGAACTTCGACAGGTGTTCGCCCTAGAAGACACCCCCCAGTTCTCGGTGCTGCAGCAGCAGGCCAAGGCGCTTGAGGAGGAGGAGACCTACCGGCTGTTCTACGTGGCGGCCTCGAGGGCGCGGGATGTCCTGGTGCTATCGGGGAGTGTCCGGCAGGAGAAGCCCGAGGGATGGGCGGCGACCCTGGCGGCGATGGGGCTGGGGCCCGAGGCCACCCCCTACGACCGGCCCGACTTCCTGCAGCGGACGTGGCTGTACCGCCCGACGAAAGAGGTGCCGGTCGAGCCGGAGGCCGAGGCGCTCGAGCCCTCGCCCTGGATCGGGCTCACCTTCGAGACCGAGCGCTTCCCGCCGCTCTTTTCCCCTTCGGCCTTCAAGCGCGAGGAGGCCGAGCACGAGCCCCTGCCGCTGCCCGACCCTACCGAGGGCGAGGAGGTGCCGGGCAAGGCCAGGGCGGTGGGGACGCTGGTCCACTACGCCATCGGGCAGAATTGGCAGTCCGGCAACCCCGAGCACCTCCGCAACCTCGAGGCCCAGGAGGTCATGTTCCCCTTCAATGCCACCGAGCGCGAGGCCATCATGGCCGAGGTGGCAGCGCTCCTGCAAGGCTACGAGCGGATGCTGGGCCGCGAACTGCCCTGGCCCCGCGACGAGGACTACCCCGAGTTCGCCATGGCCCTCCCGATGGGCACCACGGTCTGGCAGGGGGTGATCGACCGGCTGTATCTTTCGGGCGGACGCTGGTACCTCGAGGACTACAAAACCGACGCCCAGATCAGGCCCGAGCGCTACCACTTCCAGCTCGGCGTCTACCTCGAGGCCGTCCGCCAGGCCTGGGGCGTCGAGCCCGAGGTGCGGCTGGTCTACCTGCGCTTTGGCGAGCTGGTCGAGGTCAAGAAGGCCGCGCTCGAGGCCGCTGTGGAGGCGGTTAGGGTTTGAGCTGCCCTGTCAGGACAGTCTGATCGCGTTTCCCACGAACACTCGGTACGGCGGTTTTTGCCAGACCGGGCGCACTACTCCGCACGGTGGGCGCAGTAGTGGTGGGAAACGCCATGAGGCAAGTGGGTCGTCGGGACAGGCGCGACCTCACGGCGGAGTTCGCGGCAGCCCCCACTATCCCGCGCCCCAAGAACGCGGCAGGGGTTGCGGGAATCAACACGGACTTTAGCGGCCCAGCAGTGCCTGGAGGGTCTCGAGGTTGCGCTGGGCGCTGCCCAAGGGGTCGGGGCTGTGATCTTGCTCGACCACCAGCCACTCGGGGGTCGCGGCGGCGATGGTCTTGGCGAGTTCGACCTGCCCCTGACCCAGCTCCACGGTGTCCCAGTCCTTACCGTTGTAGGCCACGTCCTTAACGTGTAGCAGCGGGGTCTTGGCGGCGTAGGCCTTGACGTACTCGGCGGAGTCCACCCCGCCCGCCCGCAGCCAGGCGATGTCCAACTCGCCGTAGACCTTGGGCTTGGAGAGGATCAAGTCCATCACGCGCCGGTTGTCGAAGCTCTCGAGCAGCTCGTGCCCGTGGTTGTGGTAGGCGAACTTCAGTCCCTGGGCCTCGGCCTCGGCGGCCATGCGCCCCAGTTCGTCGGCGATCCGGCCCCAGCTCCATTCGTCGCTGGCCTTCGACCAGGCGCAGACGAGGTAGGGCGCGCCCAGCTCGAGCGCGTATTCAATTTCGCCCGCCAGGTTGGCTACCAGCGGGTCGAAAGAGGCGTGACGCCCGCATACCCTCAGGCCCAGGTCGTCGGTCAGTTGCCTGGTCTGGGACGCGCTGCGGAAGTTCCCGAAAATCTCAACCCCGTGATACCCGAACGAGGCCACCCGCTCGACGGTGCCTTCAAAGTCCTTGGAAAGTGCGTCTCGCACGCTGTAAAGCTGGAGGGCGATGGGTGCGGTCATACGGTTATTCTCCTTTGGGTTGCCTAAAGGGCCTTTACCCCAGCGGCAGCAATTCAGGCCGCTCCACGCCGCTCTCGATGCTTACCCACCGCTCGAGGCGGGCGCTCTGAAGGACGGCGTGCATGGTCTCGAGCACGTGCAGGGCCAGCGCCCCGCTGGCGCGGTGGGGGCGTTTTTCGGCTACGGCCGCGAACAAGTCGGATACGCCCAGGCCCCGGCTGTTCTGGGCGAAGGGGCGCCTCAGCTCGACCTCCTGCCACTCGCCGGCCCGCCAGGTTTCGTTGACGGTGCGGTACTTGAGGGGGTTGGAGAACAAGTTGGGGTCGCCCACAACCATCGCCCCCCTAGTGCCGTACAGCTCGATGTTGGGGGCCATCCCGGCCAGCGCGTCGAAGCTGACGGTGAGGGTGGCGGTCTGGCTCGAGGCGAACTCGAGCAGCGCCGAGATGTGGGTGGGGGTCTCGACCCGGATGGGCTGCCCGGCCTTGGGGCCGCTGATCACGCTTCGCTCGGCGTAGGTCATCTTGGCAGTCGCGCTGACCCGCCGGACAGGGCCGAAGAAATTGACCAGGGCCGTCAGGTAGTACGGCCCCATGTCAAACAGCGGCCCCGCCCCGTGCTTAAAGAAGAAGTCGGGGTCGGGGTGCCACTTGTCGGGGCCGGTGTAGGCCATCAGCGCGCTGGCCCCCACCGCCTGTCCGATGGTGCCGGCGTCCAGCAGCTCGCGCGCAGTCTGCCAGCCCGCGCCCAGGAAGGTGTCGGGGGCGCAGCCCACCCGCAGACCCTTGGCCTCGGCCAGCTCGAGCATCCGCCGGGCCTCGGCCAGTTCTACCGCCAGCGGCTTCTCGTTGTAGAGGTGCTTTCCGGCTTCCAAGGCCCGCAGGCCCAGCTCGCCGTGCACTGCCGGGATGGTCAGGTTGAGGATCAGGTCCACATCGGAGGCGAACAGTTCGTCCACGCTGAGGGCCCGGGTACCGAATTCCTCGGCCTTGGCCCTGGACCTCTCCGCGTCGAGGTCGGCCACCGCCGTAATCTGGTAGTTGCCGAACAGCGCCGCGTTCTTGAGATAGGTGCTCGAGATATTGCCACAGCCCAGCAGGCCCACTGTGTTCATACCTGGGCCATTATCGCGGGTCGGCGGGGGTTTTGGCTATGCGGGGTCGGCGGGGGCGGCCGCGCTCAGCTCCCCTGGCGCAGCCGCTCGAGGCCGTCCAACACCAGCTCGAGGCCGATCTCGAACTCGTTGGCATAGTCGTAGCCTGGCCTCAATACGTACTCAACGGCCATCTCGGCCAGGTACGGGAAATGGCCTGCCGCCACCTCGGCCATGATGCTCTCGGCGGCTGTGCCCGACTCCTCGAAGGTGTTGAAGGGCAGATTGAGCTGTTGCAAGGTGAAGCCGTACACGTAGCTGTCCAAGAGCGAATAGGCGTGGGCGGCAGCCGCCACCGAGAAGCCGTTGGTGCGGAAGCACTCCAACACCGCCTCGTGGTGGCTAAGCGTAGCGAGGCCGGGCGAGGTGCGCGATTCCATCAAGCCCAGCGCCCAGCGGTGGCGGATCAGGGCGGCGCGAGCGGAGAGCGCACGTGCCCGAATCCGGGCTTTCCAGCCGCCCTTGGGCGGCATTTCGATCTGGGCGAATACCAGGTCAATCATCCCGTCTAGGAGCTTTTCCTTGTTGGCGAAGTGGTAGTAAAGCGACATCGCCTCCACGCCCAGCTCCTGGGCCAGGCGGCGCATGGTGAGGGCCTGGATACCCTCCTGGTCGGCTATTTCGACGGCCTTTTGCAGTACCAGCTCGCGGCTCAGCTTGGCTTTGGGCTCGTTTTTCTGCTTAGCTGGTTTGGCGGGTTTCGGGGTCATAACGCGATGCTCTATTGACAATCTTACACTGTAAGGCTACCTTGTAAATGTGCCTTACGGCGTAAGGCTAGTGAGGAAAATCGAAAATGGACACAACCGCCAAACCGCAATCCAATGCCAGTGCCCGCACCATGAAAGCAGCGGTGCGCACCGAGTATGGCCCGCCCGAAGTGCTCCGCATGGCCGAACTGCCAAAGCCCACCCCCAAAGACAACGAGGTGCTGGTCAAGATTTATGCCACCACCGTCACTTCGGGTGATTGCCGTGTGCGCGGCTTGAATGTGCCTGCCGGGTTCGGGCTGATTATCCGTCTGGCCATGGGGGTGTGGCGGCCTCGTCAAACGGTGCTGGGCAGCGAGTTCGCCGGAGCGGTAGAAGCCATAGGGTCAAAGGTGACGGGTTTTAAGGTTGGCGACCGCGTGTTCGGGATGAGCGGAGCCAGCATGGGGGCCAACGCCCAGTACAAGTGCGCCGCCGAGAATGGCCCACTGGCGCACATCCCGCCCAACCTGAGCTACGAAGAGGCCGCAGCCCTGCCCTTCGGCGGAACCACCGCCCTGGACTTCTTCCGGCGGGGCGGGCTCAAGGCTGGCGACAAGCTGCTGGTCAACGGGGCCTCTGGAGCAGTAGGGGTGGCGGCGGTGCAACTGGCCCGCCACTTCGGGGCCGAGGTTACCGCCGTGTGCAGTGGGGCCAACGTGGACATGGTGCGGGCATTGGGCGCGCAGCAGGTGATCGACTACACCCGCCAGGACTTCACGGCCAGCGGCGAACAGTACGACGTAATTATGGACATGGTCGGGACGGCTGGGTTTGCCCGCAGCAAAAACTCACTGCGCAAGGGCGGGCGTCTACTTTTGGTGATTGCCACCCTGGGGCAAATGGTCTCGTCGGTGTGGGAATCGGCGGGGGGCAAAAAGGTGATTGCTGGCCCCGGTTCCGAACGTGCTGAGGATGTAAAACTGCTGGCCAAGCTGGCCCAAGAAGGCCACCTGAAACCGGTGATAGACCGCCAATACCCGTTGGAGCAATTGGCCGCCGCGCACCGCTATGTAGAAACAGGGCGCAAGCGCGGCAGTGTGACCATCAAAGTAAGCCACGAGGCGTAAAGGTTTATCCAAAAACAGGATTTCGGCCTACCCCAAGGGCAAGCTAAGTACCTCCCGCGTATGTCTTGCGTGATTTTCCGCCTACAAGCCACTCAGGGATTGCGCCCGTAGCCAGCTTGTAAAACGGCGGTGATTTGTGCATCTTACGCGGGCGCAAATTAACGGCTTGTTGTGGAGGTGTTGTCTCAAGAAAGGAACAACGTGATGAACATCTACAACGATGTCATGCGCGGTGCTCTACGTGATCGGGGCGGCCGGGCCATGGGGAAAGCGACCTCGAGATGCGGTGGGGACAGCCCACTAGCTCGGCAATCTTAAAACAGTGCCTCGCTCAAGAATGGCTTTTAGCACGAACCGCGTCCCAGATTGCGGGGCATAGCCCTGCCGAGTCACCCGAAAGCAGACATTACATGCGCCTCTTTAAGCTGGACGCTGCCCTACCGCCACTGCGTTTGTTACCTCATCGGGTTTCCCACCATGACCTCCCTCGCGGCGGCAGGTAATGTACTCCCTACAGCGGTTTTTGCTGTAGCGGGTATGCGTGGGAACCGCTCTCAGGATGACACACTCTTTGACTGCCTTGGCGACCACCTGATCGCCTTTGTTGGGTAAGCCTTGATGGTGAAGTCGTTCTATTGTCAATCAATAGAGCTGGGTCCCTATCGCAAAAAATGGAGTGGATATGAACAAAACATCTGCGCCCAATAAGCTCGAGTGGCTAGTCCCCGCAGCCCTTATCCTGCTGGCGTTGGTTCCAGTTGCCTCGGGGGTGGCTCGAGTGCTCGAGCTGGTCGCTGGCACAACCATCACCCCCGAGAATCAGCGCTTCTTCGCCGCACCGCTGCCCATAATCGCCCACAGCCTGGGTGGCATTGTGTTCTTGGTTTTGGGGGCTTTTCAGTTTGCCCCAAGGTTGCGCCGCCAGAAACCGGGTTGGCACAAAATGGCTGGGCGAGTCTTGATTCCCAGCGGGTTGGTGGTGGCGCTATCGGGAATTTGGATGGCGCATTTCAATGCTCTGCCTGAGTACGACGGTGTGTTGGTGTATGCAACCCGGATGTTGTTTGGCGGATGGATGGTGCTGGCAATTGTGCTGGCTACGGCGGCGATTTACCGACGGGATTTTACCAACCACGGGGTTTGGATGACTCGAGTTTACGCCCTCGGGGCGGGGGGGAACACACAGGTTTTCACCGCTGCGCCATTGTTTCTTTTCTTTCCCGAGAACCTGAATGACCTGAACAGGGCTATCGGTCTTGCAGCGGGCTGGGTGATTAATCTTGCCATTGCCGAATGGGCCATCCGCCGCAGGCTTCAGGCCAAGCAAAAAAGAGCAACCGCATGAACCTGAACCAAACTGCTGCAAACCCTCAGCCCTGTAGATGTCGGTGCATGCACCAAAGCACGCGAATGCGAAGTTGGCTCAACACCTTCCTGCACTACATCACCCGCCTGCGCAGCTGACTAAACACCATGGAGAGCATCAGCAGCAGCCCCGCCGCGACGGTCAGGTAGGCGGTGGCTTCCTCGCGGCGCACCCGCCACTGAACCTGGCGGGTCAGGTCGCGGTAGGCGGCCCGCAGGCTGCTGATGGAGGTTACATAGGCGTACTCGCCGCCGGTGGTGCGGGCGATTTCCTTGAGGGTGACCTCGTCGAACTGTGCCGCCATCGCGTAAGCCTCGGGTAGGCCGGGAACCGGGCCGTCGGTAATGCGCCCAATCCCGATGGTATTGATCCGGACTTTCTGTTCGTTGGCCACGCTGGCCGCCTCGAGGGGGTCGGAGCCGGCCACGCTGCGTCCGTCGGTGAGCAGGATGATGGTGGCCAGGCTACGGGGGTCGGCCACGTCGGAGCGCTCCTCGAGGGTCGGCAGGGCCTTCAGACTCTCGAAGATGGCGTCGCCGATGGCGGTGCCCAGGTCGAGCTGCAAGAAGTCCACCGCCTCGACCAGCTTCTGCCGGTCGGTGGTCAAGGGCACCACCGTCTCGGCGTTGCGCGAGAAGGTGACCAGCCCTACCCTGGCCCCCTCGGGCAACTCCTGAATAAACGTCCGCAGCGCGGCCCGTGCCGCCTCGAAGCGGTTAGGCGAAACATCTGTGGCCTGCATCGAGCGGCTCACGTCCACCGCCAGCACGATCCCCGCCCTGGGGTCGCCCAGCAACACCGGCAGGCTCGGTCTGGCCAGGGCGATCAGCGCCAGCACCAGCGCCAGCCCGTACAGCCCCGCCGGGATGTGCCGCTTCCAGTTGCCCGAGCGCCGGGCGGCCTGCATCAACAACGGCACGTCGGAATGCACCACCACCGACTCGGCGGGCGGCCTCAGGCTCCGGCGGTACAGCCACACCGCCAGCGGCACGATCAGCAGCCCAAGCAGGGCCAGGGGCCAGAGGAAGGTCATCGGCGAGCCCCCAGACATGGGCTATGGGCGATGTGCGGACAGCTGGGCCGGGAGAGCAGAGGGCAAGGAGCAGCGCACAGCGAAGACCTCGAGCCTTCCTCTGGCCTGTGCTTAAGCACGTTCATTAACACAAACCTCCACACTCACGGTACCCTACGCTGCCACCTTAGGCTCAGGCCCGCGCCGATCAGCATCAGCAGCACAGCCAAGCCGGAGAGCAGCGAGGAAACCTCCAGCCGAGTGCCCTCCCAGCGGATCACCGTGCCCAGCTCTGCCGTGACGGCCTTGAGGGCCTCGGCGGTGGGGGGGAAGACGTTCTTGCCGCCGGTGTTCTCGGCGAGCTGCTGGAGGTTGCGCGGCTCAAAGGGGACGAAGTAGTTTTGGCCCTGTAGGGTCACCACCGCGCCGCCCTCCTTGCCCATGGGGAAGGTGTAGACCTTGACCCCGTTCTCTTTGGCGAAGCGGGCCGCAATCTCGAGGGTGTTGCGGGCGGGGAGGCCGGGGTTGGTGGAGACATTGGAGGCCCCGTCGGACATGATCACGATGCTGCCTGGAGGAGGGGTCTCGGTGGGCTGGGGCTGGTCGGGCTGGTTTTGCAGGGGGTCTTGCGGGGCGATGTTGGGGGGCAGCAGCTCGGCGGGCGGCTTGAGCTGGCGGCGGCCCGGCAGCATCCGCACCCCGGTCACAACCGCAGCCGCGACCGAGGTGTTCTGCGAGAATTTGAGCCGGTCGATGGCTTCGAACAACTCCTGGCGGTTGGTGGTGGGCAGCACCAGGGCCGAGGCCGAGTCGGAGAAGCTGACCAGCCCGATCTGGGTGGTGGCGGGCGACTGGCGGATGAACTCGCGCGCGGTCTCCTTGGCAGCCTCGAGGCGGCTGGGGTTGAGGTCGGGGGCCTGCATCGAGCGCGAGGTGTCCACCGCCAAAATCACCGCGGCCTTGTTTTGGGGCAGCGGCAGGGCCGCGATGGGGCGCGACGCCGAGAATAGCAGCAGCGCCAGGGCCAAAGTTTGCAGGGCCAGCGGCCACCAGACGTGCGCCTTGGGCGGCTGCCGCACCACGGTGCCCAGAAGCCGGGCGTCGGCGAACACGGTCGCAGTACGTTCCCGCCGACGCCCCGCCCACACCAGCAGCCCGATAAACAGCGGCACCAGCAGCATCAGCCAGAGCAGGACAGGCCAGGTGAAGCTCATGAAGGCCCTCCTTGGGGGGTCGTCGTGCGTTTGTCGGACACTGAACGCCCGACCCCCCCTGTACTGACTGGCGCCTTTGGCGTAAGACGTATGACGTACGACGTACGACCTTCCATCATCTCCTCCCCTTGCGCCTGAGCGTAAACTTCAGAATCGGCTCGATGATTTCCTGGGCGGTGGTGAGGGTCAGGGTGTCCACCTGCGCGGATCGCAGGACGCGGGCCAGCATGTCCTCGCGCTGCTGCACCAGAGCAGCGTGGGAGCGGCGCACGCGGGGGTCGGAGGTGTCCAGCCAGATCTCCTCGCCGCTCTCGGGGTCGCGCAGGCGCAACTCGCCCGCCTGGGGCAGCTCGCGCTCGGCCGGGTCTACCACCCGCACCGCGATCACGTCGTGCCGGAAGGCCAGCCGCCGCAGCCCCCTGGACCAGGGCGGCTCCTCGGCAGAATTCACGCTTAAGAAGTCCGAGACCACGAACAGCAACCCGCGCCGCTTGAGGGTTTTGGAGATGTGCTCGAGTGCTGCTTCGAGAGAGCCGGAGGGACCGTGGTCTGGGGCTTGGGGGTTGGGGTTCTTAACCGTTTCCCGTTCTTCCCGCCTCCCGCCGGCCTCCCGGCCCGCCAGACGGCGTTCGGCAGCCTGGGAGAGCGCGAACAGCTCGAGCAGAATCCGCAGCACCTGCTGCTTCCCGGCCCTCGGGGGCACGATTCTCAGGCCCGCCTCGTTGAAACCGATCACCCCGACCTTGTCGCCATGCCGGGTGATGATGCTGGCGGCGGTGCCGACGAACTCGAGGGCCTCCTCGCGCTTGAGCACCCGCCGCGTCCCGAAGTTCATCGAGGCCGACAAGTCCACGATCAGCCAGGCCGTGACTTCCTTCTCCTCGCGGTACTGGCGGACGTGAATCTTGCCGGTTCTCGCGGTCACATTCCAGTCGATGCGCCTGACCTCGTCGCCTGGCTGGTACTCCCGCACCTCAGCTAGGTCCAGGCTGGGGCCATAGAAGAAGCCGGTGTAGTCGCCGAACAGAAAACCGTCCAGCCGCTTCAAAATCTTGAACTCGAGTTTGCGCATCAGCTCCGCCGCCAGTTCCCTGGGCCGCAACGGCTGCGCGGGCGCCGTCACTGCGGGCACGGTCACGGTGATGGCGGTCTTCCGGGGACGTCTGAATCGGGCGAGCATGATTTTCTCCGAGAATAATGAAGGTCGGGGGGACAGTGGGCGGTCAGCTTCCAGCTTTTGCCAACTGCCGACGCCCCTCAACCCTCAACCTCAATTCCCCGCGACCTCCACCCCAGGCCGGGTGTCGCGGTAGGGGTCGCCCAGGTGAACCTTGGGCAGGGGGGTGGCGGCGATGATCTTCTGCACCACCTCCTCGAGCTTCATCTCGTCGGCGAGGGCCTCGTAGGACAGGATCACCCGGTGGCGCAGCACCTCGGGCGCCAGGTCGCGCACGTCCTCAGGGAGCACGTACTCGCGCCCGCGCACGATGGCGAGGGCCTTCGCGCCCAGGATCAGGTTGACGCTGGAGCGGGGCGAGCCGCCGAAGCTGATGTATTTCTTGAGGCTGGCCAGCCCCACCTCGCCGGGCTCGCGGGTGGCGCGGGTCAGGCGCACCGCGTACTCGGTGACGGCCTGGTGGACGTTCACCTGGTCGGCCATCTGCTGCAGCGAGCGCAGGTCGTCGCCAGAGAGCACCTCGGTGATGCGGTCGAAGCGTTGCGAAACGCGGTCCACCACCGTCATCTCTTCGTAGAAGGCGGGGTAGTCAATCCAGACCTTGAACATGAAGCGGTCCACCTGGGCCTCGGGCAGAAAGTAGGTGCCTTCGGACTCGATGGGGTTCTGGGTGGCCAGCACCAGGAAGGGGTCGGGGAGCTTGTAGGTGTTACCCCCAATCGTCACCTGACGCTCCTGCATGGCCTCGAGGAGGGCCGACTGGATTTTGGCCGGGGCGCGGTTGATCTCGTCGGCCAGAATCAGGTTGGCGAAGATCGGCCCCAGTTCGGTGTCGAAGGTGGCCTCTTTGGGGTTGTAGATGCGCGTACCGATCAGGTCGGCGGGCACCAAGTCCGGAGTGAACTGTACCCGCTTGAAGCTGGCCCCGATGGCCTCGGCAGTGGTCTTGATGGCGAGGGTCTTGGCCAGGCCCGGCACCCCCTCGATCAGGATGTGCCCCCGCGCCAGCAGCGCCACCACCATCCGCTCGAGCATCAGGTCTTGGCCCACGATGACCTTCTTGACCTCCAGCAACAGCGTCCTTAGCTTGGCGGAAGCGTCCATCACGGCTTGGGGCTCGAGGGGGGCTTTGTCAGACATAGGTTTCTCCTGAGGGGCGGATAGCGTACAGCTAATGGCCGATAGCCTGTTGCGCGTAGATCATCCTAAGTTTTGCCCCACGCCCTGCGCAATCCGTCTTGCGCGTTAGGCACGGTTGGGGTTGGGCCGGGCGGGCGGTGTTTCGGGCTGGGCGGGGGTTTGTGGCGTCTGCGGTGTTTGCGGGGCCGGAGTGTTGGGGCCGGGCTGTCCGCCGCCCCCGCCCCCAGGGCCGAGCGGAATGAGTTCTTGCGGGCCGCCGAAGCCGGGGCCGGGCCCCTGGCCCTGACCAGGCATGGGCTGGTCGCCCTGACCGGGCTGGGGCTGGAGCTGGAACAGCTGCCCATCCTGATAAATCAGGATCGGGCATTCCCCCTGGCCTGGCTGGGGCTGCTGCCCCTGGCCCGGCTGCTGTCCCTGGCCCTGACCGGGGCCGGGGCCGAGCGGCAGCATCTCGCGGGGGTCGGGCGGGGCTTGCAGGTCGGGGTTGTTGGGGCTGGGCTGCCCCAGCTCGGGCACCCCCTGGGTCCGCTCGAAGCCGACGGGCTGCGTGGGCAGGGCGCGAACCGCCACCGTCTGCACCTGGGCCGGTGCGCTCAGCCGACCGGCCAAGAACCCCACACCCAGCAGCAAAGCCGCCCCCAGAAAAGGCAGCCACCTTGGAACGCTCCTGTTTTGGACAGCTTCCATACGCTAGTCTAAGGCTCCTATCTTGGATAAGTCTGAGAGGGAACGAACAGTTGAGGGTTAGAAAGCGGGATGCTGGCGGAACAGTCTCAAAGCCCCGAAACCTCCCAAGGTTGCCCCGCAGTGAGTTTGCGACGTCCAGAAGACGGCTCCCACGGCGGTGGGCCGGCGGATACAGTCCTTCCCGGGGGTTCTGTAGGTCGTCAACCCTGGGGCTGAAGTCCGTTCGCTGCGGTGTTGTCGGGGGTGCTGCGGCAATCCAGAGCGGTTCCGACGAACACTCGGTACGGCGGTTGTTGCCGTACCGAGTGCAATACTCCGCTTTAGCGCACGCTTTAGCGCAGCATTGTGGGCGGAAGAGTGGTGGGAAACTCGAAAGGTGAGAATCGCTGCAATTCGAAGAGGCGGGAGTTTTGGTCTCCCGCCTCCTGCGTCCCGTCTCCTGCTACTTCTTGTACCGCTCAATACACGCCTTGACCTCCTCGACGGCCCCGGCCTTGTCCTTCCAGCCCGTCACCTTGACCCACTTGCCCTTGTGGGCCTCGAGGGCCTTGTAGGTCTCGAAGAAGTTCTGAATCTCGTTCTTGGTGGCCTGGGGTACGTCGACGAGGTCTTTGAGGTGATCCCAGCGGGGATCTTCGGCGATCACGCCCAGGATTTTGGCGTCGCCGCCCTTCTCGTCTTGCATGTCCACCATGCCCAGGATGCGCACGTCCACCACCACCCCCGGTAGCAGAGGGTAGGTCGAGAGGATGATGCCGTCCAGGGGGTCGCCGTCGTCGGCCAGGGTGGAGGGGATGAAGCCGTAGTCGCCAGGGTAGAACTGCGCGGTGGGCAGCACCCGGTCGAGCTTAACTACCTCGAGTTCGGGGTCGTACTCGTACTTGTTGCCCGAGCCGTAGGGCACTTCGATCACCATGTGGACAATTTCGGGGGCTTTTTTGCCGACAGGCAGTTCTTTAAGGTTTGGCATAGCCGGGACATTATACGAGGAGAGGGGAGAGGGAGGAGGAAAAGCGCGAAGCGGTTGGCCGGGGGTTGCTGCAGCCTCAGCAAATCGGTTTGCGGGCGGGTAGGATGATCAGCTCACCCGAAAATCCCACAAATCGGCGTGGGGCGAACGTCTAAGGGGAGCCGGGGAGGCTGTTCTTTCGCTCTATACCGTCTTTCCTGCGGCCCCTCAAAGTATCCCAGCCACCACTCCCAAACCCCTGGCCCCGATATAACCGCCTTATGCTTAACCTTGGAGACAAAGCCCCGGCCTTCGACCTTCCCGACCAGGACAACCAGCAGCACGCCCTGAAGGACTACCAGGGCAAGTGGGTGGTGCTCTACTTCTACCCCAAGGACGATACCCCCGGCTGCACCAAGGAAGCCTGTAGCTTCCGCGACGAGAAAGGGCGGCTCGAGGAGATGGGGGCCGCCGTGCTGGGCGTTAGCGCCGACGATGTGAAATCGCATGGCAAGTTTCACGGCAAGTTCGGGCTCAACTTCCCCCTCCTCGCCGACCCCGACAAGACCGTAATCCAGGCCTACGGGGCCTGGGGCAAGAAGCAGATGTATGGCAAGGAGTACGAGGGCGTGATGCGCTATACCTACTTGATAGACCCTGCGGGCAAGATCGCCAAGGTTTGGGAGAAGGTGAACGCCGAAGTACACGCCCTCGAGGTGGCCGATGCGCTGGGTGAGTTGCAGAAGGCGTGAGGGTGAGCTGACGTGCGCTGAGGCGGCGAAGCGGGCACCAGCTCAGCCCTGTGCCCAAAGGCGTACAGCGTCGCACCTTTCCTGGGAACCGCTCTGGATTGCCGCAGCACCCCCCACAACACCGCAGCGAACGGATTTCAGTCTGCAGGGCATGGATTGAGGTCCGCTGTAAGTAAAAAACCCTCCGAACGCCGGAGGGTTTACTTTTGCCGTCTTTCGCTGTTGCTAGGCCTGATTTCCCGGCACTTCCTCGGGGATCACGCCGTAGGTCTCCTCGTAGCGCTGGATGTTCTCGGCCAGCGAGCGGAGTAGGGCCTTGGCGTGGGAAGGGCTGGTGATGATCCTCGAGCTGATCACGGCGACCATCTGGTTGGCGGCGGCGTTGGGCTGGAGCAGGGCGAAGTCGATGTAGAACTCGTTCTTCTGGTGGGAGAACAGGGCGAAGTTGGCGTACTTGCCGACCGCCGTCTCGCGGTCGAGGTCTATGCGCAGTTCGGGCATCTGGGGTACGTCGGTCACGATAACTTCTCCTTCAGCCGGGGCACCGTTTTCTTGATTTGCAGGCGCACCCGCCCGAGGGATTGCATCGAGTCCATCAGCACCACCAGCATGTAACCCCCCTCGAGCGGAACCAGCACAATTGGCCCCTCGGGGTACTCTACCATGACTTCTTCGACCGCCCCCCGGTCGAGTTCCTGCGAGAGGGCCCTTGCTGAGCCCAGCGCGGTGGTGGCCGCGCCGCCCAGGAAGTCGAGGTCGGGGGCCTTCTCACCTCGAGTGCTTTCGATCACGAAGCCGTCCTCGGCAATGAGTGCCGAAGCCATGACCCCGCTGGCCGTTTGGAGTTCGGAGAGGATGGTATGCATCATGTTGACTCCTTTTGTACACGGTTTAGGGTGAGACCTATAAGCTGTGACTGAGGCGGATGGCGAGCCGCGACAGCTCGTTACCAATCCCCTTGCGGTCGGTGCCGCGCTCCACCACCGCGCCAAGGCAGTAGTCTTTGAAGAAGACCACCAGGATTTCGCGGTCGTCGGTGGCCAGGGTGAAGCGGCGGGTCTCGCCGCCGAGACTCTGGGACAGGGTGCGGCTGGTACGTCCGAGGCTCGAGATCTCCGCCGCCAGCAGGTCGGGGTGCGGGATGTCCTTGCCCGCGCTCTCGATGACGAGCCCGTCGTTGCTGGTCAGCACGGCCTGGCGAACCCCCAGCGATACCAGGGTGTCGAGCAACTTCATGCCGACCTCCTATGCGTGTGGGCACAGTCGTAGACCATATACCCGCATAGCGTAACCTCGAGCGTTGCGTGGTGCAAGCGGAAAAAACCCGCCTCGAGCGTAACGCCCGAGGCTCTCATAAACCGCTTTTTTCCTGTTTGGGAGAGGAAATTAGTAGCCTCGGCGGTTCTCCAGGGCCCGCGCCAGCGTTACTTCATCGGCATACTCGAGGCTGCCCCCCACCGGCAGACCGTAGGCCAGGCGGCTGCTGCGGACGCCCAGCCCGCTCAGCCGCTCGGCCAGATAGGCCGCAGTGGCCTCTCCCTCAACGGTCATGCCGGTGGCGAGGATGGCTTCCTTGACCGCGCCGAGCCGCTTAAGGAGGGGCTCGAGGAAGAGCTGGTCGGGGCCGATGCCTTCCAAGGGGTTCAGCGCCCCGCCCAGCACGTGATAGAGGCCGTTGTACTCGCCGCTGCGCTCGATGGCCATCAGATCATTAATCGTCTCGACCACACAGACCACGGTCTGGTCGCGGTCTGGGTCGGCGCAGACCGGGCAGAGCTCACCCTCGGCCAGGTTGCCGCAGCGCGGGCAGGGGTGCAGGACCTGGGCGGCCTCGAGGCTGGACAGCAACTCCGCCGCCGCCTCGGGGTTTTGCACCATGAAGAGCCCCAGTTTCTGGGCGCTCTTCGGCCCCACGCCGGGCAGCCCCGCCAGCGAGCGGACGAGCTTGAGGAGTTTCTCGGGGTAGCGCATAAATATGTCGGGCGTCTAGCGCAAAATAAAAAGAGCCTCCGGGGGCGTTCGGCGGATTAAAACATCCCCCCCAGCATGTTGCCCACCGCCCCCAGCTCGCGGCTCATCTCTTTCTCGGAGAGCTTGTGGGCCTTGTCCTGGGCGTCTTGGACGGCGACCAGCAAGAGGTCCTCGAGGGCCTCCACGTCGTCTTTGTCCACCGCCTCGGGCTTGAGCTTGACCGCCTTAATCTGGCCGTGGCCGTTGGCGGTGACCTCCACCAGCCCGCCGCCCGCGCTCCCCACCACGGTCATGTGGCCCAGCTTCTCCTGCACCTCGGCCGCCTTTTTCTGCGCTTTTTGCGCTTCCTTCATTATTTTCTGGATGTTCATGGCTGGTTTTCCCTCCGGCAACCCCAATAGTATTGCATGAAGCGCGGGGTGTGGTTGTGGGTTGACAGACCCTGTGCTAAACTCTTCTACGCCTTTGGGGCGGTGGGTTGGGGCCGTTAGCTCAGTCCGGTAGAGCGTTCGTCTCTGACGGGTTAATCGAAGCCAAATCCGCACCCAGACACAAGAATCCCGATAGTCAAAACCCCTACTCTTCCGTATGTCTACCGCACAGACGGAGGTGTTTTTTTATGGGGCAACTTGCCGGATTGAAGCTAGTCGAAACCGACACCCTGACCGCACTGATTGAAGCCTTTTTGGATGAGCAAAGCTACAGGGGTAACTCCAAGAACACCCTGGAATGGTATCGGAAGGTGTTCCGCATCCTTGCCGATCATGGTGTCACCCGATCTGAGCATTTGACCCGTGAGGGCCTTGTAGGGTTCATAGCGGCCTGTAGGGGGCGGGGCCTGAAGCCTGCCACAGTAGCCAACTATGACCGGGCGCTGAGGGTAGCGCTAAGTTGGCTACACGCCAACGGCTACATACCCCAGAATCCCCTTGCCAAACTCCCCAGGCCGAAGGACAAGACGGAGCAGGTTAGGCCATTTACCCCCGATGAGATAGCCCGCATCCTTGAAAGTTGCCAGAGACGCACCCACAGCCGCCGTGCTATGGCCCTGGTGTTGCTGCTGCTGGACACGGGCATACGGAGTGGTGAGGCTGCCAACCTGACCCTTCGGGATATTGACTGGGCTGAGGGTCTTATACGGGTCAACGGCAAGACCGGGGAACGGGTTGTGCCCTTCGGGAGACGGGCAAGGCGGGCGCTGTTGGCCTACATAGACCGAGAGCGCAAAGTACCAAGTCCTTCGATAAACAGCCTGTTCGTAGCGGCTCAGGGAGCTATGGACGTGGAGAGCCTGAACAGCTTCATAACCCGCATTGTCCGGGCTGCTGGTTTGACCCGTGACAAGGTTGGGCCGCACACCTTCCGCCACACCTTCTCAGTGGAGTTCCTCAAGGCTGGCGGGAATGTGTTCACCCTACAGCGCATCCTGGGCCACGGGCGACTAGTTACAACCCAACGATATGTAAACCTATTGACTGAGGACGTAAAGGAAGCCCACAGGCGATTTAGCCCAGTTGACAGGATGGGCTAGATGTAGCTCAGGCGACAACCCTAGTGCAGCAAGATCAATCCCAACGTATTCAGTTTAGAACTGCGCCCGTACCCTACCTGTTTAGTTGCAACGTTCCCACAACCCGGTAACTGCTACCGTCCCGGCTAGTCAGTTCGATTAGCACATATGTGTCTACTGGAGAGCCGGGTACGACCTGAATAACTGCTGCTAAGTTGTGGAGGTTATATTTGCTAACTAGGTCTGCTCCCCATCGAAGCACATGTGGGCTGGTACGCATACGCTCACGTAGGTTGTCGTAACCGTCAACTACTGGAATACGGGTGATACTCATAGACTCTCCGTAGCGCTCCCTGGCGGTCTGGTAATCTGAATGGTTGTCTAGTGCACCGCTGACAAAGATGTCGCGCATGTTTGCGCCAAATGCCGCTGCCAGTTCCTCTAATTTCCCCAAGGGACGGTGGAATATCCGGCTCTCCCCGGTTTCGTAGTGGGCCACAGCCCGTTGCGATATTTTCAGCCGTGCCGCCACATCGGCTTGGCTTCTGCCGTTGGCGATACGTGCCGCCCGTAGGATACTAGCGAGGCGGGCATTCTCTGGGCCGTAATCACGGACTTCGGCATCTGGCTTGCGTGGTCTGGACATGGCTTCTGAAAGTTAGCACACTTTTAGCTAAAACTCAACGATTGTGGATTGGTATTTACTAAGCTTGGCAATCTTGTTATTGCTTGAAGTTTAGAACATATGATGCTAAGTTTTAGACACCGCAACGGCGCACGGAGCTGCCCGATAGGGTTGACCCTGTCCGCACTTGGGATTCCCCGATGGCTTCGGCGTGTAGGGGGAAGGTGTGGGGTTGTGAGGCTGGATAGGGTCTGACCGGGCTTCCAGGTTTGCGGGTCTAGGAGGATGGGAAGTGAAATCCAATCAGAATAAAGCCAATCAAGTTTTTGAGGAGCTAGAAGGCATTAAGCACTCCGCCAACCCAGGCGCAAAGAAACGGGGCCGGGAAAAATTAGAAGAACCTGAGACAAACCGCCTAAAAGAGGGAGGGAGGGGAAGGAGAGGCAAGAGGGAGCGGAAAGGGGACGCCATAGGTGGTGGAGTGACAGGTGTGAATCGCCGTCCTGTAGTACGTAAAGCCGCTGAAAAAAAGTTCGCTCAAGTTGCCCCCAGAGGCTACCTACTCACAAGCTTCTCGGTTCCCCAGAGCTGTGCATTGTTTGTCAACGAAGGGCTTCAAACCTACAATCTTCACCCTGACGATCAAGCATTCCTCAAGCATGTCCTTGTTTCTGGTGGGTTCCGCACCAACACCAAGGGCGGGTGGGTTCCGGTGGCGAGTGATCTGATAAGGCGGGAGTTGCCAAAGACCAACCCCCGGCATCTCTGTGAGGTGGGCTTGCTGGAGCGTACCGACTACAGCATTGTGCGGGGCAAGAGCCGGGAGTACCGGATAGCAAACGACTGGCTTAGGCGGGGGTTTTATGATCTGCTCCGTTCTGGGCTGAAGGAGTCCGGTCTTATGGAGCCACGGGTTGATCTGTTCACCGGGAGGCCCAGCCGTGCCGGGGTTCGCTCTGTCCTCTACGATAGGTGGCGGCATGCGCACCCGGGGTTGGTGACGGCTGCCATCCTGCTCATTGAGCGGAACGGTTTATGTAACATGACTGCTGCCCAGGCCGCGCTTGAGCGTTTCAGGGAGTTGGATGGTCTGTGGCGGGAGAAGGCACGGATTGAAGCGCCGGGGAGCCCGGAACACGCGCACGCAGAGGAGCGGGCTGCCTATTGGGAGAGCGTCACCAACCACAATACGCTGTGCCTGAACACGGTGCGGATAAACACAGTTGAGGACTTTGGTAACGGCATCGTTCGCTACAAAATTCCCTATGAACCCACCTCCACGGGCCGCCTTAAGCACCCCCAAGAATCGAAGGGTGGCCCCCTCAACTTCAGCCGGGACTTGAAGGCTTACGTCTACTCTGGCATTCAGGTCTACAACTATGACCTGGAGAACTCCCAGCTTGTAGCCCTATACACACTGCTTGAGCAGGCCGGAATTGAGTCGGAGTGGCTGACCGACTACCTAACCCATCCTGGAGGTAAGACCCCCTATTTCACCCGAGCGAAGGTGACGAAGGATGCCTATAAGACTATCCTCTACGCCGTGCTATTCGGTTCTCCGCTGCCACCCCCGAGCGGAAAGGCGTTTGAGGGCGAGGTGTGGAACGTTGTGGAGGAGGTGCCTATTTCAAACCAATCGAGCCAGGTTTTTCGGCGTAAGCCGAGGTCGGATTTCAGCGAAGCCGAGCCAGGGGTGAGGTCTGGACGGAGCGCAGCGACGCGAGTGAGCTGATTATGCCTTATGGGGGTCTTGGGATGCC
>JANRLD010000069.1:0-4344 GCA_033762915.1 Meiothermus sp. | reverse complement strand
CCACCCCTACAGCGTAGGGGTGGGTAGGGCGGGGTTTGTTCCGCGCTGACTCATGTATTCGCTGACTGAATGGGCGACCTCGGAACAGACCCCTCCAACCTCCCCTACGCTGTAGGGGAGGCTTTAAGGCGACTTTGCGGTTGCCCTGGTTGCCACAGGAAGTGGTTTAAGAGGGATGGGCCAGCAACAGTCTTGCCCCTGCCGCCTCGAGTTCCCTCCCCTTTGCCGCGTCCTCGGTGGCCACCGCAAACACCTCGCCCAGCCCGGCCACAAAATGCGGCGCGATCTCGCCGAGCTTGCTGGCATCGGCAAGGGCGACCACCCGATCGGCGGCCGTCACCATGGCCCGCTTGACCGCCGCGTTGTCGCCGTAGGCCGAGGTGATACCGGCCTTGGGGTGAACGCCGCTGACCCCCAAAAAGCACCAGTCGGCCCGGAACAGGCGCAGCGTGGTCAGGGCGGCCTCACCGCCGAAATGGCGCACTTTGGGGTCCCACTCCCCGCCGGTGAGCAGCAGGGTGAGCTGGGGGCTGGCCTCGAGGCTTTGGGCAATGTCGAGCGAGTTGGTGATTACGGTAAGCGGACGCGCCTCCAGGAAGCGCGCGGCCTCGAGTGCCGTAGAGCCCGCATCCAGAATCACGGTCTGACCGGGCTCGACCAGACTGGCGGCGGTCTTGCCGATTCGCCGCTTGGCCTCGGCGTGGAGGCCGGCACGGGCGTTCCAGCCCAGGTAAAGGGTGTCGAGCCCCACCGCCCCGCCGTGGGTTTTCTGCAGGTAGCCCTGCTCGGCCAGGGCCTTAAGGTCGCGTCGGACCGTAGCCTCGGAAACCTGGAGCAAGTCGACCAATTCCCCCACCTCGACCCGTCCCTTGGCGGCGAGTTCGGCGATGATGCGCTGCTGGCGCTCCGGGGTAAACATGAGACGGGAAGACAGAACATCAGGGGCCTAAAGCTGCTTGGTCTACCAACTTATCCAACACCTCATTCTTACACACATGACTGAATGTGACTACTTTTGACCGATCTTGACTATTTGGCGGTGTATACTCCAAGAAGGAGACCCCTATGCCCCAGTTCACCCTCGAGAACCTCACCTACGCCCAGGTCGCCAAGATGATTGACCACTCGTTGCTGCGCCCGGAGCTGACCGAGGCCGAGGTGATCGCGGGATGCGAACTGGCGGCCAAGTACAACACCGCCTCGGTCTGCGTAAAGCCCTGCGATGTTCCCGCTGCGGCCCGGGTGCTGGGGGGTACCGAGGTTTTGGTGGGGACTGTGGTGGGCTTCCCGCACGGCAGCTCGAGCACCCAAGCCAAGGTCTTTGAAGCCACCGACGCTCTCGAGCACGGAGCCCAGGAGATCGACATGGTGCTCAATATCGGCTGGCTGCGCTCGGGCAAGGCCGCCGAGGTGCAGGCCGACATCGCGGCGGTGGTGGCGGTATGCAAAGGCCGGGCGATGGTCAAGGTGATCCTCGAGAACGCCTACCTCACCGATGCCGAGAAGGTCCTCGGCTGCCAGCTGGTCGAGGCTGCCGGGGCCGACTTCGTCAAGACTTCCACCGGATTTGCCCCCAGCGGGGCCACCATTCCCGACCTCGAGCTAATGCGCCGCACCGTATCGCCCCACATCCAAGTCAAGGCCGCCGGCGGGGTGCGCACCCTGGACGCCCTGATCGAGGTGATGAACGTCGGGGTGACCCGCATCGGCGCGACCGCCACCGCCGCCATTCTCGACGACTTCAACGCCCGCAAGGCCGGCCTGCTAACGCTGGGGGCAGCAAAGGGGCTCGAGGGTGGCTACTGAGCCTGTCCAGCACTGTTGATTTCAATGGACCGAGGCGCCCAGCGTTGGCCCGCCCCTTTACTTACCTTTTTGATAATTCCGCAATAAGCTATGGGCGGAGGTCGGTATGAATTGGTCACCTGAACTTATCGTGGCCCTGGTCGGGGGCCTGTTGGGGCTGGTCGGAGTGGTACTGGGTCTATTGAACAACCAGAGCTTGCGCCAGCAAGCCGGCCAGCAGGTCGACGGCCTATCCCGATTGAAGGAAGACCTGCGCCTCGAGCATGACAGCCGCTTTTCGGCTGCAAGCAGCGAGCTGCGGGAGCGGATCGCCCACCTGGACTCGCAGTACGCCGAGCGCATGGGCAAGATCGAGCTCGAGATGACCCAGCTCTCGGAATACCTCTCGGCCCGCCGCACCATCCGGGTCACGCTCCTGGCTGCCGCCAGCCGGGCCCGCCAAGCCGCCGCCAGCCTGGTTTCCAGCGGGGTGAACCTGCACGACCCCAACACCGCTACCCCCGAGTCGGCCGGAGCCCTCCAGGCCATCGCCTCCTTCTTCGCCGTCCTAAACGATGTGAAGTACCGCGCTTACCTCAACGGCTCGGAGGTCAACCAGCTCGGGCAGGTCTCCCAGGCCCTCTCCAAGCTGTTCCTGTCGCTGGAACTCGAGACCGAGACCGAGCGCCAGCGCGAGCTTCGGCTGGCCCAAGAAGACCTGGGTCAAGCCGTAGAAGGCCTCGAGGAGATGTTCCTCCCCAACGTCCAGCCCAAGAAGCTGATGATGGGCAACGCTTAAGGCGGGAGCGCTTCACTAAAGGTTGAGCTAGGTACGCAGGGTCCCAAATCGGCTGGGACCCTTGGTTGTTTATTGCTGGCTTGGATAAAGGTGCTCTAGAGAACAAGCGAAACCCCGACATTTTGTGACAGCGGTTCTCACGAATAACACGCACGCAGAGACTCGGATATGCGGGGTGCATTTCGAGTTTCCGCGTGAGGCGTTGTTTTGGGAACTGCTGTGAGAAGAAGAAGCCCGAGGGGATAGTTATGGGGTCTTTGAACAGGAGTATCTTGGTGCCCGTTGTCTGTTTGAAATGTTTTGAGCGTTTGGGATGGGGTACGCATCATGGCATTTTGGACATGACTCAAGTGGTTAGTTGACAGATTTTGGTACCGTCACTTGGTCGCTTAATCCCCCGTAACCGGCTCGGCGGGCTTTGGCGGTTCTGCTTCCGTCATTACCTCGTCCACGATGCCGAAATCCTTCGCCACCAGCCGGGCGGTCATTTTGGCGGACATCATTACGCTGGGGGTGCCGGCGCCGGGCTGGGCGCCTGCGCCTACCATGTAGAGGTTGGAGATGTCCTCGCTTTTGTTGTGCGGCCGGAAGAACGCCGACTGGGCCAGGATGGGCTCGGGGCCGAAGGCGTTGCCCAGGTAGCTGTTGAGGGTGTGCTCGAAGTAGTCGGGGGTGATGAAGCTCTTGTAGACCAGGCGCTCTTGGAGGTTGGGGAGGTAGCCGCGGTCCTCGAGGAACTTCAGAATCTTGTTTACGAAGGGCTCGCCCAGCAAGTCCCAGTCCAGCCTCGAGCCGTTGTGCGGCACGGGGATTAGGGTATAGGCGGCGTGGTGGCCTGGGGGGGCCAGGGTGGGGTCGGTGAGGGTGGGGATATGCAGGTATTGGCTGAAGTCCTTGGCCAACACCTTCCGGCCGAAGATGTCCTTCAGAAGTTCCTCGTAGCGCGGCCCCAGGATGATGTTGTGGTGGCGAAGCTTCTCGGCGTCGGCGACGTCGGCCCTGAACCCGAAGTAGATCACCACCAGCGACATGCTCTGGGGTCGGTTTTTGACGATCAGGTCCGACTGCCAGAAGCGGTACTCGGGCTCGATCAGCTTAAGGTAGGTGTTGGCGTAGTCGGCGTTGGAGACCACAATGTCGGCGTGTAGGGCGGTGCCGTCGGCCAGGGTGACGCCTTTGGCGATTTTCTTGTTGCCCTCCCTTACCACATTGATCTTCTGGACCTCGGCATCGAGGCGCAACGTGCCGCCCAGCTCCTCGAACTTTCGGACGAAGGCCTGGATCAGCGCGCCGGTGCCCCCCATTGCAAAGTGGATGCCCCAGGTCTTCTCCACGAAGTGAATCATGGCGTAGATGGCCGGGACGCTCAGGGGGTTGCCACCCACCAGCAGGGTTTCGAAGCTGAACACCTGCCGCAGCTTGTCGCTCTTAAAGTACTTGGCGGCGAAGCCGAACAGGGTGCGAATGGCGTCCAGCTTCAGCAGGTCGGGCACCACCCGCAGCATGGTGCCCAGGTCGCCGAAGTGGGTGTAGCCCAACTCGAGGAAGCCCCGCTCGAAGATGGCCCTGGCGTCGGTGTGGAAGCGCTCATAGCCCTCGAGGTCGCCAGGCTCGCCCAGGGCTTGCACCTGCCGACGGGTGTTTTCGGGGTCGCCGTCGTAGTCAAAGAAGGTGCCGTCGTCGAAGTAGATGCGGTAAAAGGGGAGGATGGGGACGATCTGGACGTAGCGGCTGGTGTTGGGGCCGCCCGAAACCCCCTC
>JANRLD010000068.1:0-29447 GCA_033762915.1 Meiothermus sp. | reverse complement strand
AGGCGGGCGCGGGTAGGGTGTTCTGGTGTCGGGTGTCTTTGCGGCTACCCTCGAGCCGCCCGGAGAACATGCGTGATATGCACATGTACATTACTATGTGCCCAAGAAACTCTCCTTGCGTTGGGAACAGCTTTTTCAGCTCTTCACCTAACTCCGAACTGGCGCTAACTACTCGAGCAAGCGAAAGATGGCCAACCCACTCAGCTCAGTCGTGCCCTCGAGCCGCTCCCCAGTCAGCAAATTCTCGACTTTGGGCAGGGCAATTTGGGTTGGCTCGAGGGCGGCGTACACCCACACCTCCTCGCCCGCGTAGATGCGCTTGAAGGACAACAGTTTCTCGGAAACCTCGAGGGGCTGCAACCCGCCGCGCCGCAGCGCTGGGACGGTCTGCTTGAGTTTGACCAACTTCTTGGTCCACTCGAAAACGTCTTTGTTCCACTTCCCCTCGTCCCACGGAAACGTCCCCCGGCACATCGGGTCGCCGTTGAAGTCGTCGTAGGGGTTGGTCTGGTCCAGGCCGATCTCGTCGCCGTAGTAGATGCCCGGAGCGCCGGGGAAGGTGAGGAGGATGCCTAGCGCGAGTTTGAAGCGCCCCAAGTCGCCCCGCAGCCGCCACAAGGCCCTGGGGATGTCGTGGCTGCTGATGAGCGTGTACATGGTCTGGCGGTGTTGCAGCGGCAGGGCCGCGTAGTGGTCCCAGAGGGTTTCCCACAGTTGCTCGCTCGAGACTTCCACCTCCCAGCCGTACACGTTCTTGCCGCACAGCCACTCCATCAGCGGGTTGGCGAAGCCCGCGTAGTGCATCGAGCCGTCGAGCGTGCCCGCCCGCAGCGTGGGCAGGGTGTCGAAGAACAGCTCGCCGAACACGAAGGCCTCGGGGTTCTCCTCGACGCTGTTGTGCTTTATCAGGCGCAGAATTTCGGCGTTGCGGCGGTCGGTGCCGCCGTCGCCCATCTGGTGGGCCACGTCCAGCCGCCAGCCGTCCGCGCCCCGGCGTATCCAGTGGCGGATGGGGGCATGGTAGCCGTCCAGCCAGCGCTCCACGGTGAGCGGGTTAGCGTAGTCCAGCTTGGGCAGGGTTTTCACGCCAAAGAAGGCCGCGTAGGTGCCATCGGCATGGAAGGTAAACTGCCCGGCTTCAGGAGAGTCGGGCTGCTTGAGGGCTTTCTGGAAGTCGGGGTGGGTGTTGCCGATGTGGTTGAACACGCCGTCGAGAATCAGCTTCATTCCGCGCTCGTGCATCTGCGCAACCAGTTGGTCGAATGCCTCGTTGCCGCCCAGGTGGGGGTCGACGTTCAGGTAGTCCAGGCCGTCGTAGCGGTGGTTGGAGAGCGAGGGCAGAATCGGGTTGAGGTAGATCGCCTCGACCCCCAGTTCCTTCAGGTAGTCCAGCTTTTCGGTGATGCCCTCGAGGTCGCCGCCGTAGTGCTGCATCGGCCCGGCATGGGGCCGGTAGTCCACCGGCTCGTCCCACTCCTTTTTTACGATGGGCTTGCCGTGGTAGACCCACTCGTTCGCCTGGGGGTCGTTGGCGGGGTTGCCGTTGCGGAAGCGGTCGGGAAAGATCTGATAGAACACCGCGCCTACCGCCCAGTCCGGCACCGTTGGCTGGCTCATCAGGTGAAAGAACTTGTCATAGCGCGGCATCAGGCCGTGAGGGCCGCCCGCCGTGACATAGACCTTCTCCTCGGTGAGGTAGAAGCAGTAACGCAGCGGCGACTCGTAGAGCGGGAGCTTGATCTCGAGACCGCCCTCCACAGCCTTCATGGGCCGCCGCTCGACCTCGCCGTACCGCACGAGGATCAGAAAGCCCGCCTTGCTCGAGGTCTTCAGGCGCAGGGCGATGTCCTGCCCTAGATCGGGCTTCATAGGTTCGACGCAGAAAGGTTCCCAGTCGTGATAGTGCATTTTTGCTCCTTTACTCCCATTCCTCGACCTCGAGCCTTAACTCCAGGCCGTCCTCGACTTTGAAGTATCGTCCCCGGCTGCGCTCGTTCTTGCCCATGCCCCTCGAGACCTTGAAGGCGAACTCAAGGCCTCTGGGGAGCCGGAAGGTTCCGCCGTACTTGCCCGCAGACAGCCTTGGCAACTCTACCCCGGCCCAGATGCGGGTATCGGTGGGCGTTTCGGGCGGCACGGTGACCTCGAGGCGAACCGTCGCCAGCGGGCCCAGGTTCGGATTGACGCAGATGGTTTTGGTAGCACAGAGGCCGTGCTTTTGATAGGTGACCGTGGTGGTGCCCAAGGCTTTCGGGATGAGCCGACCTTCGGGAGTGATCTCGAGGATTTCTGAGTTACCAACGATGTAGCTGGCCTCGAGGTCGCTCAACGCAAAGCCCGTGTCGAAGTGGTTGATGGCGTTCAGGTAAACGTCCGTCTCGGTCAGGGCGATTTCATCGGCTCCGAGAAGTTCGAGTCGAACGGGTTGTGCCATCTTCTCGAAGAAGAACAAGAGCGGCATGTGCAGTCGCGCCGACCAGTCTTGTTGAGTGTGTGCGGCCTGCGGAGTGAGGTAAAACGCGAAGTCTTCGCCCTGCTTAAAGCCCGCCTTTTTGAGCCTGATGGCGGCATCCCTAACGTGGCGGGGCAGGATTAGCAGCCCCTCGGCGCTTCCGGTGTCCAGCCAGACCTTGAGCGGGGCTTTGTGTTCGTGCAGTTGCACCATGGGGGTTTCGGCCAGGGTCTCGAGATCCGTGCTCACCAGATACGGCGACATCACCCCCAGGTTCCCGAAGACCTCTGGCCGGTTGAAGCCAATGGCGTAGCTGATGACCCCGCCCGCCGAAGCCCCCAGCAGGGCCGTGTGTTGCGGTTCGGGCAAGGTATGGAATTGGCTGTCAATGAATGGCTTGAGTTCGTCGGCCAGAAAGCGCTCGTACAGGTCACCCCGGCAGTCCACCCCCAGCGCCTTTTCCGCGCCTGGGTGCGGGTGAAAATACTCGGCGACCCGCCGGCTGCTCACTACCGAGACCGCCACCACCATGATCTCTCGCATCCGGCCTTCAGAGGCCAGACTGTCAACCACCCGATCGGCTTCCCAGGAGTCGCCGTACTCGTCGGCGAAAAAGGCGTGCCTGCCGTCGTGCATGTAGAGCACTGGGTAGCGCCGGCTCGAGGCCTCGTAGGAGGGCGGCAGGTAGACAAAGACGTCCCTCGAGTTGTCTAGAAACTCCGAGCGGAACGCTTCTATCTTGACCAGGCGCGTTGTGTCCATGGGTCAACTCAGCAGGAACCGCAGCGCGTCGGGCAGGCGGCGGGCCCAGTCGCGCTCGTGATGGGTACCCTCGAGCTCGGGCAGGAAGCGGTATTCGGCCGGGGTGTACCCCTTCTCCCGCAGAATCCCATCGGTGCGGTGGGCATCGTTCCAGTAGGCGGCGCGGCGCTCGGGGAACTCGGGGGTTTCGTTGCCGCCGATGTCCATGTAGATTCGGCCGCTGACCTTTGGGGCGGCCTCGAGGAAGCCGAAAATCTTCCCCTCCGTCCACCAGAACGCCGGGCTCATCACGCCCGCGAAGCCGAAGGTATCGGGGTGGGTGAAGAAGCCGTAGATGCTGACCAGCCCGCCCATCGAGGAGCCTATCAGCCCGGTGTTGGCCCGGTCGGGGAGGGTGCGAAAGCTCGAGTCCACGAGTGGCTTGACCGTCTCCACAATGAAGCGCAGGTACAGGTCGGCCCCGCCTCCGCCCAGCCTCACGTCGGGGTAGGGGCAGTATTCGTAAGCCCGCTTCTCGCCCGCGTTGGGCAGCCCGACCACGATGGCTTCGAGACCTTCCACGGATAGCTGCTGGAGGGTCTCGTCTACCTGCCACTCGCCCGAGTACGCCCTGGCCTGGTCAAAGAGGTTGTGCCCGTCGTGCATGTAGAGCACCGGGAAGCGCCGGCTCGAGGCCTTGTACGAGGGCGGCAGACAGACCAGCAGGTCGCGGCGGTTGTCGAGCTGGGGGCTGTAAAAATCCCCGAGCACCCTGAGGTCGCCCACCACGGTGCTGCCGGGGGTTTTGGGGTACTCCAGCCAGCTCACCGTTCTCCCCCCAGCACGTACTGAACCTCGGTGCGGTAGCTGTTGGGGTTGGCGGTCTCGAGCGGCCCGGTGTGGTAGATCTCGAGTACCCGCTGGTGCTGCCGACCGTGCTGATGGCACCACAGGTTGAGTTCGCGGAAGGCCAGGTGGAGCGGCTCGTAGGGCCCGATGTGGACGACGGAGGCCACGGTGCGGGAGGGTAGGTGTTTGACCGCGATGGGCGGGCTGGCCGGGATGATCTGACCGAGAGGTAGCCCGAACTCGTAGTGGTGGATGTCGGGCGAATGGGCTTGGGGGCTATCGTCCTGCTGCCCCAGGATGGCAAACCCGGCCCCGACGGGGGTCAGATGGTGCTCGAGGGCGTAGCGCTGTAGCCGCTCGAGGGCCATCACCCGCACCGCATCCACCTGGGAGAGCGGGGTCTCGAAATGCAAACTGAGGTATGTTTGCTCGGGCACTTCCTTGATCTGGACGGGGTACAGAGTTCCCTGGCTGCTCTCCAGCATCTCGAGGGCCGCCAGGGCTTTGCGGTAGCCCGCGATTTTGTCTTCGATGTGCTGCCGGTGCTGCTCCAGCCGGGCGCGCACCTGCCCTGGGTCGGAGGTTTCCAGGATCAGCTTGATCTCTTCAAGCGGCATCTCGAGGCTGCGCAGTAGCCGGATTTTTTCGGCCTGCATGGTCTGCTCGTAATCGTAATAGCGGTAGGAGTTGTGCGGCTCGACCTTGGTGGGCACCAGAATCCCCAGTTTCTCGTAAAACCGCACCATCCGCGCCGAGAGTCCGGTGAGCTGAACAAACTGTCCAATCGGAAGCAAGCTTGACATAAGGTTATGGTTTGAGTCTAAACCTTGACATAATGTCAAGGTCAAGGGATGTCTTCTGGCTGCGCCTTTAGCCGCGAAAGTGAAGGGCGCGGTAGGCCTTGGGGGTGTAGCCGCTCGAGGCCTTAAAGGCCTGGTAGAAGCGACTCAGGCTGCCAAAACCGGCCTCCAGGGCCACGTCCAAAATGGGCAGGTCGCTGGTAATCAAGAGGCGCTGGGCGTGGGCGATGCGGTGCTGGTTGAGGTATTCGTACATGGTCAGGCCCAGGGTACGGCGGAACAGGGTCATGGCGTAGCTGGGGTTGAGGCCAACCTCGGCGGCGATTTGCTCGAGCGGGACGGCCTCGCTGTGGCGTTCGGCCAGCAGCCGCGCGAGTTGCTGGGCCTTGTCCATTGGCGCCCCCAGCGTGCGGAGCGGCGGCTTGGCTTTGAGCGGCTGTGGCGCCGTTTGCCGCGCATGGCGCAGCAGCCTGGCCTCGACCTCGAGCAGCACCACGCGGTGGCGCTCCAGCGGGTTGGGGTTGACGGCGGGGACGGGGGTCTGCTGTAAGTCCTTGGCCCAGCGCTCGAACAGCCGTTGGTCAAAGCCGGGGTCGTCGTCCCGACCCAGCGCCATATGACCTTGTAGCAGGGTTTCCTGCAAAGCCTGGGGCAGCTTCCAGCGGAGAAACTCCACCAGCGGTACTTGAATCACTCCCAGTAGGGTCTTGGGTGCGGTGTGAATGATGCGGTGCGGCGTAACCGCCCAGAAGATCGCCAGGTGACCCGCCGAGATTGCCTGTACCTGACCGCCGAACAGGTAGTGCAACTCGCCTGCAGCCACCAAGTTTAGCTCGACGTCGTTGTGGCGGTGTAGCTGGGGGATCACCCAGGGCTCACCGAACCAGCCCAGCAGACCGCTGCTGGGGTCATCAAAGACACTTTCAGCGGCCGAACCGGGGGAGGGCATAACCTAAGGATACAGGAAGAATCATGTCAAAAAGAGCAAGACCTAGCCGATGTTTAGACCTATAGTGAACTCAAAAGGCTTTGGGAGGTTTACCCGGTGAAGTTCGTTTTCTCCGATCAGCAGCGGCTGGTGTTCTTTGGCGATAGTGTCCCGGCGGGACACGCAGAGCCGGGAGAGGGTTTTGTGGCCCAGGCCCTCGCGCGTATTCGGGCCCGGTATGCGGGGCTGGAGCTCGAGGTCTTTCGCCCCGACCCCGGAGAGCGAACGCTGGCGGAGTTGGTCGAGACCCTCCCGGGGCGCGCGGCCTCGCTCGAGCCCGACTGGGTCATCCTCATGCTGGGCCCAGCGGCCCTAAGCGAGATCGGCCTGGAGGGCTTTGATCGACAATACCGGGCGTTGGTGCGGGAGCTGAAGGCCCGGACCAGGGCGGGCCTGATCCTCTGTGAGCCCTTCGTGCTTCAGCCCGACCCCGCCGACTCCCTGCGCCGGCGGATCGATGGGTACCGCGAGGCGGCTTGGCTGGTCGCGCAGGGTAGCCTCGCGGTGTTCGTCCCCTGCCAGAAGGCATTTGATCGGGTCCTGGTGGGAACCCAGGCCGGCGACTGGGGGCTGCCCAATCGCCTGCAACTCAACCGCTTCGGTAGCGCCCTGCTCACCGAGGAGTTCCTGGGAGCCACAGGTTTTGAGGTCTTCGATGACGATCACTAGGCAGGCTGATGTGCAGACACCCACCCAGCCCCACCGATGTTCCGCCCAAGCGTTCAAGGCTTGTGCGTCCACCACCTGCAAGTTGCGCCAACTTCTGTCCGGATCCAGCGAAGAGAGGAGAACCCATGACCCAGAACCCCGGAATCGCCCAACTGCCCGACCTCCAGAGCACCTACGCGCTGACCCCTGAGCATGTCGCCGAGTTCCAGCGCGATGCCGTAACCCTTGTACGCGGCTTGGCCTCGGCGGATGAAATTGCCGCCTACCGCCCCCACATCAACGAGGCAGTGGCCCGCTTCAACACCGAGACCCGCAAGCTCGAGGAGCGCGACACCTACGGGATGGCCTTCCTGCAAACCATGAACCTCTGGGTGCGCGACGAGGCGGTAAAGCGGTACAGCCTGGCCCGGCGCTTTGCCAAGGTGGCGGCGGAGCTGATGGGGGTTTCGGGGGTGCGCATCTACCACGATCAGGCCCTGTACAAAGAACCGGGGGGCGGACTGACCCCGTGGCACCAGGACCAGCACTACTGGCCCCTCAGCACCGACCGCACCGTCACCATGTGGATGCCGCTGGTGGACATCGCGGCCGAGGTGGGAACCCTCAGCTTCGCGGTCGGGTCGCACGTAACCGGTTATCTGGGCGACCTGCCCATCAGCGACAAGTCGCAGCAGGAGTTCGAGGAGTTCGTGCGGCGCAACCAGTGGAACGTCAAAACCTACGGCGCGATGAAGGCCGGGGACGCCACCTTCCACAGCGGATGGATTTTGCACATGGCCCCGCCCAACCCCTCCAAAACTTTCCGCCGCGAGGTGATGACGGTGATCTACATGGCCGAGGACATCCAGGTAACCCATCCCGAGAACGAGAACCAGGCCAACGACCTGGCCACCTGGCTGCCCGGCCTGCGGGCGGGCGAGGTCGCGGCCAGCCCCATCAACCCGGTGCTGTACTCCAGCAAACCCTGAACCCACCGACCCGGCTGGCAGAGGGGCGTGTCTGGCCCGTCTGCCGCACACACGGAGGACGTACATGGCGGTACCCCAGTGGTGGCAGGAGGCGGTGTGTTACCAGGTCTACCCCCGCTCTTTCGCCGATTCCAACCGCGACGGCATCGGGGACATCGGTGGCGTTATTGGGAAGCTCGATTACCTTCAGTGGCTGGGAGTGACCGCGCTGTGGGTCTCGCCCTTCTACCCCTCGGCCCAGGTGGACTGGGGCTACGACATCTCCGACTACACCGCGGTTGACCCCGAGTACGGCACGCTGGAAGACGTCCAGCAACTCATCGAGGCCGCGCACGGGCGGGGTATTCGCGTCCTGCTGGATTTGGTGCTCAACCACACCTCCGACCAGCACGCCTGGTTTCGGGCTTCCCGGTCGGGCCTCGAGAACCCCTACCGCGACTGGTACATCTGGCGCGAGGGGAAAAACGGCGGGCCGCCCAACGACTGGGAGTCGATTTTCGGCGGCTCGGCCTGGACCCTCGACCCCCAGACGGGGCAGTACTACTACCACTTTTTCTTCCCCGAGCAGCCCGACCTCAACTGGCGTAACCCGGCGGTAAAGGAGGCCATCTTTGCGGCGATGCGCTTCTGGCTCGAGCGCGGGGTAGACGGCTTTCGGCTGGACGCCATTGGCTCGCTGTTCGAGGCCAAGGACCTGGCCGACAGCGACACCCCAGGCTCGCTCGAGGCCATGTTCATCAAGGCCCGCCGAGGGGTCTTCGAGGACTGGCAGACCCTACAGGCCAAGACCCGCCACCAGATGAACCAGCCCGAAATTCACGCCACGCTCCGGGAGATGCGGGCTCTAGCGGATGAGTACCCGGACTGCGTTCTACTGGGTGAGACCGAGGATGTGAGCTTTTACGGTCGGGGCCACGACGAGTTGCACAGCGTGTTCAACTTCGAGCTGATTGAGCGTCTGGACGCGGCCCACTACCGCAAGGTGCTGACCGACCGTCTGCCCCGAGTGCCCGAGGGGGCCTGGGAGTCCAACACCGTCGGCAACCACGACCGCCGCCGCTCCTACACCTTTTGCGGCGACGGAATGCACGACGATCTGCGGGCCCGGCTGGCCCTGGCGGTGACCATGTTTTTGCGCGGCACCCCAGTCTTCTACTACGGCGAGGAGATTGGGATGCGCCAGCGCTCCCCCGAGACCCTGGAGGCCATGCGCGACACCTTTGGAACCCGGTTCTACCGCATCCTGCGTGAGCGCTACGGGGCGGGGCATCCGGAGGCACTCGAGGTGGCGGCCCAGTACATGGGCCGCGACGGTTGCCGCACCCCCATGCAGTGGAGCAACGCCCCCAACGCGGGGTTCTCGGTGGCGGGGGTGGAGACCTGGCTGCCGGTCAACCCCGACCACGCCGAGGGTGTCAACGTCGAGGATCAGCGCGAGCAGCCCGACTCGATGCTGACCTTCTTCCGCGGCTTGGTGGTGTTGCGCAGGACTCACCCGGCCCTGAGCCGGGGCCGCATGCGGGTGCTGGCCGACACTGGGGCGCTGTTGGGCTTTTGGCGGGAGTGGGAAGGCGAGCGGATGCTGCTGGTGTTCAACATGTCGGGCCGGGCGCAGGCGTTCCAGCTTCCGCCAGGGCTCGAGGCGGTGTATGGGCCTCCTCCCGAGGGTGACGTCGTGCTGAGGTTGGCGCCTTACGGGTTCTTCATCGGCAGACCAGGGCGTCTCGAGCCGAGCGTTGTAGGTTGAGCTGCGCCAGTCTGAGCCTGCGAGATCGGAGGGCAACAGTGACGCAGCTAGCCTAATTCCCTACAAGCGTTTCGGGGCGGAATCTTGCAGTTCAACCATAAAGAATTGTCGTATTTCCCACCCTTACCTCCCTCGCGGCGGCAGGTAATGTACTCCCTACAGCAAAAACCGCCCGCTTTAGCGCCGTAGGGAGTATGCGTGGGAACCGCTCTAGTTTCCCAGCGGGTTGGCGTGGGTTTCGGCAGCTTCGACTCACCTTCCCAAGTCCGACAGGAGCCACCCGTGAAGCATGACATTCGGATGACCGCCCAGAAGATCGCCCGCCGCCTCGAGCTGGTCGCGTCCAAGGTCTACCGCCGCTCCCAGGCGCTGGAGCCGTTGCGCCTCCGGGCCCTGTCGGACCCTTCGGAATCGCCCCATCTAGACGAGGACAGCTCCAGGTGGGAGGCCGTACCCCCCCGAAACTACTGGGGCGGCCCGGACCTCAACTTCGTACTGCGGGGAAGCTTTAGGGTTCCCCAGGACTTTGACCCTGAACTGCCTGTCGCGCTGTTTCTGCCCCTGGGCGAGGCGGGTGAGTTTAGCCACCCTGAGGCCTTGGTCTACATCGACCAGCAGCCGTATGCCACCACCGACCGCCACCACCAGGAGTTCTTGCTGGCCCCCGAGCACCGCGACGGTCGGGTTCACCGGTTGGAGCTGCACGGCTGGACGGGCAGTCTGGGACTTCTGGGCCAGCCGGCGGGCAGCCGGGTCTTGATGGGGGAGAGTGCGCTCGTCCAGATCGACCCCCCGACCCGCGACCTGCTGGCGCTGGGCCGCACTGCCCTGCAGGCGGCCAACCTGCTCGACGACCTCGAGCCTGCCAAAACCCGGCTTTACACCGCCCTGGACGCAGCCTTCGCCCGGCTGGACACCCTCGAGCCCCTGGCCGAACCCTTTTACGCTAGTGTCCCTCAAGCGCTGCAGCTCCTGCGGGATGGGGTGGCCGCCGCAGGCGCGCCGCTGGAGGTGGAGGTGATCGCGGCGGGCCACGCCCACATCGATGTGGCTTGGCTGTGGACGCTGGGCCAGACCCGCCGCAAGGTGGGGCGCACTTTCCACACCGCCCTGCGCCAAATGGAGCAGTTCCCCCGCTTCCACTTCACCCAGAGCCAGCCCCAGCTCTACGAGTACGCCCGTCAGGACTATCCCGAACTCTTCGCGGTAATCCGGAAGCGCGTCGAGGAGGGGCGCTGGGAGCCCATCGGCGGGATGTGGGTGGAGGCCGACTGCAACCTGAGCGGGCCGGAGTCGCTGGTGCGGCAGTTGTTGCTGGGGCGCAGCTACTTCCGGCGGCACTTCGGTGCCGGTGCCGAGTCGCCGGTGCTGTGGCTGCCCGACGTGTTCGGCTACACCTGGAGCCTGCCCCAGCTCATCAAACAGGCCGGGCTGGAGTACTTCTTCACCATCAAGATCGGCTGGAACCAGACCAACCAGCTCCCATACGACTCCTTCTGGTGGCAGGGGCTGGACGGGACCCGCGTCCTGACACACTTCAGCACCACCCCCGACCAGCCCTGGAGCGGCCAGCCCGCCACCCCCGACCTGCGCAACTACGCCACCTACAACGCCCAGCTCAGCGCCTTCGGGGCGCTGGGTTCGTGGGCCAAGCTCAAGCACAAGGAGGCCCAGCGGGTGATGCTGATGAGCTACGGCTACGGCGACGGTGGCGGCGGCCCCACCCGCGAGATGAACGAGAACGCCGAGGTGCTGGGCGCATTCCCGGCCCTGCCGCGCCTACGGCAGGGCAAGGTGATCGAGTTCTTCCGCCGGCTCGAGGCCGAGTCGGGGGCGCAGCTCCCCACCTGGAACGCCGAGCTGTACCTCGAGATCCACCGGGGCACCTACACCACCCAGGGCCGCAGTAAGCGCAACAACCGCAAGAGCGAGTTTTTGCTGCACGACGCCGAGTTCCTGGCGGGCTGGGCCGGGCTGCTCGAGCCGGAGTACGCCTACCCCCACGAGCGCTTGCGGCGGGCCTGGGAACTCCTCTGCCTCAATCAGTTTCACGACATCATCCCCGGCAGCAGCATTGGGGCAGTCTATGCCGAGTCGGAAGAACAGTACACCGAAGTCGGTGAGCTGGGCCAGGCTGTGCGGGACGGGGCCCTCGAGGTGCTCAGGGCACGGTTCGGGGGTGACCTGCTGGTGGTCAACCCCACCGGGTTCCCCCGCCGAGACCTCGCCTTCTGGGCCGGGTCGCTGCCCAAAGGCCAGGCACCCGCAGGGGCACAAACCCAAAACGTAGACGGCGGCATCCTGATCGGGGGCCTCGAGCTGCCCCCGTACAGCATCACACCGCTGAGCTTTGCCCCCGCAAGGCTACCGGGCGAGTCGGCCCTGCAAGCCCAACCCGACCTGCTTGAGAACGACTGCCTGCGGGTCGAACTCAACCCCCAGGGCGACATCACCCGCATCTACGACAAGCAGTCCCGGCGGGAGGTGTTGGCCCCAGGAACGGTGGGCAATCAGTTCCAGGCCTTCGAGGACCGCCCGCTCAACTGGGATGCCTGGGACGTGGATGTCTTTTATGACGACAAGCAGTTCCTGGCCCAGCCCGCTGAGTCGGTGCGGGTGCTCGAGAACGGCCCGTTGCGGGCCACCCTCGAGGTCCGGCGCCGCATCCTGAGCAGCATCTACACCCAACGCATCTCCCTGAGCGCCGGAAGCCCCCGCCTCGACTTCGACACCGAGATAGACTGGCGCGAGCGCCACGTGCTGCTCAAGGTGGCCTTCCCGGTGGACATCCTCTCGCCGGTGGCCACCCACGAGATCCAGTGGGGCCACGTCCAGCGCCCCGCCCACCGCAACACCTCCTGGGACTGGGCGCGCTTCGAGACCTGCGCTCAGAAGTGGGTCGACCTGTCTGAGGGCGGCTACGGGGTGGCCCTGCTCAACGACTGCAAGTACGGCCACGACGTCCAGGCCAACGTCATCCGCCTCTCGCTGTTGCGCTCGCCCACCTGGCCCGACCCCCAGGCCGACCAGGGGACCCACCGCTTTTCCTATAGTCTGCTGCCCCACCCTGGCCTGACTCCCTCTGCCATTGCCAGCCACGCCTACGCCTTGAACGACCCCGCGCTGGTGGTCGCGGGAGACCGCCGCCCGCCCCGGCCGCCCGCCTCGCTGATACAGGCCCCTGCGGGGGTGGTGCTCGAGACCGTTAAGGCCGCCGAGGACGGGGAGGGCCTGATCGTCCGGCTCTATGAGTCTGATCGCCGCCGGGGCTGGGTGAGCCTGCGGACCGATTTCCCTCTCAGGGCCGCCTACCGTGCCAACCTGCTGGAAGAGGCCCAGGAGGAACTCGAGGTTCAAGGCCAGGAAGTCAGGCTCTACCTGACCCCCTTTCAGATCGCCACGCTTCGCCTGGTTCCGGCCTGACCTCTCCCCAAAGGGAGGTCCCTCGAGCGCACTCGCGAGTGCGCTCGAGGGACCTCTAAGCTTTCGCCTTTAGCTAGAGCTGCCGCTACTCCTTCACGCTTCCCGCCGTGTACCCCGACACGAAGTAGCGCTGGAAGCCGTAGAAGGTCAGCAGAATCGGGATCGAACCCAGCACAGCCGCTGCCGCAAACAGGCCCCACTTGGTGTTGAACTGGCCGGTTGTGAAGCTGCGGAGGCCCATTCCCACCGTCCAGGTATCGGTGCCGGTGAGGAACAGGTTGGCCAGAATAAAGTCGGAGTAGGTTCCCACAAATTGCAGCAGGAAGATGAACACAAAAATGGGCGCGGACAAGGGCAGCAGGATTTTGTAGAACACCTGCCATTTGCTGGCACCATCGATCATTGCGGCCTCCTCGAGGCTTTTGGGGATGTTCTCGAGGAATCCCTTGTAGATCCAGGTTCCAAAACTGATGATGCCGCCTGAGTAGGCCAGCACCAGACCCGTGAAGGTGTTGAGCAAACCTAAACCGCTAACCAAGAAGTAAATCGCCACCAGCCCCAGGAAGCCGGGGAACATCTGGATGAAGATAAACACCAGCAGCATCGAGTAGCGCCCCGGAAAGTTGAAACGAGCGAAAGCGTAGCCTGCTGTGGCGGTCAGCACCACCGCCAGAATCCCGGTGATTCCCGAAACCAGCAGGGTATTGCGAATCCACAGCACAAACTTGGCTTCGGTGTTCTGTGAGGTGAACTGCGAGGGACCAAGGAAAGCCACCAAAATGAAGGTTGCGACTGCGAAGGCCATCAAGGCCCAGCTTTGGTAGCGGGCAAAGGGGCTGTTTTCCTTGTCGTCGCCCTTGAGCTTGCGGTAGCCTGCGATACTTAGGGTGGTCGCCAGGGTAATCAGCGAGCCCGCCAGCAGCAGCCACTGCCAGCCATAAATCACTACCCCATCCACCAGGGCGCGGTAGTTGGCCAGACTGGCCTGCGAAAAGTCGGGCAGTACCCTGGCTCGGATCAACAGGTTGTCGCTCTGCGGCGGGCTGAAGCGGTAGAGGCTGTTGGTGGGGTCGAAAGAGGCCGCCAGAATTTGCACGATGGGGTAGTAGGCAAAGACGATAAAGCCCCACATGGTCAGGTGGGTCACACCCTGCCAGAACAGAGGCCAGAAGCTCTTGGCACGGCCCGTGCGGCTGTTGTTGATGTTGGTGACGACAAAGCTATATAGCAAGATCAGACCCAGCACCACCGCCAGGGCCAGCAGGGCGTTGATCCAGCCGTTCTCGACGCGAACAAAACCAAAGGGGACGTTGGTCTGAATGCGCTCCAGAAGTCCCCTGTACTCGCCAGGGCCAAAGATGTAATACAGCGGGAACACCACCAGTGCCAAAATCCCAACCGCCCAGGTGGCTAAGCTGCTCAGTTGCTGGCGGTTCATCAGCGCACCTCCTTCAAGGCTCCAGTCACCCTAAAGTTGATGAGACTAATCCCCACCGTGATGACAAAAATAATGACTGAAATGGCCCCACCCAAGCCCCAAGCCTGGCCCCCGTCAGCCTGGAAGGCGGTTTTGTAGGCCCATGAGATGAGGATGTCGGTGGACTGTGCAGTAGATGGTCGCCCTTCGGCGGCAGGGCCGCCCGCCGTGAGCAAGAAGATCAGCCCGAAGTTGTTGAAATTGTAGGCAAATGAACCCAAGAGCAACGGCATAAAAGGCTGTCGCAGCAGGGGCAAGGTGATACCCACCAAGGTTTGGGCGGGGCTGGCCCCGTCAATCTTGGCGGCCTCGTATACGTCGTCGGGGATGGTGGAAAGGGCCGAGAGGGTGGCGGTCATCCAGTAGGGAAAGCCCAGCCAGATGTTGACCAGCAGTACCGCCACCTTGGCCCACTCGGGGTCGGTCAGCCAAGGTATGGGGTACGAACCCAGCAGCCCCAGAAAGCGGTTGATGGGGCCGAACTGCACATTGAGCATGGCGCTCCAAATTTGGAAGCTAATCACGGCGGGCATGGCCCAAGAGATAATCAGGATGGTGCGGTAAAAGCCACGCAGGGCCAGGTTTTTATTGTTAAGCATCAGCCCCAAAATCAGCCCCACCACTGCGTTGGTGGCTACGGCGAAGAAGGCAAAGATGATGTTCCATACGAAAACTGGCCAGAGGATAGTACCTGCCTGGGAGAAGATACGGGCAAAGTTGCCAAAGCCGATAAACTGCACATCGTTGATGCGGTAAGCCAGGGTGGGGGTGAAGTTGGGGGCCGCAGTCAGTTCAACTGTGGTGCCCTCGACTCGAGCAATGGTGGCCGAAGCGCGGTTGTTCTCGGCGGTTAGCTCGAGCCTCAGCCCCGCACATCCCCCGCGCTCCTCGCAGCGGAACTTGGCGGTGGGGTCTTCGGAGAGGGTCAGGGTGCGGCCTTGTAGCCCCACCACCTGCACCTCGCTGGCCCGGTCGGGCGCGTTATTGGCGTTTACCCCGTTGTAGTTGGTAAACCCGTAGTAGACGGTAAGGAAGATCGGGTACACCGTGAAGGCCAGCAGGAACAAAATTGCAGGCAGCAAGTAGTACCAGTCGGTAATGTAGGGAAAACGGCGGCCCATCACCACCAGCATGGGGATGTAGGCAACCGCAGTGAAAAAGAGGGTCAGATAGCCCGGCCAGGGGTTGTCAAAGGGGCGCGGGAAGGCTGCCTGCAAGCCCCAGTAGGCCAGCAGGCCGACGATAAAGGCCAGGATTAGCCCGCCTCCCAACAGGCCAATGGTTAAGGCGAAACCTCGAGCACCAGGGGGTGAACGGTACATAACAACCTCCGAGAAACGTCGCCAGCTATGGAGTTCCCGCCGGTGTCAGGCTGAAGCGGCTTGGGGATCGCTTGATACTCGTCCCAGTCAGCCTCATTTCCCAATGTCGTTCCCGGGCGCAGCCATAGTGCTTTCGGACGAGAGTAGCATATACCTAAATTGCCCAGGACGTGCAACCCTGACACGGTGGAAGCGTTTTTGCAGACCGATGAACTAGAGACAATGCAAAGACCTCCCACCATAGGCGGGAGGTCTGATAGGGCGAACCCTTAGCGGCCCGAGATACCCTTGTTGATCTCCGCCACCATGTTGGTCACGATCTGGCTGACGTTGGTGTCGGCCTTCTGAATGGCCTGGCTGAGCCCGTTGCCCCACGGTCCCCAGACCTTGCCCATCTCAGGGATGTTGGGCATGGGGGTCCCGTTGGCGATGATGGGCGAGAAGCCCGCCACCACGGGGTCGCTGCGCAGCTGCTGGGCGGCAGCCTTGGATACCGGGATGCGTCCGCCGGCCTTGTTGAAGGACACCTGGTTCTGGGTGGTGACCAGCAACTTGGCGAAGTTGGCGGCGGCGGTCTTGTTACGGCTGTAGGCGTTCATGGCCACGCCCTGCACGCCCACGAAGGGCTTCCAGGCGCCGCCACCCGGAGGGGAGGGCATGGGGGCGATGCCGAAGTCGATGTTGGCCTTGCGGTAGTCGCCGATGGCCCAGGGGCCGTTCATGATCATGGCCAGCGAGCCTTCCTTGAAGGCGCTGTCGGCCACGCCGTAGTCCACGCCCTCGGGGATCAGCCTGTAGCGGTAGCGCAGGTCTTTGATGAAGCCCACAGCCCGGTTGCCCGCGTCGCCGCCCAAGCGGACTTCGGAGGCGTTGGTGCCGCTGGCGTTGCGCCCGAACACGCTGCCGCCGTAAGCGGTGAACCAGCCGTAGTTGAAGTACGCGTTGCCCAGGTCGTAGAGGAATCCGAAGCGGTTTCCGGTGGTGTTGTCGGTGGCCACCTTAAGGAACTCGTCCCAGGTCTTGGGGGCTTCCCGGATGATCTTTCTGTTGAAGATAAGGGCTACCGACTCGGCAAACATCGGCAGCGCGAAGAGGTTGTTGCGGAAGGTCAGAGCGTCAACGGCCACGTCGTTGAGGCCGTCAATGTAGCTCTTGGTGGCGTACTTGCCCATCGGCTCGAGCACGCCCGCCGCTGCCATCGCGCCCACCCAGTCGTGGGGGATGCTGACGATCAGGTCGGAGGCCTGGCCCTGCGCGGCGCCCAGAATGAACTTGTTCTGGATGTCGCCGAAGGGCACCTCGACCACCTCGACCGGGGTGCCGCTGCTCCTGCTGAAGCTGGCGGCGGTGGCCTTAAGCCAGGCCAACTCGGGGCCGCCGTAGTGGGTCCACACCGTCAGCTTGCCTTGTGCCATCGCCGAGCCGGCCAGAGCCAGCGCGGCGACAGCCGCGATAAAGATACCTTTCTTCATGCCGTTCCTCCTAAAAGCTGTGCCCTGAGACACAACTTCTCCCTTCTCCGACAGCAGTCCTTGGCAGCGCTTCCACGTTGTTTCCGACAACAGGATTGGGTATTGTGTTGTTCTGCCTTCTGCGTCAAAGTGTATCTTACCAAAACTTTGCACTAAGTAAAGAGTCTGGAACTGCCCCAAATGACAGCATACGTTTGCATAAGGGTTGAATGAAGGCGAGCGGCCGAGGACGCAGGGCGGGCTTCCCACAGCCGGGCCTGCGCATGCGGGGGGTTGGCGGGAAGCGCCATCGGAAGAGCAAGGAAAAGGTTTGGAGCGGTTTTGTGCCGCCCGGCGAAAGCCTAGGGTCTGGGAACCGACCCTGCGAAATCGGCGGGGTCAGTATGGCCGGAATCAACTCGAGGGCCGCCGCTCTTCTACCCTTCTCCTGCGCCGCCAGCCGCCTGCTACTTTCTGGGCGGCTGGCTGGGTCGGATGTCCACCTGGCTGCGGAGAATGCGGGGGCTCGAGGCCAGGAGTTCGACCACGGTCTGGGCGATGTCCTCGGGCTGGATTTTCCACTCCGACCCGGTGAGGTTGCCCGCAAAAGCGGTGTCCACCGAGCCGGGCAGGACGCTGGTCACGCGAATGCCTTTGTAGCGCAGGTCGAGCATCGAGGCCTCGGAGAAGCCCAGCAGCCCAAACTTGGAGGCGTTGTAGGCCGCGCCGTTTGCGAAGGCGTTCTTGCCCGCCAGCGAGCCGATGTTGACAATGTAGCCGCCGCCGCGCCGCTCCATGGCCGGGGTTGCGGCCTTGGTAGCGTAGAACGGCCCGGTCAGGTTGGTCTCGAGCACCGTGTGCCACTCCTCGGGCGACAGCTCGTGAACCGGCTTAAAGATGCCTACCCCGGCGTTGTTGATCAGGTAGTCCAGGCCGCCGAACTCGGCCTCGAGCCTGCCCACCGCGCCCTGCAGGTCCTCGAGCTTGGTCACGTCCCCCGGCAGCGCGAGTGCGCCGTGCAGCCTGGCAACGATGCCCTCGAGTTGCTCCGCGCGGCGGGCAAACAGCCCGACCCGGACTCCCTCTGCGGTGAGGTGTTGGGCAATCGCCAGCCCGATTCCCGACGAGGCTCCTGTGATGAGTGCGATCTTTCCTCTCAACATAACTCCCATTGTATTCGGGCAGGCTGGGCATGTTGCCGGCGCCCAGCGGCTTACGGTTGGGTTTGGGCCGTTGGGAGATAGAAGAGCCCGCAGCTGGCGGTGGGACCCGCACAAGACGCACCGACCACTCTCGCCCACGGCCCGACTGCGGCCTAGTCCCGGCCTGCTGGGGGCCAGACCTTCGCGTTACCTTAGCCGCCTAAACCCCAAACGTCCCCGCTCTTCTTCAAGCCTTCGGCAGCCCGTCGCAACGACCCACCCCAAACCTCGGTTAGACTATTACCCATGAAATTAGCCATCGTCGGCGTGGGAAAGATGGGCAGAAGCATCCTCGAGGGGGTGCTGGCGCGGGGGATGCTGGCCTCTGGGGAGATCGGGGTGATGGACCAGCCCCACTACACCCAGCAGGTCGCCAACCAGTACGGGGTGACGCCGCTCGAGCTGGGCCAGTTGCGCCGGGCTGAGCGCATCCTGATCGCCACCAAGCCCCAGGATTTCCCCGCCTTGGCCGCCCAGATCGCCCACCCCAACGTCGGGTACATCTCCATCATGGCCGGGGTCTCCTCGGCGGTGCTCTCCCGCCGGCTCGGCACCCGGCGGGTGGTGCGGGTGATGCCCAACCTGGGGGCCACCATCGGCAAAAGCTCCACTGCCCTCACCGGCCCCCGCGAGGCCGACGAGGCCGGAGATCTGGCGTTCGCCCGCGCCCTGTTCGCCACCGTGGGCGATGTCTACGACCTTCCCGAGCGGCTCTTCGACGCCTTCACCGGGATGTCCGCCTCGGCCCCGGCCTATGTGGCAGTGGTGGCCGAGGCCCTGGCCGATGGCGGGGTTAAGCAGGGTATTCCCCGCGCCCAGTCGCTCCAGCTCGCCGCCGATGTGCTGATCGCCACCGGCGAGCTGCTCCGCCAAAAGCACCCCGCCGTGCTCAAGGACGAGGTATCGAGCCCGGCCGGAACCACCATCTTCGGTCTGGCCGCCCTCGAGGCCCGTGGCGTCCGTGCCGCCATCATCGAGGCGGTGGCGGCGGCGACCCAGCGGGGGCACGAGCTGGGGAGCGATGAGTAGCCCAATACGGCGAAAAGCGGGGCCATAGGTGAAATCGAGCTGTTGCTTTCACTGCCCTTAGACGCCCCTCGCCGCTGCCTGCCCCCTTTTGACCTTCCATCCTCACCGCCCTGCCGTAGCATGGTTGGGATGAGGCGTTGGCTGAGTGTGTTGTTGTTCGGGGTGTTGGTTCTTGCCCAGGGCGCGGGTTATTACCCCAGTAAGATCGGCTGGAGCTGGACCTACAGTTCGGGCGAGGTGCAGACCCTGGTGCGCGACGAAAGCGGGGTCCTGGTGCTGGAGCGGCGCTTTCCCAACCGCCCGGTGGTGGCGGACCTGCTGCGCTACACCCCGGACAAGGGGGTGCTGCTCGAGGGCATCCTGATTAACGGGCGTGAGCAGCGCTATAGCCCGGCGCTGCAGCTCTACCCCCAGCCGCCGCTCTACATCGGCCAGCGCTGGGGCGGGCGTAGCCGCTTCAATAACCAGAGCGTGGCCCTGATCGGCGAGGTTAACCGCGTGGAGGGCGTCAACGTGCCCGCCGGGCGCTTCAACGCCTATGTGCTGCGCACCTCCACCGTGACCGGTGGGGGCGGCAACGTGGTGCTCGAGGTCTACTTCGTCCCCGGCGTGGGGGTGGTGCGCTACGCGACCACCGACGGGGCGATTGATCTGGTAAAGCTGGGAAGGCCGTAAGCCGTAAGTCGAGGGGGGAAGGGGGCAGCGGAAACCCAGACTTTGCTTTCCTTGCTTCTCTAGTCAAAAAATCCCCTGAGCTCTAGCGCCGCAAACGCACGCAGCGTGCCGCCCTTGTAGGCCCGGTGGGCCTCTGGCATGGTGCGGACGGCCTCGAGGAGGGCCTGTTTGCGCTCGGGGGTGTCGGCGACCTGCTCGATGGGGGTCATGTAGACCCGGATCAAAAACCAGCTTCGGTTCAGCTCGGGCAGGGGCACCGTGACCTGGCGCTCGCAGCGGAAATAGATGGTCTGACCGTCCTGGAGTAGCTTACACTCGGGGTGGTAGGAGAGCCTGGGGTCGAAGCCCAGGCCCCACACATGGCGCACGTAGGGGCCTTTTTGGCTCATGGCTTTGGCTACGTTCTCCTGGGCCGATAGAAGCTTTTCGGAGTGAGGCACCGGAATGTGAATCTCGGCAAAACTGCGCCCCACCTTTTCGGCGGGGTTCCAGTTGGAGGGGAAGCAGACCCAAGCGGCCTCGAGCGTTGTCCCGTGCATTAACACCAGATCTTCCTGCACGCACAAGGCGGCGATCTTGCCGAACTCGAGCGGGTTCTCGGGCGGGACTTGCAGCGGCGCGGGGTCTATCTCGAAGCGGGCGACGCCGTAGGTGTTTTCGGGGGTGTACTCGAGGGGTTCGCGAAGGTGCTCTTTAGGTATCCGGTTCCACAGCCAGCGCAGCGCCTCGGCCACGGCTTTGGGGTCGTGGCCGGGGGCCAGGGCGGCGCTGGCGGTCTGATGGGCGAAGGCCTCGAGCTTCTGGGCAAAGTACTTGGGGAACTCGCGGTCTACAAGAAAAATAGGCTCGTCCAGCTTGACCAGATCGGGCCGCACCCGGTGGTCGGAGGAGACGGGGAAGGGGACTTGGGGCTCGAGCAGCACCCGGACAGTTTACCCAGGACCGGGTGAAGTTTTTGGTCCTAACCAGCCCCGCCGAAAGACCCGCAGGTTGCGGCTTGATCGGTGGTTGTGTGCCTGCTCCGCGATCTTCGACCTCGGACGCAGGGGGCACAGACCAAGCTCGCGGTTAAGGCCGACAGGCGCGCGACAACGCTGGGGTTTTGGGGGGCTTCCTTATAGCTCCCGGTACACTACCCGTGCCAGCTCCTGGGCGGTGGTGAAGCCCCGGCGCATCTTAAGGATGCCGCTTTCCATCAGGTTGACCATGCCCTGTTGGCGGGCGAGGGCGCGGAGGGGCTCGAGTCCGATGCCCTTCCGTACCCCCTCGCGCAGTTCGGGGGTCAGGGGCAAGAACTCGTAGATGGCGGTGCGCCCGTGGTAGCCGGTGTTGTTGCAGTGGGGGCAGCCCGCGCCCTTGCGGAAGCGCCCGCCCACCAGCAGGTTTTTGTCCACGCCCAGGGCCGAGAGTTCCTCGTCGGTGGGGGCGTGTTCGGTCGCGCAGCGCTCGCACACCTTCCGCACCAGCCGCTGCGAGATTACCAGCGAGAGCGAGGAGGCCAGCAGGTAGGGCGCTACGCCCAGGTCTTCCATGCGCAGAATGGTCTCCACCGCCGAGTTGGTGTGCAGCGTGGAGAGCACCAGATGCCCGGTCAGAGCGGCCTTGAGGGCGATGTCGGCCACCTCGCCGTCGCGGATCTCCCCCACGAAGATGATGTCAGGGTCTTGGCGCAGGATCGAGCGCAGCACGCCGGGGAAGGTCAGGCCCGCGACCGGGTGAATGCCGACGTGGTTGACGCCCAGGATGGTGGCCTCGACGGGGTCCTCCAGGGTCACGATGTTGACTTCGGGCCGGTTGATGTGGCTCAGGCCGGCGTGGATGGTGGTGGTCTTGCCCGATCCGGTGGGGCCAGTGACCAGGATCAAGCCCTGTGGCTGACCCAGCGCGTGCTTGAAGAGGCCGAGTTCGTGGGCCTCGAGGCCCAGCGCCCCCAGGGTCAGCTGGCCGTGTTCCTGGGGCAGAATTCGGATCACCACCTTCACGCCCAGTGCGGTGGGGAGAGTGGAGATGCGAAAGTGCACCGGCTTGTTGTGGTGGGTCACGTTGAAGTGCCCGTCCTGCGGGACGCGGTTCTTGGCGATGTCGAGGTTGGAGATGATCTTGTAGCGGGCCACCATCGGGCTAAAACTGGTGCGCGGCAGGGTCAGGAAGATTTGCAGCAGCCCGTCCACGCGGAAGCGAACCTGGGCGGCGGTCTCGGTAGGCTCGATGTGAACATCCGATGCCCGCTGGGCGATGGCCTCACTGAGGATGTAGTTGCACATCTACATAACTAATAGGAGAGTGCCTTGAGCTGATTGCGGAGTTTTGCGCGTTCCTATCGCCATGTATCTATAAATGTTGACAGATACAGAAACAGGGTGTACTCTATAGGTGTAGGGGATGGGACAGCAGCCCAAAACAAACCCCCTACCAAGGAGAACAGAGATGGCCAGCACCCGCCTCACCGAATCGAACACCTACAAAAAGTTTATGGCCGAACTGACCGACCCCGATGGCAAAACCGAGGAGTGCGAATGGTACGCTCTGGGGTTGTTGCAACGCGCAATCATCCGGCGCGACGACCTGAGCGACTTGCAGCAGTTGCACTGGGCGTACCTGTCGGCCTACTCTGAATGGGTAGTTGCCAAGGCGTACCGCCGCATCAATCGGGCGCTGGTGGCTGAGTTCATTTTGTCGAAAACCGCACGTGACGCCATGAGCGCACGGGTAAATGAGCTGGACGCCAAAATCTCGGCAACGGTAGCCGACCCGCAGTGGGATGCCAGTGCCGGAAACTACCGGACGATTGGGCGAGATGACACCGCCGAGCAGGTTTATTGGGGAGTCAGTGAGTTGCGCAAAGCAGAGTTTCACGTCCCCCCGTGGCCTGTAGCCGACACCCTCAGTTACAACGGGGAGTTAGTCGCTGCCGCAAGCAACAGCACCGAGGTCAAGGCGCTTGAGCTGGTGGTCGGGGTGCTGTGCGCGTACTACCAGGAGCGCACCGGCTGGACGCCCTACACCGACACAGACGGGCTTTACGCCGAGGTTCACGGTGAGGTCGCCGCCCGATTCCACGGTTCCAGCCCCGCCGAGCGCCTACACGCTCACCTGTCGGCTCTTTAGACCTTTACGCGCTGGCAGACCGCTAATAGTCTGCCAAATAGAAACATGACCTTTCGAGACTGGTACACCGCCAACCACATGCAAGGCGAGGCCGTAGTTATCGAACACCCGACCCTCACCATGTGGGCCGATTCTGCCACCGGCATCATCTACGCGGCAGACGCTCACATCTCGGATAGCCGCGTTAGCCCCGACTGGTACGCCCCGTGCGGTGGGCAGTTCGTGATTTGCCCGCACTGGGAGTTGCACCGGCTCCAGCCCTACAGCCCCACGTTTCGGCGAGTCTACGCCGAATACATCGACGCCCACAGCCGCTAGTCCACACGCAAACGCCCCCCGGCAGCAGTCGGGGGGCAATCTCTGGAGAACAGAGGAGTTCATTATGGCACGTCGCGTAACCGAGAAACAACTGGCAAACCTCAAGCCCGGCCAGGGTCGCCCGAAGGCCGAGGAAGGGGAGAAGGGGGTAAGTGCCGGTCGCGTGGCTGCTGCACTTATGAAGCGGCTGAGGGCTGAGGCGTCAAGGCGGGACATGACACCTCGGGAGTTGCTCGAGTTGCTTATCGCCGAACACTGCCCGCCGCTGAATGAGTCGATGCCGACCACCACCGGAGATAGGTCTATGCCGTTTGCTCGAGGGGCCGGGGGCTGAGCCTCACCCCCAACGCAAAAGCCCCCGCCAGCGTCGGCCAGCGGGGGCGATTTGTTGGGGGCGGCGTCACGGTGCTTGGATTATCACCTCATCGTACCCCTCAGACGGTGCATAGGATATCTGCCCGCCAATCGTGAGTTTCCAGGTAGCCCGGTAGGTTCCGACCGGGATACTGGCCCAATCCGCCGACGTGAAGTCTTTGTAAATCTCATCCGTCCCGGTGGGCGAGGTGTCCACCTGCATCACCAGCGTGACCACTTCCCCGGTCACAGTGTGGACCAGCCGCCCCTCGACCGCGCTGATGCTCACCCCAGGGCTGGGGTCGGCGTTGTTCAGCTCGAGCGGAACCACCAGCGCGTGATATTCCTCACCTTTTTTTATCGTGTAGGTCGCCATTATTCACCCTCCGTTGTCCATCCGCCTGTTTTTGGCTTGGTAGTCCACCCCGTACTTGCCTGTTCGTCCGTGGTCCACCGCTCGACAGGAGCCGCCGAGCTGGTCCACTTGCCCTTTATCTTTCGAATCAGCCCGAGCGCCGTCGCCGTGTGGGTCAGGCTGAGGGGCGTGATGCTCACCGAGGCCAGCCCAGGGGCCAGCCCCAGGGCCGTAGCGGTATGGCTGAGGCTTTGGGCCTGTAGCGCCGCCGCTGCCACGCCTGGAGCCACTGAGAGGGTCAGAGCGGTGTGGGCGAGGCTTTGCGGGCCGAGAGCCAGCACGACCGGCTGAGGCTGCGGAGAGAGGGCAACAGCCGCGTGCGCGAGGCTCTGAGCGGTTAGGGTTGCGGTGTTCGGGCCAGGGACCAAGCCAAGGGCCACGGGCGCATGTGTGACCGTTCGGGGTGTCAGGGCAACCAATGCCGCGCCGAAGGCGAAGGTGAACGCCACCGGGGTATGCGTGAGGCTCTGAGCGGTGAGCGTGGCCGCGATGGGGCCAGGCTGCAGGCCGAGCGCGGTCGGGGTGTGGGTGTTGGTCTGGGCGGTGAGCGAAACCGAGGCAACCCCAGGCACGAGGCCCAGCGCTACCGGGGTATGAGTCAGGGTGATTTGGGCGAGTGAAACGACTTCGGAGCCGTCAACGGCCAGGGCCACGGTGCTATGAGTCAGCGTGGCCGGGGTCAGGGTGACCGAGGCCACGCCGGGCACGAGGCCGAGCGCAACGGGCGTGTGTGTGCTGCTCTGAGCGGCCAGGGCCAGAACTACGGCGTTCGGGGTAGGCCCGAGGGTTACCGGGACGTGACTGAGACTCTGGGCCGTCAGGGAAGCCGTGATAGTTCCCGGCTCGAGGCCCAGGTCCACCGCCGTGTGCGTGAGAGTCTGAGCCCCCAGCGCCAGCACCACCGGCTGAGGCACCGGGTCCAGGGTCACGGTGCTGTGCGTGCTGCTCTGGGCCTCCAGACTGACCGGCGCGGCTCCAGGCACGAGGCCGAGAGCCACGGGGCTATGCGTGGAAGTTTGCGGGCTCAGGCCGATTGTGACCAGCCCCGGCTCGAGGCCGAGGGCTGTAGCAGTGTGGGTGTTGGTTTGCGGCGAGATGTTGACTACACCGGTAGCCGGGGCTGGTATCAGGTCAACGAGGCTGTGTGTGAGCGTCTGGGCGGTCAGGGTAGCGGTAGCCGCACCAGGGGCAGGGCTGAGGGCTACCGGGGTGTGCAGGTTGCCAGAAGGGGAGAGGCCAACAGTCACGACTCCCGGCTCGAGGCCGAGATTTACCTGGGCGTGAGTGTTGGCCTGGGCCGTGAGCCCGACCGTGATCACGCCCGGAACCAGACTGAGGTTTACCTGGCTGTGAGTGCTGCTCTGGGGGGTCAGGGTGGCCGAAGCGGGGCCAGTCGCAGCCGTGAACGCTTCCCAGCGGATTATCCCCGCCGAGGTCGTGAGGCTCGTTGCGGCGCTACTGTCGCCGCTTTCGTGGCCATAGCAAACCCCCGCCCCGGCCTGGGTGCCGTAGGTGCTGTCGGTTTGGTTTGAACCTGCCTGAATCCAGGTGCTCGAGGAATCGAGCTTGTACCAAACACTGATTACCGAACCATCGTCTCTGACCTCGATATCGTAGGTGCTGCCGAGGTTCAGCACGCCCCCCGCGAGGGAGATGGTTTGCGCTATGGTGTTGGCCGCGCTGTAGCGGTAAAGGCGGATGGAAGCAGGCCCAGAAGTCTCAAACCTGACCCCAGCCCGCCAGAAGGTTGTCCCGCTCTGCCTGAATACTAGCCCCCAGATGTTCGCATTGGTGGTGCTGGACGGGAGTTTCACCCGCATCCGGTAGCGGTCGGGTTTAGTCCCCGGCGTGACAACGTAGTTGCCCGCCCCCGAAGTCCCGTCCAACCTCAGCCCGTTCCCGTCGAGTCGGCGGGCCAGCAGGGAAAGGTCAGGGACGGTGTAGGAAAGCCCTTGCGATTCGGTTTCCTGGCGAAACCGCAAAACGCCGTTGTCGGTGGTGAATCGGTCGGCGGCGCGGTTTGTCCCGCTGGTATCCCACCAAGCCGAAGGCGGATTAGCCTCCTGAAGAACTTGGTAAACCAGACCGGCGTCAGAGTTGCCCGTCCAAGACGGGTTTAGTGGCCTGCTCGTGATTTGCGGCGCGAGAATGCCAGCGTAAGCGCTAAGGCGGAATGAATAGACTGCATCGGTTCCGCTGTCCCTAAGCCCCACACGCTGATAGTTGGCCAGGGTCGGGGCGCGGTTGTAGCTGTTGCGCTGCCCCAGCGAGCCGACCACGAGGCTGTGTTTGCTCTGGCCGGTGTGGGTGGGGCCAACGCTCAGAGAGGTGACCGCAGCCCCGGCAGTACCGCCTGGGGCTATACTTGAGGCCACAACCCCGCCGCTGGTGGACTCGTGCACGAACCTGTGCACCATGATGCCGCGCTCGAACATAAAAGCCGGGCCGGTCATCGTGACCGTACCGCCGTTGACCATTGCGCTGGTCAGGACGCTCCAGGCTACGGCAACCGCAAAATCGGCATCGGTGGCGCTGTTGACACTGGCCTCGGCCCTGGGGCTGCCAAAGCTCCAGCTATTCCCCGCGCTGTCGGAGACACTGAGGGCAGTCCCGCCCGTGCCAGAGTTGGCCGTGATGTCGGAGGCGCGGTCGCCGAGCACGAACACGACCACCAAATCGCCGACGTTGGCCCCCGCTGCCAACGTCGCCGCTATGGTGGTCCCGTTGGTTTGGCTCGAGGCAACACCAAGTTGTGAGTGCCAACCAATCATGTTTGCCGCCTATGTATTCGGTATGAGTGCGGGGGCTGTAGCCCCCTGGGTTTAGGCGTTGCGGAGAAAATCCGTGATGTTGACAGTCAGACCGCCCGCCATCGGGGTCTGTAGCGTACCGAAACCGGTATCGTAATAGCCCACGAGGTTACGGGCCGCGTCAGATGCGCCGTTTTCAAAAATCACCAAAGCGAGGGCGCTTTTGCCCGACACCGCGCCAAACGTGAGGTTTGCCGCGTCGATGTTCACCCGGTCGTTGGTGTCATCCTCAGTCGCCGTGAGCGAGGCCAGGGATTGCCGTGCGTAGCTGCCACCGGACATCTCGGTCACGCCCGAGACGGCCAGCAGGTCGGCCACGGTGTTGAGGTCGGGATCCCAAGCGCCCGAAACGGTCGCCTCGAGCAGAAGGGCGGTGAACCCAGAGGGGGCAGAAGCGCCAGCCCAAAACACCTGAGACTGCCGGGCCTTATAGCGGTTATAGATTACCTGTGCCATGATTTTCTCCTTTGCAGCACGAAAATCCCCCCGGTCTGGGGGGCTAGATAACTTGGCTTTCTATCGCTTTGCGGGTATTTCGCTGGTGTCCAGCACGCCGCCACGGGCCAACTTCATGGCGGCATCAGGGGGCAGGCGCTCATCCGATTCGGTGAGTTTCTTTGCAACATGCTGAACTCGGCCAATCCGGGCGGCCAGGGGCGGCAAGAGCAGCAGCAGCACCCCGACCGAGCCGAAGCCGATAAACGTGCCGAGCTTTTCCAGGCCTACCGTCTGGGTCATGTCGCCGACCAGCCCCAGACTCAGGCCCAGGCCGCCGACCACGGCAAACAGCAACATCCAATCTATGAGCCAATCCGAGCGGCAGCGGATGGATATCGGCCAGAGGGCTCGAGCCACGGCAAACGCCGCCAACAGGAAAAACACCCGCACCAATGGTAGCCAGCTATCCACCGTTGCCACCCCCTCAGCCTTTTTTCAGGCGCTCGAGCAATGGCTCGAGGACGTACTCCGCACCCAGCCAGCCGACCGCGGCCCCTACTGCCACCATGCCCGCCAAGAACGCGGGGTCATCAGGGCTCGGAGCCTGCGGAACCACCAGGGGCGCGGCGTAGACTATGGCCATTGCTGCAAACCCGGTTGCGATGCTCTGCCCAACAATCGCCCGCGTTTCAGGCCTTTTGACCCTGCCATACAGCACCGAGGCCCGCGCCAGGGCCGTGAACACGAACGCCAGGGCCAGGCCGACAAACCACCGCGCCTCAGTCGGCGTGATGGCAACCAGCGGCGCGGCCACGACGTAGGTCATGATGAGAGACGTTGCGAACACGCCGCGCCGCTTCATGATTACGCCCCCGCCCCGAGTAGCGACATCCGCCGCTCGTATTTGTCGGCGCTGTAGGCCCATTTCAGCAGCGCGTCAAGCCAATCGCCCACGACGGATTCGATCAGGCTGTCACCCCAACCTTCGACCGCGCCCCGCACGATGTCGAACGCGTAGCCCATCCAAGCGCCCAACGCCGCCACCAGCAGGTCACGGGCCGCGCCGACCAGGGTGCGCCAGCCGCGTTTGAGCACGTCTAGCGCCAGCTCCCGGCGGCTCTGACCCTGATCCGCGCCCGGCAACTGGTCGAACGCATACCGCACGGCGCTTTTGGCCCCGGCCTCGAGCGTGGTGAGTACGTCCGAAAGCTGAAAGCCGTCCCGTAGCGCTTCCTGGAAAGCCGCCGAGATGTCCGAAACGATTGTGTTGCTCATACTTTCCTCCTCTGCCCCTACCCCCTGCTTCCTCCTCTACTTGAGCGGCCACCGTGACCGCTCGGGCCTGTCCCAGACGAGTTTCCTCGCCTTGGCGTATTCCTGATTCCCGAGTGCGTACATTCCCGCGAGTTGAATGTGGGCCTTCTCTTGCGGGATTCCTTCGAGGCCGTAGGGCCGCAGCGGGATAGCCCTCAGCACGTCATCCATCAAATCCCACCGGGCTACCCAGCGCCCGCCCTGGAATAGCTGCGGAGTCGCATCGATGGCGCGGTTCAGCCTGTGAGCGCTCCAAAGGGTCCACGTCACCGGTCGGCCCATCACGCCGTAGCCGCGCACCCTGCCGTGTTTGTAAATCCACTGTTGGCGGGCCAGGGTGCGGGAAGTTTCGACGATCAGCATTTGAGCCTTACCCTTCCCGTACTGCCGCTCGAGCCACTGATTTGCCTCGGCCAGCCAAACCTCGATCCGATTTCTGAACTCCTGGGCCAGTGCGTTCATATCGCGGTTTTGCCTCGGTTCCGGTTGTATTGCCATGTTCACCTCCTGTCGCCCCCATAACTGAGCCGCCCCCGTGAGGAGGCGGCAGGGGGGCGGGGTCTGTGCTGGTTGGGTTATGGGCCTTCGTAAATCTCGGTCACAAACGCAAGGGCCGAGTTTGCATTCTGGTTGCTGCCGGTGGGATTCATCACCGTGATACTGGCAACGGTGCGGGTATCGCTGTAGGTGCGGGGGCCGGTCTGTCGGCTGATGTTTTCCCAGCTCGAAGTTCCCGTGTTGAAGCCCTCGACCACGATGGAAAATCCCGAAACCACCAGATTTGCATTACCCGCCGTGACTCGGGTGATTTTCGGCGCACCGTAGATGCGCCGACCACTGACCAGGGTTACCGCCTGGGAGTGGGTATAGGTCACGCTGTTGGTGACGTTGCCCCCT
>JANRLD010000067.1:0-16928 GCA_033762915.1 Meiothermus sp. | reverse complement strand
GGCGAACAGCAAGGCCAGGCCGCGCAGGATGTAGGCCCCGATGATGCCGTAGAGCAGGGCCTTGCGGCGCAGATCGGGGGGCAGGGGCCGCACCATCACGGCCAGCACCATGGCGTTGTCCACCGAGAGGATGGCCTCGAGAGCCACGATGATCAATATCGCGATCAGGGCGCTGGACAGTTCCATAAAGGCCGGCTCAGTCTATCAAGGCTGGCTGAGGACAAAGGGCAGGGGAAGGTGGGGGGTGTGGGTACACCTCCCACCCGCCTACTTGCCGAACAGGTACCGCAGCGCCGGGGCCAAACCCTGCCGCCAGGTCATCCAGTTGTGGCCGCTGGGGCGCTCGAGGTAGGCGTGCCGGTATCCCTTGTCGGCCAGCATCGCGGCGAAGCGGCGGTTGGGGGCCAGCAGCCACTCGATCTGGCCGGTCTCGCAGTAGAAGCGCAGGTCTAGGGCGGGCGAGCCGGCGTACTGTGCGGTCAGCCACTCGGGGTCGAGGTAGGAGTCGCCGCCCTCGGGCGAGGCGGTGAGGCAGGCCGACTGGGTGGCGACCTTCTGGAAGAGGCCAGGGTGTCGCAGGGCCAGCCAGCTCGAGACCAGCCCCCCCAGGCTCGCACCCATCAGCGCCTTCTGCGGGGTCGGGCCGTAGTGCGACTCCACCGCCGGGACGACCTCCTGCAGGACGTGCTCCTCGTACCTGGGGTTGAACCAGTACTCGGCCCGGCGGTCGTCCGGCTCGATGAAGACGATGCGGACGGGCTCGATTTCGCCCGCCTCGTTGAGCCCCTGCGCTACCTCGTTGAGCTTGGCGGTGCGGTAGTAGGCCACGCCGTCGTGTACGTAGAGGGTGGCCCGGGCGTGCTGGGGGTCGTAGACGTAGTAGCGCCGGGTCGTCCCGAAAGCCCTGGACTCGAGCCGGTGCCGGTGCACCTCGGCGGGGCTGCTGGGCAGCTTGGGGGGCTGGTGCCGAAAGCCGGGCAGCTCGATCGCCCGGGGGTAGGTCCACCAGGGGTTCTGGGCCTTGTGGGGGTTGGAGGGGTCGGGGAAGGGCTGGCCTGAGGCGTCGAGGTAGGCGTACTCGAGGTAGGCCCCCTCGGGGAACTCGAGGGTCAGCGGCCCCTGGACGGGAATGGGCCGCTTGTCCCAGTCGGTGAAGTCGCCCACCAGATGTTTCGCATTTTCGGGCGGATGAAAGGTGACGGAGCGGGGGCTAATCTCGAGCATGGGGGTAGCTTAATACGCCGAAGGTCGAAGGTCGAACGCCGGTGCCCGCCTCCAGTCGGGATCGCCTCGAGCCCCAAAACCTGCGCACAAACCCCGGATGCGACATGCCGTCCGCCCTCTTCCCCGGTCTTTGCCGCAGTCAAGGCAGCATCGCCAGCCTTTACCCTCGGCCCCCGACCTTCGGCCTTCGAGGCTTTGTTGGTAGGATTGCCTGAGATGAAACGTGCCGTGCTCTTCGACGTGGGCGACACCCTGATCCTGGGCCACCCCAAGCTCTGGCTGTGGCCTATCCTGCAGGCCAGGGGGATCGCCGAGCAGGCTGACGTGGCCCGGCTGCCGCAGGCCATCCGAGACGCCTACGCCCACTATGCCGACCACCACATGAGCGCCACCGACGAGGCCACTGCGCTTTCCTTCTGGCGCACCTTCCACCGCGAGGTGATGGGCGGCATCGGGCTGGCCGACCACGCCGACGCGGTGGCCGACTACCTGAAGGCTAACTGGCGCAGCCCCGAGGTGTGGCCCCTCACGCCGGGCGCTCGAGAGGTTCTGGTCGAGCTGAAGGGCCGGGGCCTGAAGCTGGCCACGGTCTCCAACTGGGACTGGACCTTGCCGGGGGTGCTCGAGGCCACCGGTCTGGCCCCCTACTTCGACTACCTGGGCGTCTCGGCCCTCGAGGGCGTCGCCAAGCCCGACCCCCGCTTTTTCCAGGTTGTGCTCCAAAGGCTGGGCGTCGGGCCGTTGGAGGCCATCCACATCGGCGACTCGCCGGACGACATCGTGGGGGCGACCGCGGCCGGGATTCGCGCCGTACTCTTCGACCCCTACCGGCAAAACCCCAAGGCTTTGCACGATCTGCGGGGGCTGCTCGAGCTGGTTTGAGCCGCGGCGAGCGCGAAAGCCTGGGAGCAACGGGCTCAAGGCCGGGCTCTCGGCTGTACTGCCTGCGCCGCGTGTGGCCGTGTCTTGTCGGCCCTTGCCCCCTCCCGGCCCTTGACTCCCGACCCCCGAGCCTCGAGACTTACCCTCATGAGCGTCCGCAAAGCCATCTGGGGCGACAACCAGGGGGCCGTCGAGGCCTCGCTGAGCGAGGTTGACCCCGACCTCTACGCCTACATCCGCGACTTCGCCTACGAGGGGGTGCTGGCGCGTCCCGGCCTCGACCTGAAGACCCGCGAGTTGCTGGCCATCACCAGCCTGACCGCCCTGGGCGCGCCGAAGGAGATCGCCACCCACATCCAGGGGGCCTTGAACAACGGTGCGACCGAGCGGGAAATCCGCGAGACCATCATCCAGTCGGCGCTGTTCGTGGGCTTCCCCAACGCGCTGGGGGCCATGAAAGTGCTGCACTCGATGCTCAGAAAAACCAAGGGCGAGGAGAGGGGAAAGGGGAAGGAGGGGTAAGGCGGTCTGTGAGGGGCACTGCCCGAAAGCCACCCCGCACCAAACGCTTCCCGGTGTCGCCACGCCGCGCCGAACTCCGCCACATCCCCCTCACCGCACGGATTCCTGAGCTGCCATGAAGATCAACACCCTCGTCTTCCCCCTCGACCGCCCGAACAACCGGGTGCTCTTGGGGTTTAAGAAGCAGGGGTTCGGGGCGGGGAGGTTCGTGGGGGTCGGGGGGAAGCTCGAGCCCGGCGAGACCGTCGCCCAGGCTGCCGTGCGCGAGCTGAGAGAGGAGACCGGCCTCTACGCCAAGCCGCAGAACCTCTGGCACATGGTCTACCTGGAGTTCGCCTTCCCGGCCCGGCCGGAGTGGCACCGGCAGGTTCACGGGTTTCGCCTCGAGTACTGGGACGGCGAGCCGGAGGAGTCCGACGAGCTGCGGCCCGAGTGGTTCGAGCTGGGGGCGGTCCCGTACGACCGGATGTGGGACGACTCCAGGCTCTGGCTGCCGCGGGCCCTGCGCGGCCAGAAGGTGCGGATGAGGATCACCTACGCCGAGGACAGCCAGACCGTGGCTGAGGCAGTAGAGCTCGAGTGAAACGGCGGTTCTCGAGCTAATTGCGGCCCCAGGGCCGTCGAAACGTGCCCTTGGAGTGGTTGCCACGAACACTCGGTACGGCGGTTTTTGCTGTAGGGATTACCTGCCGCCGCGAGGGAGATAAGGGTGGAAACGCCATGAGACCTCTTAACCAGGCCCGGCAGGGGGCCACAATTTGACTTTGCTTTTTGGGCCGTGCTAATTTTTTCTTGTCCCCCGAAAACCAGCAGGTTTCAGACGGACATCTAGGAGTAGGCTCATGAACAAAGGCACGGTTAAGTGGTTCAACGCGGAAAAAGGTTACGGCTTCATCGCCCAGGATGGCGGCCCCGATGTGTTCGTGCACTTCAGCGCGATCCAGACGGCGGGTTACAAGACCCTCAACGAGGGCGATGTGGTGAGCTTCGAGACCGAGCCGGGCAAGAACGGCAAGGGCCCCCAGGCCAAGAACGTCACCAAGGTCGGCTAACCCCAAAATCTGTCTGCACTGCCCCCCCTCGAGGGGGGTTTTTGCTGTCCCGTAGCCGATTCTATGCATACAATTGACGTATAGCGCATAAGGTGATACCATTAATCAATCAGCCCCAAAAGGGCGGTTTTTTATTTAAGCCGCCGCCCGAGCCTGACACCCCCCAAGCTCAGAATTCTTTCAGGGTAGCTCAGGTATACTTGCGTCCTATTCCCAAAGGGGGGGCCTTATGACGCAAATGACCGAGGAGCAGCACCTGCGCGAGTACACCAAAGCCCTCAAGGCCCGCCTGCCGCGCCACTTCTTCGAGCCGGTCAGGGCCCGCCTGGTATACTTCCCGATCTTCGTGGCGCTGTTCCTGGCCTGTGCTTGGGGGGTGGTGGCCGCGCCGTGGGTCTGGCTCAAGCTGCTGCTGGCCCTGCCCATCGGCTACAGCTTCGTGGGTCTGGGCTTCTGGGCCCACGAGGTGTTGCACGGCGCGGTGGTGAAGAGCCCCATCGCCCGCTCGCTGCTGGGCACGGCGGCCTTCCTCCCGCTCCTGGTGGGGGCGCGGCTGTGGCGCAAGTGGCACAACGTCGAACACCACGGCCAGACCCAACACCCTGCCGACGACCCCGACGCGATGGGGGCCCTCGAGAGTGCCGCCCAGAAGCCTTTCGTTAAGTGGATGTTCAAGCAGGCCCCGGCCCTGCGCAGCTTCTTCCTGTTCTTCTCCTTCACCTTCTGGTTCAGCCTGCACGCCCACATGATGTACCGCCGCTTCCTGCCGGAGTTCAAGCCCGAGGAGCGCCGCGTCGTGACCTTCCAGGCCGCCCTGCCTTTCCTCTTCTGGGCCTGGGTGCTGCTGCTGGTGGGGCCCCTAAACTTCGTGTTCGTCTTCGTACTGCCCTGGATGATTGGCAACTTCGTGGCCATGAGCTTCATCGCCACCAACCACTTGCTTAACCCCATCACCGAGACCAACGACCCCCTGATGAACAGCCTGACCGTGCGCAACCCGGGCTGGCTCGAGTGGCTGACCCTGGGCTTCGGCTTCCACATCGAGCACCACGTCTTCCCGGTGCTCTCGCCCAAGTACGGTGCGCAGGTAGCCGCCGAGATCAAGCGGCTCTGGCCCGACCGCTACAACGAGCTGCCCCACTGGAAGGCGCTGTTCTACCTCTGGAAGACCCCCCGCCTCTACCGCGACCACCGCAACCTGATCGAGCCCACTACGGGGCGGGTCTTCGGCTCGCTGGGCTTCGGGCTCGACGACGGGAGGGTCGCGGGCCGCCAGGGGCGGGCGGCGGGGAGCAAGAAGCAGGCCAAGGCCGGCAAGGGCAGGGCGGGTTAAGGGCGCCCCCCCTCGAGTTGCGGGGTCGGGGGAATTGTGGATTTGCGGTCTTTCGGCCGCGCCCGGTGGGCCACCTCAGCGGATGAACATCGCGTCGCCGAGGCTATAGAAGCGGTACTGCTGCTCCACCGCCGTGCGGTAGGCCCGCATCATCAGATCGTGGCCCATCAGGGCCGAGACCAGCATCAGCAGGGTGGACTTGGGCAGGTGGAAGTTGGTGATAAGGGCGTCCACCACCTTGTACTCGTAGGGCGGGTAGATAAAAATCTGGGTCTCGCCGCTGCTGGCCTGGACGGTGTCGGTCGCGGTGTGGGGGATCTCGAGATGCGCACTTCGAGGAGGCAAGTAGGCCGACTCGAGCGTCCGCACCACCGTGGTTCCCACTGCCACCACCCGCCGCCCCTCGGCCTTGGCCCGGTTGATGGCCCGGGCGGTGGCCTCGGTGACCTCGAAGGTCTCGGCGTGCATCACGTGTCGCTCGATGGACTCGCCTACCGGTTTGAAGGTGCCCGGCCCGACATGCAGGGTGACGTAGTGAATCTCTACTCCCATGGCCCCAATTCGCTCCATCAGCTCCGGGGTGAAGTGCAGCCCGGCTGTGGGGGCCGCCACCGAGCCGGGGGTCTTGGCGTAGACGGTCTGGTAGCGGCTGGGGTCCACCGAGGCGTGGATGTAGGGCGGCAGCGGGGTCTGGCCCAGTGCCTCGAGGTGGTTCCAGAGGTTGTCCGAGAAGCGCAGCACCCGTGTACCGTCCTCCAGCGTCCCCATCACCTCGGCGCTGAGCTCCTCTGAGAAGCGCAGCACCCCCTTGGCCCGCTTGGCCGGCTTAAGCATGGCCTCCCAGAGTTGCCCGTTAATCCCCCCGCCTTCGGCACCCCCCTTGTTAAGGGGGGCAAAAACTTGAGAGGAGTCACCCCCCTTGTTAAGGGGGGCAAAGATTTGGGAGGGGGCTTCCCCCTTAACAAGGGGAGCAACGACTTGGGAGGGGTCACCCTCCTCAACAAGGGGAACAACAACTTGAGAGGGGTTGCCCCCCTTAACAAGGGGGGAAGGGGGGATTTCCTTAACCAGCAGCACCTCGATGTTGGTGCCCTGTGGGTTCTGGGCGAAGACTCGAGCCGGGATCACCTTGCTCTGGTTGAGCACCAGCAGGTCGCCAGGACGCAGGTAGTCGGTGATGTCGCGGAAGACGCGGTGCTCGATCCGGCCGGTATCGCGGTCGATCACCATCAGCCGGGACGAGTCCCGGGGCTCCGCGCCGCTCTGGGCGATGAGCTCCTGGGGCAGGGGGTAGTCGTAGTCCTCGAGGGTCTGCATGGGGGTAGGGGAGAGGGGGAGGAAACTCGCAAGATTCCGCCGAACCTGGGGTCATATCGGGGTCTACAGTTTGTGCTGTGAGCCCCGCGGCCTCACTCGAGGAATCCCCGCGTCCGGGTCGTGGGTGCACCGCGCTGTGAGCGTCCCACTTCGGTGCAAAGGATTCCTGGTCGCAAAAGGCTCCGCCTGCAACGGCAGGCTTCTGGAGAGCAGGGTAGGCGGGTACGGCTTGGGCTTCGGCTCTTCAGCCTTCAACGCCCTCCGGCAGTGCCGCCGCGTCACAAAATATCAAAACCTCCGGCGCGGTGATGTGGTTGGGGGGCACGTCCTCGCCGCTCAGCACCCGCTGCAGCGCCTCCCGCTTGCCCTCGCCGGTCACCATGTAGACCACCAGCTGGGTGCTCGAGAGGGCCTTCGGGGTGAGGGTGACCCGCTCGGGCGGCGGCTTGGGCGAGTCGAGGACCGGGGCCACCAGGGTCTGGAAGCCCAGGTCGCGGCCGGGGAACAGGCTGGCGGTGTGGGCGTCCTCGCCCAGGCCCAGCACCACCACGTCGAAGGGGATCAGGCCCTGCATGGTGGCCTCCATCCCCTCGGCAGCCGCGGCCGCGCCCATCTCGGCGGGGAAGGCGTGGAAGGTGACCTTGGAACGCCCGATGGCCTCCCGGATGGCCCGCTCGTTGCGGTCGGGGTGGTCGGGGGCCACGCAGCGCTCGTCGGAGACGATGAACTGGACGCGGCTCCAGAGGATGTCGGCCCTGCCGAAGAGGGCGTAGGCCTTGAGGGCGCTGCCCCCGCCGGCCAGCACGGCCCGCCCGCCCGCCGAAAGGCGCTCGGAGAGGAGCTGGGCCAGGGCCTCGGAGGCGGCCTGGGCGTCGGGGAAGCGGTGGATTTGGTAGTTCATGCAAGCCTTTACCTAGAGTCGTTATATTGCACCAAACCTCGCTACTCGGTTCCAGTCAACATCTCTTATGTACTCGACAATCCGCGATTCAATCGGTAGAGCGAACTCGTTTTGAAACCATACTATCCTTAAGCCTGAGTAGTATTCACCGCCGGATGTGTCAGTGAACAGCCCCATGCAAGTGATTGAGGGAAGTGTTTGTGGTGTGCCGAATGGATATTTACCCTCGTATTGAATTGGAGTTTCAGTGTAAGGAACGATCAGCGGAGCATGTTCATCCTCCTTGGTGTACTGATCAACCAAACCTTGAACTTTTCGGGCGTTGATTTCTGCCGTCGGAAACCCCTCGAGCCACCCTTCGTAAGTGTGGTACTGAAGTAGGGAAGAGAGCCGAACTTTCCTGCCGCCTGCAAGCGTAATCTCCATGAAAACCACCGTCTACAGACTCCGCCAGCGGTGGTGGTCTTCCATCAGGTAGTGCTGACCGGCCGGGCCGTCGGAGCCAACCGAGTACAGCTCGGTGTTGTGCCCCTCGCCCAGCACCGGCTGGATCAGGTTCCAGGCCCACTCCACCTCGTCGAAGCGGATGAAGTTGCTCTTGTCGCCGCGCAGCGCGTCAAACATCAGGGTGGCGTAGGCCGAGAGCTGGCGGTCGTTGCCGTTGGAGTAGGGGGTGGTGAGCATCACCGGCCGGCTGGCGAACTGGAGGCCGGGGGTCTTGACGTGCACCTCGAGGTGCATGCTTTCGTTGGGCGAGAGCTCCAGGATCACCCAGCCCGAGCCGGGGTCGATCGAGGTGTCGGCGAAGAGCTGGGCCGGGGGCTCGCGGAACTGGAGTGCGATGGTGGTGTTCTTCTTGGCCAGGCCCTTGCCGGTGCGCAGGTAGAAGGGCACCCCCTTCCAGCGCCAGTTGTCCAGGTACATCCGAACGGCGGCGAAGGTCTCGGTGCCGCTGCGCTCGACCTCGGCCTCTTTCAAGTAGCCCTGGTACTGCCCGTAGACCACGTCCTCCGGCGAGAGCGGTCGGATCGAGCGCAGCACCTTGACCTTCTCGTTGCGCAGCAGGTCGGCCTCGAGCTGGGGCGGCGGCTCCATGGCGGTGAGGGTCAGGAGCTGCATCATGTGGTTTTGCACCATGTCGCGCACCGCCCCCACCTTGTCGTAGAAGGCCCCCCGGCCCTCGATGCCGATGCTCTCGGCGGCGGTGATCTGCACCTGGGCGATGTGCCGCGCGTTCCAGAGGGGCTCGAGCCAGGAGTTGGCGAAGCGGAAGACCAGGATGTTTTGTACGGTCTCCTTGCCCAGGAAGTGGTCGATGCGCAGGATCTGCGACTCGTCCCAGAACTCGGTGATGGTCTTCTGCAGGTCCAGTGCGCTTTGCAGGTCATGCCCGAAGGGCTTCTCGATCACCAGGCGGCGGGTGCGCTTCTCGGCGTAGTTCAGCCCCACCTTGCCCAGCCCCGTGGCTACCACCGGGAAGGCGTCGGGCGGCAGCGAGAGGTAAAAGATGCTGTTCTCGCTGCTGATCTCGGCCAGCTTCTGGAAGCCCTCGGGGGTGTAGTCCATCGAGAGGTAGGTGGCCCTCCCCAACATCTTGTCGGCGATGGCGGGGTCGAGGGGCTGCTGGAACTCCTCGAGGCTCTCCCGCAGGTGCTTGCAGAACTCCTCCTTGCTCCAGGGTTTGCGCCCCACCCCCAGGATGCGCAGGGTCGGGGGCAGGTGCTTGGCGGCCTCGAGCTCGTAGAGCGCCGGGTACAGCTTCCGCGCGGCGAGGTCGCCGGTGGCTCCGAAGATGACTAGGTCAATCATGTTATCTGCTCCGTGCAGTCGTCTGAGTATTGGGCCGGTCGAAGGTCTGTGGGGGTGAAGCTCTGCGGACTACGGCCTTTGTCCCTAGACCTTTGACGCCCCTTGCACCCCATGTCCCCCGAACATTTTCCGCATCACGGCCAACAGCCGCTCATCATAGTCCTCGGCGTCCTGGCTTTCAAAGCGGGCGTAGAGCGACTGGGTGATGACCGGGATGGGGACGCCCAGCTCGACAGCCTCGAGCACCGTCCAGCGGCCCTCGCCGGAGTCGGCCACCACGGGGGCGATATCGCCCAGGTCTTGGTCGGCCTTGAGGTACTCGGCGGTGAGGTCCAGGAGCCAGCTGCGGATCACCGTGCCGTGCCGCCAGGCCTCGGTGAGGCGGGCCAGGTCGAAGTCGAACTCCCGCTTTTTGCGCATCAGGTTGAGCCCCTCGGCCAGGGCCTGCATCATGCCGTACTCGATGCCGTTGTGCACCATCTTGCTGAAGTGCCCGGCCCCCACCGCGCCTGCGTGCACCCAGCCGGTGTCGGGGGTGGGGGCGAGGGCCCGGAGGAAGGGCTCGAGCCGGGCGGCGGCCGCCTCGGAGCCCCCCACCATCAGGCCGTAGCCGCTCTCGAGGCCCCACACCCCGCCCGATACCCCCACGTCGGCAAACTCGACGCCCCCGGCCGCCAGTTGCCCGGCCCGCCGCTGGGAGTCCTTGTAGTAGGCGTTGCCGCCGTCCACCAGCAGGTCGCCGGGCGCGAGCAGCCCGGCCAGCTCTGCCACGGTGGCCTCGGTGACCGGGCCCGCCGGGAGCATCAGCCATACCGTGCGGGGGGCTTGCAGGCTCTGCACCAGCTCGGCCAGCGCGTCCGCCGGGGTCAGGCCCTCGGCCCGCAGGCCCTCGCGGGCGGCCAGGCTGGGGTCATAGCCCACCACCGCAATGCCGGAGCGCAGCAGGCGGCGGCTCATGTTGCCGCCCATCCGGCCCAGCCCCACCAATCCGATTTCCATGCGGCCCAGCATACGCTTTCGGCCCCCGCACACCGTAAGGGGACTGACGGTAGAATAGGTACAGCTATGCAAATCAGCCAAGCCGACCGCCTCAACTCAGAGTCGCTGGGCGCGTTCCGGCGGATTTATTCGGCCCTCGAGGCCCCTGCCGCCGTTCGGGGCCTCTACCGCTCGGAGTTTGTGGGCCCCAGCTGGCTGCGCTTGGTTGCCCCCAGGGGTTTGGTGATCTTGGGTCTGGGCGGCTGGTGCGGCAAGGAGTTCGGGCCGGACGGCTCCGGGGTCAACCTGCTGCGGCGCGGCGGCGCGGTTCGGCGGGGCTTTCCGGTCGAGGTGGCCCCGGCGCCCTCGCGGGTGGACGGCCGGCCCTGCCTCGCGGTCACCTACCCTCCGGTCAACCCCTGGCCCTGGCCCAGCGTGGTGGACGAGCTGAGGCAGCTCGAGCCCGGCACCCTCCTCGGCCTGACCTTCTTCCGCATCGGCCCCGCCGCCCACCTCCCCCTGCCCTTCCTGCTGCACCAGGATGGGGTTAGCTGACCCAGTTCCAACTCGCTTCTTATGACCTACGATTTCGACGTGCTGGTGGTGGGCAGCGGCTTCGGCGGGAGTGTGGCGGCCCTGCGGCTGAGCCAGAAGGGCTACCGGGTGGGGGTGCTGGAGCAGGGCCGCCGGGTGAGCGACGCCGACCTGGTGGGGGCCGGCCGGTCGGTCAAGGACCTCTTCTGGCTGCCCTCGCTGGGGCTGAAGGGCATCTTCCAGCAGCACTTCTTCCGCCATGTCACCATCATCGGCGGGGTGGGGGTGGGCGGGGGCAGCCTGGTCTACGCGGCGGTGCTGCTCGAGCCGCCCAGGAGCTTCTTCCAGGACCCCGCCTGGGGTAACCTGGGCATCGACTGGGAGGCCGAGCTACGGCCCCATTACACCACCGCCGCCCAGATGCTGGGGCGGGCCATGTACACCGAGGTTCACACCCAAGACGGGTACCTTCAGCAGGCCGCGCAGTCCATGGGGGCAGGGGAGAGCTTCGGCGGGGTGCCGCTGGGCATCTATCAGGGCGAAGCCGGCGTTACAAAGCCCGACCCCTACTTCGGTGGCGCGGGGCCGGAGCGCCGGGGCTGCCTGCGCTGCGGGGCCTGCCTGGCGGGCTGCCCGCACAACGCCAAGAACACGCTGGACAAAAACTACCTGTACCTTGCCGAAAAGCTGGGGGCGAAAATCCTGCCCGAGCGCCGGGTGACGATCATCCGGCCCCTCGAGGCGGGCGGGTACGCGCTCGAGTCGCACAACCCCCTCACCCGGCAGAAGTATCCCGCCCTTAGAGCAAAAAAGGTGGTGTTGGCGGCGGGGGTTCTGGGCACCCTAAAGCTCCTCTTTGCCAACCGCGACCAGCACAAAACCCTGCCCAAGGTCTCCCCGACCTTAGGCCGAGTGGTCCGCACCAACAGCGAGGCCATCACCGCCGTCCTCTCGCCCCCGGACGCCCCCGACCTCAGCCACGGCCCCGCCATCTCCTCGCACTTCTACCCCAACCCGCACACCCACATCACCCAGAACCGGGTGCCGCCGAGCTACTGGTACTTGAAGCTGTTCAACGGGCCGCTGGTGGACGGCGCGAATCCCTTGCGCCGCGCCCTGGGGGCGCTTAGGGAGTTTGTGTTTCGCCCGCGGAAGGCCATGGCCTCGCTGGGGGTGAACGACTGGCACAAGCGCGTGACCGTTCTGGCGGTCATGCAGCAACTCGACAACCAGCTGAGTTTCCGGCACGGGAGGCTGGGCTTGCAGTCCGTCGCCATCCCCGGCAAGACTGCGCCCACCTACATCCCGGAAGCCAACGAGGCTACTCGAGCTTTCGCCCAGGCGGCCGGGGGAATAGCGCACAACTCGTTCCTCGAGAGCCTGCTGAACATGTCTGTCACCGCCCATATTCTGGGCGGCTGCGGCATCGGGCGGGATGCCTCGAGCGGGGTGATCAACCCCGACCACGAGGTCTTCGGGCATCCCGGCCTCTACGTGGTGGACGGCTCGGCCATCCCAGCCAACGTGGGCGTCAACCCCAGCCTGACCATCACCGCGCTGGCCGAGCGGGCCATGGCGCGGATGCCAGCGGCGGGCGGCGGGGGCGGGTTATAGTTGGCGCACTGTGACGATGAAGTACGGCTCCGTTGAAGGCCTATCCAAACCGGTTTCGCGCCTGGTGCTGGGCGTGGACAGCCAGGACAACCTCGAGACTGCCGCCCCCCTCTTCGACGTGTTCTTGAGCCGAGGGGGCAACGCCTTCGATACCGCCTGGGTATACAAGAGCGGGGCGTCTGAGGCGGTGTTTGGCGATTGGATGAGCCGCTCGAGGCTCCGCGACCAGGTCGTGCTGATCGGCAAGGGCGCCCACACCCCGCGCTGCACCCCCGAGGACCTCAGCCTTCAGCTCGCCGAAAGCCTCGAGCGCCTCCGCACCGACCACCTGGACGTGTACCTGATGCACCGCGACAACCCCCAGGTGCCGGTGGGCGAGTTCGTGGACGTGCTCAACCGGCACTTTCGGGCGGGGCAGATGCGGGTGTTCGGCGGCTCCAACTGGTCGCTCGAGCGCCTCCAGGCGGCCAGCGCGTATGCCTCGAAACACGGTCTCGAGCCCTTCGGCGCGGTGAGCAACCAGTTCAGCCTGGCGCAGATGCTCGAGCCCTCCTGGGCGGGCTGTTTGGGCACGGACCAGGCTTTGCGGGCGTGGCTGACCCAGACCCAGACGCCCCTGTTCCCCTGGTCGAGCCAGGCCAGGGGCTTCTTCGTCCGCGCCGACCCCGCCGACCGTGCTGACGAGGAGCTGGTGCGCTGCTGGTACAGCCCGGCCAACTTTGCGCGGCTCGAGCGGGCCCAAGAGCTGGCCCGGGCCAAGGGCCTGGAGCCCATCCAGATCGCCCTGGCCTACGTGCTGCACCAGCCCTTCCCGACCTTTCCGCTGGTTGGCTGCCGGAGCGGGGCGGAGTTGGACAGTTCGCTGGGGGCGCTCGAGGTCGCCCTCACGCCGCAAAAGGTGCGCTGGCTCGAGGCGGGGAGCGCGCTGGAGTAGGTCTTACCAAGGCCGGCTGGGTATTCCGATAAGTCTACCCTCATCCGCCCTGCCCTCATAGCCCCGAAACCCAGCCCGCCTACACGACACCGACGTGTAACTCTCCCCGCCCGCCCGCTACCCGCCGCCCGTCGCCCGCCGTAAGCTATCTGCATGCCAGGAATTGCGATCATCGGGGCACAGTGGGGCGACGAGGGCAAGGGCAAGGTGACGGACGCCCTGGCCGAAAACGCCGACTTCGTGGTGCGCTACCAGGGCGGGGCCAACGCCGGCCACACCGTCATTGCCCACGGCAAGACCTTCAAGCTGAACCTGCTGCCCACCGGGGTCATCCACCCCCAGGCCGCCAATGTATTGGGCGACGGCATGGTGATTGACGCTTTTCGCTTTGCCGAGGAGATGCAGGGCATCCGCGCCGAGGGCCTGAACCCCAAGGTGCTGGTCTCCGACAAGGCCCACCTGGTGTTGCCCCACCACAAGGCGGTGGAGAGCCGCAACAATTTCGTGGGCACCACCAAGCGCGGCATCGGCCCGGCCTACTCCGACCGGGCGCGGCGCATCGGGATTCGGGCGGGGGATTTGCTGGACGAGAGCGTGCTGAGGGAGCGCGCCCAGCAGCTCCTGACCGAGAAGCCCAACTCCACCAAGGAGGGCGGCTGGGACACCCTGGAAAAGGCCCTCGAGTCCCTCCACCAGATGCGCGAAATTCTGGGGCCGCACGTCGCCGACACTGGCCAGATGCTGCGCGAGGGCATCAAGCACGGCAAGAAGGTGCTCTACGAAGGCGCGCAGGCCACCCTGCTCGACCTCAACTACGGCGACTACCCCTACGTAACCAGCTCCCACCCCACGGTGGGCGGGATCATCGTGGGGACGGGGGTGAGCCACAAGGCCATCAACAAGGTCTACGGGGTGGCGAAGGCCTACGCGACCCGGGTCGGCAACGGCCCCTTCCCCACCGAGTTGCACGGCGAGGAGGACGAGTTCTTAAGGCAGAAGGGCGGCGAGTTCGGGGTCACCACCGGCCGCGCCCGGCGCACCGGCTGGCTGGACCTGGTGCTGCTCAAGTACGCCTGCGAGGTCAACGGTTTCGACGGCCTGGTGCTGACCAAGCTGGACATTCTGTCGGACTTCAGGACCGTGAAGGTGGGCGTCGAGCACCGCCCGGACGGCACGGTGAAGTACGAGGAGCTCGAGGGCTGGGGTAACCTCTCCGGGCTCCGCAGCCGCGAGGCTTTGCCGGCCAGCGTGATCCGCTTCATCGAACTGGTCGAGGAATACACCCAGACCCCGGTGGTGATGTTCTCCACCAGCCCCAAGCGCGAAGACACCTTCGGGGCGGTGAGCTGGGTGTAATAGGGGGCGGCTATGCCGAGTCACTTCGTTCTCGTGAGGAACACTGATGGTTCTGTAGGGGTTGAGCCGCTAAAACAGTGGCTGAGGGAGAACCCTGAACACATTCCCTCTGGGCTGGATGCGACCGCGAGCACAACCTATCAACTTCGACGTGCGCTTGTCAGGAGGCATAAGTGGGTGTTGGAGCAGACGCCTGACCACGTTTACCTCATAAAGCCAGATGATTCTGGCGATACCAGCTATGCGGATGAATACCTGGAGAACGTTCCTGGTACCGAGTCGGTTGATGAAGAGCAGATTGTTGAGGCTGCAGAGATCACTTTTGGTCTTGAGAGGGACATGCAGCAGGCACTTAGATCAAGAATAGATCAGCTTGAACCTGGACTAATAATTGCCGATGGTGGGCGAGAGCGAAACACTGAGGCGGGCAGAATCGATATCACGGCTAGAGACTCGAGGGGCAATGTCGTGATAATTGAGTTGAAAGCGGGCTTGGCTACGCCCGATGTCATTCCACAAGTTCTTTCATACATGGGTGCGGTGGCTGAGACCGACAATCTTCCGGTTAGGGGAATTTTGGTAGCGAGCGAATTCCATCGGAGAGTAATCTGGGCAGCAAGGGCGATCCCAAATCTCCAACTCAGGAAATACACCTTTCAGTTCAGGTTTGAAGCGATCCAGTAAAGTCTTACCTTAAGACCTAGCCAAATCGAAACCGGCCTACTTTCCCTGCGGCGGAACTTCTCTACTCTTTGTGGATGCGAATCCTATTTTTCGCTGTCGCGCTACTGGCCACCTGGGTTCAGCCAGTCCAGGCCCAGTCTGACTGGTCCGCGCTGCAAAGCGGGGCCGTGGTGCTCTTCCGCCACGCCATCGCCCCAGGCACGGGCGACCCCGCCAATTTTCGGCTGAACGACTGCGCCACCCAGCGCAACCTCGACGACGCCGGCCGCGCCCAGGCCCGGCGCATTGGGGAACAGTTCCGCGCCCGAAACATCAACGTGGCTCGAGTCCTCACCTCGCAGTGGTGCCGGACCCGCGAGACCGCCCAACTGGCCTTCCCTGGTCTGCCGCAGGACGAGCCCGCTTTCAACTCGTTTTTCTCCGACCGCTCAACCGAAGCCGAGCAGACCAGGGCCGCCCGCCAAATCCTTGCCCGGTGGCGCGGCCCCGGCGTGCTGGTGGTGGTGACCCATCAGGTCAACATCACCGCCCTGACTGGCGTCGTGCCGGAGTCGGGCGAGGGCGTAGTGGTGCGCGTGGGAGAGGGCGGGCTCGAGGTGCTGGGACGTGTAAAGCCTTAACCATCGGCAATGGCGTCGAGGGCCGAATTTTCCCTCTCACCTTCCCTCAGCCTCCCTTTTGCACGCAGACAAAAAAGCGGGGAACAGCGTGAACTCTGTTCCCCGCTGACTGTTGGCTGAGACCTACCTCAACTGATCCAGCACTTCCTTGGCCTGGGGGAAGTCCGGGCGCAGCGAGACCGCGCGCTCGCACTGGGTCTTGGCCCCGGCCTTGTCGCCGACCAGCATGTTGGCGCGGCACAGGGCGAAGCGATAGTTGGCGTTGTTGTTGTCCAGCGCCACCGCCTTGGTGAAGTTGAACTTGGCCTTGGGGAAGTCCTTCAGCTCGATGAAGACCAGCCCCAGACCCACGTAGGCGTCGGGGAAGCGAACCGGCGAGAGGGCCACGGTCTGGTTGTAGGATACGCCCGCCTGGGTCCAGTCCTTCTTCTCGTAGTAGGCGTCGCCGCGCCGCAGCCAAGCCTCGGCGTTGCCGGGGGAGAGCACCACGGCTTGGTCGAGGTGGGTGATGGCCTTGTCAATCTCGCCGCGCACCATCAGCAGGCTGCCGTACTTAACCCGCAGGGATGCGTTGTTGGGGGCGGCCTTCACGGCAAGGTCATAGTTCCTTACCGCGTCGTCCCACCTGCTCTGACCGGCGTAGAGGTCGGCCAGCGAGGCCCGCACCAAAGGCTCGTCCTTGATGGCCAGCGAGCGGTTGAAGGCGTCGATGGCCTGCTCGGTGCGGCCCAGGTAGCCCAACACCACCGCGCGGGTGGCCAGGGTCGGGGCGTAGCGGGGGTTAACCCGCTCGGCCTCGCGCAGCACGCTCAGGGCCTGCTCGAGCACCGGCGCGGCGGTGGCGCGGTTGTCGGCGAACTGATACTGGCGCATGTAGACCCGCGCCAGCGCTATGTAGGCCTGCACCAGGCTGGAGTTGAGCCCGATGGAGCGGCGCAGGTTCTCGATGGCCGGGGTGTAGCGCCCCAGCTCGGACTGCACCGTGCCCAGAAGGTAGAGGTTTTCGGCGGAGGGGCTCTCCTTGACCGCCCGCTCGCAGGCGGTAAGGGCCGCGTCGTATCGGTTGGACTGCGAGAGCAGGATGCACAGGTTGGCCTGGGTCTGCCCGGCGGGCGCGGGCTGGGCGGGCTGGGCGGGGGGGGCGGGCTGCTGGGCCAGCGCCACGCCG
>JANRLD010000066.1:0-54689 GCA_033762915.1 Meiothermus sp. | reverse complement strand
GCGTCGGGCAGCGCCGAGCCCAGTGAGTGCAGCACCATCGAGCGGTGCGAGTAGACCACCCCCTTGGGTTTGCCGGTGGTGCCCGAGGTGTAGCACATCCCCAGCCCGTCGCGCTCGTCGAGCTCGGGGTAGTCGAAGCTTTCGGAGTCGCCCGTCTTGAGGAAGTCCTCGTAGCTGGTCAGCCCCTCTGGCACCGGCTGCCCGGTGAGCGGCACCACGACCACCTTCTCGAAGCTCACATGACCCTTTATGGCCTCGTAAAGCTTCAAGAGCACGTCGTCGATGATCAGGATTTTGTCGCCGGCGTGTTGGGCGATGTAGGCGATGTCGGAAGGGTGCAGCCGCAGGTTGAGCGGGTGCAGCACCCCGCCCATGATGGGGATGCCGAAGTATGCCTCGAGGTGGGCGTAGGTGTTCCAGCTCAGGGTCGCCACCTTGTCGCCCTTCCTCACCCCCGCCCTTTGCAGCGCCGAGGCCAGCTGCCGCGCACGGCGGTAGAAGTCGCCGAAGGTGTAGCGGTGCAGCGTCTTGTCGGGCAGGCGGGTGACGATCTCCTCGTTGTGGAAGAGCTTGCCGGCCCGCTCGAGGAGGTGCGGCAGGGTGAGGGGGAAGTCCATCATGGTGCTGTTCATAGGGTCTCCTGGCTGTGTTGTGGAGATGATTGTACAGCCGCCCCCCTCAGCAAAAGGCGACGCGGGCAACAGGCGGGCCGCCAACGCCAACCCGCTGTTGGCGGCCCGCCTTAGCGCGGTGTGAAGAAGAACGCGAAGGCCAGCAGCACGTAGACCCCCAGCAACATGCTGCCCTCGAGCCAGTTGGTCTCGCCGTCACGCACCACCGCATTGGTGGCCAGGATCGAGGCGGCCAGGGCGGCCAGCTCCAGCGGGTTAGAGAACACCAGGTTCATCGGGCGACCGGCGAAGAAGCCCACAATCACCAGGATAGGGGCCACCAGCAGCGCGATCTGGAGCGAGCTGCCGATGGCGATCTGCACCGCCAGGTCCATCTTGTTCTTAATGGCGAAGGTGACGGCGGCGAAGTGCTCGGCGGCGTTGCCGACCAGCGGGATCAGGATGATGCCCACGAAGAACTCCGACAGGCCCAGCACCGCCGTGGCCTCCTCGAGGCTGCCCACCAGAAACTCCGCCATCACTGCCACCCCCACCGTGGCGGCCAGCAGAACCCCGACTGCCACCGGGACACTCCAGGTGGCCTCGTGGTGCTCTTCGTCGGAGAGGCCGCTGAGCATGTCCTTGTGGGTGCGCAGCGAGAAGTAGATGTTGGCCAGATAGATTAGGATCAGCACCCCGGCGGCGGCTAGGCTGAACTGCTGGTCGGGGATCAGGGGGTTCTCTACGTTGAAGTAGGTGCGCTCGGCGATGTCGAAGAAGGCCGGGAGCAACATGGCGATCAGGGTCAGGGTGAGCAGCGAGGCCAGCACGTTGGCCGAGTTGGCGTTGAACTTCTGGGTGTTGAAGCGCAGCCCGCCCAAAAAGATCGACAGCCCCAGCACCAGCAGCAGGTTGGAGAGGATCGAGCCAGTGATGCTGGCCTTGACCACCTCGATCTTGCCGGCCAGCAGGGCCACAATCGCAATGATCAGCTCGGCGGCGTTGCCGAAGGTGGCATTAAGCAGTCCCCCCACGGTGCTGCCCGCCCGCGTCGCCAGTTCCTCGGTGGCGCGGCCCATCCAGCCCGCCAGCGGCAGCAGGGCCAGCGCCGAGACCAGGAAAATCCACACCGCCGGGGCGTGGATGACTTCAAGCACGATAGCGACCGGGATAAAAGCCAGCAGGATATAGTTCCACATGCCAAGATTGTATTCCAGAATGCAGAGCTAACCCTGATTTAGCTGTGAGTGAGGTAGGGTGAAGCACAACGCGAGTAAAGAGCGGGGCAGACCGGGGTGCCGCGCCGCGAAAGACGCCAACCACGGCCTAGAGCGGTTCCCACGAATACTCCCTACAGCGGTTTTTGCTGTAGGGAGTACATTACCTGCCGCCGCGAGGGAGGTAATGGTGGGAACCGCGATAAACGTGCGGCAAAGCGTCGGCGGCTCGAGCCGGGGATGAGCCTACCCTCGAGGCCCGCTGCCCCCATCGAAGGGGAGCAGGGGAACCTGCTGGTTGTGCGGGCTGAGGTGGCCGCGCCCCCATAGCTGGCCCATCTGCTCGGGGGGGACGGCCTTGGAGTAGAGCCAGCCCTGGGCGTAGGGGCAGCCCAGCGCTTCGAGCTCGGCGGCCTGGGCCACGGTCTCCACCCCCTCGGCCACGCCGTACATGCGGAAGCTGCGGGCCATCAAGAGGGTGGCGCTCACCAGGGGGTCGGAGCCCTGGGGGCGGCCCAGATTCTGCACGAAGAACCGGTCTATCTTGAGGGTGTCGAAGGTCAGGCGGTGCAGGTAGGCCAGCGAGGAGTAGCCGGTGCCGAAGTCGTCGAGGCTGAGCCGTACCCCCAGGGCGCGGAGCTGGGCGATCTTGAGCCGGGCCTCCTCGAAGTGCTCGATCAGGGCAGTCTCGAGAATCTCCAGGGCCAGCCGCCCGGGCGGGCATCCGGTGGCCTGGAGGGCCTGCTTGACCAGGAGCACGAAGTCGGGCCGCTCGAACTGCTGCACCGAGATGTTCAGGCTGATATAGGCCTGGGCGTGGCCCTGGCGGTGCCACTCGACCAGCTGGCGGCAGGCCTCCCATAGCACCCAGTCGTCTATCTTGACGATTAGGCCGCTGTCCTCGGCCACCGCGATGAACTGGTCTGGCTCGAGCGGCCCCAGGTGGTCGGGGGGGCGGTTCCAGCGCAGCAGGGCCTCGGTGGTGGCGATGCGCCCGCTGCTGATCTCCACCACCGGCTGGTACTCGAGGTGGAAGCTCTGGCCGGGGTCGCGCTCGAGGGCTTGGCGCAGGGCGTGCTCGATGGCAATGCGCCGAGTGGTCTGGGCGTCGAGGCGGGCGTCAAAGACCCGGTAGCCGCTGCCCCCGCCCTTGGCGTGGTACATGGCGATGTCGGCCAGGCGCAGCAGGGTGGCGCTGTCGTGGCCGTGCTGGGGGAAGAGGGCGATGCCCACGCTGGCCCCCAAGAAGAACTTTCCGTCGTCCACCACCACCGGCTGGCCCAGGCTGGCGACCAGGCGATTGCTCAGGGTCTGGGCCTCCTCGAGCAGGTTGCTTCCCTGGGGGAGCATCACCATGAACTCGTCGCCGCCCATGCGGGCCAGCACGGCCCAGGCCGGAACCACCTCGCGGAAGCGTCGCGCCACCTCGCGCAGGGCCGCGTCGCCGACCGGGTGGCCCGCGGTGTCGTTGATTTGCTTGAAGCGGTCGAGGTCCACCATCAAGACCGCCAGGGGATGGCCGGTTTTCAGGGCCGAGCCCAGCTGTTGCTCGGCGTGGCTGCGGTTGAGCAGGCCGGTCAGGGCGTCAAAGTGGGCCATCTTCTGGAGCGCGTGGGTGCGCTCGTTGACCCGGCCCTCGAGGTTTTCCGCCAGTTGCTGGAGGTTGCGGTTGGCCTGGGCCAGCTCGGCCATCAGGCGGCCCTGGTGGCGGTAGATCATGCGGGTGAACTCGAGGTTGAGCGCCAGTGCCCCCAGCCAGAAGGTGGGCGGCAGCGTGACCCAGTTGGCGGTGGACAGCTGCTCGAGCAGGGCCCCGGCGATGTAGACCATCCAGGCGGCGAACAGCGGCCGGAAGTTGGAGATCGGGCCGTAGACGTTGCGCCGGAAGCGCCCGGCCAGCGACCAGGTGACGCCCGCCACCTGGTTGAGCGTCAGCAGCAGCCCGGCCCAGCCCGAGATGGGCTGAGGGAAGCCGTGGGAGTTCTGCCGTTCCCCTGTCACGAAGACCTCGGGGGCCAGCAGCAGCCCTGCCGCGCAGCCTGCCGAGACCGCCCAGTACAGCACCTCCGGCCACAGGACCGGCTCGCCCGCCAGCCGCCTCGAGACCCGCATCGCGACCGGGGGCAGTGTAGTAGCGAAGAAGTACGACCACCACAGCGCCGCGCTGGCGTCCACCCAGGAGCTATGGGCCAGGAACAGCGAGGTCAGAATTAGGTTGACCGCCAGGGTCACGAGGCGGTACGAGCGCACCAGCTGCTGGGTTTGGGGGTCGGTGGGGCGAAGCGAGAGACCGATCATCCACACAGCCCAGCAAAAGCTGACCGCGACAAGCTCTGCCAAAGACCAGACGGGCAGTTGAATACCCGACATGGGCGTAGTCTAACAAGCAAAACCGATTTTCCCGCCGCGGTTTGACCCTTCTTAGCGAAAGCGTGTGGCAGCCGGATTAACTAGCCCTGGATCGGGGAAAACGCCGCCTCGAGGCACGCGAAATATGTGATGCAACTACGTTTTTCGGGTGGTCGGTGTCTGAAGTCAACCGCCCCGCGGTCTGCCTACGCCTCGAGGGGCCCGCGCTGGCCCGGGCTTGAGGCCAGGAACCTCTCGAGCTCCCGGTTCACCGCCTCGGGATTTTCGTACATGGGCAGGTGGCCGCAGCCCTCAATCTGCCACAGCCGCTCGGGCTCGAGCCAGCCCGCGATCACCCCCGCCCAGCGTACCTCCAAGGTGCGGTTTTTCCGCCCCCAGCCGAGCAAAACCGGCGGGAAGCCGGGCGGCTTTTGGCGGCCCCGGCTGAACACCCCGAAGCTGTCCAGGCCGCCCACGAGGTCGGCCAGCGCGGCCCGCAGGCCGGGGTCTTGGCGCCGCTGGAGAGCAAACTGCTCGAGCCTCGGGTGTGGCCTCGGCCTGCCCTCGCCGTAGATCAGGGGTGCGCCCAGGGGCTCGAGCAGGGGGTGGCCGGCGGCGTCTATTAAGTAACGGTGCAGGGCCTTGCCCAGGGCCGTCCGGGGACGCAAGCCGGCCCAAAACCGCAACTGCGGGTTTAGCATCGGCAGGCCACCGCACACGTTAAACAAGCCCAAGGCCGCCACCCGCTCGGGCCGCCGCAGCGCGAACTCGAGCGCCACCGAGGCCCCGATGCAGTTGCCCACCAAAACAGGCCGTGGGCACTCCAGGGCCTCCAGCAGCCCCTCGAGACCGTCCAGATAGAACTCGAGCGTCAGCGGCTTCCTGGGGCGGTGCGAGCGCCCGAAGCCCGGCAGGTCGGGGGCGATCACGCGGTGGGCGGGGGAGAAGTGCTCGAGCTGGTGCGCCCAGTTCCACAGGGTCCCTCCGCCGTTGTGCAGGAAGACGATGGGTGGGCCGGAACCCGCCTCGAGCACGTTCCAGGCTTCGCCGTTGACCAGAATCAGCTGCTCTTTCGCATCGTCCATGGCGCTTGTGGTTAAGTCGGCCTCGAGGCCGATGTTGTTCTATTCTGGGGCTATGCCGGCGTTGCTGCCACTCTCTACCAGGGCCTGGTCTCGAGCGCTCTGATCCTACTGGTCTACCTATTTTTCCGGTACGCCCGCCCCGCCGACTACGTGACCTCGGCCACGGTGGTGATAGCGCTGCTGGGGCTGCTGTCCGTCGTTAACCCGATCATGGGTTTCGGGATAAAACCCTGGGGGACGTGGCTGCTCTATAGCGTAGCCTCTGCGCTGGGCGGCTTTTTGCTAATCGCCGTGGTGGGGATTTCCCTCTACGACGCGCTCCGTCCGCCCGGCATACAGCCCGTCGGCCCCGCGGGTCTGGGATTTATGATTGTGGCGTTTCCCTACCTGCTGACCAACCTGGTGGTGCTGGTTTTAAGGTGGGTCGCTCAGCGTTAAGCTAACGCCTCGCGCATCATCTGGGCCACCGCGTAAGCGTCGTACAGGTCCGAGTAGCCCATCAGCGAGAGGCGGAAAACCCGGCCCTTTAGCTGCCCCTGGCCGCCGATGATGGTCGCGCCCCTCGAGCCGAACGCCTCCTTGACCTGGGCGTACTTCACGCCCTCGGGCAGGTAAAAGCAGGTGGTGGCGCTGCTCTTAACTTCGGGCACGGTCTGGAGGCCCAGACTGTCGCCAGCGGCGTAGAGCACGTCGTTTTGGGCTTTTTTGAGCGCGATGTGCTGGGGTAGGACGGGCAGCACCTCGTGCAGTACCGCCGCCGTCGCCGCGATCAGATTTATTGCGGGCGTCCAAGCCGACTCGCCCGAGCTTTGGGCCTTGAGTTCGGCCCCCAGGTTCAGGTAGAAGCTGCGGGGCTTGAGGCGCTCGAGGGCCCGGGGCGAGAGCGCCGCGTAGCCCAGCCCCGGCGGGCACATGATGCCCTTCTGCGAGCCCGAGGCGGCGGCATCTATGCCCCAGCCCTCGAGTTCAAACTCGCTCACAAACAGGCTGGTGATGGCGTCCACCAGCACCAGCGTCTCAGGGTGTGCGGCCTTGAAGGCGGCCGCCAGTGCCCGCACGTCGTTGAGGGCCCCGGTAGATGACTCGGAGTGCGTGAGCAGCAGGCCGTCGAAGTGCCCCGGAACCCCCTCGAGGTGCTCGGGTTTGACCACCTTGCCCCACTCGAGTTCGACCCGCACCACCTCCAGACCGGCCTCGAGGGCAATCTTGGCCCAGCGCTCGGAGAAGTTGCCCTGCACCGGCACCAGCACCCGAGACCCCGGCTGGAACAGATTTAGCACCAGCGCGTCCATGGCAGCCGTGCCCGAGCCGGTGATCATCAGGGCCTGGCCCCCGGTCTTGAAGGCCGCCTCGAGCCCGGCCTTGGCCCTCAGAAAGACCTGCTTGGCCGCGTCGCTTCGGTGGTGCAACTGGGGCTGGGAAAGGGCCTCGAGGGCCTTGGGGTGGAGTTCGACGGGGCCGGGCGTTAGCAGTCGGGGGCGGTACAACATGGGGCTTAGTTTACCGGCCTTTGCTCAACTCCACTCGAGCCTCTGCCCACCCAACTCCACGGTCGTGCCCGCCTCTGGGGACCTGGGCCTATTGCCCCGCCGTCGGGCAACCGATGGAGCCGCTCGAGGGGCTTGGGCGGTCGATTGCTGTCTCTATAGAGTCGCAACAAGCGGCCAAGGGCGGCAGACTCAACGGTTGATGGGCGTTTCACCACGCCTTACCGCTTCCGGCCGTTGCCGGCTGCCGTTCGGGCCTTTTGTGACCTCAGCCTTGAGAATGGTGGCATTCAAATGTATACTGGCTCCTAAGTGTTACGGGTCTGTCCCCGTCGGCACGCTGGGGGGATCACCGCAGATGCTACAAATGAAACGCAAAATCTTCTGGCTCGAGCCGTCCCATCCCGCGATGGTGGAGGCCCTGCAGACCCAGGTGGCGGCGTGTACGGGTTCCAAGCCCGAGCACTCGGCCATCATTAGGGCCATTGTGGACACCATAGCCGATTGGTCGAGCCCGAGTAGCCCAGAGTTTGACGGATGGCAGGCCAAAACACAGCAGGCACATACGTTGCGGGGTTTGAATCGTGAACCCCGCAATTATTATGTCTGGCCCCGGAATTTCATCCAACTGCGCAAAGCCACGACCCAGCTCGCCGAGCTGGGTATTCTTGTGGATGAGTCCATGCTGGTCAGATTAGCCCTCACCGAAGTCGCCGCCCGATTTGAACGCGGCGACCTCCGTTTTATAGCCGGCTTCAGCCAAAAAGTGACGGAGAACATAGCCCCCAAGGGACGCGCCAGCGTGACCAAGACCCTCGGGGGCCTTCCCTTGCCGATGGCGTCAGACTAGGGCCCTAGACCACCCTCGAGGGGCCTCTGGACTAGGCGTCTGTGCGCTCGACGCCAGGGATCTCCAGGATGAAGTCCGCCCCGAACGCAGTCGAAGGGGTCTGAAAGCCTGCCGGGGCCTTGCCGCGCAAGACGTGCTCTATGGCCGCCACCGCCGTGAGGGCGGTCAGGGTGTAGGCCTCCGGGGCCTGCAGTCGGGCCGCCCGGACGTTGCCCGCGCCGTCCTTGACCTCGCCCCAAAGCCGGCTGCCCTCCCGCGCCCGCCGCGCCGCGTCCGGCCCGCCCATGCGCTGTACCCGGCGCTGCACCCAGGGCCTCAGGCCGGGAATCCGCAGGAGTTTCTCGATCACCCCGCTAAGCCCCATCAGTCCGCCGAAGGATGTGTAGACCTCGATGTTGGGGATGCCGGTGCTGTGGAAGGCCGTCACCAGATCGCCCCAGGTCAGCGGCCGCAGCGGGGTCGGCCCGTCGCCCAAATCCAGCGTGCGGGACAGGCCCAAAGGCGCGGGTACGAGTTCGCCGTCGCGCCGGGTCAGCGTCCCCTGGCCGAGGTGCTCGAGGGCCGTCGCCAGCGTCCCGCCGGAAAAGAACCCGGTACGAAAGGCCAGCGTGAGATGGGTGGCGCTAGGGAGCTGCGCCTTGAGGTGGGCCGCCAGGCAGTCTGAGGGAACCACGTCGAAGCCCACGCCCGGCAGCAACATGACGCCCGCCGCCTTGGCCTCCCCGTCCGACCTGCGCAGCGCCTCGAAGACCGGCACCTCCCCGGTGATGTCGAGGTAGTGGGTACGGGTCTCGAGGCACGCCTGCGCCATCGGGGGCGAGGTGCGGACAAACGGCCCGGCACAGTGGAGCACCGCCGTCATCCCCTCGAGCGCCGCTCTCAGCGCTGCTGGGTCGTCCAGGCTCAGTACGCGGTACTCCAGGCCCGCCCCCAGCTCCGCCGCCAGCCGCGCCAGGGCCTCGCCGTTGCGCCCAGCCAGCACCGGCCTCAGCCCACGCTCGAGTGCCCGCTGCGCCGCCAGCCTGCCGGTGTACCCGTTTGCGCCGTAGAGCAGCCACTCCGCCATGCCGACAGTTTAGGTTGCGCCAGGGCCTTTACGCCACCGTCGGAAGCGGTGCGCCGTACCTCCTCGGCCTCGCTGCCGCGCTCGAGACGCCGCTTACGGGCGCGGGAGGACCGAACGGACAGCCGCAACCTCGTCCCAGGGGATCGCCTCGCTGCCGCGCTCGAGGGTCCTTTCATGCCCCTTGCCGCTGAACAGCAGGGTATCGCCGGGTTGGGCGCGGGCGGCGGCCCAGGCGATGGCCTCGAGGCGGTCGGGGATCAGGGCGTGGCGGGCGGGGTCGCCGTGGGCCTCGGCCATGCTGCCCAGGATAGCCTCGAGGCTCTCGGTGCGGTGGTCTTCCTCGGTGAAGACGGCAAAGTCGGCCAGCTCTGCCGCGGCCCGACCGATGCCCGCGCGGCGGCCGGGGTCCTGGTTGCCCGCTGCCCCGATCACCACCACCAGACGGCCCCGGGTGGTGGGGCGCAGGGTGCGGAGGGCGGCCTCGAGGCTGGCCCCGGTGTGGGCGAAGTCCACGATGGCGCGGAAGGGCTCGCTCTGAATCAGCTGCATCCGCCCCGGCACGCCGGGGAAGCTCTTGAGCCCGGCCTGTAGCTCGGACACCTCGAGGCCCATCCGGGCGCAGGCCGCCATCGCCGCCAGGGCGTTGTGGGCGTTGAAGGCCCCCACCATCGGTACCTCCGCCGGGAACTCGCCCAGCGGTGAGATCGCCTGAAACCGGAGGCCGCCTGGGGCCTCGCGCAAGTGCTCGGCCCGCCAGTCGCCCGCCGCACCGTAGCTCCAGCCCGCGAACCGCCCGACCAGCGTCCGCGTCCACTCGTTGTCGGCGTTGACGACACAGAAGCGGGAGCGCTCCAGGAGTTTGGTCTTCTGGGCGAAGTAGTTCTCCATCGTCTTGTGCAAGTCCAGGTGGTCTTCGAAGAGGTTGGTGAAGACCCCCACCGCGTACTCCAGGCCCCGCACCCGCTCGAGCTGCAGCGCGTGGCTCGAGACCTCGAGCACCGCCCGCCTGCACCCCGCCTCCACGAAGCGGCGCAGCATCTCCTGCACCTGCGGGGCCTCGGGCGTGGTGAAGTGCCCCGGCAGAAACAGCTCCTCCGCTCCGATCTTGATCCCCACCGTGGACAGCCTGCCCACCGGCGCTCCCGCCGACTGCAGCAGGTGGTGGACCAGCACCGTCACGGTGGTCTTGCCCTTGGAGCCGGTGACCCCCAGCAGCTCGAGCTGCCGCGCCGGGTGGCCCCAAAAGGCCGCGCTCAAGTCGGCCAGGGCGGCCCTGGCATCCTCCACCCGGATGTAGGGTGGTTGCTGCGAAGCAGGGCTGTACCCACCGCCCTCGAGTTCAGCGATTGCCCTGCTCCCCACCACCGCCGCCGCGCCTTTACCCACGGCTTGCCCGATGTAGTCGTGCCCGTCAAAGGGCTTACGGCTGGGCAGCGGTACGCCCGGAACCGCCACGAACACGAAGCCCGGCTCGACCAATCGGGAGTCATGGGTAATTCCGCGAATCTCGAGGTCGCTCAGGCTGGGGTCGTCGAAAAGCTGACGCAGGGTCATCAGGGGGCTAGTCTACATGAAAGGAAAAGCCGCCCCGTGGGTCAGGGGCGGCGAACTGGTTTATGGTGGGTTTAGTAGTACCAGTTGAAACCCGCAGGCAGCGTGGTGGCGGTGCTGAAGGTTTGGCTGGTGGCCGAGTTCGTGGTGATGATGAACCAGTTCCAGCCCTGAACCAGGTTCAGTGCATAAGTGTTGGTGGATCCCCCAGTGGTGCAAGTCCCGGTAACCGACCAAGCAGCATTGCTATACATCAGACTGGCACTGGCATAGCCAATCACGGGAGCACCTACGGGGGCGGTCGCGTTGTTGGCAATCCTTACCGAGCGTTGCGGGTTGCTACCCTCGACTGCGTTGATGACCCCGTTGGCAATCTGTGCGCCTGGGCTAGGATTGACCACATCCAGACCACAGTTTGAAGGAAAAGTTCCGCTGATCGGGCCTAAAACAGTGGCTGCGGCCAAGTTGTAACTGAACTGCCCTGTCGCGTTAATTGAGGTGCTAGCAACTGGAGTTTGAGTGAAGGAGCCCGAGACAACGCTGGTGAAGTTGAGCGTTCCGCTCGAGCCCGCAGGCCAGTTCTGCAGGGTGATGTTGCGGCCCTCGCCTGCCGAGTTGACAAACGGGTTGACGGTGATGGTGGCACTGGCGCTCAGGCTGCCTGCCGAGGCGGTTAGCGTAACTTCGGTGCTGCTGGCGACCGTCGTGGGCGGGGTGTACTCGACCAAAGAACCGGTGTTGGCCGAGAGGGTTCCTAGACTGGGGCTGAGGTTCCAGGTGATCGTCTCTGCGCTGTTGGCTAGAATTGCCGAGAAGCTTGTCGCCGCGCTTCCCGCCACTATGGTGCGGGTGTTGGGGCTGACGGTGAGCGTAGGGAGTGGGCTGATGGTGATGGTCGCGCTGTCGCTGACCCCGCTCGAGGTCGCGGTCAGGGTAACGGTGGTGGCAGCCGCCACGTTGGCGGGCGGGGTGTAGTTTACCGAAGTGCCGGTGGTGGCCGACAGGCTGCCCAGGTTGGGGCTCAGACTCCAGGTGATCGTTCCCTTGGCGGTGCTCAGGGTGACGGTGAAGGCCGTGGCGGCGCTCCCCGCGACGACCGTGCGGGTCTTGGGGCTGACGCCAATGGCAGGCTGGGGGTTGACGGTTATGGTCGCGCTGTCGCTGACCCCGCTCGAGGTCGCGGTCAGGGTAACGGTGGTGGCGGCCGCCACGTTGGCGGGCGGCGTGTAGGTGACGCTGGTTCCGGTGGAAGCGGAGAGTGTTCCTGTGCCTGCCGGGCTGAGGCTCCAGGTAATGGCCTCGCTGCTGCCGGTCAGGGTTGCGGTCACGGGCTTGCCCACGTCACCTGCGCTGAAGGAGAGAGTCTTGGGCGAGACCGCGAGGGTGGGGGCGGGAGCCGGTGTCTGAGTGCAGGCTGCCAACAGGGCCAGCAGGGCGATGCTGATGAGTTTGGGGAGATGCTTCATGCAATTACCTCGAGAGGGTTTGTGTACCCTGCGCGAGGGTAGCAGCCCGGTCTGGGGTATTCAAGCGAATTTGAACCTGTTTTAGGCAGTTGATATTTTGGCCCACCAGCCTGGGCAGCGGGCCTTCTAGAGCGGTTCCCACGCCTACTCCCTACAGCGGTTTTGCTGTAGGGAGTACATTACCTGCCGCCGCGAGGGAGGTAAGGGTTGGAAACGCGATCAGACCAGCGGCGTGCTCAGCCCAAACCCCTCGAGCATCCGGAACATCAGCTCTCTGGTCTCCTCGTCGTCGGCGTAGTTCACGCTGTCGGAGGAGATCACCAGGACGGGGGAGAGGTTGTAGGAGCCGATCCAGGCTTCGTACAAGTTGTTGAGGTCGGACAGGTACTGCTCGGGGATTTGCTGCTCGAAGGTGCGGCCCCGGCGGGCGATGTGCTGCTGCAAGGTCTTGACCGAGGAGCGCACGTAGATCAGCAGGTCCGGCCTGCGCAGCGCCGAGGAGACCCCCTCGTAGAGCGAAAGGTAGGTCTTCCAGTCCCGCTCGCTGAGGTGGCCCGACACGCGCAGGTTTTGGGCGAAGATGAAGGCGTCCTCGTAGACGGTGCGGTCTTGCACCACGTGCTGGGCCGGGTTGACCTGCTCGAGGTGCTGCCGCAGCCGCTTCGAGAGGAAGAAGACCTGCGACTGGAAGGCCCAGCGTCCCATGTCGGCGTAGAAGTCGGCGAGATAGGGGTTCTCGTCCACCGCCTCGTAGACCGGCAGCAGCCCGTAGCGCTGGGACAGGAGCCCGGTCAGGGTGGACTTGCCCGAGCCGATGTTTCCGGCAATGGCCAGATACATAATTGCGAGGAAAGAGAATAGGGGAGAGAGGAAGGAGACCGCAGGGGTTTACGCCTTTGCTCTTCTCTGTTCTCCTTCCACTTTCCTCCTTATCTCACTACCATCCCCAGCCGCTTCTCCACCTCGGCCACCACCCACTCCCGGTGGTCTTGTTCGTCGGCGAAGTTGAGGCCGTCGGTGTTGATGACCCACAGGGGGTGAGGGTAGGTGGTGAAGTGGCGCTCGTAGAACTCGGAGAGGCGGGAGAGGTAGTTGGGGTCTATGGCGCGCTCGAACTCGCGGCCCCGGCGGCGGATGCGCTCCAGGATCACCGGCAGGGGGGCCTTGAGGTAGATGGTAAGGTCGGGCACGGGGATTTTGGGGGCCAAGCTGCTGTAGAGGTCGGTGTAGAGGCTCCACTCGTCGCCCGCGAGGTTCATGGCCGCGAAGATGGCGTCCTTGTCGAAGAGGTAGTCGGCCACCACACCCGCACCGAACAGCCCCGGCTGGGCCAGCGGGAGCAGTTGCTTGTACCTCGAGAGCAGGAAGAACACCTGCACCTTGAAGCCGTAGGCTACTGGGTCCTGGTAGAACAGCGGCAGGAAAGGGTTCTCCTCCACCACCTCGTGCAGCCGTTCAGCCCCCAGCCGCTCTGCCAGCAGCCGGGTCAGGGTAGTCTTGCCCACCCCGATCACGCCCTCGATAGCCACGTACATCGGTTATAGCCTCGAGGGTCGGGGGGCGGGTGTCAAGAGTGGATGCGGGAGGCGGGATAAGGAGTATCGCCACAGCGTCATCGGTCAGCGCCGCGCGATCATGGTGACCGTCGCCTCGAGCCGCCGCCCGTTGCGCCACAGCGTCAGCCGTACCTGCTCGCCAGGGCGGAAGCGGGCGATCTGCTGGGTCACGTCGCCGGAGTTGCGGATGGGCCGCCCGTTGATGGCCTGAACAATGTCGCCCAGCGCCACCAGCCGGCCGCGCTGGTCGCGCTGGGCCGGGCGGATGCCGGCCCGCTGGGCCGGGCCGCCCTGGGTGACGGTCTGGATCATTGCGCCGCGCGTAGAGAGCAGGCCCACCCGAGCCAGCAGCAGCGGGTCGAGCTCGCCCAAGTCCAGCAGGGTCGCACCCAGGTTGCCGCGCTGGGGGACGCCGAAGCGCTCGAGGTCGTTCACGCTCTGGCGCACCAGGTCGCCGGGGATCGCCACCCCCAGGCCGCCCACCCCGCTGAGGTCGCCAAGGGTTGCGTTGGCAACACCAACCACCCGGCCCTGGAGGTCTAAGACCGGGCCGCCGGAGTTACCGGGCACGATGCGGGCATCGGTGAACATCAGGTCGCCGATCTCCGAGCCGATCTCGGGGTCGAGGTCGTTCTTCTCGGCCGCGGTGGGCGCGATGGCCGAGAGGATGCCGTAGCTGGGCAGGTTGCGCTGGCCGAAGGGGCTCCCGATGACGACCAGCCCCATCCCCGCCAGCAGGTTCTGCGAACTGCCGAACTGGAGCCGGGCGGGCGCGGTGACGCCCTGCACGGTCAGGATGGCGATGTCGATGCCTCGGTCTATGGCGAAAATCTGCGCGGGGAAGGAGCGGCCATCAAATAGCTCCACGGTGATGTCGCGCAGGTCCTGGATCACGTGGAAGTTGGTGATGAGCCGGTTGGCGCTGTAGAAGAAGCCCGAGCCGTTGGTGGGGCCTTCGTTGCCGGTCTGGGGGTCGCGCAGAATCCCGGTGATCTTGACCACGGCGGGCAGGGCACGGCGGATCACCTCGACCCTGGCCACCTCCTCGGGTGTGGTGAGTCGGGGGGCTTGGGCGACGGCGGTAGGGCTGAACAGGGGTAGCAGGCTGAGTGCGGTGAGGATGAGTTGTCGGCGGTGCAATATGCGTTGCGGGAGTCTCGGGAGGGGTAGGGTGTTGGTCATATGAAGGGTGGCCGCCCGCCCGGCTCGAGCGGCAGCTTCCTCATTCTCATACGTACTGGGTGAGTAATCAATAGCGGCGGGGTTTTCGCCCCCCCGGTGGGCCATTGGGCGCGATTTTGCCCGGAAAAATCGGGGAAAAGCGGGCCTCGAGGGTTGAGCAATCCTTAACCCAGGCCCCCGCCCGCAGGCGAAGGGGCCGAACCGAAGACCTGCTCTCGCTTTCCTTAAAGGGGGGGTGGGGGTGAGTGTTTGAGCGCCCTACATCACCTCGGGGGCCTGCAGCCCCACCAACTCGAGCCCCTGCCTGAGCGTCTGCCGCAGGGCCTTGACCAGCTCGAGCCTCAGCCCGCGGAGGCCTGTAGGTGCGTCAAGAACTCGAGTCGCCGCCTTTCCATCGGGGGTTTTCGCGTTGAAATAGGAGTGCCACGCCGCCGAAAGGTCGAGCAAATACTGGGCCACGACATGGGGTGCTTTAATTCTGGCAGCATCTTGGACGACCTCGGGAAACCGGGCAAGTATTTTGGCCAACTCGACCTCATACGGTGTCGCCTGTGAAAAGTCAGCCTGTTCGTTGATGACACCCTGCTCTTCGGCTTTGCGGAGAATCGAGCAAGTCCGGGCGAAGGCCATCTGCACATACGGGCCGGTGTCACCCTCGAAGCTCAGGGCCTGGTCGTAGCGGAAGTCGATCTGCTTCTTCGACTCGGTCTTGATCATCGCGAAGCGGACCGCCCCCACCCCGATCTGCTCGGCGGCCTCCTGGGGGTTGGGGTGGTCGGGGTTCTTCTCAGCGATGACGGCCAGCACGCGCTTGGCGGCTTCGTCCATCACCTCATCCACGCTCACCACGATGCCCTTGCGCCCGGACATCTGCTTGCCCTCCAAGAGCACCGTCTCGTAGGCAAGATGGAAGCAGCCCTCGGCCAGGTCGTGCCTTCCTTCGACCTCGAGGCTGGCCTGGACGATTCGCAGCGCGTGGCTCTGGCGGGCGTCCACCACGTTGACTGTCTCGAGGGCGCCGCCGAAGGGCATTGGGCCGCCCTGGGGGTGGGTGGTGTAGAGCTTGGCGCCGCTGGGCTGGGTGTCGTACTCCTGGAACTTGATGCCCTCGAGCAGCCCCATCTTCCAGAACTGAAGGCCGATGTCCTTGGCGGTGTAGGTGCTGACCCCATTGGAGCGCACCAGCACCAGGTAGGGGTCTTCCAGTCCGGGGATGAAGGCGCTGGTGTCCATCACGAAGGCGCCCGCGTACTTGCCCTCGGTGGGCCTCGAGACGTAGGGCGAGCCCTCGAGGGCTTTCATGGCCTTGGCCAACAGTCCCTCGCGCACGATATCCGACTCCCACACGAAGGCGTCGTACTCGGCTCCCAGGCGGTACATGGTCTGGAGTTGCGAGCGCAAAATCTTGTCGACCTCGGCCCGCAACTCGCCCGCCTCGAGCTTGTGCAGCGTCTGCTGCACACCCTGCTCGATCACTGCCTTCTTCTCGGGGTCTTCCATCTCCTGGTGCAGCCGCACGTAGGCGTCGCCCACCCAGTGGTCGTACTTGCCGTAGCCTTCGCTCGAGCCCAGCCCGAAGTACTCGAGGGCGTACAAACTTTCTGCTGCCTGCCGCCCGGTGTCGTCGATGTAGTTCATCACCTCGACGTTGCGCCCGGCAAACCGCAAAATCCGCGCCAGCGAGTCGCCCAGGCAGACGTTCCTGAGGTGCCCCACGTGCAGTTCCTTGTTGGGGTTGACCGAGGTGTGCTCCACCAGTACCTTGCCGCCGCTCACGGGCGCCGGCTGGGCGGGCCGGGCGGCGGCCTGGACCAAGAAGGCGGGGTCTAGCTCGAAATTGATGTACCCGCCGGTCATGAAGGCCCGCTTCACCCACTGGGGCGGTTGCAGCTTTTCGATGATTTCAGTGGCGATCTGCGGGGGCGCTTTGCGCAGGACTCGAGCCAGCCCCATCGCTACGGGCGTGCCGTAATCGCCTTCCTTGCCCGCAGGGGTCTCCTGCACCACGATCTCGGGAGGCTCGGTCACGCCCAGGGCCCCTAAGGCCTGGGCGACAGCGGCTTTAAGTTGGGTCTTTATTCCCGTCTTCGGCTCTAACACCGCAATAGGATAGCAGCTTTAGGGCCTGGGGCGTACCGCCTCGGCGACGAAGGCCCACAGCAGCCCAATCAGCAAACCCAGCACCGCCGCCACCGCCGTAAACAGCACCGGGCGCGGGAAGGTGGCCCTAAGGGGCTCGGCGGGCGGCACCAGCACCTGCACCAGCAGGGCCTGGCCGACCAGCTGGTTGATCTGCTCGGGCTGATTAAGAAACTTGGTCAGGGTGTCTATGCGGGCCTCGGACTTGGCGATCTCCGAGCGCAGCCGGGATTCGTCGAGGCTCAGGCTGGTCAGGCCGGGATTGACCGCCCGGGCGGCCTGGGGGTCGTTGCCGCGGGCCTCGAGGCCTGCCGCGACGGTCCCGTTGGAGGTGTTGCGGCCCGTGGTGGACTGGAGCTGGGCTTGGATGCGGCGCAGGCCGTCCTGGGCCACCTGAAGGTCGAGCTGGGTCTGGGTGAGCGCAGCGCGGATGTTGGCCTGAGCCCCCTCCGCCATGCGCTCTCTCAGATAGTTTCGAGCAACATTGAGGATGCGGGTAGCGCGGTCGAAGGCTTCCTTGGGCGAGCCGCCCTGGGCGCTCAGGTTGAGCAGGTTGCGCTTATCGTCGAAGCGGGCCTCGTAGAACTGGGTGGGGTCGGTCACACCGAGCTCTTGGGCGAGCAGAGTGGTGGCTTGAAGGTCTACGAAGCCCTGAGCTAGACCGGTGAGGGAGGGGAGATTGTTGAGCAGCCCTTGCTGGTTTTGCTGGTTGGCCAGGGTCAGGCTGACCACGGCGCGGCTTGTATATATGCGGGGGAGGAGAAAACTACCTACTAAAGTCAAAGCAGCCACCAATACAGGAAGGCCTAAAATCAACATCCGCCAACGCTTTACGATATCGTAAAGGTCTCGCAAAGAAAGCTCTGATGGAAGAGAATCTGAACGAACATTCACCTCTATAGTTTAGCAGGCTTATTGTGAACCACCCATCCGGCAGTTATCCAGAAGGCATAGTGAATCCCAGCATAAAAAAAGGTGCTATCGAGTATATTGAGTATCCCAATAACTAGAAAGACTATTACCGCTGGCCAGTTACGAAACGACACTGCTTTGACTACAAACAAACCGTAAAGTTGGATAAATCCGATGATTCCTAGGATCCCTGATTCGACCCCAACTTGCAGGATTAGGCTGTGAGCGTGAGGGGCTAAGCGCTCAAGTGCATTTGGAGGCAACTCCAAATAGTAAAAATATGCAAAAGCTCCTTGTCCAATGCCACCGATGGGGTAGGATCGGATTGCATTTAGGGCCACCTCCCATATTTGAATCCGGGATAAGTCTACTACCGCTAGGTCGCCTAATCTACCTAGTGGGATGTTGCCCAGCCAGACCCCAAAAAGGCCTATCATACCTACTGCGAAGCTAATCCATCGGATTGACCTATTTAGACCAGTCCACCAGTTTATGGTGACTATCCCCAATGCAATTAGGGCGGCACGACTTCCCGAAAGCCATACCAAACCTGCCGATAAGCTCAAAGCTGTTGCTCCAGGAAGAACACCACCCAGCATCCAAGCTAATGCAGCAGATAGAACGGATTGATGTCCAAGAAAGTTGGGTTGAACTGCCAATCCACCAACCCGATTGTCGACCACGAATTGATTGGTATGGGCTTGTATGAGCGAAAACACCAAGTGAATGGCCAACCCTAGCAGTAACATATTTGCAGCGTGATTAGCTTTCAAACGATGCCAAACCCACAAACTTCCGTGAAAAGCGAAAAACACCAAAAGGGCTGTCCCGACCCACCAAGCGAACCGTTGCCATAAACTGTCTAACGGTAAGAAGGCTTGATAGGGACTAAGCGAACGTCCTTCTTCAAGCTGTGGGTATGCCAGATCAAGCTGGTTCCAATCTCCTGAGAAACCCGCAAGATCTATTGCTCGAAGCCAGTTATCACCAGGACGAACCGTATAACTGGCAAATGCTCGAGAGATTTCTGTGTTTATAGGCTCAAAACTCGCTGTAACAGGAGATTGACCTCGAGCAGTCGTAAAATAGAAATCAAACCCCAGTTCAGTTCCATTGTGTCTGACATATACACTTTGGGTGTATGTTTGTCCAGTTTGAACAGGGTAGCTCCTAGCTGAGAAGATTGCACGGATAGGACGATTTGTTGAGGGATTGACACGGTAGATGCGCCAGAAACCATCTGATTGTTGTATGGCTCTTCCAGCTAGATTATCTTCGACATTCCACGCCCGCACGTCAGCCATTCCGTTAAAGGGAATGATGTTAACTGAATCCGATTTAGAGTTCACGGCAAGCCAACTTGGGTATGTAGCTTGGAGACTCGGTGAAAACAATTGAGCTATTGCGCCCAACAAACCGAACAATAAGAAATGAACTCCCCATCTCATGGGATCACGCCGTAGGCATAGTGAAAAAAAACCAAAACCAACCAATATAGTTGCTGAGGCAAGTGGATAAAGGGGCAGAAAAACAAACAAGGCACCAATAACCCAAATCATAGACTTAACGTGCCCCAAAACCAGTAACAATCGTGCGGAGCGTTTTAAGCACAATTAACACATCTAACCAAATCGATACATTCTTGACATAATACAAATCGTAGGAAAGCTTAATACGGGTCTCGCCTGAATCAGCGGCATAGCCTTGATTCACCTGTGCCCAACCAGTTAGGCCAGGCTTTACCAAATGTCTATAGGGGTACAAAGGTATCTCGGAGGCGAATCCTTCAGCAAAAGTTACTTGCTCGGGGCGGGGGCCAATAAGGCTCATTTCACCCCTCAGAACGTTCCAAAACTGAGGCAACTCATCTAAACGAAACTTGCGTAAAAAACGCCCAAGAGGAGTGATTCGGGGGTCATCATCGGCTGCGAATTGAGCTCCATCCTGCTCGGAGTCGATTCGCATGGTGCGAAATTTAACCATCCAGAAAGGTCGACCGCTTTGCCCCATACGATTTTGCCAAAAAAGGATGGCGCCGGACGAATCGACTCGAATCAACAGGGCAACTAGACCCAGCAGAGGCAGAATTATTGGCAAGGTAATGAGCACTGCGCACACATCTAGAATTCGTTTAATGGAGGGATAAACTGGGGGGAGACTAAGATTTTCTAACCACCCCTCCGAGTGGTGCTCTAAGGAGATCCGCCCCGTCAAAGCTTCATACACTGCTGCCGCGTGAAACACAGAACGTCCCCGGAGAGAGTTTTCTGCCACAAACCGAATCCAGTTAGGCGTAGTCATGGTGTGAGGGTCTATTACGATGCTATCCGCATCCAAATCGTTATCGGGGTGGCTGATGGTGATCCACTGAACACCAGGCAATTCGCTGAGTTGGTGGTTTAAACCACCAGGAACTAGTACTAACCGTAAAGTTCGGCGGGAAAACAGCCACCAGCCTAAAATGTGCCAAGTTAGAGTGATCAAGTAGGCAAACAGCAAAAAACTGCGAGAATAATAGAACCTACCAAAAGCCAAAATTGTAACTGCTAATAGAAAGGAGACGCTTACGCTCATAAAAACGGCCACAAAAAAGTCTGCTCGAGCAAAGCCCAAAACTCGATGACCGATAAATAGACCGGTAATATAGGTCAGTACCAACATGCCAATAAACACGCGGCGTTCCTCAAAACGCCAAAATTGCCACGTATCCCAAGTAAGTATGGCGGAGATCATCATAACAATCACTAAACCCAGGAGATGCCACAAAACATCCGCAAAAAGCCAGCCACGTTTATGACGTGGCGAGGATCGTGTGGAAAAAACTACTGAAAGCATTACTGTTCCCTAAGTCAGGTACCATTAAGATGGTAAGCCGGCAAGCTCAGCATAAAGCATATCTAACTCTTGATTAACGGCGGACCAACTGTGCTTACGATTAACAAAATCATGAGCATTCTGCCCGATTTTTTCCCGCTGCTCGGGGTTTGAAAGTATTTGAATAACTTCTCGAGCAAAGTCGTCACGGGATTCAGCGACTAAGATTGCCTGATTAGGCTGAGCACGGATGTCCCCAAGCCCTATCGGGGTAGTCACCACAGGTAAGCCACAGGCCATTGCCTCAAGAATCTTGTATTGCATGCCCGAACCTGATTGCATGGGGGCAATTGCCACGCTCGAGTTGCGTAGGTAATCCGCTATGGACTCCACCCACCCGGTCACAACGATCCCTTGCCTCTGGGCTAATTTGAGAATTCTGTTGGAAGGGTTTGTTCCTACGATGTGGAGTTCTACTTCAGGGATGGTGCGCCTGATTGTTTCAAGGCAATTCCCGACAAACCACTCAACAGCACTAATATTGGGCTCGTATCCCATGTTGCCTGAGAAGATGATACGTTGGGTTTTTATTTTTTCTTGAGATTGTGGTTCCGGCGGGGGGTAAAACGTGTCTAGATCAATACCTAGAGGTATAACCCGTACTTTAGGGCTGCACAACTCTTGCTGATCTATGCGCGAAACAACGATGGCTGCAGTATTCCGATATCTTCCGATGATCGACCGCTCATATTGACGTACACGGCGCAACTCTTCAGAAAAGATCAAACGTTTTAGGCCCGTCTCTCGAGCAACCCTTCGGCGCATATTGAGAGTCATCGAATCAATAAGATCTACAACCTGCGGTTGCTTTACAGTTTGCATGTATGGGGCTAAACGCACCAAAACGCTATGCACTAAATCAAAAGATTGCTCATTAAGGATTGTATGAAGTTTGTTAGTAAAGCTCGTACTCTGATAATAGCTAACCTGAAAAGGCATACCAGGATTAACGGCACCTATAATCATGTTGAGGATAGAGCGGGATGCCTCTAGCCTTACAACGTGAATCTCTGTGCAATAAGGTTTTAGATGCGTCAAATAGCTTAACTCTTCGTCAGCAGAAAAGAACGACAACAGCACGATTTCATGTTTTCTGGAAAGATGCTTTAGCCTCTGTAAAGCAACTGACTGATCACCTTTGACGGGCGGAAAAGGTAATCGAGGCGTGCAGAACAAGATACGCATGACATTAGTAGCGCGAGGCTTTTTGATAAACATCGAGGGTTGTCTTGCCAATTTGTGTCCATGTGGGCATGTTTTGTGCACGCTGGTAAGCAGACTGGGCCATCTTAAGTTGTAGCTGAGGGTCAGACAGTATTGACTTAAGAGCCTCTGAAAGCGCTTCAGGGTTTTCAGGAGGTACAAGGTAGCCTGTTGACCCATTTTCAATGAAGTCAACCAATCCTCCAAGCCTACTGGCAACCACTGGCCTACCATAGATCAGGGCTTGAGTGAGGACACCACTGGCATCAATTGCACGATAGGGTAGAGCCACCACGTTGGCTTTTGCGAAAATATCGGGAACTTCTTTATCCTCTATAAACCGCAGATTCCAGTAAGTCTGCTTACCAATTCCTAGTTGTTGAGCCAGCCTACGCATGGGTTCAATATCCATGATTGGTCTTCCGTAGATGTATACTTCTACTGAGTTCCTAAGTTCGGGTTCAAACTGGCTGACTGCCCTTAACAAGACATCAAGACCCTTGTACGGTTTGATATTACCGAAGAACAAGATGACTTTTGTTTCTAAATCAGGAGCTCGAAAAGTCTCAGGTAAGACATCCATACTTCCAATTGGTACAATAGAGATCTTGGCACTATCAATACCTGCGCGTATCAGCTGCTCTGCGCTATAGACGGTGTGGACAATCAAGTGATCAAAGGTTGATAGGCTGTTTAGCCAGCCACGTACCTGCAGGCGGTTTGATGGGTCTCCATTAAAGGGTTGTGTGTCATGAACGGTCATGATCGTAGGGGCTAACTTTTTGTGTTGTGGTATGAAGTGACGGTCTAGACTTGGCAGGGGTAACCACTGGAAGTGGATCACTTTGGGTTGGAGGTTGCGTAAATTCCAATATAGGGTTTGCATATTGTAGGAATGCTCGAAGCCTTTGATGGATAAGTACAGTGGTTTGGGAAGAGTTCTTAACCGCTCGGAGATACGATAAAAATGAGGTTGGTACCTAAACGAAACTGGACTATAAAGATTGGGTTTCGAACCAAACAGGATGACTTTCTGATCTAGCACTCCTAAGGAGTTACATAACTGTTGGTTGTATGGTGGGGTAAAGTCAGACGGATCAATCATAGCAATCATGATGACCTCCATATGAGCTGTGGTTTCTGGAATACCAATGTTAAGGCCAAAAACCACCAAAGAACTCCCAGCGCAAATCCGCCATACACGAATGAAACCAAGATAAGACCCCAGCCAAGCGGTCTCGAGTTCTGATCAATCACCGTTCCAAAGAGCATCAAGGCATATATGACTCCACCGAATAGTCCGGTTGTGGCAAAAACGGCAGCCCATGAGATATGGATATCAATGTTTTCGGGCCACTTATAGATGAAGAAAGGCATACCATCCTTAACTGACTGTGCAAGGTTCCCTAACCCTGTTCCAGTTAGGGGGTTTTGGAGGAAAATGTAACGCGAAGCCTCTAGCGAACCGGGTATGCGATCCTGAAAGGAGGCATCGGTGGTAATGTTTGATAAACGATCGAAAAGATACGCAGTTTGTGTTGGATTTGAAGAAAACAAAACCAAGACGATAATCAAGCCGATGGTGAGGGTTGATGTGGCGAGCAGCTTTTGTCCGATGTTAGGCGTTAAGTAGAACATTCGCACCCATACTGTACCGAATAAAGCTATGAGCCCTACTGTTACTCCTGCAAGTGAAGTGCTAAACAATAAAGCCAGCACGAGAAGCAGATAATCTAATATAGAAATTGTATGTATCTTGTACCTTATGCTGATATTGAGCAGAGTGAAAAGGCCCAAGGCTACGAACCAGCCGAAGTATGCGGGTTCAGCAAAGAGTCCACTAACCCGACCCCATGCAATAAAGGTTTCAGGGGTGTAGTTGCCCAAATTCGCGAATCGATAAAGTTGAGTTCCCAGTGCTAGATTGCTGGTTGCCATTGCAACAATTATCAAAGCATGGATACGAATCACCCAAAGGATCGCCCGCCCCAGATTGCGTACGTCGAGTGCACGAATAATTGGTGAAACGGTAAATACCAAACTAAAGCTCAAACACAAACGTATTAGAGATGCTAAAAAATCACCGGCAAAAAAACTGGGCCTTACCGTCAAGGCGAAAAATCCTAGCAAGTTGACCAATAAGAAAAGCCAGACGAAAAGACCTAGTAGAGAACAGTCCAAGCGTCGGTACCAAAGGATGCCTGTCAGAACCCATCCAAATAGAACCAGATCGCTAACGAGAATAGGACTCGAGCCTAAAGTCCAACCAAACAATGAAACCCCAAACACCCCAAGGAATAACACTAGTTTGGTTGTTAGTGGGAGTGAACGCATGAACAGACCCTCTTCTAGCTGTTTATAGGCATCCTGTTTATAGGCATCCGTAGACCATCTCGCAAACCACGCTGACGTATCGCAAAGGTCTTGGCATTATCTCTTTTCAAGATAAACCTGAATAGTAGAAACAGCTGCTGGCCAACCAAACCCAGCTTTTGTGGCAAAGCCGGGTAGTTTTTCCGCAAAAAGAGAATCGCGTTGCGGGACTGCATATATAGTCCCCATTCTGACTCGTTGCCGCCGGAAAGCGAACTAACCTTGTGGTAAAGGTGGATATGCGGCAAATAGTAGGTTTTACAGCCTTTGCGGTTGGCTCGCAGGAAAAAATCTACATCGTCGTAATATACAAAGTACTGTTCATCCATCAGCCCGACCTGCTCGAATAGCTGTGAGGGCATCAGCACGCAGCAGGTGGGAGCGTAGTCGATCGGGACAGTTTGATTAAACAAACCCGTATCGTTTTGATCAAGACCGATATGCCGAATTTGCCAGAACAGAAATCGGCGGAACTTCCCACCTGCGAACCAAAGTCGATCCTTAGGTTGGTAGTAGTACATTTTGGGAACCACCATATCGCACTGTAGTTCGAGCAATCGACGCAGCATTTCGGCCAGCAAATTCGCTGGAAACTCTGTGTCATTGTTGATGAGGACAATGTACTTGCAGTCTTGTTGAATGGCTTCTCGTATACCTTGGTTGTTGCCGGCTGCTACCCCGATATTGTCCTCATTGAAAATGATCGTAACTCGATCGTCATCGTAGCTCCGTAGCAGTTCAGCGCTCGAGTCCTTGGATTGGTTGTCCACCGCGATCAATTGCCAGTTGGCATAAGTTTGGGCCTGTAAGGACTCCATGAATCCAGGAATCACCTTGGCGCTGTTATAGGTGACAGTAACCAAACCAATTTTAGGCTGCCCAGTCATACCTCACCCCATCAGTTTGCGTTCTATAAGTTCTCGGTTTGCTTGCTCGAGGCGGTCTTCGGGTAGTGTCTGGGTCAGAACCCACCCGGCGAACTCATCGATGCCCTGCTCGAGGGAGACCTCGGGCTGAAAGCCAAGGCGCTCACGAATGCGGGTCAGGTCAGCGTAGCAATGCCGTATGTCTCCCAATCGGTACTGACCCGTGGTGCGAATTTCGGAGGTACCCTTGAGCGCTCTAACCAGCAGTCTGGCTACGTCAAACACGCTTGTGGGTATGCCCGATCCCACATTGAAGGTCTGTCCATTGGCACGATCAGACTCGAGGCTTAGGCGGATGGCGCTGACAACATCCCGTACGTGCACAAAATCGCGGGTTTCTTTGCCGTCCTCGAAGATGGGCAGCATCAACCCCTTGCGGATTCTCGTCGAAAAGATGGAAAGGATGCCGGTATAAGGGTTGTTTAGTGACTGTCCGTTGCCGTAAACGTTCTGGAAGCGCAAAACCGTATACCCGATTCCTAAAGACCCACATGCGATCCGTACCAAGTCTTCCTGTGCATATTTTGTAGCCGCGTAGATCGACGCGGGTCGGGGGGGGGTATCTTCGGGCGTCGCCACAGCTTGAAGAGGCTGGCCGGTCGTGCCAACAGGTTCCCATTGATGGGCGAATAGGGCCTCTTGCGAACGGGCAGGCGGGAACTCGAGCGAGCCTGTTTGAAGGTTCTTGTATGCTCCTTCGCCATAGATTGACCTAGAGGAAGCCAGCACCACTTTTTTGACCGAGTGAGGTTTATTGGCAAGAATATCAAGCAATACGGCTGTGCCCTGAGTGTTGATTTGATTATAGTGGGCGATCTGATACATAGACTGTCCCGTACCCGTTTCGGCGGCCAAGTGGACTACCGCAGAGACCTTTTGTAGAAGCGGCTCGAGGGTGTCATGATCGTTGATGCTGCCGCGCACCACATGTATATTGGGCCTGTCGAACAAAGGGTTTTGAACTTGTGGTATGGCCCCGTGAATCTGCGGGCTAAGGTTATCAAACAGAACGACTCGGTACCCCCCTGTGACAAGGGTCTTGGCCAACTCGAGGCCGATAAAGCCGAGACCGCCGGTGATTAGGATGACTGCTGGAGGTTCACTCATAGGGTTCTTTGCGAGGTCAAGGGTGTCATGCCACTCCGCCAATTTTTGATAACACTGAAGATGCCAGGTTCCGTCATTTGACTCCCCTACTTAAGCTTACGGGAAATCACTGCTGTAAGCCTCTGAGTTGCATTATCCCAGGTAAATCCTTGAATATGGCGGTTGCCGTTCTGGGCTAACTTCAATTTTTGACCTGGGTCGTCTAGCAGTTGCACAACAGCTTGAGCGATTGCCGAAGGTTGCTGAGGTTGACATAGAAGTGCGGTCACTCCGTGTTCGGCATACGCTCTGACCCCACCATTATCTGTGGAAATAAGTGCCGCCCCGCAGGCCATAGCCTCTGCGCCAGGTAATCCCCATCCCTCAAAGTGTGAAGGTTGGATAAAAATGGAAGTTTGATTATACAACTGTCGGAGTTTTTGGTCTGACGGGAAGGTATGAAACTCAATCCAATCTGGTAAACCCTCAGGTTTCATAGTGCCAAAGGACCAAATCTTTATACCTGAGGCCATCAACCGGGTTCTCAAGATGGACAGGGCCTGGATTGCATCTTTAGTGCCCTTGAATGGTTCGCGGCGTGACGGAAAACCAATGTAGCTACGCCCCTCGAGGTCTTGTTCCGTGTAGTAAACATCCAGGTCTATGCCATTAGAGAGGTAGTTCCTTGGATTGTGCACAACCGAACATTCCTCTAGCATCTGTGCTACTGCTGGCGATGTCACGATCTTTTCGAGGTCAAGTGCTAAAGCCCGAGCAATCCGTTGGCGCATAGTGGAGCTAGCTACCTTGTAATGCTCATAGTCGTACAGCAGATGGAACTGCCTCCCTTTGGATCTGGGGTACTTTGATACCCACTCAGCAGTCTGCCAAGCAGTAGCGATAACCACGTCTCCATCAGGTATGTATGAGGGGCTTAATGAGGGTACCCACAGTAAGCGAACTTCAGGGTGTAATTTGAACCATCTTTGCGGGCCAAAGCTATTCTCCAGCCTCCGTTTGAGGTAGCGTAGCCAGCCTTTGGCAATCTCTACAGCATTGTCGTCTGTCCAATAACGAGCACTATGTACCACAGTTACCAGATACCCCAGTGTAGTCAAGCGGGACGCATATTCATAAACAACCTTGTAACCACCTATGGGGCTTACGCCCGCTGTGGGAAGAATGAAAGTGACCCGTTGCATTATCTATTCCTTGTCAGCTTTAGGGCTTCCAGCCAGACTCTGTGGGAAAGTACCACTGCTGCGAACAAGCTCAAGCCGAGTGCTACCCACCACGGCATAATGGTTTTGGCAATAGCCCCCACCAAGGCCGCTCCTGTCGCAATAAGGATCGGGTAGATGAGACTGGGCCACCAGTTGAAGCCTGTGCGTCGGCTTACGAAGCTTAGAAGAGGCAAGTAGAGGCAATGAATCGCAAAATTGGCCCATCCCCAGCCTTGCCAGCCGAATTGCATGATGGACAGGGTTCCGATAAGCCAAGTTGCGACTGCAACACTTATGTTGGTCAGAAACACTGTTCGAGAGTAGCCCAAAGCGTTAAGAGCACTCATGGCTATGATGGCCGGTGCCAGGATAAAACTGATCAGTATGAGGGGTGGAACAACTACCAGAGCCTCGAGCCACTGCTCGCCAAAAACAGATGTCGTGATTTCACGTCGGAAAACAAACACCAAGAGACTTGCCACGTATACCAGCAGCAAAATTACGGTAACAATGCGGTGTAAAGCCTGATTGAACTCTGTGCGGCCTGCGAGTCGAGCAAATACTGGCAAGTAAAGTCGTTGGAGCAGTGTTACGGCTAACAATGGGTAGTTGGTCACCATCGTTGCCCAGTTTATATACCCAACTGCGGTAGTTCCAACATAGAGGACGAAGAATGTAGGACTAATCAAGTCTTTGAGTAGGTTGACCAGCTTGCTGCCCTGAAATGGCAGTCCAAAAGCTAGATGAGGTTGCACCCGCCCCCAGTCCCAGATCAGCCTTAAGTGCCAAGGTGAAACCCAGTAGGCTAAAACAGCCCCAGTCAATGAGCGCAACAAAAGGGCTAGTCCAAAACTGAGCGCTCCCATGCCGTTTAATGCCAAGAGGATGGTTGAAACATTGTATACCAGAGCCTGAGAGACCTCGACCACTGCGAGTTTGTCAAAGGCTAGGTTGCGCTCAAGCTTGGCCTGTGGAATGACCATTAGGGAAGTTAACACTAGAGCAACTGCCACAAAGCGGAAAACCCAAACATCTTGTGGGGATAGTTTGTATAGTTCGGCTATCCAAGGAGCCAACAACCAGAACACAGCCGCAACGCCCAGTACCAGTATCTGCTGCACAGTAAAGATAGCCTGATAGTCCCGCTCATGCGGTTCTTTTTGCTGCCGCACCAAGCTGGCTGCCAGTCCAGCGTCCCCAAAGGCGATAAGGAAAGAGAGTACAAATGTAATTATCCCCCACAGCGCAAACTCTGAGGGGGCCAAGATGCGCGCCAATACTATGCCAGTTGCAACGTTGGAACCCTGAACCAATAGCTGTCTTATACCTAGCGCGACGGCTCCTCGAGCCGCACTACGGGCGATTTGGGTAGAGTTAACGGATTCAGACTCCACAATCTAAAACAGTAGCTTCCCGCTGGTGGCTTTTTTCAGATCAGCCTGAGCCATCATGGTCACAAGTTGCTCGAAGGAAACTGCCATCTTCCATCCCAGCTTATCCTGAGCTTTCTTTGAGCTACCCAGCAGCAAGTCAACCTCTGCGGGACGATAGAACTCGGGGTTGATCTGGATGATTACCTTACCCGTCTTAGCATCCCTGGCCTTAGTGAGTTCAGCCTCCCCGCGCCACTCGAGTTCTATCTCCATTGCCTTAGCAGCCAAGTTGATAAAGTGCCGCACGGTTTGGGTTTGCCCGGTCGCCAGCACGTAGTCGTCGGCGTGGTCTTGTTGAAGCATTCGCCACATGCCCTCCACGTAGTCGCCCGCAAAGCCCCAGTCGCGCTGGGCCTCGAGGTTGCCGAGCTCGAGTACCTCTTGCTGCTTGTACTTGATGCGGGCCAGTGAAGAAGTAATCTTGCGGGTCACAAACTCCTGACCGCGTAAAGGCGACTCGTGGTTAAAGAGGATGCCGCTAGAGGCGTGAATCCCGAAGGACTCGCGGTAATTGACTACGATCCAATGACCATACAGCTTGGCTACGCCGTAGGGCGACCGGGGATAGAAGGGGGTGGCCTCGGTTTGGGGGGTCTCCTGGACCTTGCCGAACATCTCAGAGGTGGAGGCCTGATAGAAGCGAATCTTGGGGTTAACCATACGAATTGCTTCAAGAATGCGCGCAACCCCTAATGCGTCTACATCGGCGGTGTATAGGGGCTGCTCGAACGACATCGCCACGAAGCTCTGCGCGGCGAGGTTGTAAAACTCATCAGGCTGTACCTTCTCGATAGCCCGGACGATGTTTGAGAACTCGAGCAGGTCAAAAGCCACCAGCTTGACCCTATCGGCGATACCCAGTTCTTCCATCCGCCAAAGGTTGACCGAGGCGCTGCGGCGGTAGGCCCCGTAAACTTCGTAACCTTTCTCCAGCAGCAGCTTGGATAGATAGGCCCCGTCTTGCCCGGTCACCCCAGTGATGAATGCGCGTTTTGCCATCGTGTTCGCTCCCGTATTTTGCCGCACCAAGGTTTCGGGCGGTTTCGCCCATTCGTCGTTGGTGAGCATACCGCCCTACAGTCTATCCCATAGCTTCCTCGGCGAGCACCAGGTCGTCCTCGCCCAGATAGCTGCCGCTCTGCACCTCGATCACCACCAAGTCCAGCAAGCCGGGGTTGGATATCTGATGCTCTACGCCCGATAGTACGCTGACTGACTCATTGGGGCACACCAGCTTGGTGACCTCCCCCAGGCCGACCTTAGCCACTCCCGAGAGCACCGTCCAGTGTTCCGAGCGGTGGTAGTGCAGGTGGCGGGTCAGGCTGCCGCCGGGGCGCACCACCATGCGGCGGATCTTGAAGCCGGCGGCCTCCTCGAGGGTCGTATAGCTTCCCCAGGGCCGTTGGATGGTGCGGTGCTTACGCACGGTGTCGTGGCGGGTGGCGCTAAGTTGCTCGACCACCTTTTTCACCTCCTGAACGCGGTCGCGCCTCGCCACCAGAAGGGCGTCCGGGGTGTCCACGATCACCAGATCCCTGGCCCCGATCACCGCCACCACCCGGTCCTCAGTCTGCACGAAGGTGTTCTCGGTTTCGATCAGCACCGCCTCGCCGAAGACCCGGTTACCCTGTGCGTCGGGGGGTAGAAGGGCGGCGGTGGCGTCCCAGGAGCCGAGGTCGCTCCAGCCAAGGTCGGCCGGCACCACCGCGACCCTGGGGGCCTTTTCCATCACCGCGTAGTCCACCGAGTCGCTGGGGATTTGCTTGAACAAGGTGGTGTCCAGGTACAAGGGCTCTGACTTGGCACTCCCCTCCCAGCAGGCCTTGGCGGCCCGGTAGATTTCAGGTGAAGTCTGCTCGAGGGTCTGCAGGAAGACCCCGGCTTTGAAGCAGAAGATGCCCGCGTTCCAGTGGTAGCGACCGGAGTCCAGGTAGGTCTGAGCGGTTTCCTGGTTGGGCTTTTCCACAAAGCGTCTGACCGCGAAAGCCCCATTGCCCAGTGATTCGCCCTGCTCAATGTAGCCGAAGCTGGTGGCGGGATAGGCGGGTTGAATCCCGAAGGTGACCAGGTAGCTTTGCTCCGCTGCCTCCTTAGCCCTATCCACCGCCTCAGCGAAGGTGGCCTGGTTCTGGATCAGCTGATCGGAGGACAGCACCAGCAAGGTTTCGTCGGGGTTGCGCGCGGCTACCCAGAAGGCCGCCATCGCGATGGCGGGAGCGGTGTTGCGGCGGAGGGGCTCGAGGATAAACGGCGTTTCGACGCCTTCTAGGCCCAGCTCACGGTACTCGTTTTGGCTGCTGAAGAAGTACTCCTGTCTGGTCACGGTGAGCACAGTCTGCGAGCCCAGCTTGACCGCCCGCAAAAAGGCCTTTTGCAGCAGACTCTGACCATCAGGCAGGCGCATGAAGGGCTTCGGGTAAAGCTCCCTCGAGACAGGCCACAAGCGTGTACCGGCCCCGCCGGAAAGGATTATCGTGATCATCGGTTCGCGTACCAGCCCTGCATCAAGTCTTGGTGGGCCTTTTTCTCTCGCACCCGCCGCCACCAGCCCTGGTTCTGCCCATACCACTCTACCGTCTCGAGTAAGCCCTTGCTGAGGAAGGGGTACTCCCGCACCCAGCCCAGGGCCTCGGCCTTGGAGGGGTCTACCGAGTAGCGGTAGTCGTGGCCGGGCCGGTCCTTGACGAACTGCTTGAGGGACTGGGGCTTGCCCAGCGCGGCCAGGACGCCCTCGGCCACCTCGAGCCCGGTGACCTGCTCCCGCGCCCCCAGATTGTACGCCTCGCCCGTCTGGCCCTTGTGCAGCACGGTGTCTATGCCCGAGGCGTGGTCGTGGGCGTGCATGTAGTCGCGTATGGCCGAGCCGTCGCCGTAGAGGGGCAGGGGCCTGTCTTCCAAGGCATTGGTGATAAACAGCGGGATGATCTTCTCGGGGTACTGGTAGGGGCCGTAGGTGTTGGAGCCGCGGGTGATCACCACGTCCATCCCGTGCGAGATGCCGTGGGCGAAGACCAGGTGCTCCGCGCCCGCCTTGGAGGCCGAGTAGGGCGAGCGGGGGCGGAAGGGGTCGGTCTCGAGGGAGTGGTGATCTGAGCCGTGCAGGTCGCCGTAGACCTCGTCGGTGGAGACGTGCAAAAAGCGCCGCACCCCCGCCTTGCGGGCGGCCTCCAGCAGCACCAGTGTCCCCTCCACGTTGGTGCGCACGAAGGCACCAGGCTCGATCAGGCTGCGGTCCACGTGGCTCTCGGCAGCGAAGTTTAGCACCGCGTCGCAGCCCTCGAGGGCCGTGGCCGCGTCCCCGGGGCTGGCGATGTCGCCCTGGATGAAATGGATACGGTCTTTGACGGCCTCGAGGTTCTCGAGGTTTCCCGCGTAGGTCAGCTTGTCCAGCACCACGATCTGCCAGTCGGGGTGCTGCTCGAGGGCGTAGTGGACGTAGTTGGCCCCGATGAAGCCCGCCCCGCCGGTGACCAGGACTTTGTTGAAGGTCATGAGTACCTCGCGTATTGCGTATTGCTAAAACCGCGCATGGCGTGTTTGAGAAGCCTGATGGCTAACGGCCGCTTTTCGCCGCCTCTGGCCGCCTTCTGCTGCACCTCGCTGCCCTCACCCCTTGTCGTCCGCCCACAGGTCCGCCCCGAAGAAGTCCCAGGGCAGGCGGCCCTCGTTGGGGTCGGAGAGGTCGAACTGGCTGTTCATGGCGTAGAGCAGGACCGCACCGCTGCTCCCGGCCCGGTAGCCGTGGGCCACGCCGGTGGGGATGTGCAGCAGCGCCGGGGCCTCGCCGGAGAGGAGGAAGGAGCGGCGCTTGCCCTGCGTTGGCGAGCCCTCGCGCACGTCCACCAGCCAGACCAGCAATTCACCTTGCAGCACGCACCACAGCTCGTCCTGGGTGCGCTTGGGGTGGAGGTGGAAGGCGTTGACGCGCCCCGGCACGGCCCACGAGACCGAGATTTGCCGGGCCTCGAAGCCCAGCCCCTCCACCTCCCCGCCGGACAGCCGCAGGTACTCCATGAAAGCGCCCTCGAGGCTGCGGTGCTTCCTGAGGGGCGTGTGCGTTACCCCCTCAATCGCGGGCTGGGCCGTGTAGTTCTGGAAGTACAGGGCCGACTGGGAGGCGGGCTCGAGTTTTTGCCCTGAGGGCTGAGGGCTAAGGGCGGACGACCTCGAGCTTTCGACCTTCGACCTCTTGCTCACAGCTTCATCACGCTCCTGTCGCCCAGCACCAGCTGCACGGTGTTGCGCCGGGGTCCATGCCCGGAGCCGTCCACCACCACGCCCTGGCCCAGCACGCTGCTGTCCAGGCGGTAGGGCAGATTGCACACCTCGGCCCCGTCGAGCAGGATGGAATACTCCACCTCGCTGCCCAGCACCTTGGCCCCAGCCCCCACGGCGGTGTACGGCCCCACGTAGGCGTTCTCGATCAGGGCGTCTGGGCCGATGTAGGCCGGGCCGCGCACGGTGGCATTGACCACCCTGGCCCCAGCCTCCACCACCACCTCGCCCAGGATGTGGGCGTTCTCGAGGTGGCCGGATATGCGGCGCTCGAGGTGTGAGAGCACCAGCCGGTTGGCGTCCAGCAGGTCTTCGGGCTTGCCGGTGTCTTTCCACCAGCCCCGCACGGTGTGGGCCACCACCCGCTTGCGGCCTTCCACCAGTCCCTGGATGGCCTCGGTGATCTCGTACTCGCCGCGCCAGCTGGGCTTTAGTCTGGCGATGACCTGGTGAATTTCGGGGCTGAACAGGTACACCCCCACCAGGGCCAGGTTGGAGGGGGGCTCTTTGGGCTTTTCGACCAGCCGAACCACCTGCCCCTCGGTGTCCAAAACCGCCACCCCAAAGGCGCGGGGGTCGTCCACCGGGGTCAGCAGCACGATGGCCTCGGGACTGGTCTGGTTGTACTCCTTCACCAGGTGCTCTATACCCCCCGAGAGCAGGTTGTCGCCCAGGTAAAGCACGAAGGGCGACTCCCCCAGAAACGGCCGGGCGGTGCGTACCGCGTCGGCGATTCCGGCGGGGCGCTCCTGCAGGATGAAGGTAAGGCTGGCCCCGAAGCGTTCGCCCGAGCCAAGGGCCTGCTTGACCTCCTCGCCGGTCTCCGGGCTGATGATCACCCCGATCTCCCGCACACCCGCCGCCACCAGATCTTCGACCACGTAGAACAGGTTGGGCTTGCCCCCGATGGGGATTAACTGCTTGGCCCGGGTGAAGGTCAGCGGCCTCAGCCGGGTGCCCTTGCCTCCCGAAAGAATCAACCCCTTAATCACGTTCGTCCTCCAAAACCCAGCCGCCATCATAACCGCCGGACGGGGGTCGGATGGTTTGCCGGGCTAGGGACTCGAGAACTCCGCCTCGAGCCTGGCCCAGCGCCCAATGTCCAGCGAGATGTCCTGGGGGAGTTCGACCTTGGACGTGCTGCGGCTGCTGGCCTGTACGTCGGGGCGGGTCTGGCGGGCCAGTTCGTACACCGACTTGCGCCCGGTCAGGATGTGCAGGGTGTCGAAGGGGATGCGGCCCAGGTTGTTTAGCGCCAGGGCGATCTTGGGGGCGATGACCTCGAGGTAGTCCTGCCCCGTGTACATGTCGTCGAAAGCCACCGGGTAGGGGAAAGGGGAGGGGCGGAAGCTGGTGCGGATGACTAGGTGGTTTGGCAGGACCCGCACACTCTCCTCGGCCACTAGCTTGGTCAGGGCGTAATAGTTGCGCACCGGCCCGGGGGGGTCGTCCTCCTTGTAGCCGCCTGTGTCGCCCCAGAAAACGTAGTCGGTGGAGATGTGGACGAAGCGCAACTCCCTGCCCAGCGCGGCCCGGACCAGGTTGCGGGTGCCCTCCACGTTGGCCCGCCAGCAGGCCTGGCGCTCGGTCTCGGCCCCCGCCACGTTGGTGTAGGCGGCGGCGTGGACGACAACTTCGGGCTGGTGGGCCTCGAGGGCGGCGCGGACGCTGGCGGGGTCGGTGAGGTCCATCTCGGCCCTGGTGGGTGCGCTAATCCCTGGCATCAGGCCCCTTAGCGCTGTACCCAGGCGCCCGCTGCCTCCGGTGAGTAGGATTCGGCTCATCGTGATTTAGCATAAAGGTCAGGAGCCAAACCCTACCTTGCCCGCCTTCCGGCTCTAGACCCCCCGACCCCGCTCCCATGAAGCTCTCCGTCGTCGTCGTCTCCCACAACACCCGCGCCGTCTTGGCGGAGTGCCTTGGCCGCCTCGAGCGCCACTACCCCGGGGCTGAAGTCATCGTGGTGGACGCGGCCTCGAGCGACGGCAGCCCGGAAATGGTGGGCCGGGACTTTCCCCGTGTGCGGCTGCGCCAGATCGAGAACCGGGGCTACCCCTTCGCGGTCAACCGGGGCCTCGAGTGGGCCGGGGGGGAGTGGCTGGTGCAGATGAACAGCGACATCTACCTGGAAACAGGCGACCTCGAGGCGCTCCAGGCCGCACTGGCCGCCGACCCCCGCGCGGCCTTCGCGGGGCCAACCCTGGTCACGCCCCAGGGCAGCTACCAGTCCTTCGGGCTGTTCGACCTGTACCGCTGGAATCTGCGGGGGCCTCGGGGCGTAGGGTGGGTCTCGGGCGCGGTCATGATGGTGCGCCGGGGGGCCTACCAGGACTTCGGCGGCATGGACGAGCGGCTGTTCTTCTACAACGAGGAGGTCGAGTGGTGCTGGCGGGCGCGGCGGCGGGGCTGGCGGTCGCTGCTGGTGCCGCGCCGGGTGCTGCACCTGGGCGGGGCCTCCACCCCCGGCGATCCCCGATTCCTGGCCGAGGGGGTGCGGGGCGGGCTGCTGCTGACTCGAGACTACCTCCCTTGGCTGCATGGGCTGCACCTTAAGGCGGTCGGGGTCGAGGCCGCCCTGCGCCTGCGCCTCGACCCCGACCCCAGGCGCCGGGCCGCCTACGGACTGATCCGGGGGATGATTGAGTCGGGCCGCCTCGAGCACAGCCCACTGCGCGACAGCGGCCCGGCTTGAGCGAGGCGGGCGGTGCGTTGAGCCAAGACAGCCTGGCGAACGAACACGAAAAACACCGGCCTGGCGCAAACGCGGGTGCTTATTGCGTTTTCCACCCTTACCCCCCTCGCAGCGTCAGGTAATCTACTCCCTATCGCGGTTCCCACCCATACTCCGCCCACGCTGCGGAGTAGTGCACCGGTACAGCGGTTTTTGCCGTACCGAGTGTTCGTGGGAACCGCTCTAAACCGCTTGCCGAGTCCCGAAGTTCTGGGTATAGTGAACCCGCCCATTACGGAGACGTTACGTGAAAATGTGAAAGAGAATCTTGCTGTCATCGGCCTTCTCTGAAGCGATGAGGGAAATATTAGCTTGACAGCAAGAATAACATTCACATTTGCACATAAGCCCTTACTAACGGAGTGCTACAAATAGACCTATGTTGATGGACAACCTGGCCCAACCAGCCCTGCCCCGTTCAGCCTCTGCCCAGAGGGGCTTTTTGCGCTACGTGGTTGCCCTGCTCAACATGTGCCCCAGTTGGGTGGCCAACCTGACCTCCGGCCACGACGGGGTGATCGCCCGCTCGCCTACGGGGGTCAAGTACCTGTTTTTGGTCGAGCCCGAGGGCGCGGTGGACGAGGCCCAGGTGCTGGTGGCCCTGGACCGCCGCGGCCCCTACCGTCTGGTCATGGTGTCCTCGAGCAGCGTCTCCAGCGAACTCGGCTTCACCCCCGCCGCCCGCGAGATCGCCAAGCGTCAAAACATTCTGCTCTGGTCGCTGGACGAGATGGACTATCTGGTGATGGCGGGCAGCCTCGAGTCCAACGCCCCCCTGGCCCACCTGGGCCTCGAGGTCGAACTCCCCCGCCAGCCGATTCCCGGTGAGGACGCACCGTCAGAGCGGCTGACCCAAGGCTTTTAAGCAGCAGGAAAAGAGGGAGGAGGCAGGACTGCCTCCTCCTTGCTCTTACCCCTAAGTGCCTTCTGCACGAAGTCATCGCGTTGCCCACCCTTACCTCCCTCGCGGCGGTAATGTACTCCCTCCAGCAAAAACCGCCCGCTTTAGCGCCTTAGGGAGTATTCGTGGGAACCGCTCTCAGGCCCGCTGCCCCCTGGGAAAGGCATCCGCGGGGCTTCGCCCGGAGTAGGCCGATAGGGCAAGGCTGACCCTAAAACCGCTCTCAGGTCTGCTCACGACATGGTGACTTCGTCGTTGAAGGTGTTGGCCCAGGCCTCGAGGTGCCCTACGTCGCCCACGCTCAGGGCCAGACCGTCGGGGTAGACCAGGCGGGTGATGGAGGTGTTCTGGATCTGGAACTTCTTCCAGGTGCCGTTCTCGAGGTTCAGGACCAGCTTGATGGCGGCGCGGATGCTGCCGCCGTGGGCCACCACGATGTGCCGACCCTGAGGGACGTCCTCGATAAAGTCTTTGACCCTCGCCGCCACGTCGGCCATGCTCTCGCCGCCGGGGCGCTGGGTGTTCCAGGGGTCGGCCTTGACGGCGGCCTGAAACTCGGGGAATAGGCCCTCGATCTCGGCGCGCAGCAGGCCCTGGAGTTGGCCTGCGTAGATTTCACGCAGGCGCGGGTCGGTGTGGACGCGGAGCTTGAGTGTCTCTGCGATGGGCTTGGCGGTGAGGGTGGCCCGCTGGAGGTCGGAGGTGTAGATGTGGTCGAACTGGTCGCGGCTGCGGCCCAGGCGCTCGGCGACCAGATAGGCTTGGTGGAGGCCCTGAGGGGACAGGTTTACGTCACAGTGCCCTTGGAAGCGTCCTTCAGCGTTCCAGAGGGTTTCGCCGTGGCGAATGAACCAGAGTTCTTTCATAGGCTTGTGGTTTTTGGGGGGACTCAGTGAACCGTAATTCCCGGCTCGCCTATGATATAGCCTACCGTATAGGCATGGGGTAAGAGTGTCCCAAGATTACCTGCGGCGTCTGGACTGAGTATTAAGATGTAGCCCAGACCCATATTAAAAGCCCGGTACAGGTCGGTTGTTTCGACGTTCCCCACGCGCCGGATCAGCTCGAAAACGGGGGGCACTTCCCAGCTTCCGGCCTTAATCTCCGCGCCCAGGCCTGGCGGCAGGACACGGGGCAGGTTCTCGTAGACGCCCCCGCCGGTGATGTGGGCCATGGCCTTGATGTCTACGCCCCCCTCGAGCAGTCTCGACACCGGGTCCAGGTAACAGCGGTGCGGCTCGAGCAGTGCCTCGGCCAGCGACTTTCCCTCCAACTCGGCCCTGGGCTCCTCCAGGTTCCAGCCCGCGAAGACTTTGCGGGCCAAACTGTAGCCGTTGGTGTGCAGCCCCGAGGAGGGCAGGGCCACCAGCACGTCGCCCGGCTGAACCCTCGAGCCATCCACGATGTTCGCCCGGTCCACGGCCCCCACGATCGTGCCCACCAGGTCGAGGCCGCCCTGGTGGTAGACCCCCGGCATCTCGGCAGTCTCGCCGCCCAGCAGCGGGATGCCCACAGCCTTGCAGGCCTCGACCAGCGAGGCCAGCACCTTGCCCAGGATTTCGGGCTCGAGCTTGGCGCTGGCCACGTAGTCCAGGAAGAACAGCGGCCTGGCCCCCTGCACCAGCAGGTCGTTGACGCAGTGGTTCACGATGTCGAAGCCCAGCCCCTCCCAGCGCCCGGTCTGGGCCGCCAGCAGGGTCTTGGTGCCCACCCCGTCGGTGCTGGCCACCAGCACCGGCTGCGCCATTCCCTTGAGTCTCGAGACCTCGATCATCCCCCCGAAGGCCCCGATGCCCCGCAGCACCTCCGGCGTATAGGTCTCCTTGATCTTGCCCGCGGCGGCCCTGAGGGTGCTGGCCTTGAGGTCTACGTCCACGCCCGCGTCTTCGTATCTCATAACTCCACACCCAGCATTTCCCCGAGCATCCTGCGCACCACATCCGCCTTGGCGGTCCCCTTGGTTTCTTTCATGATGGGGCCGATCAGCGAATTGACCGCCTTGAGGTTGCCGCCCCGAATCTGTTCGACCACGCTGGCGTTGGCGGCAAGAACTTTCTCGAGGATGGGTTTCAGCGAGCTCTCGTCGGAGACCGACTTGAGGCCGCGCTCGCTAACCAAGGCCTCGGGGTCGGCCCCCTCCATGATCTCGGGCAGAAGCTGGGCGACGATGCGGTTGGTGATCTCGCGCTTCTCGAACATTGCGGCCAGCCTGCCCAGGTGTTCGGGGGTGAGGCGGGTCTGCTGGATCTCGAGCTGCCGCTCGTTCAGGTAGCCCGCCACGTCGGCGTTCAGCAGATTGGCGAGGGTCTGGGGGTTGCCGCTGTAGCTGCCCAGTGCCCCGTCGAAGAAGCGGCCCAGCGAGGCGCTGTAGGCCAGAATTTCGGCGTCGTACTCGCGCACGCCCGAGGCCACGTAGCGGCGGTACTTCTGCGCCGGGAGCTCGGGCATGGCGTCCCTGATCTGACCTAGCCAGCCCTCGTCCACCACGATGGGTGGCAGGTCGGGCTCGGGGAAGTAGCGGTAGTCGGCCTCGCCTTCCTTGAGGCGCATCACGTAGGTCTTGCCCGCCCCCTCGTCCCAGCCCATGGTGGCCTGTTGAATCGCCCGCCCGCTCCGCGCCAGCTCGACCTGCCGCTTGATCTCGTACTCGAGCGCCCGGGCCACGCTGCGGAAGCTGTTGAGGTTCTTGATCTCGACCTTGGTCCCCAGCCCCTCGCCCGGCTTGCGCACCGAGACGTTGACGTCGGCGCGCATCTTGCCCTCCTCGGGGTTGGCGTCGGAAACGCCTAGGGTTTGTGCGATGGAGCGGATGTGCGAGAGGAAGACCCTGGCCTGCTCGGCGCTCTTGATGTCCGGCTCGGTCACCATCTCGATCAGGGGCGAGCCTGCACGGTTGAGGTCTATCAGCGAGTAGGGCTGGCCGGCGGGGTGGCTGGACTTGGCGGCGTCCTCCTCGAGGTGAACCCGCTTGATCCGCACAACCTGCCCCTCGACCTCCACCTGACCGTGCTCGGCGATGGGCAGGTCGTACTGAGAAATCTGGTAGTTCTTGGGCATGTCGGGGTAGAAATAGCTCTTGCGGTGGAACTGGGTGAAGGGGGCGATCCGGCAGCCCAGTGCCAGCCCGAACATGATCCCGTAGTCCACCGCCCTCGCGTTCACGCTGGGCAGCACGCCGGGCAGGCCCAGGCAGACCGGGCAGGTGTGGGTGTTGGGCGCGTCGCCGAAGTAGTCGGCCTCGCAGCCACAGAACATCTTGGTCTTGGTCTTGAGGTGCAGGTGAACCTCGAGGCCCACCACCGCTTCGTAATCAGACATACCTAGGGCATTCTAAGGGTTGGCGGCGGCGGCGCACAGCGCGAGGTCGGCGGCCCGACGGCGTCCTCTCCAAGCCCGCAAAAGGCCGGGACTCGAGCCACCGCAGGTTCTGTATCCGTTGCTGCCCAGGGGCCGCGCTCCCTCCGCCGATCAACCCCAGGTTGAAGTTGTCGGAGTCGGCGAAGCGCAGGTTGGAGAAGCTGACTTGAGCGTTGGCGCTGGCGCCCTGTGGACGATGTACAGCGACACCGGCGGGCGGCTGCCCGCCCAACTGCTGATGTCCACGTCCAGGTCAACCGCGATATCGCCTGTCCGGTAGTAGCCTGCGAATATGCCGTACGACGGCGTAGGATAGCCGTTGGGGTAGCGTCCGTTGGGGACGTTACTTCTGGCTGGGCGGGCGAAGCTTGGGTTATAAAACCACAGGCCCCCAGAACCATACCCAGAGCGAGGATTGAGGTCAGCCCAACAATTTTCAGACAAGTGGAACTGTTCCATCACGTTCGCCCACCTGGTTTCGTGGGTCGCCCTTGATGAGGTAGAAGGGTAGATGCGAATAGGCTCACCTAAAACTTGAACTGGACGCGAATCACTGCCTGGGTGTTACCTGTACTCAATCCTAAATTGAGAAATCCACAAAGGCCCGGGCGGGTTCGAGTCTAGAACGACCCGCCGAAGCGGATTGAAAACTTGCCGGTGGGGTTGCGCTCGCTGAAGCCGTAGTCGAGGCGGATGGGGGGCAGCAGCGCGCCCAGCAGGTCGAGGTTGAGTTGGAGCCCGAAGCCCAGGCCCGCGTAGAGGCCCTGCGGCTGGGTGGCGGAGGGCCACAGGCTGCCAAAGTCGGTGAAGACGTAGCCGTAGAGCTGGGTGCCGCCGGTGGGGCTGAGGCCGAAGTCGTAGGCGTACTCCACGGTGCCGTTTAGGACGGTGGTGCCGCCGTCGAGGAACTTGGTGTCGTAGCCGCGCAGGGTGGTCAGGTCGGTCTGGTTGCCGCCCAGGCTGAAGGCCTGGCTGGCCTGGGGGGTGCCCAGGATGGTGCCCGCCGAAAGGCGCAGCATCAGGGCCTGGCGGTTCTCGGTGTCGAGCGGGAAGTAGGTGCGCCCGGTGATGGTGAAGGGCACGAAGGTCGAGCTGCCGCCCGACTGCGGGAAGCTGAAGCCCAGGCCGGTGGCCCCGGTCACCAGGTAGCCCTGGGTGGGGAAGAAGGGGCTGTTGAGCTGGGTGAAGGTGGCCCCCACATCGAAACGCAGGGTCTGGTAGGGCTGGAGCGCGCCGGCGAACTGGCTGCGAGCGTCGGCGAGGATGGCCTCGCTACAGGGGACCAGCTCGACCCTGGCGATGGTGCCGTCGGGGTTAAGGCTGCGCCCGTAGCAGCGGGGGCGGTTGGGGTCGCCTTCCTCGAGGAAGGTCTGCACGAACTCGTAGGAGACCCCGGCGTTGAGCCGCAGGTTGGGCAGGTCGGCGGAGATGGGTCGGCTGATCCCGACCCCGAAGCCGGTGCGTCGCTCGGTGTATTCCCAGTTGGGCTTGTCGTCGGCGTTGATGGCCCCGTCGCCGTTGTAGTCGATGGGGCCGCCGCCGAAGCTCTGGGGTTGCGGCAGCTTGAAGCTGACGTTGCCGCTGGGGGTGGAGTAGAGGCTGAAGTTGAGGGCGGTGCGCACCCGCTTGAAATCGGCGAAGTCCAGGTAGAGCCAGGGGATGCGGTAACCGGCGGTGAAGTTAAGAATCTGTCCGGCGTCGTTGTTGTTGAGGCCCAGGTTCACGTCATACTGGTGGGCCAGCCCCCACAGGTTGGTGTCGCGGAACCCGATGTTGCCCTCGAAAGTCCAGGAACCGCTGACGCTGCTGGCCCCGATGCTGGGGGTGAAGGCCCCGGTGCGCTGCTCGCGGATGGGCAGCACCAGGGTCACCTGGTCGGGCTGGTCGGTGGGCTGGATGTTGGGGATGGGGGGCTCGGAGACCAGGCCGGTGCGCAGGATGTTGGTGATGCCGTTGCGGATGCCGGACTGGGTAAGGAGCGAGCCGACTGGGGGCATCTCGCGCAGGAAGACGGAGGGCTCGGTGCGGGTGGGGGCGGGGTTGAGCTGGTACCCGGCGATCTTGACCTCGCGGACGCGCTGTACGTAGACGCCGTTCTCGAAGCTGGGCGTGGGCTGCTCGACGATGAACACCCCCGCATTGCGGTAGAGTCCCAGGATGCGGGCGAAGTCCTCCTGGGCCAGGGCGGGGTTGTACTCGTCGCCGGGCTTGAGGCGCAGCGCGGCCTGGAGTTGGGCGGTGGGGAGGGCCGTGTTGCCCTCGAGCCGCACGGCGGTGATGGCCCCGAAGCGCTGGGCCCCGGCCTGGAAGCTGAGCCGCACCCCGTCGTCCTCCAGGCGCTCGGGGCGGAACTCCACCACCCGGCTGAGCTGCCTCGAGAGCGCGTTGATGCCGTCCAGAACCTTGTCCCAGTTGAAGGGGTCGCCGACCTTGAGGCCCAGGCTGCTGATGTCCAGGCCGCCGGGGTTGATCTCGGCGATCTTCAGCTCGCTGAAGCTGACCTTGAGCACCTCGCCGTCCAGCACAGTCTGGGCCAGGTCCACCCCGCTGCCCCGATAGCCCGCTGTGGCGTACAGCTCGCCGCTGCGGGTGATGGCCTCGCGGAAGCGCTCGAAGTTGAACTTGCCCTCGACCGGGATGGCCGCGAAGAGCGGCTCGAGCTGCGCCCTGGGCACGTAGCTCGAGGGCCCCAGCTCGACCCGGCTGATGGTGGGGGTCTCGTCGATGGTGAAGGTCAGCTCGACCCCGCCGGTCACGTCCTTAGCCTCCGGGGTGACCCTGGGCTCGAAGGGCAGGTTGCCCTCCTGACGGTAGATGCGGGCGATGGCGGCGGCAGCCTCGGTGGCCCGGTTGGGGTTGAAGGTCGAGCCTACCCCGATGGCCTGCTCGCTCTCGAGGTAGCGCAAAAAGGCCGCCTCGGGGAATATCTTGGCGGTGGTGGCTACCTTGGTGATGGTGGGATTGGGGGTCACCTCTACGATCAGCTTGGAGCCCTCGAGGGTCACCCTGGCGTCGCGGAAATAGCCCGTGCCCAGCACGGCGGCCCTGGCTTGGCCCAGGTCGCCTGGCTCGTCGCCCACCCCGAAGGGCAGCGAGATCCGCACCAGGGCCGCCAGCACCGCGTCGGTGCCGCGCACCTCGACCTCCTGGAGCGGGGCCGCGAGCGCTGCGGATAAGAACAAAATTGCGCAAACCAGTCGTTTCATCGCCCCAAACGATATGCGCTGTGGGTGATGGAGCCGTGAGAGCGTGGCCCACGCGCCTGCCGCGTTTTTGGCCGGTTTCGCGGCCGGCCCTGAGGCGCTTAAGAAGCCTTAATTTCTTTGATTTTGGTTAGATCGGCTTGAGTATCCTCGCCGCTTCCCGGTAGACTGCGCTTTAGGGTGGGTATAAATCGCCGTAGGGCGGAGGGTTTAATGCACAAGAAGCAACCGCCGAGTATCTTAGAAACCCAATTGCCGGTGTCCAACCATCCCTTGTCGCACCGCCCGAATCGTTCGAGGATGTTCGAGTCCGTCACCAGGGTGGCCTGGGCACTCGCCGCAGTGGCTGGGGTCGGGCTGGCCTGGGCCGCCGCCTCGGACTTCCTGCTGGGGCTGGTGTGGTGGCTGCTGATCCCCTTCATACCGGCCATCCTGATCCTGCTCCTGCGCGGCTGGAGCGGCCTGAGGGAGTTCGGCGAGGGGCTACTCAAGCCGGGGGCCGAGCCGGGCCTCAGGCTGCCGGGCAGACCCAGGGCGGTCCCGCAGAAGTCGCCGTCCCCCTCGACGGCCACCCTCGCGGCCGGCCTCTCGGCCCCCGCCCTGACCTACTCCCGCGAGCGCGACCCTACCCGACCGCTGACCCCCAAGACCAAAAGCCCCACCCTCCAGCTCCCACCCCGGCGGCCCGACGCCCCGGCCAAACTCACCGACACGGGGATCTTCTTGAGCAAGAACCCCACCGCCACGCCTGAGCGCTGGGGTAGAGGAGAGTTAAGCCTGGACGGTCGCAACCCGGTCACGTTCAGCCTGGGCGGCCTCGAGCGCGTGGACCTGGGCCAGCGTCTGAGCATCGCGGCCCTGCAGGGCTTGGTGGTGGTACTGACCAAGGGCGGCCTGCGCATCGTGCGGCTGCCGGAGGGCCTCGAGGTAGCCTCTGCCAGGCCGCTCAAGGTCGGCGACACCATCCCCTTCGGCAGCACCCTGAAGCTGGGGGGCCAGGCCGTCGGTGAGCTCAGCGTGGTGGGCCTCGAGGGCGTCCCGGTGCCCACCGCAATCCTCGACTACACCGGGCCCAGGCCCCTCCAGCACCGTGCCTCGCTGGCCCTCTTTGCCGAGACCGAGCTGGGCCGACCGCTCGGCGACCCCGCCCTGGGCCGCCTTCGCCTGGCCCCGGCCAAGAGCGGTGTCCGCATCGCCCACATCCCCGGCAACCTCTCGGTGGGCCTCGCCTCGAGACCCAACCTCGAGGCCGGGGCCGTAATCCCCCACGGCGAGTCGCTCTACCTGCGCGACGTAAGCACCCGCGCCGGGCTGGGGATTATTGACGTATACGAACCGTGAAACAATGGGCAGGGAGCGAGGAGCAGGGGGCAGGGGAGAAAACAAGGGTGTAGGGTGAAAGGTATAAACTTTCCTCGAGACCACCCTTTCTACTCGTATAGCCCAATGTCTGCCTCTTGAGCATTGGGAGGATTCAAGTTTTGGTGGCTATGCTCGAGCAGCGCACAAGCCCCTCGAGCATTTCAAACACCCATATATCCAAACTTCCCCTCGAGCCGAGCTTCCACTCTTTTTTTGAGAGTGCGCTACTCGAGGATGGGTGAGTTTAGAGGGTGGCTGTAGTGGTTGGTGCGCAGGCGCTCCAACGGGCTGCTGCAGGGCGTCCCGATCCCCGACTGACTACTGCCTCGGACTGACTACTGCCGCGGTTCCCCCTCTTCGGTCAGCCAGAAGGGGCGGGCGTCGCGGGAGACCATCTTCTCTTCGGCAATCGCAGTCTTTAGGTCTTTAGGTAGGGCGAACATAGCCTTGCAGAAGGCTCCATCGAGGTGGCGCAACTCGAGGCCGCGTGCTTTGATGCGGGCCTCGAGTTCGTCCCCCGAAACCTCTGCTGCGTTCACGCTGTCGGAGGCCACGATGAAGCCAAAATTGAGCATGAAGCCGGGGATGTAGTTGCGGTAGCTGTGGGTGTGGCGGAAGACCTCGGCCACGGTGCGGTTGACCACCGGGTGCATCTTGTGGTGGGTCAGCAGGATCATCCCGGCCTGCATGGACATCAGCCCGCCGGGGTTGAGCCGTCGCTTGATGAGTTCGTAGAACTCCGCCGTGAACAGCATCCGGGCCGGGTTGTCCTCGCCCACGGGGTCGTTGAGGTCGACGATGATCACGTCGTAGGTGTCGGGGTGGTTCTCGAGCCAGCCCCGCGCGTCCTCGGTTACCACCGTTGCCCTGGGGTCGTCGAAGGCCCCCTGGTGCCACTCCGGCAGCAGGGTCTTGGCCATCTCCACCAGCTCGCCGTCGATGTCGCACATCACCGCCCGCTCCACACCCTTGTGGCGCAGCACCTCGCGCAGCGTGGCTCCCTCGCCCCCGCCCACAATAAACACGCTCTTGGGGTTGGGGTGCATCAGCATGGCCGGGTGCACCAGGGTCTCGTGGTAGATGAACTCGTCGTGCTCGGTGGACTGCACGTCCTTGTCCAGCACCAGCACCTTGCCGAAGGCCCCGGTCTGGAAGATGAAGTAGTCCTGAAACTGCGTCCGCCCTGCCGCCAGCACCTTGTCCATGCGCCGGTAGATGGCCTCGAAGGGCGTGACCTGCTCGAGGTAGTACATTCCGTATTCCATTGATCCCTCCGGGATTGGCGACAGCAAAGCGGGAACAGTAACAGTGAAAGGCAGTTGGCTTTTGGCGCTTAGTTAATAGCTAACCGCCCTTGTCTCACTGTTCCCTGTTCCCCGCCCCTTGTTCTCTCCTTCTCACTTCGTGCTCTCCGCCCCGCCAGTACTTGAACGACGACTCTTCCCGCGCCCCGAAGGCTCTGGCCAGGCCGCGCAGCACGCCGTCGGGGTCGGCGTCGTGGCGGTAGAAGTAGAGGTCGAGGGCGGCGGAGGCGTCGTCCTCGGGCCAGGTGTGAATCATCACGGCGGCGACCGGGGAGAGCACCGCCGCCGAGAGGCCCTGGGGGTAGAACTTATAGACCGTGGCCTGCACGGTCTGGGGCGCAGCCCCTAGCTTGATCACCGCGTCCTTGAGGGCCACCTCGACCATGCGGGGGTTCTCGAGCACCTCGAGGTTGCAGCCGTAGATTTCAGCCACCCACCTGCCGCCGCGAATCTCGTTCACAAGCCGCCATGTTAGCACAGCATCAAGGCGATTGGGTCTTGGGGCTAGGTTGTTGAAACGGGTATGGGGTGTAGCGTGTAAGGCATAAGCTAAAGTGTCTGATGCTCGATTTTTGCCTATACCTTATACCCTGTACCCCACACCCTGTATCTCCCCGCTCATTGCCCATCGCTCATTGCCAGTAGCCTATACCTGTGCAGTTAGCGTTCGGGCTTCCGTGGGTGCTGCTGGCCTTGCCGCCGGTGCTGGGGCTGGTCTGGTGGTGGTATCGCCGCCGCCGTCCGCCGGAGCGAAAGATCGCCGGGCTGTGGCTGTGGCAGAAGGCCCAGCGCAAAGGGCGGGCGCGGCGGCGGGTCGACTGGCGGCTGTTGCTGTTGCTGCTGGCGGCGGCGCTGGGCCTGCTGGCCCTGTCCAACCCTCGAGCCTCCCTCGATCTGCCCGGCGCGCTGGTGGTGGTGCTCGACACCTCGGCCTCGATGGCGGCGACCGACGTTGCGCCCAGCCGCCTCGAGCAGGCCAAAGAGCAGGCCCGGGGACGGCTTGAGCGTTCCCCCAACGCCGTGCTGGTGGTGGCTGGGCGGCAAAACCAAGTCTTCGGCCCGGCGATCGGGCGGACGCTGCTGGACGAACTGGACGCGGCCTTCGTGAGCCCGTCTGGCGCCGACCTCGAGGGCGCAATCGCTCAGGGCCGTAGGCGGCTGCCGAATGCGCCCGTGCTGCTGGTCTCCGACACCCCTTCGCCGGCCGCAGACGGCCATGTGAACGTGGCGGGCAACGGCCAGAATGTCGGGGTCACGGCGGTCAGCTCGGGCTTCGTGGGCCTGGCCAACAGCGGGCCGGGGCCGTGGCGTGGGACTGTGACCGTGAACGGGCGGAACTTCCCGGCCGAGGTGCCCAGCGGGGGGTATCGGGGCCTCGAGGTGCCGTTCGCCAACCCCAACGTCCGCATCCAGGGCGGCGATGCCCTGAGCCTGGACAACACTGGCCAGTTTTCCCGCCGCCCCGTGCGGGTGAGCGTGAACGGCAGCGCCCCAGCCCTCGAGCGCCTCCTGGGCTTGCTCGGGACGGTTCGGGGCGCTCCCACCGAGCTGGCTTTCGAGATCGGCGTACCGGGCGGCGACCCCGGCCGCTTCACGGTCTACTTCGCCCCCCGTGCCGAGGGGCAGGCCGTTGTCTTCGATGCCGAGCGCACCTTGCCCTACCTGCGGGGGGCCGAGCTGGTCGGCTACCGCCTGAGCGTTCCGCCCCGCCCCAGTGGCCCCAACTGGCGGCCCCTGGCGGTGGATGAGTCGGCTCGAGTCCTGGCCTGGTATCACCCCAACGGCCTCTACCTGCCCCCTGCCCAGACCCTGCAAGACCTCCCGGCCTTCCCGGTGTTGGTCTTCAACCTGGTCGCGCCCCGGGGGGAGACCCGCTCCGGTCTGCTGACCCCCGCCGAGACCCTTCTGCCCCGCCCGGCCCCCGACGTGCCCCTGCCCCCCACCCTCACGGTCTGGCTGGCCCCCTGGCTGGCCCTGCTGGCAGTAGCGGTGCTGGGGCTGGAGCTGCTCTTCTTCCAGCGGGGGTTGTGGCGGCCGGCGTCTTCCGACGCCGCGCGCGCTGGCCCCCCGGTCGGGGCGTAGCGGCTCTAGAAGTCCTCGAGATAGCTGCCGTGGCGAGCGGAGCCGCTGAAGGTGAGCTACAAGATCAGAGGGGCCACCGGTGCGTTTCGGGCGCAATTGCCTAACCGGCGGCTCGGGGCGGAGTTTTGCAGTTCAACTATTGCGACCTTCAATCGGACAGGGTCCTCGAGCCGCTCAGGCCGTAAATCTCCAGGAACCGCTCCACCCGCGCCTCGAGCGTGAGCAGCGGTGCGACCTCGCCGCACACCCAGTCGGGCGTGTAGTTGCGGCAGACCTGCGGGCGCGACTCGTAAAACGTGCACCGGCACTCCGCGTCGAGGTGTTGGCACGGCACGCCCAAGGGCTTGTTTAGGGCCGATATGTCGGGTGCGGCGCAGCAGGCCCCGCAGAGGGTGCAGCGGGTCTGGAACACGCTCGAGGGGTGGGTCATGTGCCTCGGCTGACCACCACGGCCTTGGAGCGCACCACCACGCGCACCGTGTCGCCGACCTGGAAGGGGCTGTTGGGACTCTCCTGCACGGTGAGTTCGCGTCCTGCCAGCAGGATGCGGAAGGTCAGGTCGTGGCCCTTGAACTCCCTCGAGACAATGGTCGCCTCGAGGACGTTCTTGGTGAGGTTGCCGAGCTGACTGCTGGGGGTGAGCAGGGTCAGCGACTCGGGCCGCAGCGAGAGCAGCACCGCGCCGTGGGCCTCCTGGGTAAGGGCGATCCGGCCCAGCGGGGTGTGGGCCTCGTGGCCGCGCGCCTCGCCCGGGACCAGGTTGGTGCGCCCCAGGAACTGGGCCACGAAGGCGGTGGCGGGCCGCTCGTAGACCTCCTGGGGGGTGCCGGTCTGCTCGAGGCTTCCCCCGCGCATCACCGCGATGCGGTCGGCAAACGAGAGGGCCTCCTCCTGGTCGTGCGTCACCAGCACCGCGCCGATGCCCGCCTTCTTCAGCAAGCTGCGCACCTCGTCGCGGGTGGTCTGGCGCAGTGCGGCGTCCAGGCTGCTGAAGGGCTCGTCGAGCAGGATCAGCTGGGGACTGGGCGCGATGGCCCGCGCCAACGCCACGCGCTGCTGCTGCCCGCCCGAGAGCTCGTGCGGCCTGCGGCCCTGGAATACGGTCAGACCGACCAGGCTCAGCACCTCGTCCAGCCGCTTTTGGCGGGCCTCGCCCCGCAGGTGGCGCAGCCCGAAGGCCACGTTCTCCCGCACCGACAGGTGGGGGAAGAGCGCGTAGTCCTGAAACACGAACCCGATCCCGCGCCCCTCTGGCGGCCGGCGGCTGAGGTTCTGCCCGTCCACCCAGACCTCCCCGCTGTCGGCCGCCTCGAAGCCCGCGATCATCCGCAGGGTGGTGGTCTTGCCGCACCCCGAGGGCCCCAGCAGCGCGAACACCTCGGCGGGCGCGACCACAAAGCTCACTCCCGACACCACCGGCGGCAAGCCGGGGTGAAAGCGCTTGGTCAGCCCCCTGACCTCGAGCACAGGCCGCAGGGCTTGGGGTTTGGGGGTTGGGGTGGTTTCAGGGTTTAGGGTTTGCATAAAAGGCAGTGGGTGGTGGGCAGTGGGCCGCAGGAGAGGGTACGAGGACGAAAAGACCTGGACAATGTCTCCGACCTCCCGACCTCCCGACCTCCCGCCCCCAACCCTCATCGCTTCTCCTGCGTGAGCAAAAGCCCCACGAAACACGCCGAGAATAGCACGATCAAGAGGGCGTAGGGGGCGGCCTCGGCGAACTGGGCCTCGGCGGTGTAGCCCCAGACCCTGGTGGACAGGAACGAGGCGCCGGTGGGGGCCAGCAGGAAGGTCAGGGGGAGTTCCTTGACGGCGGAGACGAAGACCAGCGCCAGGCTGGCCATCAGGCCGCGCTGGAGTAGGGGAAAGGTGGCCCGCAGAAAGGCCTGCACCGCCCCGTAGCCCAGGCTGCGGGCGGCCTCCTCGAGCCGACTAGGGGCTTGGTAGAGGGCCGATCTTAACGGCCCAATGGCCTCGGCCAGGAAGTGCAGGGCGTAGGCGACCACCAGCAGGGCGAGGGTCTGGTACAAGAAGGGTACCCCCCGCAGGCTGAAGAAGACCAGGGCCAGTGCGAAGGCCAGAGGCGGGGTGGCGTAGCCGACGTAGGCGATGCGCTCGAGGGTGCGCCCCAGGCGGCTGGGGTAGCGCACCCCCAGGTAGGCCATCGGGGTCGCCAGCACCACCGCCAGCAGCGCCGCCAGCCCGGCGGCCTGGGCCGAGTTTCGCAGCGCCTCCAGGATGCCCGACACCCCGTTGAAGTAGTCGGGCGGCAGCCGCACCACCCAGTAGACGATGCTGGTAAGGGGAATCACCAGGGCGGCTACCAGGGGCAAGAGCAGCAGGGCATGGGCGGGCCAGGCCCAGGCTCCCAGCGCGATCGGGCGGGTCTTGCGGCTGCTGCCCAGGCCGGTGCGGCTGAGCGCCATGTTGCGCATCAGGCGCGACTCGAGCCACAGCAGGCTGAGGGTCAGGGCGATCAGCATCAGCGAGAGCCAGGCCGCGTACACCCGGTCGAAGGCCGAGGAGTACTGCTGGTAGATGGCGTAGCTGAAGGTCTCGAAGCGCACCAGTGAGACCACCCCGAAGTCGCCCAGCACGTGCAACCCCACCAGCAGCCAGCCGGCGTAAAGGGCCGGGCGTAACTGTGGCAGCACCACCCGCCAGAAAACCGCCCAGCGGCGGTAGCCAAGGCTCTGGGCGGACTCCTCGAGGCTGGGGTCGAGTCCCAGCAGGGCCGCCCGCAGGTTGAGGAACAAGTAGGGGTAGGTGAACAGGGTCAGTACCGCCACCGCCCCCCAGTACCCCGAGGGGCGCGGCAGCCCGAAGCCCAGGAGCTGGTTCATCCAGCCGCCCGCCCCACTCGCCCCGAACAGCCCGTACACCCCCACGTACCCCGGCACCGCCAGCGGAAGCGTCAGCAGCAGTGTCCACAGCCGGCGGTTCTTGAGGTCGCTGCGGCTGGTCAGCCAGGCCAGCGGCACGGCCAGGGCGGTCGAGCAGGCCACCACGCCCGCCAGCAGCAGCAGCGTGTTGCCCAAGAGCCCCAGGTTCCGCGCCCGGAACACGATCTCCCCGAGCTGGTCGCCCCGCGCCTCGCTGGCCCGCAGCAGCAGGTAGACCAGCGGCAACACCACCGCCGCCGCCACCGCCAGCGCGGCGAGGAGGAGGCCCTTGGGGATGGGTTTGGAGAGGCTTCGAACCATACCGTCAGCTTTCGGCCGTCAGCCGCCGGCGACGAGCCGACGGGGGCGGTGTGGGCAAAGCTCAAGTTAACAAGCTATGGAAAATAAATCAAGTAATCAGGTCGGATTTTAAGAGTATTGAGAATGATTACTGATTCGGCCTCGAGGTTGTGCTCGCGTCGATGTTGGGGAATTGCTGTGGGACACACAAACTGACCCCGTCCCGCACGCCGGCTGCGGGCGCAATACCAGACCGATCTGTGGGCGGCGGTGGGGAGCGCCGCACGGCGGGGAAACGGGAGGGGTCGTCACCTGTTTGGGACTGTGCTATAGAGGCGGCAGAAGTCCAAGCGCTCCGCGCCTATAAGGCGGGCCTCGAGGTCTTCATGCCGATTGCCCCTTCTCGCCTTTGCTGGTCGCCCAGGCCTTACTGCGATCAGACCTCAATACCCTTTCCCCACTCGCCCATAAACGCCACCTTCCCGTCCTCGCTCAGGCGCTTGCTGAGCTTCTTCATCTTGTCGACTTCGCCGTGGACGAGGGCCACGGTCGTCTGGTTGTCCAGCCAGTCCATCAGCTCGTCCTGTCCGGCGTGTCCGGAGAAGCCGCCGATGGTGTGGGTGGAGGCCCGTACGCTCACCTCTTTACCCATGATCTTGACCCGGGTCTCGCCGTCAATCAGCAGCATCCCCAGGCCACCCCTGGGCTGGTAGCCGGTGATCACCAGGGCGTTCTTGGGGTCGGGGAGGCCGTGGCGCAGGTGGTGGAGGATGCGCCCGCCAGAGAGCATCCCGTTGCCCGCGATGACGATGAGCGGGCCGTCGGTGTCGTTGAGGGCCTTGGACTCATCCACGCTGCCGGTGTAGTCGAGTTGGGCCGGGCGGAAGGGGTCGCGGCCCTGGTTATAGAGCTTCTGGACTCCGGGGCTGAAGTAGTCGCGCACCTTCGGGTAGATGTCGGAGATCTTGCCCGCCATGGGGCTGTCCACGAACACCGGGACGCTGGGGATGCGGCGGCGCTCCTCGAGTTCCCTCAGGTAAAACAGCAACTCCTGGGTGCGCTCGAGGGCGAAACCGGGGATGAACACCTTGCCGCCCCGCGCCAGCACCTCGTTCAGCACGCTGGCGAACTCCTCGAGCGTCTCGTCGAAGGGCTTGTGCGAGCGGTCGCCGTAGGTGGACTCACAGAGCATCAGGTCTACCGTCTCGGGGTAGTCGGGGTCGGGCAGCACTTCCTTGCGGCGGTGGCCGAGGTCGCCGCTGAAGACCACCCGCTTACCGCCGGCCTCGGCCTGAATAAACACGCTCCCCGGCAGGTGGCCCGCCACCTTGGTTCGCACCGTGAAGGGGCCGAAGCTGTGGGCCTGGTAGAGGGGGATTTCCTCGAGCCGCTGGTACAATTCCATCAGGTCGGTCTCGTCCCACAGCAGGGGCGGAACCTTGCGGCCCTTGCGCTCTGCCCGCTCGATCTCTTCTTGCTGCAGGCGCAGGGAGTCCTCGAGAATCACCGGCAGGATCAGGCGGGTCGGCTCGGTCAGGTAGACCCGGCCCCGGTAGCCCCGGCGGATCAGCAGGGGCAGCCGCCCGATGTGGTCGTTGTGGGCGTGGGACATCACCACCGCGTCCAGGTCCCCCGCCTCGAACCCGAAGGGTTCCTCGTTGCGCGCGTCTTCCGAGCCCTGGTAGGCCCCGCAGTCCAGCAGTAGCCGGTAGCCCTGGTGCTCGAGCAGGTGGCAACTGCCCGTGACGGTCTGAGCGGCTCCGTAGGGGGTGAGCTTCATGGACGGATTCTACTGGATGGAGGTAAAGAGGGAGGACAGGAGGCGAAAACCCGAGCCTCTGGCCTCTCTTGTCGCAAGGCTCTTTCCCCCTTCCTCGCGGCTCACCTTTTTGGCTATAAGCTGTTGGCGTGAACCTCACCCGCGCCATCGAGCAAAGCTACTTCGACCACATCCGCTCTATGGCAATCCGGCGGCACGTGGACGCGGGGAACCTCGAGTACATCCACACCGGCCTCAAACTGCATAACCGGGTCTTTAACGCCCGCCTCGAGGGCAACTTCGACCCCCAGGTGCTCGAGCTGATACAGCGGTTCGATCTCTGGCGGGTGCCGCTGATCTGGGACGTTTCGCCGTCCAGCCGGCCCGCCGACCTGGGCCAACACCTCGAGCGCTTCGGCTTTGTTAGGCGGGCCGAACTGCTGGGGATGGGGCTGGAGCTGAGCGGGTTGCGGCCCGCCCCGCTGCCGCAGGGGGTCAGCCTCGAGCCCGTCACCGAGGCCAACTTCGATATGTGGTCGAAGGTCATCGCCCTGGCCAACGGGCTGCCCCGCACCCGCATGGCGATGTTCCAGAAAATCTACGAGCCGACCCTGAGGATGCCCCGCTGGCGACACTTCCTGGCCTTGGCCGAGGGCACGCCTGCGGCGACTTGTAGCCTGCTGGCCCCGGCCCCCGAGGCTTCCGACCCGGCGCTGGGGGTGTACTGGGTGGCGACGGCCCCCAAGTTCCAGCGGCAGGGGCTGGCGTCGGGGGTGGTCTCGAGGCTGCTCGAGGCGTGCTGTAGCCTTTCCTGGGCGGTGTTGCACTCCACCCCCGAGGGTCTCGAGATCTACCGCCGGCTCGGCTTCGCGGACGACCTGCCCTATACGGTTTACATGCGGCAGCTTCGGTAGGGAGCCCGGATTCGCCGAAGCTTGCAGACCGGAGGTATGGTCGAACGGTGCCAAGTATTGACCCAGGCCTCCTGCGATGAAGGCCGACTTCTGCGGTGTTGGGGGGCCGCACTGCGCAAGTTCTGCTGGAGAAACCGGTTTTACGTGCCCTGTGCGGCTCAGGGAGCGCACACCAGGGCTTACGCCGGCACCTCCCCCGCAAAAACCACTGGTCAACATGGTTTTCGCGGCATTTCATGTTGCTTGAGTGCCTTGACAGCCCTCTTGGTGTGGTGTACTCTTTCCACTTGGACGAGGTTCAACCCCCCGTCCAACCGCCATCGGGCAAAACCGCAGTCCGGCTGCCGCCCTAGCTCAACTGGCAGAGCACTCGATTTGTAATCGAAAGGTTGTCGGTTCGATTCCGATGGGCGGCTCCAAACTAACCTAGTGCCTGACCAGCACACGCTTCACGGGTAGGTGGCCGAGTGGTTAAAGGCGACAGACTGTAAATCTGTTCTCTCCGGAGTACGGCGGTTCGAATCCGCCCCTGCCCACCAGGCACCCCTAGGGTGCGTCAAGAGTCCGGAGTCAAGGGTTAAAAACCCTCGACTCTAGGCACTGGACAGCGCGAAGTGCCAAACGCGGGAATAGCTCAGTTGGTAGAGCATCTGCTTCCCAAGCAGAGGGTCGTGGGTTCGAGTCCCATTTCCCGCTCCAGTTTTTTTAGCTGGTGATAGGGGTTCACAGAGTGCTCGGGTAGCTCAGCTGGTAGAGCACACCCTTGGTAAGGGTGAGGTCGACGGTTCAAGCCCGTTCCCGAGCTCCAACCCACGCCGTCCGTCCACCGCTACGGACGGCGTTCCCTTGAAAGCAGGCTAAGCGGAAGCCAAATTTCCTAGGAGGAATAGACATGGCGAAGGGCACTTTTGAGCGGACGAAGCCGCACGTAAACGTGGGGACGATCGGACACGTGGACCACGGGAAGACGACGCTGACGGCAGCGATCACGTTTGTGGCTGCGGCAGCGGATCCGACGATCGAGACGCAAGCG
>JANRLD010000065.1:0-20470 GCA_033762915.1 Meiothermus sp. | reverse complement strand
ATCGCACTGGCGGTACTGGCGGTGGGGTTCACCGCCTTGCTGTACCGCCAGGTCGGCAACCTTAAGGCCAGCACCCAAAGCAAGCTCAACACCCAGGTCAAGGCCGCCGCCAACCGGGTGCTCGAGCAAAAACTGGCCGAGGTGCTGGTGGTGCAGATGGACGACACCAGCGCCACCCCCGCTGGAAGCAGCAACACCATTAGCAGCAGTAGCTTCGTAGACGAGAGCAGCGCCACGGTATTCAACCGCAGCGGGGTTAAGCAGAGCTTCTTCTTCGTGGACTATTACTGGAACTGCCCTGAGGCCCAGACCCCACCCACCGGCTCGGGGGTGCGCAGCAGCTTCCGCAGCGTGACCTGCGCCGGAACCGAGAGCGTGGACGGGATCAGTGTCTCCTGGAACATCCGCGCCCAGAGCGGCTTTACCGGCGAGGGAGTGCTGGACGTGGTGGTGACGGCCTCCACCCCCGGCGGGGGCCGCCTGACCCTGGGCAGCCGGGTCAGCTGCTACGACATCTATCCCTCCCCCTCGGCCAACGCCCCTAAGCCCTGCCCCACCCCCGGCAACGGGCGCAGCTAGGAGGCCCCCGTGCGCAACTCTGGCTTTACCCTGATCGAGACCATTGTCGCGATGTCCATCCTGAGCATCGTGCTGTGGCTGGGCATCGGCTACTTCATCCAGACGCGCGAGGTGGCCCAGCAGGCCCAGACCCAGAGCGAGGTGCAAGACCGGGTGCGTTCGGTCATGCAGATGGTCACCAACGACCTCCAACTCGCAGGCTCGAGCCGCTACACCGACAGCAGCGGCAACACCACCAGCCAGCTCAGCTGCGTCATCTCGAGCTGCCTGAGCGGGGCGGCCAGCGGCGCAAATTCCGCCGTCACCGACAAACTCACCGTGCGCTATGCCAGCTCGCTACAAGACAACGGTGCCAGTGCCTGCCGGCGGGTGGACTACCTGATCGTCAACAACAGCCTGCGGCGCAGCGACCAGACCTGCGCCACCGCAGACAGCACCGTCACCACCGCACTCGAGAACACCAGCAACGAGATATCGGGGAACATCCTGGCCCTCGACATTCAGTACGTCTGCTCCACCGGAACCACCACCAACCAGTACCCCGACAACACCAACTGCCCCAGCGGAACCAGCTACCCCCGCAGCGCCCTGGTCACAGTGGTGGGCCGCTCGAGCGACCCCGACGGCAAGACCAGCATAAAGACCTACCGCACCACCAGCGGCCCGACCGTGACCTGCCCGGCCCAGTACGTGTGCTACTCGATGACCCAGCAGGTCTTGATGCCCAACCTGAAAGATCAGTAGGAGGAGAAGATGCGCCCCAAGGGAATTGCCCTCGTCGCCACGCTGGCCATCCTGGTGATGATCGCCGCGCTGGCCTTCGGCACCTTTTTTACCACCCAGACCGAGATGTTCACCACCCGCAACGACGTGACCTCGCTCCAGGCCAACTATGTGGCCGAGGCCGGTTTGCAGAAATACAAGGCCGCGCTGTTCCAGAACTACCGCTGGGTGGAGTCACAAAACTCCGGCGGCTCTTCCGGCGGCTCCTCCGGCGGAAGCACCGCCTGCCAGAGCTCGGTTGGTAACGGGATCGACTTCGACCGCGATGGAAGGGCCACCCAGTTCGTCAACAACAAGATCACCCTGACCAAGGAAGACGTCACCGACACCGCAGGCACGGTCATCGGCAGCTACACCGTGAGCATCACCCGCGACACCGCCACCCCCCAGTTCTACACCCTCGAGTCGGTGGGCACCTCGAGCGGGGCCACCGCCAAGGTGCGGATGGTGGTACAGATGGCCAACACCGGCTTGCTGGACAATGCCATCTTCGCCGGCCAGGGCCAGGCCAACAAGTTCATGAACGGCAACACCTCGATCCGGGGCGGAATCTATGTGGTGGGCACCAGCCCCACCACGCCGGTGATCATCTCCAACGGCAACTTCCAGATGCTCAACTCCTACGACATCAGGGGCAACGACTACGACGACGCCGCCCGGCTGGGCATGGACGACGCCAACGAAGCGGCCTCCGACCTCTGCGCCTCGCTGCGGGTGCAGTACGGCCAAGTCGACATCAGCGGCAGCTCGCAGATCGGTACCAGCAGCACCCCGCTCAAGGGGGTCTACGTGGGCCGGGGGGCCTCCGACATCATCAACAACCCCAACTCCTCCACCGGCTGCCCCATCGAGAAGCGCTACTTGTGCACCGACAACGGCCCCTCGGCCTTCGACCTCTCCAACCCCCCCAGCTTCCCCAACTTCGGCAGCACCGGCTGCGACCCCGCCAACCCCAGCAGAACCTGGCGGCAGTGCATCAACACCGACTCGGGCGACACCTCCAAGGGGCTGCGCATCCGCTATGTCAGCGGCGGCAACCCCATCATCGTCAACGCCAACGGCACCACCAACACCAGCCTGACCCTACCCAGCTCCTGCCGCACGGCCCTCAGCGGCGCGGTCGCGAGCACCAGCAGCAGCGGCAATGGCAAGGGCAAGAACAACACCAGCGGCACCGAGGCCAACACCCGCGACATCTGGCTGGGGCCCAGCGGCAGCGGCGGGGACTCCAACGTGGACTGCCGGGTGACCGTGGGGGGCCGCACCGTGGGCTGGCGCTACGACGCGACCGGCAACAGCGGGCGGGGCAGCTTCGAGGTCTACGGCGACGTGCAGCTCGAGGGCTTTAACCTGCGCATCTACTCCAGCGTGGAGTACACCGCGCGCAGTTGGGACGATTCCGGCGCGACCGTGCAGAACTCCACCCTGGTGGTCAGCAAGATCAACGACTCCGACACCGAGGGCGGAAACATCAGGATCGAGGGCAACTTCATCCCCAATGGCGACGGTGGCAGCCGCCGGTTCCCCCACCACGTGCTGGGCCTGGTGGCCCAGGAGGACTTCTTCCAGCAGGGCAACAACATCATGGCCCCCATCTACGCGGGCGACACCTTCTACACCGGGCAGAAGCGGGTGCTGTTCGGCTCAGTGGTCTCCAACTACTTCTGCACCACCGATGCCGGAACCAGCGGCAACGTGGCCGACTACACCGGCTGCAACGCCGGGCAGGGCTCCGAGGTGATCTACATCAACACCGGCACCAACAAACCCGGCATCATGCAGCGCCCCGAACAGGCCATTCAGCCGGTCTTCAAGATCCTCTCCTACGAGCGGCTTTAGAGCGATTCCCACAAACACTCGGTACGGCGGCTTTGCCGTACCGAGTGCAATACACCGCTTTAGCGCACGCTTTTGCGCACGCTTTTGCGCACGCTTTAGCGCGTCACCGTGGGCAGAGAATAGGTGACAAACGCGATAGGCCTAACTCCTCCGCCCCGTACCCCTCCCACCGGGAGGGGTTTTGATTTGGCTGGGTTTCGGCCGGGCCTCTCGCGGGCACAGACTCGAGGCCAAAAAGACTCAATCCTACCCCTTAACCCACAGGGGTACAGGTACAAATGATTGGGTACAAACTCCTCTACTTCTATCGCAGTAACAAGCGTACGTTAGTCGCATAGAAAGGGAGGTAGAGAATGGCAACCGCAAGAATCAACCCCAACACCCAGGTAGCCGAGCCCAGCCTGGCCCGCTTCCTCTTCGCCGACGTACGGCTCTCCCCGCTGTGGCTGGTGCTGCGCATATGGCTGGGCTGGCACTGGCTCGAGGCCGGCTGGGGCAAGTTGACCAACCCCGCGGGCGTGTGGGTGGGCGAGAAGGCCGGGGCGGCCATCAGCGGCTTCCTGAACGGGGCCCTGCAGAAAACCACCGGCGACCACCCCGATGTGACCGGCTGGTACGCCTGGTTCATCCAGAACGTGGCTCTGCCCAACGCCACCCTCTTCAGCTACCTGGTGGTCTTCGGCGAGATCCTGGTCGGGCTGGCCCTGATCGCGGGCCTCTTCACCGGCATCGCGGCCTTCTTCGGCGGCTTTATGAACGCGGCCTTCCTGCTGGCCGGCACCGTGAGCGCCAACCCCTGGATGTTCATCGTGGCTACCTGGCTGGTCCTGGCCTGGCGCACCGCCGGCTACCTGGGCCTGGATTACTGGGTGCTGAGCTGGCTGGGCGTGAGGTTTAACCAGCGCGGCGAGATCCCGCAGCGGATGAACAACTAACGGCAAAAGGTAAAGGCTCGAGACCCCCGCACTTGCGGGGGTTTTTAGCTGGTAAGCTGCCAAGGATAACAACCCTAGAGCGGTTCCCACGCATACTCCCTACGGCGCTAAAGCGGGCGGTTTTTGCTGTAGAGCGGTTCCCACGAACACACGGTACGGCGGTTGTTGCCGTACCGTGTGCACTACTCCGCACCGTGGGCGGAGTAGTGGTGGGAAACGCGACAGGGAGTACATTACCTGCCGCCGCGAGGGAAGTAATGGTGGGAAACGCAATAAGCTTGCGAAAAACCCTATTTGGCACCCCATACAGTCAGACTGACGCATGTACTCTCGTGCCCACTCGGAGTTCTCGGAAATTACCACATTCGAAAAGTGTAGCGGCGACCCGGGTCGCCGCTACTTTAAAACCACAACCTGTTTACCTCGAGACCGCTTCCTTCTTCGCAATCTCGCCCAGGGCGTTCTCGCCGGTGAACTCGCGGCCCAGAATCAGGGTGTGGATGTCGTGGGTGCCCTCGTAGGTGTCCACGGTCTCGAGGTTGGCCATATGCCTAAAGCTGTGGTACTCGAGGGTAATGCCGCTGCCGCCCAGGATTTCCCTGGCCATCCGCGCGCCGTTCAGGGCGGCCCGCACGTTGTCGCGCTTACCCAGGCTTACTTGGGCCGGCTTGAGCTGTCCGGCGTCCTTGAGCTGGCTCAGCCGCCAGGCCAAGAGCAGGCCCTTGGTGTGGTCGGAGGCCATCCGCACCAGCTTGTCCTGTACCAGCTGGCGGCTGGCGATGGGGGCCCCAAACGTAGTGCGGGTCTTGGCGTAGTCGAGGGCCTCGGTGTAGACCGCCTCGAGCGCCCCCAGCGCCCCCCAGGCGATACCGTAGCGGGCCTGGGTCAGGCAGGAGAGCGGCCCCTTGAGGCCCTTCACGCCAGGGAGCATGGCGCTGGCGGGCACCCGCACGTCCTCCAAGACCAGTTCGCTGGTCACGCTGGCCCTAAGGCTGGCCTTGCGGTGGATCTTGTTGGCCTTGAAGCCCTTGGTGTCGGTGGGCACGGTAAAGCCGCGCACGACGCCCTCGTCGTCCTTGGCCCACACCACCGCCACCTGGGCCAGGTTGCCATTGGTGATCCACATCTTGGACCCATTGAGCACGTAGTCGCCGCCATCCTTGCGGGCCCGGGTCTTCATGTTGGCGTCGGGGTCCGAGCCGCCGTCGGCCTCGGTCAGGCCGAAGCAGCCCACGTACTCGCCGGTGGCCAGCTTGGGCAGGTACTCGCGCTTCTGCTCCTCGGAGCCGAAGGCGTAGATGGGGTACATCACCAGCGAGCTCTGCACGCTACAGAACGAGCGCAGCCCGGAGTCTACGCGCTCGAGTTCGTACCCCACCACCCCGTAGGCGGCGGCGCTGGCCCCCATGCCGCCGTACTCGGCCGGGATGGTGGTGCCTAGAAAGCCCATCTCGCCGAACTTGCGGATCAGGTGGACCGGGAACTCGGCGTCCTCCCACCACTGCGAGATGTGCGGCATGCACTCGGCGTCCAGGAACTTTCTAGCGGCCTTCTGGATGTCGCGCTCTTCCGGGGTGAGCAGGTCGGAAACGTTGTAAAAGTCGAACATTAGGCCATTGTAGCTCGAGGGGGACGGCCCAACAGTTTTTGGTGTGTGCATTTTTGACACGCGAGGTGCCACCCCGAGACACCCGCTTAGGTTACGCCCATCCTTGCACCAGTGCTTGCATCGGGGCGCATAGCTGCGGCGTTGGGCGGCCTCGCGAAGCCCCAAAGCCACCGAATCAACTCAGCGCAAATAGGCCCGAATTTGCTGCTGCACGGCTTCTATGTTCTCCAAAAACATCATGTGACCCACGCCCTCAACTACCACCAGCCGGCTTTTCCTGAAGTAGAGCCTTTGCTTGGCCTGCAAAGACTGACCCAGCCAACCATCACAAGCCCCCACCAAGAACAACACCTCGGGCTCAAAACGCTCCACGCCCCTCCGCAAAATCGATATGCCTTCTGGCCCGCCCTCGGCCCTGATGCGGCTTAACAGCTGGCTTCCCACTCGAGCGCCCGACCGAAAGGCGCTGTGGGGCGGCGGCCCGCCGGGGCAGTGGTAGCGATTATCGGGGTGGTATAGCCACAGGCGGCCCAGCTCGCCATAGATGAAATCGTCGCGATCATCCCCGGCCCGCACCATCATCGACCGCAGGTACACCCCCAGGCCCGGCCACCACAGCCCCCCCGAGAGCGCCGCGAACTCGGCCTCAAGGCGATCCTGATCGCCTTGCCCGAGCGGCCCCGCCGCCGCCAGCACCAGCCGATCGACCTTGTGGGGAAAACGGCCCACATAAGCGGTCGCCAGCATGCCTCCCCACGAGTGCCCGATCAGATACACCGGGCGTCCCTTACCGTAGTGGTTGATAATGTTGTCGAGGTCGGTCAGGTAGTGCTCGAGGGTAATCTGTTCATCGGGAACACGGGGCGACAGGCCCGTGCCGCGCTGATCGTAAAACACGACAAAATAGCGGTCGGACAAGACCTTGAGGGGTAGCTGGAAGCTGAAATCGTCCCCCGGCCCGCCGTGCAGGACCACCACCGTCGGATTTTGGGGGTCGCCGAAGGTTTGGGCGTGAAAGCGGTACCCGGCCAGCTCGAGCCCCGGCAGCTTCGGGTCCTCGGCCGTGGTGGGCTGCTGCTCAACGCCACCCCAAAATACCCACGTCGTGGCCAACAAGCCCAACAGTCCAGGGACAATCCACCAGCGCATTTTCATACCATAGCCAATCGCCAACCAGGAAAATTGGGTTTTCCCGACACTGGATCAGGTTTCAGGCTTACGGCGGGTTTTAACCCGTGCTCTGACCTTGGGGCTGAAGTCCGCCCCCGCAAACACAGCGGGTACGCTCTGGGGAGCGCTGTATCGCGCCGGTTATGCCAAAACTGCGCTGCGGCCTACTTCTCCCCCATGCGCACATACCCGTACCACAGCGCCAGCGCCGCCGGAACCACCGTTGCCACCACCAGTATCCCCAGCCACAGCATCCCCTCGGGGCCGAAGAGGTAGCCGGAGTCGCGCTGGGTGATGGCCAGGAAGACCGGCCGGCTGGCCAGCACCACCAGGCCGGCGGAGTGCAGCAGGGTGATGCCCATATAGAGGAATCCGCCCAGCCCGATGGGGACCTCGGCGGGGTTGGAGGCGTCGAACTTGGGGTAGGCGGCGCCCAGCCCCACCCCGATCCCCGCCGCCGCCACCGCCGAGGCGATGCCCAGGAAGAGTGAGATCACAGTCAGGTTGGCGTCGAGGCCGATGACGCGGGGGCTGTACCAGCCCAGCAGGATGCCCAGCGGCAGCAGGAACAAGAGGGCCAGCCCGAAGCGGGTCAGGAGCACCTGCACCTTGGAGATGGGACCGGTCTGGATCATCCAGAAGCCCTGACCCTCGAGGCTGTACAGCGGGTAGGCCAGCCGCACCCCCACCCCCGCGATCACGAAACCCTGGAAGCACAGGTGCAAAAAGCCCGCCACCACCTGGAAGCGGCTGTCGCTGAGGGGAATGTACTGCAAGCTGGTGGTGTACAAGAGCACCAGCACCCCCACCAGGATGAGTTGCGCGGCCTGGTTGGCGTCGCGGAAGAACAGGCGCAGGTCGCGGGTCCACATGGCCAGGGCCGGGCTCTCCATCGCCAGCCGGTCCATCAGCCCCACCCTCACGACCCCGCGCTCGCGCACGGTGCCCTCGAGGCCCCGCACCCAGCCGAGCTGATAGGCGTAACCCGCCACCAGACCCGCGACCACCAGCAGACCCAGCGAGGCCAGCACCACGATCCAAAAGCTGGCGGCGACCTGCCCCTCGATCAGACCCTTCAGCGCGTTCTGGGCCAGCGAGGAGGGCAGGAAGGGGGCGGAGGGGTCGCGGAAAGTCTGGAGGAATTTGTCCATCTCCTCGGGGTTGGCGAAGTTGGTCTGGAGCAGGGCCTCGGGGCGCAAGGCGCGCAACAGGAAGATCAGGGCGCCGCCCAGCACTGCCCCCAGCGCCGCCGCCCACTCCCGCGCCCGGCCCGCCGGGGCGAAGCGCACCAGCGGCAGGGCCAGCGCTACCCCCACCACCACCGGGAAGGCGAACAGCGCCACCGCCACGAAGACCGCGCCCACGTAGAAGATGGGTGAAGCGCCGTAGAACTGCCCGTAGGCGAACAGCACCGGCACGGTCAGGAGGGTCGGGAGCAGCGCGGTACTGCTGTAGACCTCGCTGACCTTGAACATAAAGACACGGCTGGCATGCTGCGGCAGGGCCAAGTGCATGGGCAGGTCTTCGGAGGTGTACAGAACCGCCACCGCGTTGGGGATGGCCGAGAGGATGGCCGAGGTAGAGAGCACCAGCAGGAAACTGCCCAGGATTCGCTCCACCAGCACATCGCGCACGAAGGTCGCCCGCAGCCGCTCGATGATCGAAGCTGAGCCGGTCAGCTCGCCGCTCAGGAAGCTCAGGAACCAGGCCGTGCCCGCATAGGCCGCCCAGACCAGCGCCGCCCCCAGCACCAGCCCCGCCAGCACCCCACCCGGGGCCTGTCGAAACCCGTTCCACAGCAGTTGAAATCGCAAGGCCAGCATCGCCCCAGTGTAGACGAGGCGGCGGGATATCGCGGTGATTTTAGGCGTGTCTCGAGCGGCGGGAGCACGGAGGGACGAGAGGACAGGCCACAACCCGGCGGTTTCTCCTCCCTCCTTCCCTTCACCCTTTCCTCGCCTTTTCAGTTCCGTCATTTGTCCCCTGTCCTCCGACTGTAATTCTCGATACACTATGCCCGTGCTTGTCAAAGACGTGATGCACAGCCCGGTGTTCACCCTAGAGCCGTCGGCCAGCCTCGAGGCGGCCTACGCGGCGATGATGAAGCGGCGGATTCGCCACGTGCCGGTGGTGGAGACGGGTCGGGTGGTGGGGGTGGTGACCGACCGCGACCTGCGGCTGGCGGCCTCGCCCTTCTCGCCCAGCGGGGCCAAGCCCCTGCAAACCCCCATCCGCGAGGTGATGAGCCAGCCGGTGGTCACCGGCGACCCCAGGGACCCCGTGGAGGACGCGGCGCGGGTCATGCGCCAGCGCAAGATCGGCGCGCTCCCCATCCTCGACGGCGCGGAGCTGGTGGGCATCGTGACCGGGATCGACCTGCTGGACGCCTTGCTCCGGCTGACCGGGGCCGAGAAGCCCAGCGGCCGCATCGAGGTGCGCCTCGACGACAAGCCCGGCCAACTGGCCCGCCTCACCCAGCTCCTGGCCGAGCAGGGCATCAACATCCACTCCGTCCTAACCTACCCCTACGACGAAGGCACCATCTGCACCGTCCTGCGCATCGGCACCCTCGAGACCCGCAAGCTCGCCAAGTCCCTCTACGACGCCAAGTTCGAGGTGCTGTGGCCACCGGTGTTTAAAAGCTAATAAAGGAGGAAGGAGGAAAGAGGAAAGGGAAGGCAAGGTCGGAACCCAGCCCAGCGGTTTCCCCTTCCCCCTTTCTCGCCTTTTCCACTTATGCCCCTTCCAGTCATCTTCTCTCCCCACTACGCCCTGTACAACTTCGGGCCGCAGCACCCCTTTAGCCCGGTCAGGCTCGAGATGCTGACCGATTTGCTGCGAGAGTTGGGGCAGCCGCTGGACTTCGTTGAGCCCAGCGCCGCCACCCGCGAGGACATCCGCTCGGTGCACCTCGAGGCCTTCGTGCGGCGGGTCGAGGCGGCCAGCAATGGCGAGCGCTCGCCGGACTTCGAGCACTATGGGGTGGGCACCGCCGACACCCCCATCTTCGCCGGCATGGACGAGGCGGCGCGGTGGCTGGCGGGAGGAACCCTCGAGGGGGCCCGAATGATCGCCGAGGGCCGGGCCAAGGAGGTCTTGCAACTCGGCGGCGGCCTGCACCACGCCCAGAAAGACCTGGCCTCGGGCTTCTGTATCTATAACGATCTCTCGGTGGGGATTCGGCACCTAACCGGCCAGGGGCTGCGGGTGGCCTACCTCGACATCGACGTGCACCACGGCGACGGGGTGCAGTGGATTCACTACGACGAGCCCAACGTCCTCACCTTCTCGATCCACGAGTCGGGGCGCTACCTCTACCCCGGCACCGGCCACATCCACGAGATCGGCAAGGCCGAGGGCACCGGGCGCAAGCTCAACGTCCCCCTCGAGCCCTTCACCGAGGACGACAGCTATTTAGAGGTCTTGCAGATGAGCCTCGAGCCCGCCCTGGCCTGGTTCCGCCCCGACGCCCTGGTGATTCAGTGCGGGGCCGACCCCCACTACCAAGACCCCTTGGCCGAGATCCTGCTGACCACCCGGGCCTACGCCAAGATTTTCCCGCTGCTGCGCCAGTACGTGCGCGAGTACGCGGGCGGCAACGCCGTCTACACGCTGGGCGGCGGCTACAGCCTAGACGCCTGCACCCGCATCTGGACCATGCTCTACCTGACCCTGCAAGACGCCCCCCTCCCCGACCACCTGCCCGAGCCCTGGCTCCAGCGCTGGGGCACCCGCCTGGGCCACTTCCTCACCCACACCCTCCACGACCCCGAGGGCGGCTACCAGGCCATCCCCCGCAAACCCGAGATCGAGCGGCGGAACCGGCAGGTGGTGGAGCGGATGCTCGAGACGGTGAAGCCGTACTGGAAGTGAGGCTTGTAGGAGTTGTGAACAGCATCTCCACACAGTCCTGGCTACAGCCCGGCTACGGGAACGTACCTCGACCAATAGGCTTTGCTAGACAATTCGATTACTAGACCCTTCAAGTTTGGCTGCGATTCAGTCCCATCGCTGACAAAGAGAAAACCGTACTTGGGCACGACGATGCTGCGGGCATCGGCAACGAAATAAGACGTGGGGTCGAGCTGGGCAGCCAGGTTCCGCATTTCCCCAAACGACTTGTCCAGGATACCCGTTATCAAAACGCCATCCGAGTTCAGCGAAACCTCTGGTGGATTTTGCTCCTCGGCACCGCCGAAGATGGCGATGTACTCGCATACCTCGCCCAAGTAACCCACCAAAACGGCGTAACTATCCACGAAAAAGCTCTCCAAAATTAGTCCTGTTGAGTCTGGCCCTTGCGCCCATGTGGGATGGCCTAGAAGCTCATGAACTTGCCGCCGCAACATGCCAAAATGAACCTTTACGAGTCCTTTGTAAGGAATGACTTCGAAGATCATGTCTTCCCCATAAAAATCGTATAAGCCTTTACCCTGAGTAAAGCGCTCATATAGAGCGTTGTTTACGCCCGATACACCGTCATGTAGTGAGGTGTTCGAGCGTACCTTTCAGTTTTTCCGGCGGTCACCCCTCGAGCCTCACCTCACCGCGTATTCGGTGTACTTCCGGTCGTCTTCTTGAATCCAGGCCAGCACGATGCGGTCTTTGGGTATACCAGCCAGTTCTAAGTCGGTGGCGATTCCGTCCTCAGTGCTGTCCTGGTGAATCCAGAACTTGTCACCTTTGACCTCGACATCTAGGATGACCCGGTGGATGCGGTATCCATTATCCCAACCGTGCGAAACCAGCAGGAACCGCCTGTGTTCGCGGTCGAAGACCGTCTGCTTTTGCTGGCTCGAATTGGCATAGGGAATGGCCGCGTACTCTTGCAGAATACGCTCAACCAGTTCGGCGGGGTCTAGTAGGGTATGGGCAGCCATTTCACCACCTCTTCGAGGGCCGGGTCGTAGCTCAAGACCCTCAGCGCCTCATTTCTGATCAACAACTGCCCGAGGTCGTCCTCAAACAGTCGTACCATGATCGGCTGTGGAACAGCCAGGTAGAGAAGGCGCTCCGGCTGACTCTCGCGCAGCATGTTACGGTACAGCATGATCTGCCCCAAGGCCCGCTCGAGTTCGGTCATCTCCGACTTGCCGAAAAAGCTCTTCACCTCGACCGCGATGCGAACGTCGTTGGTCTCCGCCGCGATGACCTCAGCACCCAGATCCACAAAAACGTCACGCCTACCGTAGGTGAGATAGAGCGGGTCGTGGGTGATGCGCCAGCCGCCTTTCTCCAGAGCACGGCGAACTCCATCATGGTGCGCATCCTTGGCGGGCACAGTGGAATTTTAGCAATCGGCTGAAGCTAAGGCAACCGCCAGGTGTACACTTTCGCGGCTCAAAAAACAAAAACCCCCGCCAAAAGCGGGGGCAGAAAGAGCATCGGACCTTAGCGCTTGCTGTACTGGGGGGCGCGGCGGGCCTTGTGCTTGCCGTACTTCTTGCGCTCGACCTCGCGGGGGTCGCGGGAGAGGAAGCCGGCGGGCTTGAGCTTGAGGCGGAGGTCGCCGTTGTAGGCCACCAGGGCGCGGGCAATGCCGAGCTGGATGGCGTCGACCTGGCCGGCCTTGCCACCGCCGTCCACAGTGATGTAGGCGTCGAAACGGCCGCGGGCGTCGGCGCGCTCGAGGGGAGCCAGGGCCGAGGCGGCCTTGACGATGCCGCCGAAGTAGTTGGTGAACTCGAGGCCGTTGACCGAGACCTTACCGCTGCCAGGGCGCAGGAAGACGCGGGCTACGCTGGTCTTTCGGCGGCCCGTTCCGTAGTATTGCTCCATCACTTGACCTCCATCTTGACGGGCTTCTGGGCCGCGTGGGGGTGGGACGCGCCGGCGTAGACCTTGAGGCGGCGGAACATGGTGTTGCCCAGGGTGCCCTTGGGGAGCATTCCCTTAACCGCGTGCTCGACAGCCTTGACCGGCTTCTCGGCCAGCATGTCCGCGCCCTTGACCACCTTCAGACCGCCGGGATAGCCGGAGTAGCGGGTGTAGAGCTTGGTGCGGGGCTTGGAGCCGGTGAGAATCGCCTTGTCGGCGTTAATCACCACCACGCAGTCGCCGCCCGCCATGTTGGGGGTGAAGTCGGGCTTGTGCTTGCCGCGCAGCACTGAGGCGATCTTGGAGGCGACCCGCCCGATGGGCTGGCCCTCCACGTCGATCAGAACCCAGCCGGGCTCTTTTGCTTCCGGGATGAACGTCTTGAACACTCTGGGGCTCCAGTTGCGCCGACGCCTACCAACGCCGGTGCAGAGGTGAATTGCTCGTCTCGGGGAGGCTCGGGGGAACCTCCCCAAAAAAAGCGCCAACGAGAACTATAGCACAGCCTTCCGCCCCGCGGCAAGCAACCCGCAGCCCCGCGCTTGATTTCGCGGCCGAATCCGTCTATAATCCCCGGTTGGCACTCACCAGAGTGGCCCAAGACAGCGAGTGGCGCAAGCCTTAATCTCTCGCCGAGGCGCTAAGGGGCCTTGCCCCGACGGGACTAGCGTTCATCGCAATCCAAGCTGGGACTCCCATCCCAAACTTCCCCACATTTGGGGTTTTGGCGGCTGGCGGTGTGGTTGTGGGGTGTTCCTACTTCCCGCCCTCTGCCTCCCACCCCCAAAAGGAGGAACTTTGCCCAGTAAGCGCAACGTCGAAAACCTCGAGGCGCTCACCGCCACCCTGAAAGGGGCTGCTGGGTCGTTCTTCGTGGTGAACTATCAGGGCCTCGAGGCAGGCCCCACGTCCAGGCTGCGCAAGGCCGTGCGCGATAAGGGTGGTCAGCTCATCGTGACCAAGAACACCCTGATCCGCAAGGCCATGAGCGACCTCGGACTCCCTGCCCTCGACAGCCTGAGCGGCCCCTCCGCCGTGGTGCTCTTCGACGAGCCCGCCGGAACCGCCAAGGCCCTCAAAGAGTTCGCCAAGACCAACGACAAAGGCATCCCCGCCATCAAGGGCGGCGTGCTCTCGGGACAGGCGCTTAACGCCAAGCAGGTCGAGGCCCTGGCCGACCTGCCCAGCCAGAAGGAGCTGCAGGCCGAACTCGTCGGCGTGCTCTCCGCCACGATGTCCAACTTCGTGGGCGTGCTCGGCGGCAAGCAGCAGGAGCTGGTAGGCATTCTCGACGCCTTCGTGCAGAAGCAGGAAGCCTAGGCCGCGCTCAGCGCCTACTTCGGCATAAGCAGGAAGGCTAACGGGGCCGGAACAGGCCCAACTTTAGGAGGAAAAAAATGGCTCTGGATATCGCTTCGATCAAGACCCAGCTCTCGGGCGCTACCGTCCTGGAACTCAAGCAACTCATTGACGAGCTGAAGGAAGAGTGGGGCGTGACCGCCGCCGCTCCCGTGATGGCCGGCCCCGCTGTGGCCGCCGCCGCCGCCCCCGCCGTCGAGGAGCCCACCGAGTTCAACGTGGTGCTGATCAGCGCGGGCGAGAAGAAGCTCGACGTGATCAAGGAAGTCCGCGCCATCACCGGCCTGGGCCTGAAAGAGGCCAAGGACCTGGCCGAAGCCGGCGGCAACGTCAAGGAGAGCCTGCCCAAGGACGAGGCCAACAAGATCAAGGAGCAGCTCGAGAAGGCCGGCGCCAAGGTGGAGCTCAAGGCCTCTTAAGCCTCGCCCTGACCCGCAAACCAAAGCCCCCGCCGTGCGCGGGGGCTTCTTTATGTCTTTCCGCCGGAATTGCTCCCGTGCGTGCCTGCGGCACTCGCCAAGCTGATCTGTGGTCGGCGCGTGTCGCAGATAGACGGGAGGTACTAGTTGGCCGGCTCGAGCCGCCGGATGCTCCCGTCGTCGCTGGCGATGTAGATGAAGCCGTCCGGCCCCACTTGCACGTCGCGCAGCCGCCCGAAGCCCCGGTTGGCGTCTATCATGATCTGCTCGGCGCTGACCTGCTCGCCAGTGATCTGGAGGCGGTAGAGGCGGTTGGTCTTGAGGGTGGTGAAGAGCAGGTTGCCGCGCAGATCGGGGAAGGCGTTGCCCTGGTAGAAGGTCATGTTGCTGGGGGCGATGGTGGGGCCGTTGCCGTTGGCGCCGCCGGAGTACTCGCGCACGGCGGGCTCGTAGTTGCCCGAGTTGAGGTTGGGGAACTCGGCGCGGGTGCGGCAGTTGTAGCCGCCGTCGGTGTTGATGGTGGTGCCCCAGCGCTGGGTGCCCGCGCAGGCAGGCCAGCCGTAGTTTCTGCCGCGCTTGATGACGTTCAGCTCGTCTCGGGTGTCCTGGCCGTGCTCGGTAGACCACAGCAGGCCGGTGCCGGGCTGGAAGGCCAGGCCCTGCGGGTTGCGATGGCCGAACGTCCAGATAGCCCGCAACGGGCCGCTGAGCGAGCCAAAGAACGGGTTATCGCCGGGGATCGAGCCGTCGGGGTTGATACGGAAGACCTTGCCCGAGAGCAAGTTAAGGCTCTGGGCCTTGGCCGGGCCGCCGGCCTCGCCCGCCACGTTGGAAGGCCCAAACCCGGCCTCGCCCATGCTCACGTAGAGCTTGCCGTCGGGCCCGAAGAGCAGCCGACAGCCGTTGTGGTTGGTCCAGCCCAGCATCCCGTCGAGCAGCACCTGCTCGCCGCTCAGGGTGTTGCCGGAGATGGTGAAGGCCGAGACGCGGTTGCGGCGGCTGTTGGTGGCGTCGGCACTGTTGGTGTTGGAGTAGCAGACGTAGACCCGGCCGTTGCTGGCGAACTGGGGGTCGAGCTCGAGGCCCAGCACCCCGCCCTCGCCCTCGACCCGAACCGCCGCGCTCGAGCCGAAGCCCTGCACCGCGCCGGTCGCCACGGTGAGCGCCCGAACCTCGACGGTAGGGGTGTTCTTGGAGGTAAAAAACAGCCTCCCGTCGGGGGCGAACTTCATGCTCCAGACGATGCCCTGGCCGGTGGTGACGGTGCGGGCGGTGAAGTTAATCGGCCCGAACTGGCCCGGCGGGTCGGGGTTGGGGTCGGGGACGTCCGGGTCGGGGGTGGGGGAGCCGGGGTTCTGGCAGGCGACCAGCGCGCCTAATCCCAGGGCCAACATCAGCAAAACTCGCTTCATCAAGACACCTCAGGACAGTTCTATAGAAGCCTAGTCTGCGTCTATAAGGGCGCTCTGAACTAGGTCTTAATCACCGCTGAACCTTCATGTAATGCCCCCACCCCGAAGACACGCGCGCCCATGCGGTTGCGCAACGCGCCCAATGGCCTACCGCGCTCACACGTTAAAGCCGAACATCCGCATCTGGCGCTTGCCGTCCTCGGTCATCTTGGCGGGCGACCAGGGCGGCGACCAGACGAACTCCACGTTGACCGCGTTAACCCCCTCGAGGCGCATCACCGCAATCTCGGCGTCGGCCTTAACGATGTCCTGGGCCGGGCAGCCGATGGAGGTTAGGGTCATGGTGATGTCCACCACCCCACCCTCTTTGACCTCGGCCTCGTAGACCAGCCCCAGGTCCACCACGTTCACCGGAATCTCGGGGTCTTTGACCACCTTCAGGGCCTCAATAATCTGCTCCTGGCTGGGAAGGGTCGCGGCGTCACTCATGGAGCCATTTTAGGGCAGCGGGTGGGGGGGAATCGGGAGTTGGATTGCTTAACGGTAAGGGGGCAGGGGCCCCACCCGTCAGGCCCTTTCTTTGCTCTCCCCCGCTCCTGGGTATAGTTTGAACATGCCTCGAGCCCTCCCCCTCCTGTTGCTGGCGCTCGCCGCCGCCTGGGCCGCGCCGGTGCGGGTGGTGGTGTTCGGGGACTTTAACGGAGCGTACGGGACGGTGGGGTACGGCCCCGCCGTGCAGGGGGTGGTGCGCCGCATCACCCAGGAGTGGAAGCCCGCTCTGGTGCTGATGCCGGGGGACCTGGTGGCCGGGCAGAGTCTGCGGCTGGGGGCGGGGCGACTTGAGGCCATGTGGCGGGCCTTCGACCGCGAAATCGCCGGGCCGCTGCGCCGGGCCGGGATCCCCTACGCCCCCGCGATGGGGAACCACGACGCCTCCTCGGCGCGCAACCGCTCGGGCGGGTTCGTGTTCGCGCTGGATCGGACCGCCGCCCGCAGCTACTGGGGCCGAAACGTGCCGGACCTCGAGTTCGTAGACCGCTCCCAGTTCCCTTTTGCCTACAGCTTCACCCTTGGAGAAGTCTTCGTCGCGGTGGTGGACGCCAGCAGCGCCGCCCTGCAAGACCGCGAATGGCTGGCCCGTAGCCTGGCCTCGAGCGCGGCCCAGCAAGCCTCCACGCGGGTTGTGATGGGTCACCTACCGCTCTACGGCGTCTCGGCCGGGCGCAGCACCCCGGGCAACGTCCTGTGGGACGGCGAGGCCATCCGGGGGCTGCTCGAGCGTCACCGCGTCGGCCTCTACGTCAGCGGCCACCACGCGGCCTACTACCCGGCCAAGCGCGGCAACCTGACCCTGCTGCACGCGGGCGGCATCGGCGGGCGCGACTACCTGGGCCACCCCGGCACCGCCCGGTCCACCGTCACGCTGCTGGAACTCTGGCCCGACCAAGGCCGCCTGGCCTTCACCGCCTACGACGCGGTAACGGGTGAGGTCGTGCCCATCACCAGCCTGCCCCGGCGCATAGACGGACTCAACGGCCCGATCACACGCTTCGACCTGGCCCGGTAGCCTGTGGTCGGGCGGCGTGCACACGGTTACGGTGCCGTACCCGGTAGGTCGGCCCAGCGCTCTTGGGCCGCAGGGCTCCCCCGCCGCGGCTCAAAACTCCTCGTCTACCTCGTGCAGCCGCCGCCCCCACTCGCTCTGGGGGGCGTGGTGCTCGCGCACCAGGGCGGCCACCTCGAGGTCCATGATGCGCCGCGCCGCGTACTCGGGGTGGTACTGGCGAACCTGCCAAGCCCCGCGCCAGTCGGTGTGGAGGGGCTGGAGGGGCACCTTGAGCGTGAGCAGACCGGTCAGGACGCGCTCCAGCGGCTTATAGGGCCTAAGGGCCTTGCCGCTATCGTGCAGCAGGGCTGCCCGCACCACGTAGCCCGGCGCGTCGGGGTAGCGCTCCAAAAGCCGCCTGGCCACCCCCACCGCGTGCTCACGGTCCCTGGAGTCCATGGCCCGGTACAGCAGCACCTCCTCGAACATCAGCTCGGCCTCGGCCCAGGCGTCGTCGGGCCTCGAGCGGGCCGGCAGGAAGGCTTTATACAGGCGCACCAGGCGCTTCCACATGACCCCATCCTAAGTTGCGCCGGGGCAGGTGTGCAAAACCGGCAAACACAATGGCCGCGCCGGGCGCAATCCCCTCGGCGCATTTCCGGCCCCATCGCGCACCTCAGGGGGCAAAGGGAGCGGGCAAAAGCCGGCAGCGGCAAGTAGCGGCAGACGGGGGCGGTAAAGAACGGCGAAGACCTGCATCCAGTGCTCCCCGGTCGCCTTTCCCCACCCCCCGCCTTTCTGGTAACGTAGGGGCGCAAGGGAGGCAGATATGAACCTAAGGGCACTGGTGGCAGAGTTTCTGGGCGTGTTCGCGCTCTGCTTTGTCGGGATCGGCGCGATAGCGGCCACGCGGGGCGAGGAGCTGATCGTGATCGCGTTCGCGCACGGGTTGGCCATCGGGCTTTCGATCGTGGCACTGGGGGCGATCTCGGGGGGGCACTTCAACCCCGCCGTCACCTTCGCCATGTTGATCACGGGGCGCATCACCCCGCTGGGCGCGGTGGGTTACTGGGTCGCCCAACTCCTGGGCGGTCTGGCCGGAGCTTTCTTCATCGGCGCCATCTACCAGGGCACCGCTGTGGTCAGCGGCACCCCGGTGCCGGGCTCGGGCCACACCGCCGTGCAGGCGCTGATGATGGAGATCTTCCTGACCTTCTTCCTGGTCTCGGTGATCTTCGGGGCGGCGGTTAAGAACAACTACTCCTTCGCTGGGATCGCCATCGGTCTGACCATTACCATGGACATCTTGGCAGGCGGGGCCATCTCCGGCGCGGCTATGAACCCCGCCCGCGCCTTCGGCCCGGCGGTGGTGGGCGGGGAGTGGACGGCCCACTGGATCTACTGGATCGGGCCGCTGGTGGGGGCCGGTCTGGCCGCCCTGATCTACGACTTTGTGTACGGCGAGAAAGACGGCCGCTGAGGCCACCACCGCCCCTCGAGAGCGCCCCCGGGCGCTCTTTTCTCTGGGCTTGCCGGACGACCCGTAGACGTGGCCTGGAAGTCGCGGTTGCCTGGGTTGTCCGGCTCGCCCGGGTCCCGACACCTTCCTCAAGCCCACGTCAATTCCCAAACCGCCCCGCCTGCACTACAGTTGACCCATGAACGAGCGCAGCGCGATGGCCTGGGACCTGGTGGGCAAGCTGGCGATGGTGGCGATGCCCATCGTGTTGGGCTGGTTCCTGAACGTGGGCAGCCAGCGCATCGCCGACTCCATCGAGAGCCGCAACTTCATCGAGGGCCTGATCGACGAGCTTTCCGACACCCGCAGCCAGTCGCGGCAGGACATCGCCCTGATCTTGCTCAAGGAGTACATCGGCCAGGAGCAGCCCCAGATGGTAGCCAAGATCGCCGAGGTGGTCTTTGCCGAGAACATGGAGCGCCTGGTGCGCTCCAACCGCCCCGACTCCATCACCGAGTTGCAAGGCTCCACCGCCTTCGAGGTGCTGGCCGAGCTAAACCCCGAGCGCGCCAGGGAGATCCGCGAATCCACCCAACAGCGGGTGCTGGCGGCACTGCTGGACGAGGTGAACGTGCAGGCAACGAGGTAGCGGGAGGCCGGGCAGGGCGCTGCAGACCTTGGTTTCACCGACCTGCTGACCTTCAGCCCTCGAGGCCCCACCCGGACAACGGAGATTCGATGAAGCGACTTACCTACCTTGCGCTCCTTCTGCTGACCTCGCTGGCGCTGGCACAGACCGCCTCGAGAGTCCTCAACCAGCCGCTCCCGATCGCGGGGGCGGCCGTCATCAAAACCCCCGAGGAGCGGGTGCTGCGGGCCCTGGCGGTGACCGAAGGGCGGCGCTGCCAGTTCTCCGAGGGCTGGTCGTTCGCCAAGGCCGCCACCGCAGGGGAGTACAGCAAGCTGATCGAGGGCTTCAACGAGGCCATCCAGAAGGCGGGTTGGAGGCTAGAGTCCAAAGGCAACCTCTCGCAGGGCGGCTCGAACGTGGAAGCCTTCAAGCTGACAGGGACCAGGGGCGAGTTGGTGCTGGGCTACTGGCTGCTGGCGGGCGGCCAGAGCCAGCTTTTGTGGTGCCGCCTGGGCTAGGGGCAGGTCTCCTCCGGCCGTGGCGGGCGTCGCCGGAGGAGACCCGTCCCGCGAACTGCGGCGGGGCCAACCCCTGCGGTAGGCTTGGGGGGTCGGGCAACAAAGAAGGCCCGCCCCTTGCGGGGCGGGCCGTATCTTGAAGCACAGGTTAGGCGAGTTTCCGTTTGCACGGATGTTCGGCGGGTAACGAAAGACCCCCGAAGAAGACTCCTTAGAAAGGAGGTGATCCAACCGCACCTTCCGGTACAGTTACCTTGTTACGACTTAGCCCCAGTCACGAGCCCTGCCCTGAGCGCCTGCCCGAGGCTCCCGGCGATTTCAGGCAAAACCCGCTTCCATGGCTTGACGGGCGGTGTGTACAAGGCCCGGGAACGTATTCACCGCGGCGTGGCTG
>JANRLD010000064.1:0-2183 GCA_033762915.1 Meiothermus sp. | reverse complement strand
GTCCGACGGCAAGTGGGTGGGGGCGGTCACGCTTGGCCACAACGCCAAGGGCAACCCCAGGCGGCGGGTGGTCTACGGTGATACCCGGGCCGAGGTCTCCAGGAAGCTGGCCGACCTGCTGGACAAGTTCAACAAAGGGCTGCTGGCCCAGCCCGCCGCTGTCACAGTGGCGGAGTTCGCTGAGGAGTGGAAGCGGCGCGAGCTGGCGGGCAAGGCCGAGAAGACCCGCGCGGCCTACGAGTGGGAGCTCTCCCACGCCCTGCGCCACCTGGGCAACCTGCGGGTCCAGGCCGTGCAGCCGGTGCACGTCCGGCGGATGATGGAGAGCATGGCCCGGGAAGGCTGGACCCCCAAGGCCACCAAGGCCCAGGAGCGCGAGGGGGTGCGGCCCGAGCCGAGGCCCTACACTCCCCGCACGCGGAAGATGGTCCTGCAGCGCCTCCGCAGCGTCTTCCAGGACGCAGTGCGGCTTGAGCTGATCCACCGCAACCCCTGCGAGGCCGTAAAGGTCAGCCTCGAGCCCTCCGAGCCGGTGGGCCGGGTGCTGGGCGCCGCCGAGATGGTGGCCCTCCTCAAGGCCTGCGACGCCCTGCCGGACCGCGAGGATGCCAACCCGATGGGGATGCTGTTCCGCCTAATGCTCGACACGGGACTGCGCAAGGGCGAGGCTCTGGCCCTGACCTGGGGCGACCTCGACCTCGAGGCCAACCCGCCCCGCCTGTCGGTATCCAAGAGCTGGTCGAACCTCAAGGGGGTCAAGGGCGGGATCATGACCCGGCCCAAGAGCAAGACCTCGAGGCGGGTGGTGCCGATCCCGCCGGGGACCGCCGCACGGCTGTGCGCCCTGCGCGATCGCGCACGGGACGGCCTCGGCCAAGAAGTGCGGAAAGCCTACCTGTTCGGCTCCGGCCTGCACGACACCCCCTTCGAGCCCAACGCCCCCAACCACGCCCTAACCCGCATCTGCGAGCGAGAGGGGCTTAGGCACATCCGCCCTCACGACCTGCGCCACACCTACGGCTCGGTGCTGCTGGCCAACGGGGTCAAGCTCGAGGTGGTGTCCAAACGAATGGGCCACGCCAACCCCACCGTCACCCTCAACGTCTACCGCCACCTGCTCGAGGGCGAACTGATTGAGAACGTCTTCGAGGTGAGTGCCGTGGCGGCTGCGGACAGTAGCAGTACCCCAAGCGCGACGCCCCGGGAGCTGCCCGGCCGTGGCGCGGAGTGAGGTGGGCTCCCTTCCGACACCGGGTGACACCCCCAACCACAGGCCGCCGCACGGGTTGCTACACGGTTGCTACATTTCGGCGTGGGACGGGCAACCCCCAGCCAAAGCGGCCGGGGGTTTCTCCATACTGGACTTGCTTTTTTGGCGGGCGCGGCAGGATTCGAACCCACGACCTACTGATCCGTAGTCAGTCGCTCTATCCAACTGAGCTACGCGCCCGTGACAGCTTTGACAGTGTAGCGCCTGGGCGAGATTTTGACAAGCGCCTGCCTACGGCTCAGTAGGTCGTGGGTTCTCCGCGACAAACCACAGACAGCCGCTCTCGCCAGCCTCCCGGAAAGAGGTAAAAATGGAGATGTCCAAGGCAGTCGAGCTGATGTTTACCTACCTCAAGTCCCAGGGTGCCAAGCCCGGCACGCTCCGCCACTACCGCCATACGACGCGGATTTTTCAGGACTTTTGCCGCGCCCAGGGGCTGGCCCGCGTAGGGGACATCAACCACCACCACGTCCGCGCCTACTGGGCCTGGCTGGCGGAGCGCGGCTATGCGCTCGGCGGGTACGTCCGCGACACCAAGCGCCTCTTCTCGTTCCTGGTGGCCGACGAGATCCTGCCGGCCAACCCCGTTGCCAAGGCCGGCAGCCCGCGGATCCGCGAGAAGGAGATCAAACCCCTTCCGGCCGGCCTCATTGAGGAGCTACTGAAGGCCGCCGGCCAAGGGCGCAATCCCCTCCGCGACCGCGCCCTGATCGTCCTGATGCTCGACACCGGGGCCCGGGTGAGCGAGTTGCTGGGGGTTCGGATGGGCCAGGTAGACCCCGCCACCCGCGCCATCCGGGTGATGGGCAAGGGCGACCGGCCGCGCACGGTCTTCTACTCCTACCGCTCGGCCCGCTTCCTCAATGCCTACCTGGCCAAGGAGCGTACGGCTCTACCTGGGGTCGAGAGCCTC
>JANRLD010000063.1:0-50096 GCA_033762915.1 Meiothermus sp. | reverse complement strand
TCCGACGTCCCCAGACGCTCCGCGTCGATGTCGTAGAGCACCAGTTCCGAACCCGACAGCTCCGGGTAGCTCAGTATGTCACCGATCAGGTTCTTGGCGAAGACCGTGCTGCCTGCTCCGATGAAGGTGATCTTGGGCATGAACACTCCTTTAGCGTCTAATCAGGCGGGATAAACTGGACTGCGCGGCAAGCACCAGCAGCAGCGTCTCGCCCAGGTTCCAGATAAAGTGGATGGCCACCCTGGGGAGGGTGGTGAGGCCGGGGACGCTGGTGCAGAGGTTGTTCTCCGCCAGTAGGCCGTCGCGTCCCAGGATGCCGGGAAGAGCCTGCATCACACCGTAGTCTGACAGGCCGAGGGCCCTGACCTCTTGCACCATCTGCAGGTAACGGGCGATCAGGTAGACGTGCTCGAGGGTGTGCGCTGTTGTCCAAATCAACAAGGTCCAGCCCCAGAAGCCGTTCATCCCCCGGCGCAGTAGGTAGACCGTCAGGATCCATACGATGAGGTTCCAGGTCACGTGTACCCACTCAATGTTGAGCGAGGAGATCAGGCCCTGGGCGAAGACCGGCGGGCGGTCCAGCAAGTAAAACTGCACCATCTGAACGGCGTGCTCGAGAAAATGGAACCCCTGTAGCATCAGCAGCGCGCTCAATACGCAGGCCGCCACGCCCAGCCGCTCGAAGTCGTCCCACCACTTCAGACCCACCGGTACCGCGATCACCCCCAGGAAAGTAAGGGTTCCGCCCCAAACCGGGAATCCGGCCCAGTAGACCACGGCCCCCGCCAGCACCAGCCCAACGCCCATCATCAGCAGGGCCAGGTCGCGGCGGGCGCGGAAACTGAGCAGCTTAAGTAGGTTAAACCGGTCAGGCATCAGGGGGCTCATCGGCTGTCCTTTCGGGTCAGGATCAGGCGCTTACTCGGCTTAGCCTCGACCACCGAGCGCTTGCCGTCCGGCCAGGTGACCTCGAGCTGGCCTTGTGGGCCCGTCATGGCGAAGTGAGCCCGGGGTGCATCGCCGGAAATGTAGCCGCTGACGGAGGTGACCTGCCGCCACTGCTGGGAGCCGCCGGCCCGCAGCACGATCTGCGAGCCAATGGCCCTAGTGTTCTGGGTCGCCTGCCAGCGCAGCTCGACCTGAATAGCCGGGCTCCCGCATAGCCGGTTCTCGAAGAGCTGAGCCTTGGAGCCCAGGTTGTTGACGACGATGTCTAGGTCGCCGTCGTTATCCAGGTCGGCCATGCTCATGCCTCGAGCGCTACGCGTGGAGCCCAGGTTCCAGCCCGGTACGCGATCAAAGTAGCGCCCCTGGCGATTACGGAAGACCTGGTTGGCTTCGACCAGCTCTCCATCCTTTAGGTAGGGGAACTGCTCGATGTCGGTCATCCCGTTAACCACATAAAGGTCTTCATAGCCGTCGTTGTCCAGGTCGCCGAACTTAGCCGACCAGCTCCAGCCGGTCGCATCCAGGCCTAGCTGGTAGGCCATGTTCTGGTACCCCCGGCCGCGCCACATCTGTAGATAGTTCTCGGTTTTTTGCGGGGCCTTATAGCGGGCCTTCTTATATGTCCGCTCCATCAGCGGCACCCATTGGGCCAGGGTCTTGAGGTCGCGGAAGTCGGGCTTCATGTCGGTTGAGAAAAGCTCGGGCAGGCCGTCGTTGTTGATGTCAGCGGCGGAGAAGCTCATGGTGTGCTTGCTAAACCGCACGAAAGGCTGGGCCTTCACCCACTGTCCGGCCGGCGACTGCCGCCAGGCCATGTCGGGTAGGTCGAAGTCGTTGCCCACGATGATGTCTCGCCGTCCGTCGGCGTCGGTATCAAAGGCGGCCAGCGCCAGTGCGAAGGACTTCTTAAACAGCCGCCGCTCGATGTAGCCGTCGGGACTGGGGCTGTGCACAATCACCCCTGCTCCGTCGCTAAACAAAAACCCGTCGCGGTTTTCAGCTTCCAGGATGGGGTCGTAAGAGGCCGTCACCAGGTCCAGGCGTCCCAGGCCGTAAAGGTCGTCCCACAGGAAGGCGAACGCCGGGTAGCGCACCCCGCTCAGGCGGGTTTCAGCGAACCTGCCGCTCTCGTTGCGCCAATAGCTCGGGTACAACACGTTGTGAGTGAAGGCGATGTCCAGTCGGCCGTCTCCATCGACGTCCACAGTCGCCACCGCCTTGGTGTTGTGTGCGGGCAGGGCTTGGCGCTCGAATCGCAGGCCACCCCGGTTCCACAACACGCTGGCCTCCCCGACTTGCGTGGCCAGCACGATGTCGATAAGCCCGTCGTCGTTTAGGTCGCCCAGCGCCACCCCGGAGCCGTTGCCGTCAAATCCCCGGATCGGGCTGGTGCGGCCCAGAGAGGTGTGCTCGAGGTCGTGAGTCAGGAAGCCGGTGCCGCAGACTCCCCTATTCAGATCGCGGTTGATCGCCTCCACCGGCACCGTAGGTCCGGCAATACCGCGGGGTGCCGTAGCGCCAGCGCTGAGCAGCCCCAGTAGGAGGGCAAGGACGGCTCGAGTAAGTACATATCGCATACGGTCACCCCACGGAGGAGGAGTGGGGTCAGGGGATGGCCTTCCCCCAACCCCCGAGCTGGTTTAGCGGAAGGTGGCGTTCACCTTTTCGTTGGCTTCCTTGAGCGCTTGGGCGGCGGTGGACTTGCCCAAAAAGATCGAGTCCATCGCGGCCTGCATGATGCTGGAAACCTCGGAGGCGTTGTCGGCAATGGGGAACAGGAAAGTGCCGCCGGGGGCGTTGGCGATGGAAGTGAAGGCGCTCACGTCGATGCCCTTGGAGGCGTGGGCCTTAAGGGCGGCATCCACGCCGGACTTGATAGCCGGGAATACCACACCGTAGCTGCCAACGATGTTCTGGCATGCCGCCGAGCCCATGAACCTAACCCACTTCCAGGCCTGCTCCTGCTTCTTGCTTCCTACCCAAATGTTGTCAGCCAGTCCGTTGAACATGCTCTTGCGGCCGTTGGGGCCGCGGGGCAGGAGCGCCCAGCCGTACTCAAATTTGGTGTTGTCACGGAAATAGGAGATCATCCACGAGCCCTGGGGCATCATTGCCGCCTTGCCGGAGGTGAAAAGGGGCTCTACGCCGCCGCTGGTGGGCAGGTCCTTGGCGGGCACCGCGATGCCGCGCTTGAGGCTTAGGTCGGCCAGCCACTGGATCGCCTCCGCCAGCTTTGGGCTGTCATAGTAGTATTTGCGAGACCAGGGGCCGTCGTTGAACTTGAAACCGTTGGGTACCGCCAGCCAGCTCCATTCGGTCTGTCCGTAGCCGCCTCCGTTGGGGCTGAGCCAACCGTACTGGACCACGTTCTTGGGGTCGAACCTCGGGCTAAGGGCGTTGTTACCGTTCTTGTCTCTGGTCAGCCGGGCCAGGATCTGGCCGAAGGTGCCGCCGTCCTTGGGGTTCCAGGTCCAGTTCCTCAGTTGGGCCTCGGTGACGCCCGCGTCGCGGAGCATCTTCTTGTTGTAGATGATGGCTACCGTGTCCCAGTCCTTGGGCAGGCCGTACTGCTTGCCGTCCTTGCCCCAGAGGTCAAAGAGGCCGGGGTAGTAGACCTTGGTGTTGAGGTTGTCGCGCTTGATCAGGGGAGCCAAGTCGACTATCTGGCCGTTGTTGGCGAACTCGGGGTATTTGGCCAGGTGGCTGGTGAAGACGTCAGGGGCTGTGCCGGAGACGAGGCCGGTGGTGATGTTGGTCCAGTAGTCGTCCCAGCCCTTCTGCTCGACCTTGACCTTGATGTCGGGGTTGGCCCTTTCGAAGGCCCGGGCACAGGCCTCGTAGGCCGGCTTCTGGTTGGCGTCCCACATCCAGTACGAGATCTCAGTCTGGGCCAAGGCCGAGCCGACGGTCGCGGACAGGGCCAGGGTTGCGGCGGTAAACAATTGCTTCATGCGTTCCTCCACTCAGGATTGCTTAAACAGGCGTGCCGACAGACTTCGCTCAACTGCCTCTCCTCCCATTACTTCACACCGCTGAATTGCAGCGACTCCACCACCTGACGCCCCAGCACCACCAGCAAGACGATCACGGGGATGATGGCGAGGGTCGTGGCTGCCATGATTCCGGTCCAGTCGGCGCCCCCCTGTGGACTCTGCGACTGGAAGGCCTTAAGCGCGACGGTGAGGACCTGCCACTCCTCACCCCTTGACACGATGTAAGGCCAGAAGAACTCGTTCCAAGTGCCGATGGCGGTGAGGATGCCCAACGTGGCGATGGGGGTCTTGCTCACCGGCAGGACGATGCGCCAGAAGATGTAGAAGGGCGAGGCCCCGTCGAGGTAGGCGGCCTCCTCGAGCTCCCTAGGGATCGAGAGGAAGAACTGCCGCAGGAAGAAGACCGCGAAGGGGGCCATCAGCACGTAGGGGGCAACCATGCCCTGGAAGGTGTTGAGCCAGCCCAGGTCGCGCATGAGAATGAAGTTCGGGATGAAGAGCACCACGCTGGGGATCATGGTCGCCGAGAGGAATAGGAAGAAGATCAGGTCGCGGCCGGGGAACCTCAGGCGGGCGAAGGCGTAGGCTGCAAGGGCGCTGAAGAAGGTCTGAAACACCACCACACAGGCCGTGAACAGCAGCGAGTTACGCATGGCATGGGTGAAGTTGATCACCGCCCCCGATCCACCGGCGGCCTGGTTCTCCTCGAGAGACAAGAAGCCCAGGACCCGCTCGAAGTTGATCAGGGTGGGGTTTGAGGGGACGAATCGCGTCGATTCGGCGAAGAGATCCTTGGCCGGGGTGAAGGCGGTCTTGAGCACCACCCACAGCGGGAACAGCGTCACGAAGATCATCACCGCCAGCAGCACCCACGACAGCACGCGGCCCCAGGAGAAGCTGCGGACTTCGCGGGAGGGGGAAATAGTGTTTTCCATGAGTGTCCTCTACCCCAGGTCGGACTGGTTGGCCCGGAGCAGTCGCATCTGCACCAGCGTGAAGGCCACCAGGATCAAGAACAGCACTACCGACAGCGCCGAGGCGTAGCCCATCTTGAAGAACTCGAAAGCGTTCTCGGATATGTACCAGACCAGCACCCGAGTGGCGTAGGCCGGGCCGCCGCCCGTAGTGACGGCGACCATGTCGTAGATCTGGAAAGAGCCGATCACACTAGTGACCAGCACAAAGGCCATCACTGGGCGCAGGAGCGGAAGGGTGATCTTCCAGAAGGTGCTCCACTCGCCTGAACCGTCGATCGAGGCGGCCTCATAGAGGCTGCGTGGGATGGACTGGAGGCCGGCATAGAACAGCAGCGCGGTGAGCCCCATGTGCTTCCAGATGTTGACCCCTGCTATGGTCAGGAGGGCCTGGTCGGGTGATCCGAAGAAAGCCTGCTTCTCGAGGCCAAGGAACTGAATGAAAGCATTGACGTAGCCCAGCACCGGGTTCAAGAGCCAGACAAAGATCATCCCCACCACGATGCTCGACAGCAGGTAAGGCAGGATCACCACCGCCCGCAACCACAGCGCCCGCACCAGCCGATCCATCAGCACCGCCAGGAACAGCCCCAGAACGGTCTGGAGGGGGATGTTATAGAGCACGTAGAGTCCTGTGACCCGCAAAGCGTGCCAGAAGTTTTCGTCGGCAATGAGCGTCTGGTAGTTCTCAAGGCCCACCGGCCGGGGCGGGCGCAGCAGGTTCCAGTCGGTGAAGCTGATCTCGATGGCCCTGAGGGTGGGGATTAGGTAGAACAGCACGAACCCGATGAGGGCTGGCAGCACGAACAGCCAGCCGGTAAGGGCCTCGCGGCTGATCCACCGCCGTAGCCAAGCCCTGGAAAGGGTCAAACTTCGCTCCCCTACAGCATTTGATCCCATGTCACCCTCCTAAGTGAACATTTGATCCTTCTGCTAACTCGTGTTAGTAACTCGCGTTAGCAGAAGAATAGTAACCCAAGTCGTATTTGTCAAGAGGCCGCCAACCGCTGGCCGCCAACTGCGCATGGCGGGCCGCAGCGAGCCGAGTAGGCGTCGAAAGAGCTTTGAGGGACACAAAGAGCGGACTCCACCGCTTCGGACCGGACGGCACAGAGCCCCAGCGGAATCGGGGGCCTCGCCCCGACCCCCACTCCGCCCTGACTCCTATCGTTCTGGAGGACAATACAGCGTGGAATGTTGACGTTTGGTATACCAAAGCCTATACTCGAGGGCAATGAGCGGTTCAAGCTTGCTACCGATTTCGGGTCTCCTCGAGGCTTGAATACGGGTGGCATCTCAAACCTCGGAGGGCAGCGTCCGAGGGCTTTCTTACCGCCACCAAACGGAGGAGTATGGGAAAGAACCTCTACCAAAAAGTCTGGGAGACCCACGCGGTCCGCACCCTGCCCAATGGGCAGACGCAGCTCTTTATCGACACCCACCTGATCCACGAGGTCACCAGCCCGCAGGCCTTCGGAATGATGCGCGACCTGGGCCTCAAGGTGCGCTTCCCTGAGCGCACCTTCGCCACGGTGGATCACATCGTCCCCACGCACAGCCTGGTCGAACCCTTCGAGGACCCCCAAGCTGCCGAGATGATCCGGCAGCTCCGGCAGAACGTGGCCGACTTCGGGATCACCTTCTTCGACGTGAACTCAGGGCTCCAGGGCATCGTGCACATCATCGGCCCGGAAAACGGCATCACCCAGCCGGGCATGACCATCGCCTGCGGCGACTCGCACACCGCCACCCACGGCGCGTTCGGGGCCATCGCCTTCGGGATCGGCACCACCCAGGTGCGCGACCTGCTAGCCACCCAGACCATGGCCATGAGCAAGCTCAAGGTACGGCGCATCAACGTGACCGGCAGCCTGCGCCCCGGCGTCTACGCCAAAGACGTCATCCTGCACATCATCAAGGTGCTGGGCGTCAACGGCGGCCTGGGCTACGCCTACGAGTACGGCGGCGCGGTCTTCGACAACTTCAGCATGGAAGAGCGCATGACCGTCTGCAACATGAGTATCGAGGGCGGCGCGCGCTGCGGCTACGTCAACCCCGACCAAACCACCTACGACTACCTGATGGGCCGCCCCTACGCGCCCAAAGGCGCCGACTGGGACAAGGCCGTGCAACAGTGGAAGGCCCTGGCCTCTGACCCCGACGCCGTCTTCGACGACGTGGTCAACATCCGCGGCGAGGACATCGAGCCCTCGGTCACCTGGGGCATAAACCCCGGCCAGGGCTGCTTTGTGGGCGACCGGGTGCCCAACCCAGCCGACTACCCCGAGGCCGAGCGGGCCGGCCTCGAGGAGGCCCTGAAGCACATGAAGCTCGAGCCCGGCCAGCCGATCAAGGGCGTGAAGGTGAACGTGGCCTTCCTGGGCAGCTGCACCAACGGCCGCCTCTCCGACTTCCGCGAGGCCGCCAAGTACCTCAAGGGCCACAAGGTCGCCCCCGGCGTGCGGGCCATCGCGGTTCCGGGCTCGCAATTGGTAGCCAAGGCCTGCGAGGAAGAAGGTCTGGACCAAGTCTTCCGCGACGCGGGCTTCGAGTGGCGCGGGGCGGGCTGCTCGATGTGCCTGGCCATGAACCCCGACAAGCTGATCGGCGACGAGCTGAGCGCCTCGAGCTCCAACCGCAACTTCAAAGGCCGCCAGGGCAGCGCTACCGGCCGAACCGTGCTGATGAGTCCGCTGATGGTGGTGGCGGCGGCGGTGACCGGCAAGGTGAGCGACGCCAGGGAAGTGTTCGGGGTTGGGGAGCTGGTCGGGGCGTAGTCACGGCCAAGCGGTTTGAAACCCAACACGAAAGCCCAATCCCAGTTCGCCTGATCTAACTTTTCGGATTTTTTGCCGTATGCCTGCTGGACTCTGGTACGGTTTCGTCGGCCCGGTTTCTCCCCTACTGCCTTCTAGGCAAACTTTCAGAACCCGCTCGGTGAGGTCTCTCCATTGCATGGCGAACAGCCCTTACAACTGCCTCACCGATACCCTGGGCAACTGCTCGAGGACTGGCGAAGCAGATTCGGCGTGGACAGGGGCCGGGAAGCGAACGGCGGCACCGGGGTGGGCGTGTGGGTTGCGAAGATCAAGACCGACGCCTGAATGCGAAAGCTCAATGCCGCTTTCACCGACATTTAGGAAGCCCACTGAGAGTAACCTTAAGCCATGACCAGGGACTTCACGACCCAAAAGTGGACCCTCGAGGAGTGCCACCAGCTCGGCAAAACGCGCCCGTGGCCGAGCGGACGCTGCGAGCCGGAAGGAGAGGTCGCCGACTCGGCGCCCAAAACCGACCCGCAGGTGAAGGTTCCCCAGTACCCCAGACACGCCCTCAGGCTCACCCCCTCCACCGGCCAAATCCTCGGGAAATCCCCCCTCCCATGACCCAAATCTTCATCGGACTTAGCCTCGTCGCCGCATCGGTGCTGCTCTCGATGCTGACCTTGCGCCTGTGGTACCAAAGCCTTGGCACCAACCCAACCGTGGCCTGGATCATCTTCGGACTCGGCTTCGCTCTGGTCGCGGCAGCAGCGCTGGTGGGGGTGTGGACCATCTCGAGGGGCATCAAAATCGACCGGGACGACGGGAGCTAGTGTTTAGGCAATGGGCGATAAACCTAAAGCGGACAAGCGTTAGGAAAGGCAGAATCCGAAGACCGGTTTTTTCTGATCACAGACCACCCTGAAGAGGAGCAAACACAATGGCACTCGAGGCAATCCAGCAGGTCACCGGCCGGGCCGTGCACGTCCCCGGCAACGACATCGACACCGACCGAATTACCCCCGCGCGCTACCTCAAGGTGGTGACCTTCGACGGGCTGGGCGAGGCGCTGTTCTACGACGAGCGCTTCAACGCCGACGGATCGGAAAAGACCCACCCGCTCAACGACCCCCGCTTTAAGGGGGCTTCGGTGATGCTGGTGGGGGCCAACTTTGGTTGTGGCAGCAGCCGCGAGCACTCGCCTCAAGCCATCTACCGCGCCGGCTTCCGCGCCATCATTGGCGAGAGCTACGCGGAGATCTTTTTCGGCAACTCCACGGGCCTGTCGATGCCCTGCGTGACCGCCTCCAAGTCCGAGATCGAGGCGCTGGCGGCCGCGGTGGAGGCGAACCCTGCCCTCGAGGTCACGGTGGACGTGGAGCGGCTCGAGGTGCGCTACGGCGGGCAGTCGTTCAAGGTCGGCCTGCCCGCGACCGCCCAGAAGGCTCTGGTCGAGGGCCGATGGGACCCCATCGCCGACCTGCTCGAGGCCGGCGATCTGCTCGAGCAAGCCTCGGCCCGGCTGCCCAAGGCCGCGCGCTGAACGGCTGTGGCCTAAGCGACACAGAGAACCACGGCAAGAGGTTCTAGCGGCCGGACTTGGCCAGCCCGGCGTCAAGTGCAGGGTGTACCCTGGCCCCATGCAGCCCTTCCTGATCCCCTCCAGCGTCACCGAGGCCACCGCGATCCAGAGATCGCTTCAAGCCCGGGTGGTGCTGGAGGGGCCGGTTTCGCAGCACCGCTACGTCGCCGCCCTGGACGCCTCCCACCCTACCCGGTTTTCCAAGGTGAAAGGGGCGTCGGCGGCAGCGGCCGTGCTGTGGGACATGCAAGCGCAGAAGGTGCTCGAGGTCGCCACCGCCACGGTGGACGAAGCCGCGCTGTTTCCCTACGTGCCGGGCTTTCTGTCCTTCCGGGAGTCGCCGGTGTACCTCGCAGCGCTGGGAAACCTGAAGCACCCCTACCAGATGCTGCTGGTGGACGGTCAGGGTGTTGCCCACCCCAGGGGTTTCGGGATCGCCTGTCACCTGGGTGTCCACCTGGGCGTACCCAGCATCGGGGTGGCCAAGACGTTGCTCTATGGAAGACTCGAGCGCGACCTGCCCGAAGCGGCAGGCTCGGCAGTGCGGCTAATGGCGGGGGGCCGGCAGGTGGGCTGGGCCTACCGCTCCAGAGCCAGGATTCAGCCGCTCTATGTCTCGCCGGGACACCTGGCCGGTATGGAGGAGGCTCTCGAGTTTGTCCGCGGCATTCGTACCGAGGTTCGGCTGCCCGAGCCGCTGCGCCGCGCACACATCGAGGCCGGAGAGTCCCGGCGCGGCTCGGCCGACGGCGGGTCTGGCGTCTGATCGCGTTTCGGATGGCTGGAAAATGGGCTGCCATCCCGGGACCTTGTCAGGGACATGGGCGAGTGCTTGAACCCGTGACTCTACCAAGGACGAGTTGCTGATCGCGGTTCCCACGAATACTCCCTAGAGCAAAAACCACTGTAGGGAGTATTCGTGGGAACCGCTCTGAGTTCGACGGTCTCGCAATGACCCCGGCATAAAGTGGGACACAGAGCCGGCAGGCCCAGGCGCACCGGGCGTTCCCTGGCGCGCCGGGTCTTTGGGGTGGCGGGGCTCAGGCCACCTCGAGCGCCGGGGCCGGAACGCCCTCGAGCACGTCCGCCTCCGCCACCCGGTCGCGCCCTTCGGCCTTGGCCCGGTACAGCGCCTCGTCGGCGGCCTGGAGCAGAGCGGTCCGGGTGCGCTCGAGCGAGCCGGAGTCGCGGGCGGTCTGGGTGGGCAGGATGCGGAGTGTGGCCACCCCCAGACTGGCCGTCAGCCGCAGGGCCTCGCCCTCCCACTCCACCGTCATCTGGGCCACCGCCTGGCGCAGCTTCTCGGCCACCAGAGCGGCCCCCTCGAGGTCGGTGTGGGGCAGCAGCACCGCGAACTCCTCGCCCCCGATGCGCCCGACCGCGTCGCTGCGGCGAAGGCTGGGCAGCAGGGTGCGGCCCAGGGCCGCCAGCACCCGATCCCCAGCGAGGTGGCCGTGCCGGTCGTTGACGGCCTTGAAGTGGTCGAGGTCGAGGAGCACCAGGCTCAGCGGGTGGGCGTGGCGCAGGGCCAGCTGCAGCGCGTCGTCGAGCCGGGATAGCCAGTGGCGGCGGGTGGAGACGCGGGTCAGGTCGTCGACGGTGGCCAGCTCGTAGAGCCGCACGTTCTCGATGGCCACGGCGGCCTGGCTGGCGAATAGCTGCAGGATCTTCAGGTTGGTCGGGGCGCTGGCGCTCTGCTCCATCAACACCACCCCCACCGCCCGCTCGCCCGCCCGCAGCGGCAGGGCCATCAGGTTCTCCCACTGAATCTGGCCGGTGTTGGCGGCCTCGAGGATCAGCTGCTGCTCCTCCTGACTGAGCTGCTCCCAGCCCTTGCCCTGGAAGCGGCCGGTGCCCACCCGCAGCCGAAACTTCTGGTCGGGCTCCACTACCACCAGCCCGCCCTCGCGCAGCGCGATCACTGTGCCGGAGAGCCCCATCAGACCCTCGATCTGCAGCAGGATGCCGTAGAGCAGGTCTTCGAGCGGCTGTAGGCGGTGCAGCTCGGGGGCAGCTTCGAGGATATGCTCCATGCCCCGGCTCGAGGCCCTCAGGGCACGCCCCTGGCGGTAGCTCTTGAGCGCGGCGTCCACCCAGACCAGCAGCCTCTCCGGGCCCTCGGACCTGTCGTGGTAGCCATGGATATCCAGCTCGGCCAGCGTCTGCCGGGCCGGGCGCTCCGAGGCGCAGCCGGTCTGGAGCACAACCTGCACCTCGGGGTTGAACTCGCGCACCGCCCGCACGGTCTCTTCTCCGCTCTGGCCGGGCATGAGGCTGTTCAGCAGCATCAGGTGGACGGCCTGCTCGCGCAGCCGCTCCATCGCCTCCCGACCCGAGCGGGCGGTGCGCACGGTGTGGCCCTCCTGGGTCAAGAGCTCCTCGAGGGTCGAGAGGGTGGCCTCGTCGTCGTCTACCACCAGAATGACGTGGCCGGATGCGGGTCTGGTTTGGTTAAGGTGCGGCATGAGGGTTCCTGAGCGAAGCGAATAAGGGACGCTGAAACTCAGGGTAGCCAGTCCGACCAGAACCGGAGGGGTCAAATGACCACCGGATGCGCCCACTACGTTACAAGCCCGTCGGCACGGTGAGGCCGCTCACCCCTCCCTGCCCGGGGGCTGGCGTAGGGTTTGGGGGTGCCGCTGCGGGTGCTGATCGTGAGCGACGACCCCTGGGCGCGGGCCGGGCTGGCCGCCGTGCTGCTGGAGGCCGACATAGAGTTGGTTCGGCCGGATGACGAGTTGCCGCCCGACGTGGTGCTGTGGGCGGTGAACCTGGAAGGCCTGGCCGCGGAGGTCGAGGCGCCCGTTCTGGCACTGATTACCGAGGAGGGCCAAGCCCCTCGAGCCCTTCTGGCCGGGGCCAGGGGGGTGCTGCTGCGCGATAGCGAACCTCAGACCTTGGCGGCGGCGCTGGGGGCGGTGGCTCAGGGGCTGGCGGTACTAGAGCCGCGCTTCCTCGAGCTGGTTCGGCCCGAGGCCCGGCCGCCTGCCGGGCTCGACGAGGCGCTGAGCGCCCGCGAGCTCGAGGTGCTGCAACTGCTGGCCTCGGGTCTGTCCAACAAGGCCATTGCCCGGCGGCTCGACCTCAGCGAGCACACCGCCAAGTTTCACGTCGCGCAGATTCTGGGCAAGCTGGGGGCGCAGAGCCGCACCGAGGCGGTAGTGCGGGCGGCCCAGCTAGGTCTGGTGCTGCTGTAGGCCCTGCAGGGGAAGGTTAACGAAGAAGGTGGTGCCCCGGCCGGGCTGGGTCTCGAGGCCGATCTCCCCGCCGAAGTAGCCCTTCACGATGTCGCGGATAATCGGAAGGCCGAGGCCGGTCCCCTTGCCAATCGGCTTGGTGGTGAAGAGCGGCTCGAAGATCTTGGGCAAGACCTCCGGCGCGATGCCGCTGCCGTTATCGCGCACCTGGACCTGCAGGCCCCTGGGGGTGGCGGCCAGCGAGATCACCACGCGGCTACCCCGGGGATCGCGGCGCTCTTCGCAGGCGTGGATGGCGTTCTGGGCAAGGTTGGAGAGCACCTGACCGAAGCGCAGGGCATCGCCGTAGATGTGGGGCAGGGGAACGGCCTGCAGCACAAGCGCCACCCCGGCCGCGCGGGCCTGCGGCTCGAGCAGGGCCAGGGCCTCCCTAGCGGCCTCATGTGGGTCGAATTGGGCCGTCTCGTTGCTCAGGTTGCGGCTCTGCGAGCGCATGTTTCGCACGAACTCGCCGATGCGCCGAAGAGAGGCGTCGGTCTCCTCGAGCGCCCCCAGCAGCTCGGCAGCGATCTCGCGGTGGTCGTCGGGGCTCACCTGCGGATGCCCGACCGAGCGCCGGTACTCCTCGCCCAGCTCCCTGGCGTGTAGCAAGTGGTTCATGGCCCCGGCCAGGGGGGTGTTGACCTCGTGGGCAATGCCCGCTGTCAGCCGTCCTAGCGCGGCCAGCTTCTCCGAGGCCAGTAGCCGCTCGCGGTTCTCCTCCAGCTCCCGGGTGCGCTCGGCCACCCGGCGCTCGAGCTGCTGGTTCAAATGCTGAAGCTCCTGGGTCAGGCGGCGATTCTCGGCAAAGGCCAGCATCTGCCGCACCACCACCAGCAAGGTCACCACCGCCACCCCGATGTGCACCCCCACCACACTCAGCGGATCGTCGTGGTGGTGGGCCACGGCCAGGTAGAACGTCACCAGGATCGCCGCGTAGGGCACCGCGCTGCCGAAGACGCTCAGCCGGGTCACGAACCGCTCGCCGACCGCCAGCAGCCGGCGGTGGAAGGGGTAGAGGCTGGCGACGGCGGCCAGCCCGAAGAACACCGCCCCCCAGCTCCATAGGCTGTCCATGGGGGTGCCGGTGATGTAGCTCCCCGAGGCGCTGGCGACGTTGTACCAGATGTCGGCCGCCACCACCGCCGACACCGCCAGCACCAGCACGATCTGGTGGCTGTACACCGCGCCCTGGCGTAAGGGCGTTAGCAGCAGCAGCGACAGCAAGGCCAGGTCGGCCACCGGGTAGAGCAGCGCCAACGCCAGCGCGCCAGAGTCGTCCCGGTAGGTTCGCACGGTGTCGACCAGGAAAGCCTGCCAGCAGAAGGCGGCCGCCGCGCCGACCACGATCAGCACGTCCAGACCCAGCTTCCAGCCCTCAGCCCGGCGCAGCGGGGCGCGGGGCATCAGGATCAGCCCCGCTGTCAGTAGCAGCAGGTAGCCCACATAAAAGGCGTCGGCCAGCGAGGGGAAGGGGTTGCGAGCGAACACCAGCTCGATATAGCCCCAGACCCCGTCCCCGATCGCCCACAGCAGCAAACTCGCCGCGATGCAGCACCAGACGACGCGGGCCAGCCCCCGGTGCCGGAGCGCGGCCAGGTAGACCGTGAGCGCGGCCAGCAGGAGTGGGATCAGGTTGAGGGTATTGCCCAGTACGTTCTGCGCCCCCTCCCCGCCCGGCCGCAGCCACAGGGCCAGGGTGTGGGCCGCCCCAGAGACCAGCAACAGCAGGGCCAGGGCCAACCACCCGGATACGGCCCGCCCGGCGGGGTCGAAGCGTGCGGTCATGCCAGCGCTAGAGGGCGCAGCGCCCCGACCTCCAGCGGCTCGGCCAGCGAGACCTGCCCCTTCCCCCCGGCCTGGGCCTGGGCCAGGGCGGCCTCGACGGCCTCGAGCAGGCCTGACCGCACCGTCTCGAGCAGCCCGCTGTGGGGGGAATAGCCGGGGCGGAAGCGCAGCGTGGCCGCCCCCAGGCTGGCCGTGAGGTGGAGGGTCTCTTCGCCCCAGTCGATGCGGGTCTGGCCCGTCACCTGGCGCAGCTTCTCGGCCAGCCGGCCGACCGCCTCGAGGTCGGTATGGGGCAGCAGCACCGCCAAGGTCTCCTCATCCACCCGCCCCACTCCGTCGCTGCGGCGAAGGCTGTAGGTGAGGGTGCGGCTCAGCTCGGCCAGGGCCCGCTCGGCGGCTTGCGGCCCGTGACGTTCCCGAATCGCCCCCAGGCCCTCGGCCCGCAGCAGCAACAGGCTGAAGGTGTGGGCGTGGCGGTAGGCCGACTTAAGGGCGTCGTCCAACCAGAGCATCCAGCGGCGGCGGGTGGCCAGGCCGGTCAGGGCGTCCACCGTGGCCCGCTCGTAGAGGCGGGCGTTCTCGATGGCCACAGCAGCCTGGGAGGCAAAGAGTTGCAGGACCTCGAGGCTGGCTGGGTCGGCCTTGCGCCGATCTACCAAAATCACCCCCACCATCCGCTCCCCGGCCCCCAGCGGCAGCGCCAGCAGAGCTTCCCCGCTGGGCTGTTGGGTCTCGGCGGCCTCCAGGATCAGCCTGCGCTCGTCTTCGCCCAACTGCACCCAGGCCTTGCCCGAGAAGCGCCCAGTGCCCAGGTGTACCTCCAAGTTGGCCCGGTCGGGGGCCAGGCGGTCGTCGCGCAGGGCGATTAGGGTGCCGGAGAGCCCCAGCAGGGCCTCCATTTGCACCAGCAGGCCACTGAGCAGTTCGCCCAGCGGCTGGAGTCGGGTCAGCTCGGGGGCGGCCTGAAGGATGCGCCGCATACCCGCGCTCGAGGCCCTCAGTGCCCGCACCTGGCGGTAGCTCTTAAGCCCCGCGTCCACCCAGATCATCAGCTTCTCCGGCCCCTCGGACTTGTCGTGGTAGCCCTGGATGTCCAGCTCGGCCAGCATCTGCCGGGCCGGTCGCTCCGAGGCGTAGCCGGTCTGGAGCACGATCTGCACCTCGGGGTTGAACTCGCGTACCGCCCGGATCACCGCCTCGCCGGTCAGGTCGGGCATGAAGTAGTCCAGCAGCATCAGGTGCACCGTGTTGGCGCGACACAGCTCCACGGCCTGCGCCCCAGAGGTCGCGCAGAGCACGGTGTGGCCCTCCTGGGTCAGGATGCGCTCGAGGGTCGAAACGATGGTTCGGTCGTCGTCTACCACCAAGACAACGTGTCCTGTGGGGGGTTTTTGCGGGGTCATGCGCGGCATAAAGTCTCCAGTTCACCTGCTCGAGGTCGTCTCGCACATTTTAGATGGACACGCCGCGGATGAGGGGGTCTAAATAACCCGAATTACCCGGCGGCTCGGCTGCCCAAACGGCTAGCTCTTGGCTACCCCTCTGGCGGGTGCGGGCGGGGCCCCAAACGGCTACGCTCGAGGCCATGAGCAACCCCCTTTCAGAACTATCCAAGGCCATCCGCAGCGCGGTCAGGGCGGCGGCGCCCTCGGTGGTGCGGGTGGAGGCCGGACGCTGGTCGGGATCGACCGGTGTGGTCTGGTCCGCCGACGGCCAGATAATCACGGCGGCGCACACCCTCAAGCGCTCCGACGTACACATTACCCTGGCCGGAGGCCGCGAGGTCGCCGCGGCGGTGGTGGGGCGCGACCCCGCCACCGACCTGGCCCTGCTCAAGGCCGAGGCCACCGATCTCGACGCGCCCGACTGGGACGAGGGTGAACTCGAGGTGGGCCAGGTGGTGCTGGCGCTGGGTTGGCCCGGCAAGGCGGTGCGGGCCACGATGGGCATCTTGAGCAACCTGGGCGGCGAGTGGCGCACCCCGGCAGGGGGAAGGCTCGAGCGCTACATCCAGCCCGACCTCACCCTCTACCCCGGCTTCTCCGGCGGCCCGCTCATCAGCGGCGAGGGTCGGTTCCTGGGCCTCAACACCCGCGGTTTGCGCCGCGACGTGGCCCTGACCCTCCCCCCCGCCACCCTGCGCCGCGTGGTGGAGCGTCTGCAAAAGCACGGCAGCGCGGGCCGCCCTTATCTGGGCATCAGCGCCCAGCCCGTCCGCCTCCCCGAGGGCCAGGGCCAGCCCAGCGGGCTGATGGTGGTCGGCCTCGAGCCCGCCGCCCCCGCCGCCCGCGCGGGTCTGCTGATGGGTGACATCCTCCTCCGCCTCGACACTGCCGCCCTGCACCGCATGGAAGACCTCCTCTCTGCCCTGAGCGAGCACGCCGCCGGCACCCAGGTCCACTTCGCCCTGCTGCGCGGCGGGAAGGCCCAGGAAGTGGCGGTAACGCTGGGGGAGCGCGAATAGCGCAGCCAAAGGCAGACGCCCAACATCAGCGGGGGCTAAGTGCGAGGCTATAGCCTAGGTCGGCCCGCATCCCACGGCATTATCGTTTACCCCTCTCCATGAACCTCCTCCAGCAGCTCTCCACCGACTTGGCGGATATCGTCGCCCAGGCTCAGCCTGCGGTGGTGGCGATTGAGCACCGGCAGGGGCAGGGCTCCGGGCTGGGGTTGGCCCCGGACGGCTACCTACTGACCAACGCGCACGTGGTGGGCAACCAGCGAAAGGTCGGGGTGCACCTGCTTTCGGGGGAGAAGCTCGAGGGCAGCGTGGTGGGCTCCGACCCGCCGACCGACCTGGCCGTGGTGCGCCTGGATGGGACGCGAAGTCTGGCTACCCTGCCCCTGGCCTCCAAACTCCCTGCGGTAGGGCACCTGGTCATCGCGATGGGAAACCCCCTGCGGCTGGCGGGCTCGGTGAGCCTGGGGGTGGTGAGCGCGCTCGACCGAACCCTACCGACGCAGGGCAGCCTGCTCGAGGGCCTCCTGCAAACCGACGCCGCCGTCAACCCCGGCAACTCCGGCGGGCCGCTGGTGAACGCCTGGGGCGAGGTGGTGGGGGTCAACACCGCCATCATCCCCCGGGCGCAGGGTATCGGCTTCGCGGTCCCCGCGCCGACCGCGCAGTGGGTGGCGGCCCTGCTGATCCAGAAGGGCGAGGTGCGGCGGCGCTACCTGGGCGTCGGGGCCCGCGGCGAGGCCCTGCCCCCCGCGCTGGCCGGCCAGGCCGGGCAGGGCAAGGCGGTGCGCATCCTCGAGGTAGGCCCCGCCTCCCCCGCCTCGGCCTCGGGCCTGCGCCAGGGCGACCTCCTGCTGGCTATCGACGGCGAGCCGATCAGCAGCGTCAACGATCTGCAAAAGGCGCTGGTCTTCGGCGGGAGTGAGGTGGGGCTTGAGGTGCTGCGCGGCGAGGAACGGCGCACCCTGTGGGCCAGACCGACCCTGGGCCGGGCCGCCTAAGTGTCTCTGTAGTTGCAATGCGAAATATCGCCCGCCAGCTCCCTCAGGGAATCGCGCCCCGGGTAGCCGCTCCGCGGCTATGGCGCACGCCACTCCGCCTCGGGTAGCCGTTCTGCGGCTATGGCGTACGCCACTCCGCCCCGGGTAGCCGCTCTGCAGCTATGGCGCACGCCACTCCGCCCTGGCATGTACTTGCCACTTCCGCCGATTCCGCACTTCTACCCTTGCGCCACTTAGGGATCTGCATAGTGGAATTGCAGCATCCGCACTCACCGATAGATCGGGCAATTGCGCCCACAAGCCGCTCGCTGATGAGGCTGTGCTGAAGTTCTGAAGTCTCACTATGGCGCAACTTAGACGGCAGAGGCAGCGTTTCGAGTTGCCCGATTTGTGGAGTCTTTGTGGAGTAGGGGCAATTCTCGGTGGCCTGCTGCCGCTATATTTTCTGCTGTACTTTACTTCGCCAAGTTTGATGAAAGCCGTGTGAGCGGGTGGCACGCGGACACCTCGAGCGCGGGTACGGGCTCGAGGGGCGAGAAGGAGAAGCGCATGAGCAAATCTAAGGTCACGAGACGGGACGCCCTTAAGGTGCTGGGAGCCGCGGGCGCAGGCGCGGCAGTTGGTACAATGCCCTCAGCCATGGCTCAGCAGGCAGCGGGTGCCAACGGGGGCGGCTTCTACCGCTTCAAGGTGGGGGACATCACCCTTACCGTCCTCTCCGACGGCCAGAGCCCTCCAGGCAACGCCTTCCCCAACTGGGGCGCGACCCCCGGCAAGCAGGCCGAGTTCGAGGCCGCGCTGCGCGAGAACTTCCTCGACGGGGCCCGCTTCGTCAACAACTTCAACCCCATGCTGGTGGAGAACGGCAACAACAAGATCCTGATCGACACCGGGCGCGGCGGCACCGGCGGCCAGTTGGTGGCCAACCTGGCCAGGGCGGGTGTGACTCCCGCCCAGATCAACACCGTTTTCATCACCCACGGGCACGGCGACCACATCGGCGGGCTAGTGACCAACAACGCCCCCACCTTCGCCAATGCGCGCCACGTGATGGGCGAGGCCGAGATGCAGTTCTGGCTCTCCCAGGCCACCCCGCCCGCCAACCTGAACGCCCTCAAGGATCGCTTTACGCTGATCAGGGCCGGCTCCGAGATCGCCCCGGGCCTGACCGCCGTGGACACCGCCGGCCACACCGTGGGTCACCTGGCGGTACAGATCGCCTCGGGCGGCCAGACCCTCTGGCACCTGGGCGACGCGGGCGGCCACCACATTCTCTCCTTCCGCTTCCCCGACCACTTCCTGGGCTTCGACGCCAACCCGCAGAACGCCGTGGCCACCAGGGCCAGGCTGTGGCAGGCCGCCGCCGCCGACCGCATCGCCGTGGTCGGGTACCACTTCCCCTGGCCTGCGGTGGGCAACGTCAAGCGCTCTGGCAGCGCCTTCGAGTTCGTCCCCGCATTCTTCACCTTCTAAGAGCGGTTTTCTCCCAGCTCCCCGCCCGCGTGGCGGGGATTTTGTTCACTTCGAACACCTTGAACACCAACTTCCTACTGATTAACCTGTCGTACTCCATTTCCCATGGTTTCCTTATGTGTATCATGTATTCAGAAGAGTGTTACTAAAATTCTCCCTCAACCAATGATTCCTTACAGCCATCATCCTTATGCTTATTGAGCTTCATTTACAAAATTTCCGCTGTTTCGAAAATCATACTGTGCCATTTAAGTCGAGGACGATAGTAATCGGTCGCAACAATGCGGGCAAAACAACCCTTGTTGAAGCTTTACGACTTGTGTCAATTGTTACCGAGCGTTTTGAATCTCTAACTTATAAACACCCCCCTAAGTGGGGGCAGATTCCACGCAGAGAACTCGGAGTACAACCTTCCCTAAAAAACATTGAGTTCAATTTTGATAATTTGTTTTTCCGGTATGGTAGTCCACCAGCAATCATTCATGCGAAATTCAGCAATGGAAGTCACATAAAGATCTATCTAGGCGAACAAGGAGAAAACCATTGTGTAATTTATACACCTGATGACAAGATTGTTAAGGCACGCGGTATGGCCCGAAACGTTGATCTTCCATCTGTTCAAATCATGCCCCAAATTGGGCCACTTGCCAAAAAAGAAACGCGACTCACCGATGAGTATGTAAAGAGGGCAGCATCATCTGCCCTTTCGTCTCAGCACTTCAGGAATCAGCTTCGGGTGTTCACGGACTCCTATTTGGAATTTTCTCGAATGACTGAAGTGACTTGGCCCGGCTTGCAGATAACGGAACTTCGTGAGCCTAGGGCTGAGGACGAGATACACCAGCTATTCATAAGAGACGACAACTTTGTAGCCGAAGTAGGCAACATGGGTCACGGCCTGCAAATGTGGCTACAAACAATTTGGTTTTTATCAAGGTCAGCTCGTGCAAGTTCCGTGATTCTAGACGAACCCGATGTCTACATGCACCCCGACTTACAGAGAAGGTTGATTCGCTTTGTTAGCAAACGATTTCCCCAACTGATTGTCACAACGCACTCTGTTGAAATAATGTCAGAAGTGGATCCCAATGACATATTGGTTATTGAGAAGGAAAGGTCGGAATCACGGTTTGCTTCAAGTCTTCCAACAGTTCAGAAGATAATTGAAGATGTGGGGAGTGTCCACAATGTTCAATTATCTCGTTTGTGGAACGCAAAGTGTTGTCTTTTGTTGGAGGGCGATGATCTTTCTTTGCTGAGTCCCGTTTACGACACTATTTTCTCTGAGAGCAATGAGGGTTTACAATCTATTCCAAATTTCTCTATGGGCGGTTGGGGTGGTTGGGCATATGCACTTGGTACAGCAAGATTCCTAAAAAATTCTGGCGGGAATACGATAAAGATTTTTTGTATCTTTGATTCTGACTATCATACACAGGATCAAAAAAATAAACGCCTCCAAGAAGCAAAATCCGAAGGAATTTCTATCCATATCTGGCAAAGGAAGGAGATTGAAAATTACTTCATTATACCTGTTGTAATTTTGAGAGCGATCCGGCAACGTTCCAAGATCGATAAACCAGCGCCAACTGTTGGTGAAATTGAGTCCAAGATTGAAGAGCTAGCCGAGGGGCTCAAAGATGAAGTCCTCGATAGTATGTCAGATGCCATTCGGGCTCAAGACAAAGGGTTGAGTGGAGGAGCAGCCAACAAACGTGCTCGTGAACAACTCAAGACAGTTTGGCGCAATCTAGACGACAAGATCGCTCGAGTCTCTGGCAAGGAACTTATCTCCCAGTTGTCTGCATGGAGCCAAAAAGAGTACGGAGCTACTCTTAGTGCTTCCATTTTGTCAAGGTTCTTAACAAGAGACGACATACCATCAGAAATGGCTGATTTGCTTGAAAGAATACACAACACAAGTAGGGGCGCTGGTCAGTGAAACCAGAAAAAGTACACTTGCGTTGAAAACCCGTCCCCAAAAGTGTTTTTAATGTTTGGCAAGGAAGCCAAGGATGACTTTTTAAAGGGACAATGCAGGTACCAGCACTCTTGCCTTAAAAAGCGGCAGACACTCCTCACCCTAAAAGCGAAAGGCATGAGCTTGCGCCACATGATGCGAAACTTGGATCGATTATCATGAACTAGCCAAAGTTTCGCCCGGCATTATGAACTGTAAAAGCCTCATTGAGGCAGATTTCATTTTCGGAGTATTCGTCAACTATTTAACTATCCAGGCTCACTCGAGCCGTGCCCTCGGCCCCTCGGGGGTCCACTCGAGCAGCGCCACGTGCATCCGTCTGGATACCAGTCCTGCGTCCCAGGCATGGAAGACGATGTAGTGGTTGCCATCCGGACCCAGCACCACCGAGTTGTGGCCCGGCCCGATCAGCCTGCCGGGGAGGGTTTGCAGCACCACCGCCCCCTGGTAGGGCTCCACCCACGGTCCCAGGGGGTGCTCGGCGACAGCGTAGGAGACGCCGTAGGTCAGGTTCTGCCAGTTTCCACCGGAGTAGAAGCAATAGTAGAGCCCGCCCCGCCTTACCACAAAGGGCCCCTCGAGGGTATGCCAGTCGTAGACCCCGCCGTATATGGGGCGCTGGCGCAGGAAAATCTGCCAGTCGCCGCTGGCGCGCAGCACCGTGCGCTGCTGGCCGGCGAGCCGGGTCATGCCCACGAGCCGGTCCACCTCGAGCGCCGTTCCCACCCGCTCACCTTCGAGAAAGTCCCGTGCATAGAACAAGTACCACTGTCCGTCGGCGTCCCGAAAAGGGCTGCCGTCGATCGCAAACCCCAGCTGCGGAGTGAGTTCGACCCCCTGATCTACGAACGGCCCCTGTGGCTGAGTGCAGACCGCCACACGGATTTTATGCCCTTTGTCCTCGAGTCCCACCGAGTAGTACATGTAGAATCTGCCGTCGAAAAACGCCACCTCGGGGGCCCAGAAGGTATGCCCCTCGACCCCGGGCGGCTCGAGCGCCCCGCCCAGCGACTGCCAGGCGAGCAGGTCGACGGAGCGCAGCACCTCAAAGACCCGCCCCGGCGTAACCCCCGAGCCGGTCCCATAGGCGTAGTAGACCCCCCCATGCTCCATCACGAACGGGTCGGCGAAGTAGGCGGGGTAGACCGGGCGAAGGGGGGCCGGGGGTTCGAGCATGGAAGCTCCTGGGACAGGGGCAGGCGCCTAAACCAGGGGACAGGCAGGTGCCACAGGGATACCCGAGGAAAAGATGCCCCAGGCTAGACTTCCGTGCTTAGTGGCAGCTGATAGCCGACGGCTGAACACGGATGCCCTGGCCGCCCGCTAGCCGCTGCCGCGGGCCGTCATCACCACGTCCGCGACCTCCGCGCCTGCGCCCACTGCTTCGACCTCGAGGCATTCCGCGCCGCCCTCGACCCACATCCGCACCAGCTCGAACCGGCCGGCGCTGTGAACCGCGCGGGTCTGGCCACCTGCCCGCACCACCGCGCTGCCCTTAACCGCCAGTGCCACCTCGAGGTCGCCCCGCCCACCCCAGACCCAGCCGCGCCGCTCGCCGGGCTCGAGGGTGTAGAGGACGTCGTCGTCGAGCCAGGAGGTCTTGACGGGGGCCGTGAGCCAGCCCCCGATCTCGTCGTCGTCGCTCATCACCCGGAACTTCAGAATGCCGTCCAGGCGCACCTCGAGTTCGAGGCCGCGCCGGGTCACCCGGAGGTGGGCACCGCCGGCGGGCAGCTCGAGGGTATGCCCGCCGACCCGCACCTCCGCCCCGTCGGCCCAGGCCGAGAGGCTGTAGTGGGGCACGGCGGGGTCGAAGACCGGGCCGTGGGGGCGGGGCTGGGAGCGGTGGGTGGGGCCCTCGATGAAGAGCCGGTCGCCCGCCCAGAAGAAGCGGTCGAGGTGAACCTTGCGCCCGCGCTGCAGGGGCAAGTAACCGTGGTAGACCGCGTAGGGGGTCACGCCATCGGGGCCTACCACGATGCAGTGGTGGCCGGGGCCGAGGATGTGCCTGCTGCTCTTGAGGATGGGCTTTGGGCTCTGCTTGACCCAGGGCCCAGTGGGGGCGGGGGCGGTCGCGTAGGACAGGCCGTAGGTCTCGTCGCCATAGAAGCCGCCGGAGTACATCTGGTAGTAGGTGCCGCGCCGCTTGAGCACGAACGGCCCCTCGTTCCAGTACCAGCTCCCCTGGCGGTTCCCCTCCCAGCGGCGGCTGGGGTAGGCCACCCGGGTCTGCTGGCGCTCCACCCTGTCCAGCGCGCTCATCGGCCCGACCACGTTGCCGCACCCCACGGTGCCGTCGGGGAAGCGGGTGGCCTCGGTGCGGACGTTGTAAAACATCCACAGCGAGCCGTCGTCGTCTTGGAAGGGGTGTCCGTCGATGCTCCACTCCCATCCCACCAGTGGCTCCTCGGCCCACATAAAGGGCCCCCGGGGGCTGAGCGCCTTGGCCAAGCCCAGCCGACGCTTCTTGTCGTCGCCCCTGATCTTGCCCCGGTCCACCCGCTGCACAGTTGCCGAGACGTACATGTAAAACACCCCGTCCCGCGCGATCACCTCGGGGGCCCAGAAGTCGATCTGCGCCCAGTGTCCGGCCGGGCCGGGCTCGAGGGCCAGCCCCTCGTGGCGCCAGGAGACGAGGTCGCCTGAGGTGTACAGGTGCACCCCGTCGCGGCCGGTGTGGTAGAGAAAGTAGGTACCCCGGTGCTCGAGGACGAAGGGGTCGCCGTGGTCGCGCCCGCGCCCGGAGTTGAGGACCGGATTGACAAAGGCACCCCGCCCGGCGGAGGACTGTATGTCGGGGGGGCGGACGTCGGCGGGAACGATCAGGGAGGGCTTGGGGGCTCGGACCTTGAGGCGGGGGAAGTGCTTGGGCTCGTCGGTCTGCGGGCGGCGGTTGAGGGGAACGCGGGGAGTCATGCGGGCTCTCGGTTAAGTGTCGCAGTTTGGCGCGGGGCGTGGGTGAGGGTGCCGACAGTGTGGGGGTACGGACGGCCTTGGTCAAGGGCAGCTAAAGACCGGCCGGCGCGTCGAGGCCGGGATAAGCACCTCCGGCGGGTGTTTCACCGTTCGGCCCGAAAGGCCCAGCAGGATCGCGCCTGCAGACCGCCTGCGAGGCGGCGGTATGCGCGTCCTGCACGGTCGCTTAAGCCGAGCCTCCGGTGAACCACAGGGCGGACTCAGCTTGCCGGCAAAACTAGGCAACTTTAGCCACTGTCAAGTGAGTAAGCACCGGTATTCAATTAAAAGTGTGATGCGTGCAATTTGGGCTCGGCGGAAGGTGGGAACCACAGGCATAGGAGATAGAGCTTCATACCCCAAACCCTTTCGACCCTCGCCAAGACCGAACGGTGAGGTCTTCGCACCTCTACCGCCGATGAGAGGGCTCGAGCCGCCCCACGGCGTGCGGAGGTCCTCGGTTGCTGCTTCATGCCGGTGTGGGCGATGCCCTGCACCAAGTAGCACCGGGTTAGCAGTTAGGCCACCAGGACCGGCACCGCCGCGCCTGCCGAGTCTGGGCCTGCCGGGAAGTGTTTATGGACTGAACGGCCACCGATTACCCCCTGTCCCCGAATCGATAGGGCTACCACGACAGGGCGGGTTGTGCCCACCTACCTGAGAGTCCCGGAGTACGGGAACTGCCCGCCCTACCCTTCCGCCCCGCTTCCCCACCTTCGCTTCGCTCTGCCTATATGATGGCCCCGATGACGCAGACCGAAATCCTCTGGGACACCTGGGGCGTCCCACACATCTACGCCGACACCGACGCCGGAGTGTTCCGGGCCCTGGGTTGGGCTCAGATGAAGGCCCACGGCGACCTGCTGCTACAGCTGTACGGGATTGCCCGGGGACGCGCCGCGGAGTACTGGGGGGAAAAGTACCTCGAGTCCGACAAACTCCTGCGCCGCATGGGGCTGCCCAAACAGGCCGCCTCCTGGGCCGAGCAGCAGAGCCCGCAGATGCGGGCCAACCTTGAGGCTTTTGTGGCGGGGGTCAACGCCCACGCCGAGGCCCGCCCAGAGCAGCTACGCCCGGACGTGCGGCAGGTGCTGCCGGTGACGCTCGAGGACGTGTTCGCCCACATCCAGCGGGTATACTTCGTCTACCTGACCCAGCTCGGCCAGCGGCCCCTGGGAGCGCCGTTCAACGACATCCTGCCCAACACCACCCTCTTCCCCGACTTTCCCAACATGGGCACCGGCGTGGCGGGGTCGAACGCCTGGGCCATCGGGCCGCAGAATACCGCCGGCGGCAAGGCCATCCTCCTGGCCAACCCGCACCTCTTCTGGGGCGACTTCCACACCTTCTTCGAGGTTCACCTCAATGCACCCGGCCTCGAGCTCTACGGCGTGGTGCAGGTCGGCTGGCCGCTGCCACGCTACGGCTTCAACCGTCACATGGGCTGGGCGCACACCGTCAACACCGTCAAGGCCTGGGACGCCTTCGCGCTCGAGGTCACCCCGGACGGCAAGGGCTACCGGCTGGACGGGCAGAACCTGCCCCTGGAGGTCGAGACTGAGACCCTTAGCGTCCGCCAACCCGACGGCACCCAAACGGCGCAGGAACTGAAGATTTTCCGATCCCAGCACGGCCCGGTGGTGGCGAACCAGAACGGCAAGCCGGTCGCGGTTCGGGTGGTGGGGGTGGGCCAGTTCCAGACCCCGCGCATCTTTGAACAGTACTGGGCCAAGGCCAAGGCCAGGAGCCTGGGGGAGTTCCGCGACGCGCTGCGGATGGAACAGAACCCCCTGTTCACCGTGATGTACGCCGACGCCGAGGGGAACATCCTGCACCACTTCGGCGGTCTGATTCCCAGGCGCAAGGGCGGCGGCTGGCTCGACTGGTCGGGCACCCTGAAGGGCGACGACGGTAGCCTGCTGTGGACAGAGCGCCACAGCTTCGACGAGCTGCCCCACGTCCTCAACCCGCCTCCCGGCTGGCTCCAGAACGCCAACAACGCGCCCTGGCTGACCGCCCTACCGCCCGCCCTGGACCCCGCCAACTTCCCCGCCTACATGGCCCCCAGGGGCCTGACCATGCGAGAGCAGGGCTCCCTCGAGATGATCGGCGGCCAGGGCAGCGCCACCCTCGAGAGCGTCCTCGAGTGCGCCGCCTCTACCCGCTCCGGCACCGCCGTTAGGCTGGTTCCGCACCTCATCGAGGCGGCCAGATCACACGGCGGCGACCTGGCCAGGCGGGCGGTGGAGGTGCTGGAAGCCTGGGACAAGCGCTACGACCCCCAGAGCGTAGGCGGCGACCTGTTCGCCCGCTGGCTCGCGGCCATGCAGCCGCGCGACCGGATGCTCTCCAACATCTTCGCGGTGCCCTGGGACGAGACCCGCCCCCTGGAAACCCCCTCTGGCCTGGCCGATGCAGCCCACGCGGCGCGGATGCTCGAGCAGGTTGCGCAAGACCTGCTGCGCGAACACAAGACCCTCCAGCGCCCCTGGGGCGAGATCGTGCGGGCGCGACGCGGCAGCTTCGACCTTCCTGGCCACGGCCTGCTCGACCCCTTCGGGGTGTTCCGCACCTCGGGCTTCGTGAAGGGCGCTGAGGGCAGGTGGGACACCGTTTTCGGCACCACCTACGTCGCGGCAGTGGAGTTCTCCCAGCCGCTCAGGGCTAAAGTTTTGCTGAGCTACGGCAACTCGAGCCAACCCGACTCCAGGCACTACGGCGACCAGCTGGCCCTCTTTGCCGAGATGAAAATGCGCGACGCTTGGCTGACCCGGGAGGCTGTCGAGGCCAACCTCGAGCAGCGGGAAGTCCTCGAGCCGTAGCCGACGACGGCCGCTGAAAGCTCTTGGGTTACGACCTACAGCCTGCTACTCAAACAACCCCGGTATCGCCTCGACGTGAATTCCGTCTTCCTTGATGCTGACGTAGGGCGCCTGCAGCGGCACCATGTAGGTCTTGCTCTGGGACCGCAGCGAACTCCCGGTGGGCTTGATGACCAGGATGTCCTGCACCCCGTCCTCGATCTCCACCACCTCGCCGAACGGCTTCGAGTCCACAAACACGGTGCGCCCAATCAGCTCGAAGAAGTAATACTCGCCCTCCTCGAGCCTCGGCAGGTCGTCGCGATCTGCGAAAACCCGCACCCCCGCCATCCGCTCAGCCTCGCCGCGGGTGTGCAACCCCACCAGATACAGCACGATCTCGCCGTTCAGGTCTTCGACGTCCTCTATGGCCCGGTAGCCCAGCCCCTCGAGGTACACCTTATCCAACTCGAAGACCACTGCCTCGCCCCGGAACTTGAGGCCGCCCTCGAGGTTGTAGGCCTTGCCCAGCCTTCCGATTTCGACTCTGTTCATAAGGTTAGGGAGCAGGGGACTGGGGGTGGGAACAGGGCGTGAAGTCGGGCACCTAGCGGTTGGCGCATAGCCCTACGCTGAGGGCGGGTAGCTAACGGCCAAAAACCTTCCGAAGTTCCCTGTCCCCTGGTCCTCTTGCCTATCTAACCTCCACCGAAACCCGCCCCTTGGAGAACGAGCGCACCACCGTCCGGATGCTCTCGATCACCCGGCCCTGCCGCCCGATGATTCGGCCCTTATCCTCGGAATGGGTCTCGACGTAGTAGACCATGCCTTCACGCCCCCGGCGCTCGTCCACGCGGATAGAACCGGGGTGATCCACGACGGCCTTGGCCAGGTACTCAACGAGGTCTTTCATGGGGAATAGCTTATAGCGGATTGCGGATTGCGGATAGCTTAATCCTGTTCGGCCAGCTCTGTATGGGCCTGACGGAGCAAATTGTCGTGCCTTGGGTCGAACAGCTCGTGTAGCCGGGGCTCGAGGCAGAGGTGCATGTACATGGTCCGACGCTTAGGCAGGTCAGGTTCTGTAAATGGTTCACGTCCTCGAGATGCCCCACAAAGCATTCAGCACCAAAGCCTCTGCTGTTGAGAGAAACCTGTTTACCCTGACCCAAACCAAACCCCTCTCCCTGGCGCAAAGCGCTCGGGAGAGGGGCTGAGGTGTGGGGCCTTTACGCGCTCGGGGCAGCGGCCTTCTCGACGCCGGCCTGCTTGATCAGCTTGCGCACGGTGTCGGTGGGCTGTGCGCCCACGCCCAGCCAGTACTGGACGCGCTCGCCGTCCATCTTGAGCCAGTCTTTGGTGGTCTTGCGGGGGTCGTAGTAGCCCACGCGCTCGATGTAGCCGCCGTCGCGCTTGGCGCGGCTGTCCACCACCACGATGCGGTAGTGCGGGTTACCCTTGGAGCCGAAACGGGAAAGTCTGATCTTGGTCATGGTGTTCTCCTTTGTCTAGCTGGTGATTCGAAGTTGGATTGAGTGAGGGGTTTTGCCTGGCTGGCGGCGTGCGGCTTTCCTACCAGCTACAGGCCTATCCCCTCACGTTCAGCGTCCCCAACATTAGACCTAACGCCTGAAAAGCCCCCGCCCCTTACCCTTCTCCTGTTGCTTCTGCATGGTCTTCATCATGTTCTTGGTGTCTTCGAAGGTCTTGATGAGGCGGTTGACCTCCTGGACGGTGGTGCCGGAACCCGCGGCGATGCGCTTGCGCCTCGAGGCGTTGAGCACCCGGGGGTCGCGCCGCTCCTTGACAGTCATCGAGAGCACGATGGCCTCCATGCGGTTGACGGCCTTCTCGTCGACCTGGAAGCCCGCCGGGAGCATCCGCGACATGCCGGGGATCATGCCCAGAATGTCGGTGAAGCTACCCAGCTTGCGCATCTGGCGCATCTGGGAGATCAAGTCCTCGAGCGTGATGTCCTTGACCGCTTTGTCGGGCGCCTCGATCTCGGCGGCCTTGACCTTCTCGGCCAGGGTCTGGAGGTCGCCCATGCCCAGGATGCGCTGGGCCAGGCGGTCGGGGTAGAAGGGCTCGAGGCCCTCGATTTTCTCCGAGACGCCAGCGAAGAAGATGGGCTTGCCCGTCACGTGCCGCGCCGAGAGCGCCGCGCCACCGCGCGCGTCGCCGTCGAGCTTGGTGAGGATCAGACCCGAGACCCCGATGCGCTCGTCGAAGGCCTTGGAGACGTTGAGGGCCTCCTGGCCGGTCATCGAGTCCACCACCAGCAGGGTCTCGGACGGCCCCAAGCTGCTCTTCAGCTTGGCCAGCTCGTCCATCAGGGCGGTGTCGATCTGGAGGCGGCCGGCGGTGTCGACGATCACCAGGTCGCGGTAGTCGAAGGTGAGGTGCTGCTGGAGGCGCTGTTTGGTGGTCTCGGGTCGCTCGTTGTCGGCCACCTCGAGCACCGGCACCCCAATCTTTTCGCCCAGGATGCGGAGCTGGTCGCGGGCGGCGGGGCGCTGGGTGTCGGCGGCCACCAGCAGAGGGCGGCGGCCCTTGGACTTGTAGAAGTTGGCCAGCTTGCCCGCGGTGGTGGTCTTACCGTGCCCCTGGAGGCCCACCATGAACCACAGGTTGCCCTCGTTCTTGAGGTTGGGCTGCTTGGACTCACCGCCCAGCATCCCCACCAGTTCCTCGTAAACCGCCGCAATGATCTGCTCGGCCGGGGTGAGGCTCTCGAGCACCTTCTGCCCGAGCGTCTTCTCCTCGATTGAGCGCACAAAGGTCTTGGCGACCTCGAAATTCACGTCGGCCTCGAGCAGACTCTGGCGAATCTCGCGCAGCGTGGCCTTAAGGTCGGCCTCGGCGATACGACCCCGCCCGCGCAGCTTGTCTACCGCCGCGCGGATGCGTTGGGATAAGGTTTCAAACACGCTTTTCAGCTCCGTTCGCTGCCCAAGAAACCACTCATGGCTTTTTTGCGGTTTCTAGCCTACTTTCTCGAGGCCGTCCGCTAGGGTAGCAGCAAGATATTGAGTGTGTCAATATCAAGTTATCTGACTACTAAACACATCCGTGTTTGGTAGCCAAATCAATCCACTTTTGGTAACACGTCTCTACAAGTTCGTCGAGTTCAAAGAGTGGACTCCCATTGCCGTCTACGATTGATGCAGTCAAAACAACTATACTTTGACCGAAATTTCTGGTGGTTCCATCCCCACCCAAGAAAATCCCTGAAGATTGTCCATCTCCGCTCATCAACCTCAATGGAGTTCTTACACTCGATATTCGAGGGTTCAAGTTTGAACGTGGTTTCAACAATGGGTAGCCATGCTTTTCTAGGTTGACCAAATCAATCATTACTTGTAAATGCAGAGAGGTATTTATCTCATCTTCTACAAGTTTCGCCTTAAGCCCGCGAGTTTTCAGACAATTTTTCAGGTGATCTTTCAAACTTGATAGATTATGCAGAATAGTCAGAATTTGGTTTTCGTGATCTGGAGTCGATCCTCTTCCAAAATTGACGTAGACAAAAACCCTGTTGTCAATCTCTGTACGTTGAACGTTAGTTGAGCGAATCACATCCTCATCAAACCTCGCATTCAATGAGGCCAGCAGTCTTTCAAGACGCGATTTGATGTCATTAAAATCCATAATCAGTGAAGTATTTCAGCTTTCTCTCGAAAGATTAGCACACAAATACCACTGTCAGCTTATTGCGCTCCCAATTGCATAAATCGGAACCCTCACGCATCGAGAAGTACCCCTCAGCCATGCTGGTAGCTCGAGCAAACCCGGCTCGTCTTCGCTCGAGTTGGCAGGGCTCGAGCCCCACCCCACCTAGACCTTTGTCATCCTGAGCGAAGCGAAGGATCTACGAAGCGAGGGCGCACGCAATCGCAATGTTGCGAAACAACATGCCTGCAAAGTTGGGTGAACGGCCCTCGAGCCGTGAGGCGATTCTTCCTCGGCAAAAAGCGCCTCCTCAGAATGACAATGGTCCAGTGACATGGCATTAGGAGCAGCTCGATTCGGCAGGGCTCGAGCCAAACAAAACCCCGGTACCCTTGCGGGCACCGGGGCTCGAGTGTTCCTCTTACGCTTCTTGGGCGCTGTCGTCGCGGACTTCGGCTTCGGGGGCGTTCTTCATCACCGACTCGATGCCGTTCTCCATCCCCGCGTCGGAGGTGTACAGCTCACTCCGTCCGATCTCCAGACCGTTGGCAGCCTTTAGCACGAAGTAGGGCGAGCCGTTGCTGGAGGTGCGGCGCTCGAAGCGCTCGGCGTTGGTGGCGTTCTTCTTGACCGACTCGATGCCGTCAACCGCCGAGGCGTGGCTCTTGTAGAGCTCGCTGGTCAGGATGACCTGGTGGTTGCCGGACAGCAGGTTGAACATGAATTGGCCGTTTTTGGCGTTCTTAATGACGAACTTGCCTGCCATACTCACCTCCGTGCTTAACAGCGATGGGACCTTATGAATATATGCGAAAATCCTGGGGGCTGGATGAAAAACCTGAGCCGACGGCGCAGCTGGAAGGATGGAGCTGCTTGGATTGGTGGAAGGGTCGGGCGGAAGCTCTCGAACCCTGCCCCCCAAGGCACTTGCATATACTATTCACGCACAGCCCACGGCGGTGTTGAGCGCCGGAGGTGTGCAGGCCTGCGGGCCGACACTTCGGCCGCATCCATCCCATGACATGACCGACACCCACTGCCACCTCGACTTCATGGAGCCCCAGGAGACTGCACAGGCCATCGCGGCCTCGAGCGACTTCCGGGCCATCCTCACCATTGGCACCAACCCCGTCCGCAACCGCAACGCCCTAAAGATCGCCGAGGAGAACCCCCACATCTGGGCCGCCGTGGGCCTCCACCCCACCGAGGCTAACCTGCTCTCGCCCGAACTCGAGGCCGATCTCGAACACTTGGCCCAGCACCCCAGGGTGCGGGCCGTAGGCGAGACCGGCCTGGATTTTTACTGGACCCCCGAGACCAGGGCGGCCCAATACAACGCCCTCGATTTCCAGCACCAGCTGGCCCGGCGGCTCGAGCTGCCCCTGATCCTCCACATCCGCAGCAAGGAGAGCGACGCCGCCGAACTCGAGACCGCCGAGTGGCTGAAGGAGCGTAGGCCACCCCGGTTTGTGCTCCACGCCTTCGGCGGGCATCCCCGGCTGATCGAGGTGGGGCTCGAGCTGGGGGCTTTCTTCAGCTTCGCCGGGCCGCTGACCTACAAGAAAAACACCGCCTTGCGCGAGGCCGCGCTGGAGGTGCCGCTGGGGCAGGTGTTGGTCGAGACCGACGCCCCCTTCTTGCCCCCCGAGCCGCACCGCGGCAAACGCAACCACCCCGCGCTGGCCCGCTACACCCTGGCTAAGCTGGCCGAAGTCCTGGGCCTGGAGTCAGACGAACTCGAGGCCATCACCGACCAAAACGCCCAGCGCTGCTTTGGGTTTGGTGGCTAAGGGCCATCCGCTGAGTCCCACAGTGCGGCCAAGGTCGCCCGCTCCACACCGCCCCCTACTTGCCTTTATGCTGGGCCAATGGAGTGGCAAAAAGACGAGTACACCGTCAGCACCGACCTGGCCCGCTTCGACCTCGAGCTGATTCACTACCATCTGAGCGAGGTGGCTTACTGGTCGCAGGGGATTCCCCTCGAGGTGGTCCAGAAGTCCTTCGCCAACTCGCTGTCGTTCGGGATTTTTAGGGGCGAGGAGATGATCGGCTGGGCGCGGCTGATCACCGATCGGGCTACGTTTGCCTATCTGGCTGATGTGTACGTGCTCGAGGCACACCGGGGCGGGGGCCTGTCCAAGTGGCTGATGGAGTGCATCCAGGCCCACCCCGAGTTGCAAGGCCTGCGCCGCTGGATGCTGGCCACCCGTGACGCCCACGGTCTGTATACCCAGTACGGTTTCCGGCCCATTGCCGCCCCCGAGCGCTGGATGGAGCGGCACTTCCCGGACGTGTACAAGCAATCGTGACCCCCCTCACCACCCCCACCCCCAGACGCGCTACCCTCGAGCTGTGGAACTACTCGGGTGGTCGTTGGTAATCTTGGCAATCCTCTTGCTGACTGGCTTAATCGGCCCGGTGCTGGGTGTGGTACTTACCGTAGCGGCGCTGCCTTTTCTGCTGGTACTGGGGGCGGTGCTGCTGCCGGTGATGGTGGTGTTGGCGGTGGTGGCAGCGCTGCTGGGGGTGCTGGGCCTGCTGGTGCAGTGGGGCCTGCCGCTGCTGCTGCTGGGTCTGGGGATCTGGCTTCTGGTGCGTAAGCCGCAGCGGCGTGTGACCGCTTAGCGCGGGGGGCTCGAGGGCCAATTTATCTCGTCCTCGAGCCCTTTCCTTTGCATACACTTGACGCATAGCGCATACCGTGATACCTTAAAGATATCAGCCCCGAAGAAGGGCTTTTTTTATTGCCAAAATTCGGAAGGGGTTTGGCTCGAGGTGGGGGTGTCCTCGGCAGCAGAGGCACGACGGCGCGTTTCTTCAGGCTAGGCGGTTGGGCCTGCGGCATGGGTTGGGAGGGAGGGGTTTTATGCGCTGCTCGCCCTCCCAACCTCAGCTCTCGACCCCCGACCCCGTGCTTGCCCCCCGACCCTCGGCATTCCTCTGCATGTGGCTCCAGGCGTGGGCGATGGCCTCGCGGGTGTCCTCGAACAGGTGCTTCCCGTTGGCGGTTAAGGTGTCCAGCAAGCCCATGCGCTCGAGCATCTCCTTGGGCTGGGATTGCAGGCCGGAAATCAGGAACTTGATGCCCTTGCGGTCGAGGGTTTCTTTCATGGTCTCGAGGGCGTTGGCGCCGCTGGCGTCGATCACCGTGACGTAGCGCATCCGCACGATCAGCACGTCCACCTTGGAGACCTGGGTCAGGCTGGCGATGAACTCCCCCGCCACCGCAAAGAACAGCGGCCCGTCGACCCGGAAGGCCACCACCCGCTCGCGCAGCAGGTCGTGGTCGACCTCGAGGCCCTGCGGTACCTCGGAAGTCAGGTCCATCGGCTCAACGCTAACGCTGCTGCGCATCCGCTGGATGAACAGCACCCCGGCCAGAACCAGCCCCACCTCGATGGCCAGCACCAGGTCGAAGGCCACCGTCACCCCCATCGTGACCAGCATGGTGCTGAGGTCGGACTTCGAAGACCGGACGATCGCCCGCACCGCGTCCCACTCCACCATCCGCACCGCCGTCACCATCAGGATCCCGGCCAGGGCGGCCAGCGGGATGCCGCGGGCCAGCGGCCCCAGGAAGGCCACCACCAGCAGCAGGAAGACCGCGTGGATGACCCCGGCCAGCCGGGTCTGGGCCCCCGAGCGGACGTTGACGGCGGTGCGGGCGATTGCGCCGGTGGCCGGGATGCCACCGAAGATGGGGGCGACCAGGTTGGCGAGGCTCGAGCCGATGATCTCGCGGTCGGGGTCGTGCCGCTCGCGGATGGTCATGCTGTCGGCCACCACTGCCGAGAGCAGGGTTTCGATGCCCGCCAGCAGCGCGACTGCCAGCGCCGGGCTGAACAGCTTGCTGACGTCGCTCAGGCTCCACTCGGGCAGGGCGGGCGCAGGCAGGGTGCTGGGAATCTCCCCGATGCGCGGCAGGCCGGGGAGGATCAGGCTGAGCAGGGTGACCACGATCAGGGCCACGATGCTGCCGGGTATCTGTCTGACGTAGCGGCCCCAGACCAGCACGAATCCGACGGTCAGGGCGGCGATAAGGACCGTCCAGGCCTGGGGCTGGGCGGCGAAGAGCCGGAGGGCCTCGAGGGTGATGGGCAGGATGTTCTCGCCGTGCGGCGTGGCCACGCCCAGGAAGGCCGGAACCTGCTGCAAAAAGATGATGATGGCGATGCCGTTGGTGAAGCCGATCACCACCGGGTAGGGGATCACCTGGATCAGGCGGCCCAGGCGCAGCAGCCCCAGCACCAGCAGGATCAGACCGGCCATCAGGCCCACCAGCGCGATCTTGTCCACCCCGTACTGGGCGATGATGGGCAGCAGCACGGCGGTCATGGCGCCGGTGGGGCCGCTGATGTTGTACCTCGAGCCCCCCAGCGCCGAGCCCAAGAAGCCGGCCACAATTGCGGTGAACAGCCCCGCCGCCGCGCCGGCCCCGCTGGTCACGCCGAAGGCCAGGGCCAGCGGTAGCGCCACCACCCCCACAGTGAGGCCCGCCAGCAGGTCCTGCCGGAACTTCTGGGCGGTGTAGTCGTGGAACTCGTGCCTCCAGGATGGCAGCGGGTTCAGCGGGCCCCACCAGGGCTGGGGCTGGTTCATCTCCGGTCTCCCCTCAGGGCGATCAGGTCGCCCTCGAGCTGCCGCTCGAATATCGAGCGCCCCAGGTCGAGGAAGGCGTACACCTCGGGGTCACGCACCTTGTAAAAAACGGTGGTGCCCGATCTTCGGGACTCTACGAAGCCCTTCTGGCGCAGCACCGCGAGCTGCTGCGAGACCGAGGACTGCTCGAGCTGTAGCTCGCTGTAGAGGTCGCCCACCGACCTCTCCCCGTCCCGTAGCGCGTCCAGAATCGCCAGCCGGATGGGGTTGCCCAGGGCCTTAAAGAATTCCGCCTTGAAGCGGTGGAGCGGGAGGATCATATATATTATTATATTCAAACATTTGCATAAAAAGGTGGTGTTTGAACGGCTTGGCCGGGTGGGGTGGCCTGAGTTTTTGGAACTTTCTCTGGGCCAACCCCGCAGGTTGCCCTCATGGCGGATGAAGACAGCCACACCTTTTCGGACTTGCAAGCCAAGGGGACAGCGCTGCCCCGAGACAGATCCCAGCCTAGAAAGACCAACGGTAGAGGGACATTGCCGGCCGAGGCCCTGGGCCCGGTGCTCACCGCTACAGAATTTCTTGCACCTCGAGCCCCACCACAGTGTGGCACTTGCGGCACCTCGGCTCGTAGCTCTCGCTGGCCCCGACCAGGATCACCGGGTCGTCGTAGCGGGCGGGCTTGCCGTTGACGAAGCGCTGGGTGCGGGTGGCGGGGGCCCCGCAGACCGGGCAGACCGCGTAGAGCTTCTCGACGTACTCGGCCCTGGTCAGCAGCTCGGGCATGACGCCGAAGGGCTCGCCCTTGAAGTCCATGTCCAGGCCCGCGCAGATCACCCGCACGCCCTTGTCGGCCAGCTCCAGCACCACCGGGATCAGGCCCGCGTCGAAGAACTGGGCCTCGTCAACCGCCACCACGTCGGGCAGGGGGTCGCTCAGGTAGCGGCGCAGCTCGCGCGAGTCGGCCACCGCAACGGCCTCGGCCTGCCGGCCGTCGTGGCTGCTGACCGAGGTGGCGTGGTAGCGGTCGTCGATGCGCGGCTTAAAAACCAACACCCGCTGGCGCGCGATCAAGGCACGCTTAATGCGGCGGATCAGCTCGTCGGACTTGCCCGAGAACATTGGGCCGACCACCACCTCGACCCAGCCCTCGTGATGCGGAATGTGCGGCAACGCCATAAACGCGGCCCAGCATATCGGAAATGGCGGGGGGCGGGAAGTCAGCGCGGTTCGCGGGACACCCGGCGCGCGGCCGGCCCGGGGTGCGGGCGGGCATGGGCCGATTGCCCCGAATCTACGCCACCCGCCGACGTCCGGGAAACTCGAGGCGGCACAAAAAAATCTCCCCAGGAGGAGGCAGTGGGGAGATTTGGGTGTGGTCTGGGCCAGGGCCGTGGCCGCAGACCACCGGCGGGGCCTAGGCGGTGTGGCGCTGCACGGGGCGGGCGCTCAGGTGGCGCGGGGCAACGTAGCCAGAGAATTCGATGGGGGCGGGGAGGAGCCAGTTGCGCAGGCTGAGGCGGGAACCACCCATCGGCAATGGCCTCGAGGCGCGGCTGGATTTGTTCGGCAATGCGATCACCCTGTTCATGACCTTAGCCTACTTGGGCGATCGTTATAACTGCGTTACAAATAACCAGGCCCCACTTAATCTATTTTTTCGATTTAGTCAAGGGGCATATACCGGTTTTGGGTTTAGCTTTGCCGGTACGGAAGAATCCCGCCGATTTGGGCGTAATTTTGTACCGAGTTCAAGCTTGTATCGGCCGGGTTTCACTACCGTCCTCGGGCTCTTCCCAGGCCAACTCGATCAGGTCGATGAGCGCCTCGACCGGGACTTTGTGCTGTCTCGCCAGCCTCGAGACTTCGTGCCCGAGCCGCTTGAGCTGGGCCACGTACTGGGCGCGAAGGGGGTTGTTCTGCTCTTCCAACTCCTCCGCTATGCCCGCCAGCCAGCCCACCAGCTCACTGGCGTCCTCGTCGGAAAGCCCGGCGGTCAGGGTCTCGTCTTCGATGAACTGTTCGGCCAAGCGCTCGAGCATCTTTCTAGCTTACAAGCTGGGGGTTGCGGGGGGTAGGGCGTAAGTCGCAAAAGGTGGGTCCGGTAGCCAGGGTTAAGTAGCTCTGGCGCAAGAGCCCATGCCCTTTGAGCCGGCAGGGTTCAAGCCTCGAGGGCCGTGGCCATCCCTGAACGGGGCGGAACCCGTCAGGTCTAAGTCTTGGGGCTTCTTGCGCCGTCCCAGACGCCGGGAGTCTGGTCGGGAACCTCTGTGCTGGCGGTCTCGGTTTTGTAGATCGTGAAGCCCCTGGCCTGGTAGTTGGCCAGGGCGCTGGCGTGGTCGAGGGAGCAGGTGTGAACCCAGACCCTCGAGGCCCCAAGCTCCCACGCGGTCTGGATGGCCTGGGTGAGCAGATGGCTGCCCAGACCCAGGCCGATGAAGCCGCCGAGCAGGCCGAAATAGGCCAGCTCGACGTTGCCCTCGGGCTGGCGCTCGAGCTGAAAGTAGCCCGCCGGAGTGCCCTTGACGTAGGCCACGAAGGTGTGGAGGTCGGGGTTAAGCGCGTACTCGAGCCACTGCGCGTAGGTCCAGTGGGCTTTTTCGTACCAGTACCAGTCGCCGCCAACGCTGCGGTAGAGGAAGTGCTGGAGTTCGGCGCTGGGGAGTTCGGCCTTGATGATCTGCAAACCCTCGATCACGGCGGTCTTGGGCTTGAGCTGGCTGGGGGAGCGCATCTCCAGGTAGTAGGTGGTCACGTCCACGCGCATGGGCCAAAGTATACGGCCGCCCGGCCGGGCGGCCTCGAGGTGGCTACGGCGTGACGGTGATGCTGCCGGTCATGGCGGGGTGGAAGGCGCACACAAAGGTGTAGGTGCCCGCCTTGCCAAAGGTCACGGTCTCGGTGTCCTTGCCGGTGCCAACGGTGTTGGGAATGGGGTTGTCGGGGTTGGCGCCGGTGGGGAGTAGCGGGTGGCTAGAGATGTTGGTGAACTTGACTGCCTGCCCGACCTTGACGGTGCAGCTACTGGGGACATAGGCGGCCGTGGAAGGCGCGTCCACGGTGCAGGCCACGGTGGGACCCCCACCGGGATTAGGGTTGCTCCCCGAACCGCTGCAGGCCGCGAACAGCAGCGCGAAGCCCAGCAGCATCATCAGCACGATCCATCCCTGTCTCATAGTCTTCCTCCTGGCTCGAGGCCCAGCATTCACCACAAACCCTCGAGCGGCCCTGTGAGCAGTCTAAAAGCTTCTTCAGACGGCGCTCAAGAAGGGTGTAGACTCTGCCCATGCCAAAGCGTGTGGTCAGCGTCTCCATCGGCTCTTCCAAACGCAACTCCAAGGCCGAGGTCCGCCTCGAGGGCCTCAGCGAGCCCATTGTGCTCGAGCGCATCGGCACCGACGGGAGCTGGGAGAAGGCCATCGCACTGGTGAAGGAACTCGACGGTCAGGTGGACGCCTTCGGGCTGGGCGGGGCCGACCTCTACGTCTACGCCGGCGACCGCCGCTACACCTTTCGCGACGCGCTCAAGCTGGCGCGGGCCGCCCAGAAGACCCCGATGGTGGACGGCTCCGGCCTCAAGCACACCCTCGAGCGCAACGCCGTGCGACTGCTCGAGCAGGAGATGGACTGGAAGAGCAAAAAAGTGCTGATCCCCAGCGCGGTAGATCGCTTCGGCCTGGCCGAGGCCATGCACGCCACCGGCGCACAGGTGATGTACGGCGACATCGTGTTCGGGCTCGGCCTGGACATCCCCATCTACCGCCTCTCGCTGCTGCAAAAGATCGCTCACATTCTGCTGCCCATCGTCACCAACCTGCCCTTTGAGTGGTTCTACCCCACCGGCGAGAAGCAGGAGAAGCAGGTGCTGGACTGGCGGCAGAAGTACTTCAAGTGGGCCGACGTGGTGGCGGGCGACTGGCACTACATCCGCCGCTTCATGCCACCCGACATGCAGGGCAAGACTGTCCTCACCAACACCACCACCGAGGCCGACCTGGAGTTTATGAAGGCCCACGGCATCGCCAAGCTCATCACCACAACCCCCCGCCTTTCGGGCCGCAGCTTCGGCAACAACGTGATGGAGGGGTTCATCGTGGCGCTGGCGGGCAAGCACCCCCTAAGCGAGGGGGAGTACCTCGAGTACATCGAGCAGCTGGGTTTGAAGCCGCAGGTGACCGTGTTGCAGTGAAGCCGGTGAGCGCCTGCGTAGAGCGGAAGGGAAAGGGGGTCACGTATGCGTGGGAAACGCGATCAGTCTTCCCTGCTTGCAGCGCTCTTGATCAGCTCGAGAATCGCCGCGCCGTACTTTTCGCGCTTGATCTTGCTGAAGCCCTTGAGGGCCTCGAGGTCTTGCGGGGTGGCGGGCATGGCCTGGATGATCTCCTCGAGTTCGCTATTGGTCGCCACCACGTAGGGCGGGACGCCATCCTCCCTGGCCTTGACGCTGCGCCACTGCCGCAACGCCTCGAACAGCGCAGCATTGGAAGACGCGAACACCTTGTCCGGCTTGGCGGCCTCCTTGGGCTTGGCAGGGGGTGCGGGCGCATCGCCCTCGAAGAACACCAACACGCTCCAGAACGCCGGGCTGCCCTGCACCAGGCTGCTGCTGACCTGTATGGGCACTACCCGCCCCAGAAATGCATTAAGCCGCTCGAGGTCTCCCGCCTCGCCGAGCCGCAGGGTGAAAGTCTGGCATTGCATGGGAACAGTTTATGTTTCTCCATAGCCAATCTGCGAGATACCGCCCCGAAACGCCCACAGGGAGTTGCACCCCCGCTAAGTTGCGCCATAGTGAGATTGCAGGACTTAAGCACAGCCTCATCAGCGAGCGGCTTGTGGGCGCAATTGCCCGATCTAACGGTGAGTGCGGATGCTGCAAGTCCACGATGGAGATACTTAGCCGCCCCGCGGCTATGGCGCAAGCCTCTCCGCTCCAGGTAGCCGCGCCGCATACCTGGCGCGGCTACCCCCGCAGCACCGGGGGTCTGCGGGAACCGTCCTCAGGCATTGTCTGGGTCGGGTCGGCGGCGCTCCATAAGGCGGCCGGGGGCGGCCAGCGGGCGGAAACCGACCTGGGCGTACAGGCCGTGGGCATCGTCGGTCGAGAGCATCCAGCGCCGCAGGTTTTGCAGCTCGGGGTGCTCGAGGATGCACTCCACCAGCCACCGGCCCATCCCTTGCCCACGGCACTCCTCCACCACAAACACGTCGGCCAGGTAGGCGAAGACTGCGTAGTCGGTGATTACGCGGGCCCACCCCACCAGGAGTTGCCCCCGGTAGAGCCCGAAGCCGAGCGAGTGCTCAAAGGCCCTGCGGGTGACTTCCGGCGGGGTCCCCAGCTTCCAATAGGCCTCCATCTGCTCGTGCACGCGCCCCAGGTCAGACGGGCTGAGGCCGGCGCGGACCTCGTAGTCTCCGCGCCGCCAGCTCACGCCGGCCCCTCCCTCCGGTCAGCGCCCAGTTGCTCGACCGTGTAGCCCTGCGGGTAGCTGCGGTGGCGCTGGGCAGTGTACTCATAGGGCGGGACGGGCAGCTGTTCGCCCGCCCAGGCCCGCAGCCGTGCGCCCTTGAGCAGCAGCCCGGTGAGCCAGACTGGCTGTTTCGGGTAGCCCAGGGCCTCGCGCAGGCGGTCGTCGAGCAGGGCGTATACGGCCGGCCGGAGCAGCGGGTGCAAGGCGGTGGGGAACCAACCCATAAAGATGGCAACGGTGGCGTCGGCCACCCGGCGGTTGGTGTCGGCGTAGACGAAGTGGCGCTCCTCGTACTCTAGGCTCCAGCGCTCGAGGGCATCCAAGGTCGGGGGGATGTCCTTGATGTTCATGCGCCGCCCCACCTCGAGCCAGAAGTTGAAGGCCGCCTGCCGCTCATGGAGGGTCCAGGGGTGCAGGCTCAGCCAGCGGCTCCAGCGCATCGGCTCGAGCACAAAGGTCGAGAGCACGTAGAGGAAGTCTTCGTTGGGGATGGTGAAGCGGCCGTGCATCTGGTTCATCCGGCGCAGGGCGGCTCGGCCGCGCTCGGAGTTGTAGCCGTGCTCCATGATCTCGGCCATGATTAACGCGGTGTCGTCGTAGCGCTTCTGACCGCGCTGGGCGAACTCGCCCGTGCGGTCGAGCAGGGCCGAGATGGAGGGCGAGCCGTAGGTGCGGAAGAGGGCCAACTCGAGGGCCCGGGTGGTCTCCCAGCCGTAGAGGTAGCGCCCCATCAGGGCCACGATCTCCTGGCAGTCGGCGGAGGGGTCGAGGCTGTGGACGCGCGCTCTGGCCTGGGCTCTGGTCATCTTAGGCCCCCTCAAAGCCCAACAGCACGTTGACCGCGTTGAGCCCGATCTCCTCGACCGCGTAGCCGCCCTCCATCACGAAGAGGGTCGGCCGGCCCAGCCCGGCGATGCGCTCCCCGACCCTCAGGTAATCGGGGCTGTCGAGCTTGAACTGCGAGATGGGGTCGCCCTGGTAGGTGTCGACCCCCAGCGAAACGACCAGCGCCTCGGGGGCGTAGCGGGCGATCTGCCGGCAGGCCTCCTCGAGAGCCTCCGACCAGTCCGCAAAGCCGGTGCCCCAGGGCAGGGGGTAGTTGAGGTTGAAGCCCTCCCCCTCTCCTGCCCCGCGCTCGTCGGCGCGACCCAGGAAGTAGGGGTACTCCATGTCCGGGTCGCCGTGGAGGTTGGCCACCAGCACGTCGGGGCGGTCGTAGAAGATGGCCTGGGTGCCGTTGCCATGGTGGTAGTCGATGTCCAGGATCGCCACCCGCCCGGCCCCAGCGTCGCGCATAGACTGTGCAGCGATGGCGGCATTGTTGAGGAAACAGTAGCCGCCCATGTAGTCCTGCGCGGCATGGTGCCCCGGCGGGCGGCACAGCGCGAAGGCCGACCGTGCGCCTCGCTGCACCCAGCCGGCCGCGCTGAGGGCCACGTCGGCGCTGCCCCGCACAGCCTCCCAGGTCCCGGCCCCGATGGGCGAGGCCGCGTCGAAGGAGTAGAAGCCCAGCCTGGCGTCGATGCCCCGGGGCGCTCTGGCCTGGTCCGTGCGGCGTACCGGCCAGGCGTAGGGCAGCGCGTCGGTGTCGCCACGCCCCAGCGCACACCACTCCTCCCAGGCGGTCTGAAGGAACCCCACATAGTCGGGGTGGTGCACCCGCAGGACCGGGGCCAGGCCGAAAGCTTCCGGCCCCACCACCTCCCCCAGCCCGACCCTCCTCACCTGATCCAGCACGATCTCGACGCGGCGCGGCACCTCGAAGACCGGCACCAGTTGGCCGGCCATCAGCTCGTTGCGCCCGTGGTGGAGCTGGTGGGTCTCGGTGTAGACGGTGAGCATGGAAGAGTTTTACCCGGTCTGGGGCCTGGCGGCAAGGCGCTCGAGGTCCTCTTCACCCAAAAACCCCTCGGCGGCCCCGCTGGCCCCCACCTTGTAGCCCGCGAACCAGACTGCCCGGCGCAGGCACCCGTAGGGCTCGAGCCCCTTAGCGTAGAAGTGCAGAAACGCCGCGAACAGCGCGTCCCCGGCCCCGACTGTGTTGACGGCAGGGCGCGGCTGCACGGCGGGCACCCGCACGGCCCTGCCACCATCCCAAAGCAGTGCGCCCTCCGCCCCAAGCCCGACCACCATCAGCTTCTTCCCGTAGCGGCGGCTGACCTGCCCTACCCACTCCTCGGGCGTGACCGGCAGCTTTTCGTGGCTCTGAAAGAGGACGTCGGCGGCCGCCATAAAGTCGTCGTTGTAGGCGTCCTCGAGGCTCCCGATGGTGTGCACGTCGGTCGCCACTGGCACGCCTCCGGCCTTGGCGACGGGCAGCAAGGCCCTCGAGAAGTTGATGTTGCACAGCACCGCCAATGCGGCGTTCTCGAGCGCGGCCTCAAACCGCCCTGCCGGATACGTCCGATCCTGGATATCCTTGAGGTCGGAAAAGATCATGCGCCGGCCGCCGGGCTCGTAGAGTATGACCGACTGGGGTTGGGCCTCGAGTTCGGGCAGCAGGTACGCGGTGCTCAGGCCCAGCTCCACCACCGCCTTGTGCGCCAGCAGCCCCACCTCGTCGCGGCCCGTCAGCGAGAGCAGCTCGACCCGGCTCCCCAGCGTGACCAGCGCCTTGGACAGATTAAACCCTACCCCCGCCACCCGGCTCCCCACCCCGAAAAACGGGAAGCGCACCGGCTCGTAGACGAGAGGAAAACGGTCCACCTTGAGGGTGGTCTCGAGATTGACAAGGCCGGAGACGAGGAGGTGTTTGGTCATGGCAGGTCAGTTAATCCAGCGGGATATACAGGTATACAATAGTGCATCTCTTCCGGCCCGGCGCACTCGACGAACAACTGTACAGCACGTATCACCTGCCCGTGAGTGGCACCACGCCGCACCAGCTACAGGCCGGGCATGAAAAGCCCTGCGTCAAACCGAGGGGTCTATCCCCCAATCGGCCTTCAGGGGTAGTCCAGGCTCAAGGCCTCGGGGCTGGCCCCGGTGTTGTACGCATCCACCAACACCTCCAGCAGCGCCCGACTGCCCTCCACAAATATGTCGCCCGCCTCGCTACGGGTCAGGGGACTGCGCTCGAGGATCTCCGCCATAGCCCGAAGGTAGGGCCTTAGGTCTGCCGGGTCAACCTACTGCTTCTTATCCCTGGCCCGTTCGCGCTCGGCGTAGTAGTCGGTGCCGTAGTCCTGGGGTAGGCCGCGCAGCCGCCGCCAGATGTTCTTGAGGTGAACCCCGTACATCTTGAAGCGGCCCTTCTTCAGCCGGCGGCCCGAGGTGAGCACCACCGCTTTGGGCAGGTAAACGATCCGGCCGCGCTCCTTGAGCTTGAGCATCAGGCGCAAGTCCTCGCCGAAGGGCACGTCGTAGCCACCCACCTCGAGGGCCACCTTGCGCCGCACGGCGTGGTTGCCGCCGGAGGTGTTGGGCTGGCCCAGCCGGTCCATGATGCCCACGAACAGCGGCCAGCCGTACTTGGCCAGCAGGGTGTCAAACGGGGGCGCGTCGAAGAACTCGAGCGGACCGTAGGTCTCCACCACGGAGGGGTCGACGAAGGCCTCCTGGATCTCCCCCACCCAGCCCTGCTTCACGATGCAGTCGGCGTCGGTGGCAGCCACCACGTCCCCCACCGCCACCTCGAGGCCGGTCTGCCGGGCAATGTGCAACCCCGGGGTAGCCTGATAGACCACCTTGACCCCCAGGCTGCGCCCGATCTCGCCGGTGCGGTCGGTGGAGCCGTTGTCGATCAGTATGACCTCGAGGGGGGCCGGGCTCTGCTGCAAAATCGAGCGCAAGCAGGCCTCGATGTTGGCCTCCTCGTTGCGGGCGGGGACGACTACGCTGACGGTGGGTTTCATAAGGTCGCAGAGAATTTAGGAAATGCGGGTGAGCGGTTAGGGTGAGAAGAAGGGTCAAAGGTAGGGTCTTGAGCCTTGCGGCCTGGTCTCTGCCTTCTGCCTCATGGCTGTCCGCCTCCACCCCGTACCTCCTACCCGCTAAAGTGAGGTCTCTCTCGGCAGGCGCGGGAAGGGGATTTTCAGGCGGCGGGGCTCGACTTGAACCAGGCGGGTGGCGAGGTCGTAGAGTTCGATCACCTGCTCGGCGATGCGTCGGGCGCTCCTGGCGTCGGCAAAGCGGCGGGCCCCCTCGCTGAACTTCTGGCGGAGCTGGTCGTCGGAGAGCAGCTCGAGGGCGTACTGGGCCATGCCGCGGTAGTCGCCGGGCTGCACCATATAGCCGCTCACCCCCACCTCGAGGCCCTCCAGGGTCCCCTCAGCCCCCACCACCACCACGGGCACCCCCATCGCCTGGGCCTCCCAGGTCACCAGGCCCTGGGTCTCGGTCGCGCTGGCGAACAGCAGCAGCTCGGCCATCCGGTAGTACCCGCCGATGTGGCTGTAAGGCACCGCGCCAACAAAGGTGATGTCCTCGGCGATGCCCAGCTCGGCCGCAAGCTGGCCCAGCAGGTCGCGGTCGGGGCCGGTGCCCAGCAGGGCCAGGTGTACGGGCTGGTGGCGGCGCAGCTCGGCCACCGCCCGCAACACCACCTCCACGCTCTTCTCCTGCCCCAGGCGGCCCACGTGCAGCAGGCGGCGCTTGCCGGAGGGCCAGGGCGAGACCGGCTCGGGGGCCGACTCGAGCAGTTCGGTGTCGATGCCAGTGGGAATAACCTTAATCTCGCGCTCGATCTCGTAGCTCTCGGCCAGCCGCTTAATCGGCTGGGTGGGGGCGATCACCACGTCGGCGCGGTTGTAGAAGGCCTGACAGACCTTGTTGATGATCCCCACATAGCGGTCGATGGTGGCCATGCCGGGGATGTAGTGGGCGTACTTCTCGAGGTGGGTGTGGAAGGTCGAGATATGCGGCAGGCTGCTGCGGTAGGCCAGCCGCGCCCCCCAGATGCCGATGAACAACGGGGTGTGGGTGTGAAAGATCTCGAACTTGGTGGGCAGCATTTCCGAGCTGGGCATGGCCAGCCGCTGATCCTCAAAAAAGGGGTAGGGCACGCTGGGGATGCGGATCACGTGGTCTTCGGGGGTGTGATAGTCGGGGAACTCCGGGGCCAGCACCCAGGCCTCGTGGCCCATGCGGCGCAGCTCCCGTAGCAGCAGATAGATGCTCGTAGACACCCCGTTGGGGGCGGGGAGGTACGCATCGGTGAAGAGGCCAACCCGGTAGAGGCGCACTGGCGGTATTTTAGCACGAGGTCTCCAGAGGTTTGAGAAGCAGTGCTCGCCCACCGTGGCCGGCAGGCGGGCGACCTTCTGCGCGGTACACCGGCGACCCGTTTTTCATCCCTCGAGCCGTACAATGTCGGGCGGAGATGTGCGCATGAGCAAAACCTACAAGATTTGTCTGATCGAGGGCGACGGCATCGGGCACGAGGTGGTACCGGCGGCGCGGGTGGCCCTCGAGGCCCTGGGACTGGGGCTCGAGTTCGTGCCCGCCGAGATGGGCTGGGAAACTTTCGAGCGGATAGGGACATCTGTGCCGGAATCAACCATCGAGACCGTCACCCACACCGACGCCACCCTCTTCGGCGCAGCCACCAGCCCCACCCGCAAGGTGCCGGGCTTCTTCGGGGCCATCCGCTACCTGAGGCGTAAGCTCGACCTGTTCGCCAACGTGCGGCCCGCCAAGTACCACCCCGTGCCCGGTGCGCGGGAGGGCGTCGACCTGATCGTGGTGCGGGAGAATACCGAGGGGCTCTACGTCGAGCAGGAGCGCAGCTACATGGGCGGGGAGATCGCGATCGCAGACACCGTGATCACCCGCAAGGCCAGCAGTCGGATCGGGGAGTACGCCGCCCGGCTCGCCGCCACGAGGGCGCGCAAGCAGCTCCACGTGGCCCACAAGGCCAACGTACTGCCCTTGACCCAGGGGCTGTTCTTGAACACGGTGAGGGAGGAGGCCGCCAAATTCCCGGAGGTCAATACCCAGGACATCATCATCGATAACTGCGCCATGCAACTGGTGGTGCGGCCCGAGCGCTTCGACGTGATCGTGACCACCAACCTCTTCGGCGACATCATCTCCGACCTCACCGCCGGGCTGGTGGGCGGGCTGGGGATCGCGGCCAGCGGCAACATCGGCCTACAGCACGCGGTCTTCGAGTCGGTGCACGGTTCGGCCCCGGACATCGCGGGCAAGGGCGTCGCCAACCCCGCCGCCACCATGTTCTCGGCAGTGATGATGCTCGACCACTTGGGCGAGAGCGGGGCGGCACGGCGGCTCGAGGCCGCGGTCGACAAAACCCTCGCCGAGGGCCCCCGCACTCCCGACCTGGGCGGCAGCGCCAGCACCATGCAGTTCGCCGAAGCGGTGGCTAGGGCCTTGTAGGTTGGGGCGGATTTCATCCCTACACTCATCGATCGCCTTCCAGGTCTGCCCTGGGGGCCGGGCCAACTCGAGAACCGCCCTGGGTGCAATGGCTGCCTCCCGGCCTCCTCTGCCTGACCTCAACATTCGCCGCCCTTACCCCTCGAGGTTGCGCTTCCCGTAACGCTGAGATGGCCCCACGAGGCTGGATTAAGGAAACCACAACCCGTTCTCATGGGCGTGAAAGTGCCCTGCTCGAAGCGTTCTGTGGGGAATTGTCACGCCCAATATGGGTGTGGCTTGTAACGAGGGGCGTTAAACGGCGATGTGCAAATGAACGGGGCATACGTTAAAAATTGCGTTAAAGTAGGGGGAATATGACCGCGAAGGTTGAGTTTTACCGTGCTATACTGCCAAAAGGTTTAGTCCGTAAACCGCAAAGGGGGCGACGTGCGTGACTTGTTAGGTGGCCTTCTAAAGCCCAGGGTCGAAGCACTGGGTTTGGAAATTGGAACGGCCAACCTCAAGGTGGTCGAACTGAAGGGCAGCCCCGCCAGCCTACGGGGGCTGGCCATTCGCCCCACCCCTCCGGGAGCCATCCAGGAGGGCTCAATCATTGACCCCCAGATCCTGGCCAACGAACTGCGCGAGATGCTGGGCGAGCTGCGCACCCGCAACCGCTACGTGGTGACGGCAGCCAGCAACCTGGCGGTGATCACCCGTACCCTCCAGGTGCCCAAGATGCCCGCCAAGCAGATGGACGAGGCGGTGCGCTGGGAGGCCGAGCGCTATATCCCCTTCCCCATCGACGAGGTGGTGCTCGACTACGCCACCCTCGACACGGCCGACTCAGTGCCTGAAGGTGAGCAGATGGACGTGGTGGTGGGGGCGGCCCGGCAGGAGACCGTGGCCAGCCTGGTGGAGGTGCTCAAGGCGGCGGGCCTCGAGCCCCTGATTATCGACGTAAAGCCCTTTGCCGGGCTGCGGACACTGGGCAACCGGCTGCACAACCCCGACCGCGAGCCCATCACCTTGTTCCTGGAGATCGGGGCTGAGTCCAGCGCGCTGGTGCTCACGCGCGGAGACCGTCTGCTGCTCAACCGCGTGATCAACCTCTCCGGCAAGGACTTCACCGCTGCGATATCCAAAGCCTTTAATCTTGACATCTTGGCTGCTGAAGACGCCAAGAAGAACTACGGCCTGGCCACCATCCCCACCGAAGACGAAGACCTGCTGCTGGACTTCGACGCCGAGCGCGAACGCTTCAACCCGGCCCGCATGTACGACGCCATCCGGCCCGTGCTGGTGGAGCTGACCACCGAGCTGCGGCGCAGCCTCGAGTTCTTCCGCGTGCAGGTCGGCGACCTAGGCGTGGACCAGGGCTTCGTGGCGGGCGGCGGCTCCAAGCTGCGCAGCCTGGTGCCGCTCCTGGCCGACACCCTGGGCATTCCGCTGGAGATTGCCGACCCCTGGCAGAACATCCAGATCGACAAGAACCGCTTCGACCTCGAGTACCTGCGCAGCCTCTCCGCCGAGTTCACGGTTCCGGTGGGGTTGGCGCTGCGGGGGGTGAGTCCGCTTGATTAAACTCAACCTGCTCCCCAAGAACCTGCGCCGCCGGGTAGAGCCCGGCTGGTGGCGGCTGGCTGCCGCCGCCATGGTGGCGCTGGTCTTCGGCACCGTGGGCTTCATCCACTTCTCTACCGCCACCCGCCTCGCCGCACTGGAGAGCAACCGCGACGAATTGCGGGCTCAGGTCGAAGAACTGCGCCGCGAAATCGCCGACCAGAATCGCCTCAACCGCGAACAGGCCCAGCTCCAGCAGATCCTAGGGGTACGCAACCAGCTCCGCGAGCGCTACGTGCCCTGGTCGCAGAACCTGCGGGCGGTGTTCGGCCAGATTCCCCGCGAGGGGGCTCGCCCGGGGGTGCAGATCCGCACCATCGGGACGCGCCTGCTCTCGCCGCAGGACGTCCAGAGCAACGCTGCCAGCGGGGCCTACGACGGCAAGCCGATCAACGTGGAGTTCACCATCCAGGGCGATGTGCTGGGGGAGAACGCGCTGATTCGCTTCCTCGAGGCCTTCGAGACCAACCCCCGCTTCGGCATCAACTTCCAGCAGGCCCAGTTTGACTCCACCAAGGGCCTCTACACCTTCGGGGCCACCGTCGGCTACATCGCCGAAAAGAACAACAACACCGCACAAGGAGGGGGCGATGGCACAGGCTCTCGCTAAACTCGGCCAGCGCGAGTGGGCCATCATCGTGATGGTGCTAGCCCTGGTGCTGGGCGCGGCCTGGTACTTCACCATCACCACCTCGCTGCAGAACCAGATTCCGGGCATCGAGAGCGAGATCAGCCAGCTCGAGTCCGAGCGTGAACGGGGCCTGGCGGCGCGGCGCGCCCTGCCCCAGCTCCGGGCGGCTATCGCGCAGTACGAGGCCGAACGTCAGGAGTTCATGCGAGAGCTGCCCCCCACCGAGCAGTTGGGCCGTGTGCTGACCGAGATCACCCAGCAGGCCCGTGAGAGCGGGGTGCGGCTGCGCCAGTTCAACCGCAGCGGCGGCGACAGCGGGGGCGTGACCAACGTGCGGGCCACCAACATCGCTCTCCAGTTCGACGCCCGCTACGCCGAGTTGTTCGCCTTCCTGGAACGCATCGAGCAGTTACGGCGCTTCGCCACCACCTCGGGCCTCAACCTCACCCTGGGCGGCGGCCCGACCTCCCAGGTCGGTGCGCTGATTAACGAGCAAGACCCCCCCATCGGCACCAGCCTAACCATGACTGTCTACACCTACACTGGGGACACCGCCAGCGCCCAGCCCACCGACGGCCAGCCGCCCGCCGGTCAGCCCGCCACAGGAGGTCAGCCATGAATAACCTCCTGCAAAACCTGCAGCAGAACATACAGAAGATCCCCCAGTCGGCCAAGGTGCTGGCGGTCGCGCTGCTCCTGGCCGCCGCGCTGGTCACTTGGTACCTGATCGCCTTCCGCCCGGCGCAGGAGCCGCTGGCGTTGGCCCCCCCCCCCGGTGCCCCCCCCCCCCCCGGCGCCCCCGCCGGTGGCCCGGCCGGGCCCGGCCCCCC
>JANRLD010000062.1:0-28965 GCA_033762915.1 Meiothermus sp. | reverse complement strand
CCACCCCTACAGCGTAGGGGTGGGTAGGGCGGGGTTTGTTCCGCGCTGACTCATGTATTCGCTGACTGAATGGGCGACCTCGGAACAGACCCCTCCAACCTCCCCTACGCTGTAGGGGAGGCTTTAAGGCGACTTTGCGGTGGACCTGGCCTCGAACGCCGGACGCCATGGCCAGGCCTGTCTCCAGAGGAACTGCGGGCCGCTAGCCGCTACCCCGACTCAAAAACATCACCGTTTTGTGTGTTTGGCCAAAACCGGGCCGCTCACATCCGCAGCAACGGCCTCCACCAGGGTATGGCGAAAAGGACCAAGAGCAGGCTGAGGCCGTAAAAGATCAGGGCTTGGCGGTGTTTGGCAGAGGCCTCCACCGCCCGGCGCACCCTCGAGCTGCCCAGGTGCGCCAGCGCCACCGCAAACACCATCAAGAGCCAGTGTTCCATGGCGAAAAACCTCAGGTCACGCTGACCCATAGCGCCCCCCAAATCGGCCAGGGCGGCCCGCACCACTGGGCTGACAAACATCAGGATGAGGCCCAGCAGCAGCATGGTGTCCATCGCGCCCACGAAGACCCGACCCGCCGTGCGGTCGGAGGCCGCGTACTGCCCGGTCTGCAGTCCCCGTACCGAAGCGACCATCACCCAGACCGCCGCCCCCACCACCAGCCAGCGCAGAACGTTGTGCAGAATCAACACAAACTCGTACATGCCTCAAACCATAGCGGGGTTTGGATGACCGCGCAAGGAGGAATGTTGGGGCCGATGGCTTAGATTCGGGAGTTATAGCCCCTTCTCTGTTAGAGGGGGCTAAGGTGCGAAACCATAGGAATGCCCTTGGTGTTTAGTACAACTTCGGCAACAGACTTTTAGCGTTAGGTCAGCCTCAATACCACCGAACCACGCGCTCGAGTTCGTGGCGGTGGTGCTCCTTGCCCTCCTCGTCCGCAACCCCAACGGGCAGGACGGCGGTAATGGCGACGTGGGCGGGCAGGCCCAGTACCTCTTTGACCTTGTCGGAGTTGAAGCCGCCCATCGGCACGCTGTCGTAGCCGAAAGACTTGGTGATGAGCATCAGGTAGCCCAGCAGGATGAAGCCCTGAGCCTTCCCCCAATCTTCGCGCTCCTTTTCGGTCTTGTGGCCCCAAGACTCGCGGGTCTTGGCGGCACGGGCGGCCCAGCCCTCCTGCGGGGTGGTGGGGTGGAAGGTCTGCTCGAGGTGCTCGAGGGTGTCCTTCATGTCGCCGTAGACCACCAGCACGGCCGGCGCGGAGGAGACCTGGGCCTGGTTATTGGCGGCTTCGCGCAGTCGCTCCTTGACTTCGGGGTTTTGCACTACGGCCAGGCGCCAGGGCTGAAGGTTGTTGGAGCTGGGGGCCTTGAGGGCCAGGGCAAGAATTTGCTCGAGGTCTTCTTGGGGAATGGGCTCGGGCTTGAACTTGCGGATGCTGCGGCGGTTTAGCACGGCGTCTTTGACGGTGAGGGTGCGGTCGGTGGTTGCGTTCATGACAAAGGCTAGGCTACCCGTTCAGGACTTTCTCACCGTATGGCGCTTTACGGTTTATAGTTTCTGATCGGCGCGAATTCGACTCCAGCTGGTGAGCGTCACCCCGTCGGCGGCAACGACGCGGCTAGATGGTTTCAGAGGACTGCGGGGATCAGGTAGGTCAGGGCGATGATGGCCCAGACGGCCGTGAAGGCCATCGAGACCCTGCTGCTCATTCCCCAAAAAAGGGGCTGGTTGAGGGCACGGACCAACCAGAAAACGGCAATCCCCCACACCAGAGCCTGACCCAAAGGGGTGCTGCTGAGTTCGGCGGGGTAACGCAGGCTGACGAACCCCAGCACAAAGGCCATCACCGTGATTTGGATGTTGAGCACCTGCAGAACGCCCCGGTTGACGGGCTGGAGCCGGGGCAGCTCGTCCTTCCAGTCGAAGAGGCGCCAGAAGGCCAGGTGAAACAGGCCCACACTTACGGTCAGGACTCCGCCCGCCGTCAAGCTAAGCTGCTCGAGGTTCACGCCCCACCCCCTCGAGCCATTCCCAGCAGGTGTACCAAACCAATTGAGAGCGAAGTCAGCGAAAACCAGGGGTTTTGCGGCGGGACGCGCCGGCCTATTCTGATCAGGAAAAACTCGACCAAGACCACCAGGCCGCGCAGGGTGAATACACCGCCGATGCCCCACAGTACCGCGCTTTGAAAGGGGAGGGCTGGCACAAACCCGGCCACCGCCAGGGCGTACCACCCGAACACCGCAAAGACCCCAGCGATGCCAAGGGTCACCAGCGCGGGAACAGGAGAGCCCTTCTCAGCGGCCCTGGCCATCTCCTCGCCCGCGCCAAAAAAGCGATAAGCGGGCGCGCCCCTCCAGGCAATCCAGAGGTGGAGTACCGAGACTGCCAGGCTGCCCACCGCTCCCACCACAAGTAGCGCGTTCACCTCGCACCCCTAGGCGTTGACGCGACCTCCGCAAAGCCCTGCGGCTCTATGCCCAGAGCCCCGTTGACGGTGTTGAAAAACTTTTCTGCCGCCACCGCCACCGTAAGCTCGACGACTTCCTGCTCGGAGAAGTGCTGCCGCAGTTTCTGGCCCAGGGCGGCGCTGATGGGCGCGCCGGGGGAGCACAGCGTTTGGGCGTACTCCAGGGCCACCCGTTCCTGCTCGGTAAAGGTGGGGCTGTCGGCGAAGTTCAGGAGGTGGCGCTGCTTTTCAGCCGGGACGTTGGCTTTGTGGGCCTGATAAGCCCCGAAGTCCATGCACCACCCGCAGCCGTTCAGCTCGGCCGCGAGGCTCATCGCCATGGCCCGGACTTGCGGCGAAAGCTGGGTTTTGCCCTGGCTGAAGGCGGACATCTGCAAGAACGGAAGGATGAAACTGCGGTTGTGGGCAATGGCCCCGATCTGGTTAAAACTCTTGCCGTAGATCATCCGGGCCCCCACCTCGGCCAGCCATAGCAACGGGCCGCCCTCGAGGCCTTTGAGCAGTCGAACTCTTGCCATTACTCCTCCTTTAAGAACGCGCGGCACAGCAAGTCCACCACGTGCCGTTTGCGCTGGTGCAGAAACTCGGGGTCGTGGGGGTCCAGGCCCAGGGCCGGCAGCAGGGTGCTGGCGTGGGCCAGAGGGAACCAGCACAGCCCCATGATGCTGATCATCAGTTGCCTAAGGTCCACCCAGTCCACCATCTCGGGCGGGAGGAACTGGGCAGTCGAGTTCGTGCCCACCTGGAGCGCGCGCACGTGCACGGGGTTCTGGGCCAGCTTCTTGCCGTCGCCCAGACTCTCGCGCTCGACCAGGCGCACAAAGTTCGGGTTGGCGGCGATGAAGTCCAGGTATCCCTCCACCCCCGCGGCAATCACCTCCCGGGGGTTGTGCGCCGTCGCCGCCCGCTCGGCGGCCCTCGAGATGTCGCGCAGCGCGGTCCCGAACACCCGGTCCAGCACGGCCTGATAGAGCTCCTCTTTGGAGCCGAAAAAGTAGCCGGGGGTTCCCCTCGAGACTCCGGCCTTCACCCCAATTTCGGCAAAGGAAACCCCGTCAAACCCTTTGTGGGCAAAGAGCTCCTCGGCGGCGTCCAGAATCGACGTCCGACTGCGCTCTGCATCACGCGACTTGGTCGGAGAGAGCAGCTTGCTTGACATACAGCAAGTTATAACATAGGTGGGATTCAAGGCGCAACAGGACATTCGTCCCCAGGGCGGATCACCGCTCGAGGCGGACTCGGCCCGATGCACTGCAGGGTCGGCAGAGCCTCAATCGGCTTGAGCACCTCTGGATGAGCATCGACCGATGAGAGAACCCAGCAGCAGCCGCCCAACTCGTGACAGGTGAGACTTGCAAAAAAAGTCATGGCTTGTCCGGGTGTGCGTGCCAGCGCGTTTTTCAAGCAGCTACATCCCTAAACCAATGTTCGCTTCCCTGCACACCAAGCCCATTCACCTCATGTTCACAAACCCCGCCCACTTCGTTCACCCAGGGTGCCCTAACCTTTGCTCATCGCTCGCAAGGGCGACCCAAAGGAGAGAAGTAAAATGGAAATCGCACTGGCACACGGCTATGGTTACGGCTTTAACCCCTTTCTGGCCTTCTTCGGCTTCCTCTTCAACCTGCTGTTCTTCTTCCTCTTCATCGCCTTCCTGGTCTGGCTGGTGCGCGGGATGAAGCGTGGACGCTGGGGGAACAACGGCTGGAGGCAGATGCGGACCGCCGGTGGCCCCTGGGGCTGGGGTCCCGAGCGGATGAGGGACATGCGCGACAAGGCCAAGGGCTGGTTCGAAGGCGCCGACGATGCGATGGAGGTGGCCCGCGAGCGCTTCGCCAAGGGTGAGATCAGCCGCGAACAGCTCGAGACCATCCGCGCCGGTTTGCACGCCGAGCAGGCCCAGGCCGAGCGCCAGGCCAAGAGCTTCTGGAGCCGCGACAGCGCCCTCGAGACCGCCCGGATGCGCTTCGCCAAAGGGGAGATCAGCCTCGAGGAGTACGAGTCGATCAAGCGTGGGCTTGAGAGTTAGGAGACATGGTCGAGGGAGCGGGGAACTGTGTGGGGCCGGAGTGCTTTACACAGTTCCCCACTCCCTGTTGCCCCGTAACCGGATTTTGGGATCGGAGATTGGTGTGAACGCGTGGATTCGGCTGTGGAATTGCTGTCTCGAGGGCCTGCTGCGCGTCTCGGAACCGACCCCGGGCTCTGCTCATGCGCACCTGCTGGAGTCTGTGGCCGACGCACGCCATGGGTACCCATCGACTGTCGGGGCGGTGGCGCTGGCCCAGCCCCGACGTAATATGGGGTCACGGCCATGAGTGAACTCATCAACCGCCTGATACCCGTCCAAATTTTCGGCCTGGCCCTGGCCTTGGGCCTGGTTCTGCACGGGTTGTTTCCTGGCCGTTTTTCGCCTCTGGTTCCCCTCGCCCTGTGGTTAATCGCGGCTGCGCTCGGGCTCGCCTTTTGGGCCATTTTCGAGTTCGGCAGCCGTCGCAACCCGGTAGACCCCCGCAGCCAGCCCAAGGCCCTGGTGACGGGCGGTCCCTACCGCTTCACCCGCAACCCCATGTACCTGGGCCTGCTCCTGATTCTTGCTGCCGTCGCGCTGTGGGCGGGCTCGGTGCCGATGCTGGCCGCGCCGCTGGCCTTCTGGGGGTTCATGAACTTCAGCTACATCCCCAGGGAGGAGGCCAAAGTCGCGGGCGCGCTGGGACAGCCCTACCTCGAGTATCTCAAGCAGGTTCGGCGCTGGATTTGACAGGTTTAAGGAGTGAGGGAAGCCTACGGTACTGACCTCCTCCCCGCCTTAGGCATACCCCAAGGTTGTACAGTCCCCCACTATGTCTGCCACGATTTTGATTGTCGAAGATGAGGCCCGCCTGGCGGAGATCCTCGAGGACTACCTCAAGCGCGAGGGCTACCGCACCGAGCGAGCCAAGGACGGCGGTAGGGCTTTGGAGTTGTGGCGGGCTGCGCAGCCCGACTTGATCCTGCTGGACATCATGCTCCCGGTGCTCGACGGCCTCGAGGTGGCCCGCCGGGTTCGCCAGGAGTCGGACGTGCCCATCATCATGCTGACCGCCAGAGACGACGAGGTGGACAAGCTGGTTGGGCTGGGCCTGGGGGCCGATGATTACGTGGTGAAGCCGTACAGCCCCCGCGAGGTGGTGGCCAGGGTCAAGGCGGTTTTGCGGCGCAGCAAGGGTAGCGTGCTGGCCCCGGAGGTGTATCGGGTGGGGGTGCTCGAGGTCGACCTGGGGGCCTTCGAGGTGCGCTGCCGGGGCGAAGTACTCGACCTTACCACCGCTGAGATTCGACTGCTGGGCGTGCTGGCCAAAGATCCAGGCCGGGTACGTCACCGGGCTGAACTGCTGGCCGTGACCGGCGACGCCGAGAGCTACGCCGACGAGCGCACCGTGGACGCGCACATTAAAAACATCCGCCGAAAGCTGGGCGACTGCGGCGATCTGATCGAGACGGTGCGGGGCGTGGGCTACAAGTTGGCCGGGGGCGGGCAGGGGAGGGGGGGAGATTAGGCGTGTTTTGGCGGCGGCGCAGGCGCAAAGGAGGTGACGGGGGGCGCAGTTGGCCGGAGCAGATGCCGCTCCCCGCCCCGCCGGCCTTCGACCCACCGTGGCTCGAGGAGATGCGGCGGCGGCGCAGGCTCGAGGCCGAGTACCGCGAGCGCTGGGGCGGGCGCTGGGGCTTGCGGCGGCGCCTGACCTTCATGTTCGCCTTTGTCGCGTTGGCGGCAGTTTTCATCACCACCTGGTTCACCCTGGGGGCGGTTTCGAGTGTGCTCTTCGCGGGGGCCGACCCGGGCGGCTTCGGCTGGAAAAGCTGGCAGGAAAGTCCGTCCCTCGATCTGCCGCAGTTCGCCCAGGCCCGAGAGGCCTTCAGCCGCATCACCGGCACGGCCTTCGTGGCGGGGACGGTGGCCTTCCTGCTGGCCCTGCTGGTCGCGGCCCTGGTCACCCGGGCACTGACCCGCCCGCTGATGGCCCTAACCGACGGGGCCAAGCGCTTTGAGGCGGGCCAGCGCGGCATCCGGCTGCGGGTGCCCCGTTCCCGCGACGAGCTTCGCGGCCTGACCGAGGCGTTCAACAACCTGGTTTCCGGCCTCGAGCGGCAGGAGCAGTGGCGCAAGGGCCTGATCGCCGACATCGCCCACGACCTCCGCACCCCGCTGTCGGTGCTGCGCTCGGAGATCGAGGCCATGCAAGACGGAGTGGTGGCCACAGACGCGGCAGCCCTCGAGCGCCTCCACGCCCAGACGTTGCTGCTCACCAAGCTGGTTTCCGACCTCCGCACCCTCTCGCTGGCCGAGAGCGGCGGCCTCGAGCTGCGGCTCGAGGAGGTAAACCTGTCGGAGTTTTTGTCTGAGGTGCTGGGCGGCTTCCGCCCGCAGGGGGTGGTGGTGGCCTCTCAGGTCTCGCCCCAGCTCACCGCGCGCATCGACCGGGTGCAGATGACCCGCGTGCTCAACAACCTGCTCGACAACGCCGTGCGGCACTCTGGCAGCAACCGCATCGAGGTGTCGGCGGGCCAGTATGTGGACTCGGTGCGCGTAGCGGTGCGCGACTTCGGGCGGGGCATCCCGCAGGAGCAGCTCGAGCGCGTCTTCGAGCGCTTTTACAAGGCCGACGCCTCACGCACCAAGCGCGACGGCGATGCGGGCGGCTCGGGCCTGGGGCTGAGCATTGCGCGGGCCATTGTGGAGGCCCACGGCGGAAAGCTCGAGGCGGCGAACCACGCCGACGGGGGCGCGGTGTTTACGGTGTGGCTGAGGCAGTGAGCGGCCCGGGCGGCAGACCGACGGCCGGGTTGGTCGGGGATGTTGTTTCGGGGCTCGAGGGTTCAGCCCCCCTACCCTAGGCGGCCTGCTTTTTGTCCTGCTTTGAGGCCGCTTTCAGAGCCTTTGCATATGTTCCGAACATGGCAGGGGTATACTCTAGCCCGGAGGTAAAACCATGTGGCCTTTCGGCAAATCCCTTTCCGAGCGAGTTAAAGATGCGATCAATCAGTGGCCCCCCCTTCAGGGTATGGGCCTGGCAATAACCGACAACCGGGGCAACATCAGCATTACCGGAACGGTACCCCGCCAGCCCCACCTCAGCCTGCTCGAGTCGGCAGTGCAGGGCGTGAAGGGCGTCAAGGCGGTGGACTTGACCGGCGTGATCGTGGGCCAGCAAGACATCCCCGAAGCTGAAATCGCCGCCGCCGAGGCCAAGGCCCAGGCCGAGGAGGCCGAGATCAAGAAGGCCATCGATGCCAGCGCCCTGGCCAGGAAGGTACTCAAGGCCATCGAGTCCAACGGCGAGCTGGCCGACGATCCCATTGACGTGCTGCAGAAGGGCAGCGGGGTAGTGTTGCGCGGCGCAGTGGACAGCCAGCACGAGTCCAACCTGGCGGTGCAGATCGCCAAGGCCCAGGGTGCCTCTAGCGTCGATGTCAGCGGCCTCAAGGTCGAGGCTGGGGCCAAGGAGAAGTTCGCCGCCGAGCAGAAGGCCTACGTCAACATTCCCGACGAGTGGTACACCGTACAGCCCGGCGACACCCTCTCCGAGATCGCCCTGAAGTTCTACGGTGACGGCTCGAGGGAGAGTTACGCCAAGATCGCCCGCGCCAACAACATCGCCAACCCCGATCTGATCAAGGCTGGGCAGAAGCTTCAGATACCCCGCTAGACCTACAACCCACCAGCTTAAGTAGCTCGGGGACGGCCTTGGCCGTCCCCGAGTTCTACATCAGGCGGGCTACTGTTTGACAGTTGTGGTATGCCGGGCCGCACTGTCGTGCAGCGCGCTGCTCAGCCGCGGTCCCGGTATTTCCGCAGCCGCTCGAGGTCGTCGAGAATCAGGTTGTTCCAGCCCGCCAGGCTCTCCAAGTGGTGCTGTAGCTCGTGGATCAGGGTCTCCCAGATTTCCCCTTCCCAGTCGAAGCCTGGGTCACCCCAGGCTATCTCGGCGAAGGAGCCGTAGTAGAGGGCGATGTGCCGTCCGATGCCCTCGAAGCCGCCCAGCACCGAGGGCGGGCCGGGGTCGAAGTACTCGCCCAGACGCAACAGCTCGGGCTCGTCGGGGTCGGGCTGTACGCGCTCGAGGACGTGTACCCCGTGCAGCCCCAGCTTGAAGCGTTCGGGAATCTCATCCCATAGCCGGTCGGCGAGGTCGGCGAACTGCTCGTAGGTCATGGCCCCAGTCTGGCACACGGCAGGCCTCCAGACCGTACAATCTGCCTCAATGAGTGGTCTGGAGCAGGCCGGAATAGCGATCATGGCCTTGAGCTTGATTGAGATTGCGCTGTGGAGCTTCCTCTACGGGCGCGGCTCGGTCTCGAGGCGGCTCTATCCCTTTTTGATGGTCGCGGCGCTGGGGACGGGCATGATGGGTGCATTTCTGTACGGCTTCGGCTAGCCCGTGGGTTACCCTGGGGCATGGAACCTCTCAAACTGGTGGGTGTGCTGATGATGGTAATTGCCGCGGTCGAAGTTCCGCTGTTCCGCTTTCTGGCCAGCCGCAGCGAAAACCTCAGAAAGGTGCTGCCGCTGCTGATGGTGGCCGCCGCCGTGCCCGCCGTGGTGGGGCTGGGGCTGTTCATATTCGGGTGAGGTCATGAACTTAAGGCTGCCGTCCACGCTAGAGCGCTGGCTCGCCTTGCTGGTCATTTCGGCCTTAACGGCTGGGTTGGCCCAGGGCGGAGCGGTACCCCGACCGTTCGTCGTTACCAAGCCGGGGGCGGTAGCGGCGGCAGAGCGACTATTCGTGAAGTTGGACCAGGTGGGCGCGGTCGTGCGGGGGTGCGCCAGGGCCAACCCCGGGGCCGCACCCGCGTTCTGTCTGTGCCGCCACCAAGCTGAGCTGCGCGGCCTCGAGGCTGCCTACGCCCAGACCCTGGCGTCCCACCCGAGCTGGCGCGATAAGGTGGTGAACTGGACACAGCCGCAAACCAAGGTCAGCCGCGCCCTCTCCATGAGCGGCCTGGCCCGGCAGCTCCAGGCTGTTGCGGCCTGCCCGCGCTGATTGAGTTTCCCCCCATTACCTCCCTCGCGGCGGCAGGTAATGTACTACAGCAAAAACCGCCCGCTTTAGCGCCGTAGGGAATATGTGTGGGAACCGCTCTGAGACATGAAAAACTCCCCGCGCACGCGGGGAGTAGGCGGGGCCTTCAGCCTTACTTGATTACGCCCACTTCTTTCCAGAAACGCTCCGCGCCGGGGTGCAGGGGCACCGGCAGGTTGCGCACGGCGGTGGTGCGGCTGAAATAGCGGGCCAGGTTGGGGTGGACGGCCTTGAAGTTGGCGTCGTTACCGAAGACGGCCTTGGTGAAGTTGTACACCACGTCGGCGCTGAGGCTTTCGGCTACCACCAGCATCGAGCGCACCGCCACGCTGGGCGTGACCACCTCCACGCCCTTGTAAACCCCGCTGGGGATATTGAAGCCGACGTAGAAGGGGTACTTCTTGGCCAGGTCGTCAATCACCCCGAACTCGACGGGCACGATGCGCAGGTCGATCGTCTGAGCGGCCTGCTGGATGGCGGCAGCGCCCAACCCGCCGGTGAAGAACATCGCGTCGGCGCGGCCGTCCTGGAGCAGGGCTACGCCCTGCGCGGGGGGCACGCGGATGACCTGGGCCAGGTCGTCGAACTTGAGACCATACGCCTCGAGCACCTGCCGGGTGTTCTGCTCGGTGCCCGATCCCACGTCGCCCACCACCACGCGTTTGCCCCGCAGGTCGCGGATGGTGTTGATGCGGGCGGCCTCGCGCGCGAGGGCGTGCACCACCTCGGGGTAGAGGATGCCGATGGAGCGGAAGTTTTTCACCGGCCTGCCGTCGAAGGCGGCGATGCCCGAGCCGTTGAAGGCGTAGGCGGCGATGTCGTTTTGCACCAGCCCCATCTGCAACTCGCCGGAACCGATGGCGTTGATGTTGAAGACGCTGCCGCCGGTCGAGCGGGCGTTGGCCCGGATACCCAGGTTGTCGGCCTCGTTGATGATGCGGGCAATTCCGGTGGCGATGGGGAAGTAGACCCCGGTGGTGGAGCCCGACCCGATGGTGATAAACGTTTGTGCGGAGGCCGCCGTCACAACCGCCATGGCGCCCAAGACCAACATAGCTTTTTTCATCTTTTTCCTCCTCCCGAATGCGGCTTAAGGACGTGTTTTGAATGAGGTTACCGCACCCGGTACTGACGGGGGCATTATGGGCCAGAGTTGTGAAAATGTCTACGGCGAAAGTCAGGATTCGCGGAGGCCCTCCACCTTCCAGTGGATGCCTCGAGCCCGCGGGCACGGCGCGGACTCACCGAACAACAGGCCCCGCCCTGCTTCAGGGCTGGAGGCTGCGCTTGTAACGCTGCCTTCGGAGTTTTGCGTTTTGCGCCCGGCGTATTAGGCTAGCTCCGTGCAACTACGCATCGAAAAACTGGTCGCGGGCGGCATGGGCCTGGCCCGTACCAACTCCGGCACCGCGCTGGTGGCGGGGGCGCTCCCGGGTGAACTGGTAGAGGCCGACCTGCGCGAGCGCAAGAACCACCTTGAGGGCACCGTCACCCAGATCCTTGAGCCCCACCCCCGCCGCTACACCGGCTACCTCCCGCCCTCGGCCAACCTCCCCCTAGAGTACGGCGAGCAGCTCCCCGTCAAGCAGGGCTTCGTGCAGGAGGCCTTGCAGCGGATTGCTAAACTCGAGTTCGACCTCGCACCCATCCAGGCCAGCCCGTCCACCGGCTCGCAGACCGAGGGCTTCGGTTACCGCACCGCCGCCCAGTACGCCCTTCACCCGATGGGCGGCCTGGCCTACCGGGCGCCCCGGACCAACGACCTGGTGAAAGTCGGTCGCGACCCGCTGATCGCCGAGCCCCTGCAGGAAGCCTTCAAGCTGCTCTCGAGCTGGCCCCTAAGCAGCCTCGAAGAAGTGGTGCTGCGCGGCAGCCTGTACGAGGGCAGGGTGCAGGTGGGCTTTGTCGGCGGACAGGCCCGCTTCTTCAAACAGACCGCCCAGGCGCTGGTGCAAGAGGGCATTGCGGGCGCGGTCTGGGCCGAGGTCAGCCCCAAGGGCCGTTTCCGGGGCAAGGTGCAGCACCTGACCGGGCAGACCGGTCTGTTAGAGGACTATGGGGGCATCCTCTCTACCGTCAATGTGCAGAGCTTCGCGCAGGTGAACCCCCTCGCGGCGGGCCTGCTCTACCAGGAGGCGGCGCGGGTGGCGGGTAACGGCACCAAGGCCCTCGAGCTCTATGCGGGCAGCGGGGTGCTGAGCCTGCACCTGAGCCATCGGTTCGGGCAAGTCGTCGCCGTGGAGATCAACCGCGATGCGGTGAAGCGCGGCGAGTCGGACGCGGCCCGGCTGGGCGCGGCCAACGTCGCCTTCAAACAAGACGACGCTAAGGTGCTGGGTAAGCACCTCCCCGCTGATCTGGTCGCCGTCGACCCCCCCAGGGCCGGGCTTTCCCCCGAGGTCTTGGCGGGACTACTCGAGGCCAAGCCCGAGCGCATCCTCTATATCTCGTGCGACCCCGCCACCTGGGCCAGAGACATCGGCCAACTGGCCCAGGCCGACTACAAGCTCATCTTCGCCCGCCCGTACGACTTCTACCCCTTTACCCACCACGTCGAGGTGTTAAGCCTGCTGGTGCGGTGAGGGTGCAGTCATCGAGGACGGCGCCATGAACTCGTAGACTCAGAGCGGTTCCCACGCATACTCCCTACGGCGCTAAAGAGGGCGGTTTTTGCAGAAGGGAGTACATTACCTGCCGCCGCGAGGGAGGTAAAGGTGGGAAACGCAATCAAAACTGTCTCCTCCGTTTTCACCTTTCCCGGCATTCGCTTTGGCCCCCTCCCTCTTGCCCACTTATCACACAGCCCGCCTAGGCTAATCCCATGAAAAGCCCCGCTCGAGTCCTCCTCCTGATGGGCCTGCTCACGGCCTGCCAGAGCGCCCCCATCACCGTCCCCCTCCCTGACGCCCAGTTCCAGTTGGCCTCGATCCCCACTGCGGGGCGGGTAATCATGTACGCCCAGCCGCTCACCTTCGACCGCCCGCCCATCTCGGCCCGCTATGTCCTCGAGGGCCAGGCCAGGTACCAGCAGACCAACCTCAGCCTCGAGGTCTATGGCTCGGCCTTCCAACCCGGGGGGTCGGGCTGTCAGGCGGTCGGCAGCTACTTTATCTGCGACCCGGCGGTCGGGGTCGTCACCAAGCTCACTACGGCCCCCATCAACTTCTCCGGCGGCGCGACCCAGCCTTTCACCCTGCAAGGCGCGGTGCTCAACCAAGCCGTCAACCAGGGCCAGATCTGGCTGGGCGTGCAGATCGCCGCCAACCAGCTCAGCAGTGGAGAGGTGTTTTTGCGGCAGATGACGGTCAAGGTGGCCGTGTTCTAAAGTCGTCAGCGGGCAGCAACCCACCAATCCCGGACAACCCCCCAGCGGTTCCCACCATCCCTACCCTTGAGGGTCGTGAAGTACAGCAGTTCGCAGGCTGATTCTTGCGGTATCGCAACGCTTGAACAGGTTAGTGAACCAATCTCAAACGGTAAGTTCTTCCGAGTACCGGTTGAACTCCGCTGTAATGTTCGCTAGGGTCTTGGTAACACCAGCGAAAGTAGCACGCGTGTGCCCCGCTGATAACAAGTGTGCGAGCCCTAATCGGGTTTCCCACCAGTACCTTCCTCGCAGCGGCAGGGAATGAACTCCGTGCAACAAAAACCGCTGTCGGGAGTATGCGTGGGAACTGCTCTAAGTACCGCTGCGTGCATCCATACCTCTGGGCCTCCGTGTGCGGGGCATTCCCGCAACCGCGCTCACATCCTCGAGGGCTGCCCGGTGGCGGCCAGCACCCGCTGCCACAGCTCGCCCTGAGGGTCGAGGTAGCGGCGCTTGCCGGTGATGAGCTGGAGGGGGACGTGGGTGAAGTGCTGGTTCCAGTAGCCCACCATCAGGTCGGTGCGCCCGCTCATGCCGGCGTGGACGGCGTGCTGGCCGAGGGCCAGGCAGTATTCAGAGTCCAGTGCGTTGGCCGGCAGGCTGCGGATGATGTAGCTGGGGTCGATGTACTTGACGGTGTGATCGAGGCCCCGCGCGGCCAGGTGCGCCTCGATGGCCTTCTTCAGGAAGATTCCGCAGTCGCCCAGCCGCTTGTTGCCCGAGGCGTCGCGGCCTTCGGTCTGCATCCACTCCTGCCCGGCCCCCTCGGCGATGGCGATAACGGCGTGGTGGCGCTGGGCGAGGCGAAGGGTAAGGGCCTCGAGGAAGCCCTCGAGGCCGAATTCCACCTCGGGCACCAGGCAGAAGTTGACGTCGGAGTTCGCCAGCGTGGCCTGCGCGGTGATGAAGCCGCTATGCCGCCCCATCAGCTTGACTAGCCCAACGCCGTTGTAGGCCCCGGTGGCCTCGGCATGCGCGGCGGCCAGTGCCCGAGTGGCCTCCTCGACCGCCGTGGCGAATCCGAAGGAGCGCTCGATCCACAGCAGGTCGTTGTCGATGGTCTTGGGAATCCCCACCACCCCGATGTCCAAACCGCGCTTCAAGGCCTCGGCGGCAATCAGGGAGGCGCCTTGAAGGGTGCCGTCGCCCCCCACCGCGAAGAGGATGCGCACGTTCAGGCGCTCGAGCTTCTCGAGCATGTCCCCGATCTCCTGCGGCCCCCGCGACGACGAGAGAAAGGTGCCGCCCTGCTCGTGGATACGCTCCACGACCTCGGGGGTGAGGAGCACCGGCTCGACGCCCTTGCTCTGCGCAACACCCGCATAGCCGTAGCGGAAGCCGTAGATGCGCTTGACCCCGTAGCTGTAGGTGAGCGTGAGGGTGACCGCCCGGATCACGTCGTTAAGGCCGGGGCAGAGACCGCCGCAGGTGACGATGCCGCAGGCAATCTCGGCCGGGTCGAAGTAGATCTCGCGGCGCGGCCCAGCCTGCTCGAGGCTCTGCGGCGGCCCCGAGCCGAGGTCGGCCAAGGTGGAGGCCATCAGCACCCTGGCCCCTTCGCCAATGAAGTGGTCCCGCCGCCCCTGCAGCGGGCTGGGGAAGCGGGGCTGGCCCAGAAGTGAAGGATCGTGGGCTAATGCGTTGGTGTTCATCTCGGGGCTATTCTATGCGCCTGGAGGCGTGGCTCGTAGGGGCGAATATCGGGCCGCACGATTGCCCGAGATTTATGCGACCAACCTGAAGGCCCCCTTTAGCTCAGCCGCCAACTCTCTACATTCTGGCCCAATAGGCTACCGCGGTATGCGGCCGTTTTTTAAAGCGTTGCTTGCGGGGCTTTTGTCTGCCTGCACCGGCGCGCCCCTCTCTTCCGGTCTGCCCGAGACCACCGTCCCCATCGTCTCGATTCCCACCGGCAACCTGGTTATCTTCTACGACACCGCCTTCGAGTTCAGCCGACCGCCCATATCCGCACGGCAGATTGCGGTGGAGGGTGTGGCGGAGTACCAGCAGACCCCCATGAGCGTCCACATCTACGGCTCAACCACCCTGCCCCAGGAGGGTTGCGTCCACATCATGAACAGCAGCCTGCTGCTGTGCCAGGCCGCAAAGTACGCCAGACTGACCAAAGACCCGATCAGCTTTGAGAACGCCGCCCGACATAACGTGAGGCTCGAGGGAGAGGTGCTCACCCAGGGCGTGAACCAGGGCAAGATCTGGCTGGGAGCGCAGATTGCCGCCGAGATCCCCAGCCAGGGCGACATCGTGCTCAAGCAGATGAACGTGAAGGTGGCGTTTTTCTAAGCCGCAGGTGATGTCGGCCGAGCCATCTGGTGCGGCTGGCTGAGCTGATCTACTTCGCTATCCGTGTTGCCAGAGCGAGGCACAAGGCCGCCCTTGAGCCCCGGTTGTCATTTCGCCGATTTGGGGCTCGGCACGGGCCGTAAAGGCATAGGCCCAACAAGTTTGCGCGAATAACTCCGCCGGGGACTCGGACGGGCCTCCGGAGAGCGGCTGACCATTTCCCAGGTTCGATGCCCAGCCCTGAGGGCGCTAAACGCAGGAGTAATCCTGCGCCCTGCGGCGTGCTGTGGGTGCGCCTCGAGAAAGCCTCGAGTTTCCTGTATTCCTCGAATCGCCCGAAAACTTGCCCCCCGCGCCCCCCGGTGCTATATTTCCAGCCAAACATAGCGAGACGCGGGAGGTGCAGACTAAGCGGAGCAGAGGCGGCCAAACCGTGGTTCTCTCGTGGGTCTGCTCGAGGCCCGCGGGGACGTCGGGGCGGCAGTTGGTCGACGTTTCCTTAAGCATAAATTGTAGCCTAGACGAAAATCTCCAAACTCATACCATGTTCATATCTTGCCCAAGCATAAAACGGTGACCGCTCACCAGTGAGGTGGGGTTTTTGGCGTTTTTGCGCGGGCGTTCCGCAGGGCAGAGGTTTCAGGGAGGCTTATGGACAGGGCAAAGGCAGAAGGCTACTGGAAGGCCAACATCAGCTTGATCCGCAACTTGCTGATCATCTGGGCCGTGGTGTCGTATGGGTTCAGCATCTTGCTGGTGCAGCCCCTAAACGCCATCAATTTGGGCTCGGTGCCGCTGGGGTTCTGGTTCGCCCACCAGGGCACCATCATCGTCTTCGTAGTGCTGATCTTCTACTACGTGGCGCAGATGAATCGCATAGACCGCCAGTTCGACGTGGACGAATAGGGGTGAGCCATGAGCGTTGAACTCTGGACATGGATCGTAGTACTGCTCTCCTTCGGGCTGTACATCGGCATCGGGTTGTGGGCAAGGGTGCAGGAGACAGAGGGCTTCTATGTGGCCGGGCGCGGCGTGCCGCCCGTCGCCAACGGTATGGCCACCGCTGCTGACTGGATGTCGGCGGCCTCGTTCATCTCGATGGCCGGCCTGATCTCCACCCTTGGCTACGACGGCACCATCTACCTGATGGGCTGGACGGGCGGCTACGTGCTGCTGGCGATGCTGCTGGCCCCCTACCTGCGCAAGTTCGGCAAGTTTACTGTGCCCGACTTCGTGGGCGACCGCTACTACTCTCAGACCGCTCGTATCGTGGCGGTGGTGGCGGCAGTGTTTGTCTCCTTCACCTACGTGATTCCGCAGCTGGTGGGCGTGGGCACGGTCTTCAGCCGCTACCTCGGCGTGCCCAGCGTGACCGGCCTGTGGATCGGCGTGATTATCACCGCGCTGTTCGCGGTGATCGGCGGGATGAAGGGCATCACCTGGACCCAGGTGGCCCAGTACATCATCCTGATCATCGCCTATTTGATTCCCGGCTTCGCCATCGCGGCCATTCTCACCGGCAACCCCATCCCCCAACTGGCCCTGACCTTCTCGGACATCGTTCCCCGGCTTAACCAGTTACAGACAGATTTAGGCTTCGCGCAGTACACCCAGCCCTTCCAGGGGCTCTCGATGCTTAACGTGCTGATGATCACGGCCTGTCTGATGTTCGGTACCGCCGGTCTGCCGCACGTGATCATCCGCTTCTACACCACCCCCACCGTGCGCGACGCCCGCGCCTCGGCGGGTTGGGCGCTGCTGTTTATCGCACTGCTCTACACCACCGCGCCTGCCATTTCGGTGTTCGCGCGCTACAACCTGATCAACACCCTCAACGGCAAGTCCATCGAGGAGGTGCGGCAGATCGACTGGGTGGCCAAGTGGGAGAAGACCGGCCTGCTGCGCTTCGTGGACAAGAACAACGACGGCAACCTGACCATCGCCAAGGGCCGGGCCTTCAACTTCATCCCAGGCACCACCCGCCCCGACCCCAACAACCCCGACACCACCTCGGCCAACGAGGTCTTCATCAACAACGACATCATCGTGCTCTCCACACCCGAGGTGGCCCAGCTCGCACCGTTCATCATCGCGCTGGTGGCGGCGGGCGGCCTGGCGGCGGCCCTGTCCACAGCCTCGGGCCTGCTGATCGTCATCTCATCGGCGCTCTCGCACGACCTCTACTACCGGGTGATAAATCCTAAAGCCTCTGAGGCCCAGCGATTACTCATCGCCCGCATCGGCATCCTGTTGGCGGTGCTGGTTGCGGGCTATTTCGGTCAGAATCCACCTGGATTCATCGCACAGTTGGTGGCCTTCGCCTTCGGCTTGGCGGCGAGTAGTTTCTTCCCGGCAATATTGCTGGGCATCTTCGACAAACGCACCACCTCGCAGGGCGCGATCGCGGGGATGGTGGTGGGGCTGGTCTTTACGGCCTTCTACATCATCGGCACCAGCTACTACGGAATGCCGCGCTTCGTCTTTGGCATCAGCCCCGAGGGTATCGGCACCATCGGGATGCTGCTTAACTTTGCCATCACCATAGCGGTCTCGAGGATGACCCCCGAGCCGCCCAAAGAGATCCAGGACCTCGTCGAGTCGGTCCGAATACCACGCGGTGCCAAGGAAGGGCACTACCACTAAATGTGAGCAAGCGGGAAAGAGAAGTCTACGGCCTACGGCTTCTCTTTCCCCTTTCTTCTTTCCCCCCAGGCACTTATGATTCGTCCCATGTCCGACCCTCAGAAGCCCGCCGTCTACACCCCGCCCAACCTGACGCTGCGGCTGTTGCGGCTGCTGGTGGGGTTGTCGGCGGGGCTGTTTTTGTTCTACACGGTGGGGCACTACCTCACCGGCTGGCCCTTTCCCACCCCCCTCGACCTGTTGCGCATCGCGGCGACAGTGATGTTTGGCGGGCTGATTGGGCTGATGTACTCGAGGTTCTGGCCCCTGCCCCCCGCCCCCGGCATCGAGCGCATCATCCGGATTTTTCTGCTGTTGCTTCCGGTGCTGATGCTGGGATACGGGCTCCAGCTGCTGTTCAATGCCAACCAGGCCCTTTCCATCATCGCTCCGCTGGCCGCGTGGCTGGCCTCGGGGTTGATCGTCCGGCTGCCCGAAGGGGTCCCTGCGGCCAAGGGCTCCGGCAAGAAGGCAAGGTAAACGTCCACACAACCCCCGTCCCATTGGGACGGGGGTTTTCTGCATGGGTTTTTGCGTTTAGCTTTTGCCCGCGTGTCTCACGTGCTCTGCACCGCCCGCTCTTCCACGTCCCAGTGTTCCGGCGAGCGCCAGAGGTTGGAGATCATCAGCTCGCGCATGGCCAGGAACTCCTTGGGCATGCGGTCGTAGAGCTTGATGAACAGTTCCTCGTGGCTGAGGATTTCCTTGAGCCAGAGGTCGCGGTCGATGGCCATCAGTTCCTGGAACTGCTCGCGGCTGAACTCCAGGCCCCGCCAGTCTAGGTCGTCGTAGTGGGGAACGTAGCCGAGGGGGCTCTCGGTGGCGTAGCCGCGCCCGTTGGCCCGCTCGACGATCCACTTGAGCACGCGCATATTCTCGCCAAAGCCGGGCCAGGCGAAGTTGCCGTCCTTGTCCTTGCGGAACCAGTTGACCGAGAAGACGCGGGGGGGGTCTACCACGCGGCGCCCGATGTCCAGCCAGTGGTTGTAGTAGGAGGCCATGTGGTAGCCGATGAAGGGCAGCATGGCGAAGGGGTCGCGGCGCACCTCGCCGACCGAGCCGAAGGCGGCCGCGGTCATCTCCGAGCCCATGGTCGCGCCCACATAGACCCCAAAGCTCCAGTTGAAGGCCTGGTAGACCAGCGGCACCACGCTGGCCCGCCGCCCACCGAAGATCATGGCCTTGATCTGCACGCCCTTGGGGTTCTCCCACTCGGGGTCGATCACCGGGTTCTGGCTGGCCGGGGCAGTGAACCTCGAGTTGGGGTGGGCGGCCTTGCGCCCGCTCTCGGGCGTCCACCCGTTGCCCTGCCAGTCAATGGCTGTGGCCGGAGGGGCGCCGTCGAGGCCCTCCCACCACACGTCGCCTTCGGGGGTGAGGGCCACGTTGGTAAAGATGGTGTTGGCCTTGATGGACTCGATGGCGTTGGGGTTGGACTTCTTGTTGGTGCCAGGGGCCACACCGAAGTAGCCCGCCTCGGGGTTGATGGCGTATAGCCTGCCGTCCTTGCCGGGCTTGATCCAGGCGATGTCGTCGCCGATGGTGGTGACCTTCCAGCCGTCCTCTTGAAGCGGCTTGGGGGGGATCAGCATGGCGAAGTTGGTTTTGCCACAGGCCGAGGGGAAGGCGGCGGCCACGTAGGTCTTCTTGCCCTTGGGGTCTTCGACGCCCAGGATTAGCATGTGCTCGGCCAGCCAGCCTTCGTCACGGCCGATCACCGAGGCGATGCGCAGGGCCAGGCATTTCTTGCCCAGCAGGGCGTTGCCGCCGTAGCCGGAGCCGTAGCTCCAGATGGAGCGCTCCTCGGGGAAGTGGACGATGTACTTCACCTTGGGGTTGCAAGGCCAGGGAATGTCTTGCTGGCCGGGCTCGAGTGGCATTCCCACGGTGTGCATGCAGGGCACGAACTCGCCGTCTTCGCCCAGCACGTCGTACACGGCCCTGCCCATGCGGGTCATGATGCGCATGTTGGTGGCCACGTAGGGCGAGTCAGAGATCTCGATACCGACGTAGGAGATTTCCGAGCCCAGCGGCCCCATGCTAAAAGGGATCACGTACATGGTGCGGCCCCGCATGCAGCCGTCGAAGAGGCCCTGCAGGGTGGCGTGCATCTCCTTGGGATTAACCCAGTTGTTGGTGGGGCCGGCGTCTTCTTTGTTGATGGAGCAGATGAAGGTGCGGTCTTCTACCCGGGCGACGTCGGAGGGGTCGGAGCGGGCCAGGAAGGAGTTGGGGCGCAGTTCGGGATTGAGCCGGATGAAGGTACCCGTGTCTACGAGCTGCTGGCACAACCGGTCGTACTCCTCTTGGGAGCCGTCGCAGAAATACACGCTGTCGGGCTTGCACAGCGCCACGGCCTCGCTTACCCACGCCTTGACCCGCTCGCTTTGGATATAGCTGGGAAAGTCTATGTTTGTCATGTCACCTTTAACTCTACTGGGTGTCGCTGGGTATTTCACCGCCATACAAACCTCCTGGTTTGGCTCTTTGGTGTAGGCTCGAGACCTGAGATGTCGTGCCCGAGCCGCTTAGCGCCCCATCAAACCCTCTTGGGAAAAGGTTCACTAAGCACGAGCACAGTTTCCCCTAACGCGGTCTTGCGTAACAGGGTCAATTGCCTCGAGGACCAAGTCGGGGCCAAACCCCCGACCCGGCAGGGTGCGCAAGGGTAAACGGCGGCTCACCCCAGCCGGATCAACTCCCGCTGTACGGGCGTGGTTACCTCAACCCGGTTTTTGTGGGTGTAAACGTTGATCTCGGTGTGAACCCCGTACCTCGAGAGCGGAAATCCCGGCTCTAGGGTGTAGCCCAGCCTGGGCAGAACTGCCCGGTCGTCGAGGGTCTCGAAGTCGTCGAAATGGGCAGCCTCGCCGTGCACGGCGGCTGTTCCGAGGCTGTGCCCGGTGCGGCGGCGCATCCGGCCCCCGAACCCGGCCTCGGCCAAGCTCTGGCGAACCAGCCGGTCCACCTCGTAGCCCAGTACCTGCTGGCTGCTGGCGAAGCGGGCTTGCAGGAACTCCACCGCCAGGTCTCGAGCCGCCAGCGCAGCCGCAAAGGCCCGGCTGAACTCTTCGCCGGGGGTGCCCCAGTAGGCCATCCAAGCGATGTCGGCGTAGGGGTTGTCGCCGGGCGCCTTGCACCAAAGGTCGAGCAAGACCGGGCCGGGCTCGAGGGCCCTGGGGTCGCCCGCTGAGGGCGAATAGTGCCCCACCCCCACCCGGTCGCCGAAGGCCACGGTAGGGGCGTGATCGGTTTCCATGCCCTGCTGGTGCAGGAGGTTGAGCATGAAGGACTGTAGCTCATGCTCGGTTATGGGCACATGCCCCGCCACGCGCTCGCGCAACAGCGCAAATGCCGCGTCCTTGACCCCAGCCAGTACCTTGGCGGCTTTGCGGTGGTGGGCGAGCTGGGACGCATTCCAGGTTGGGAAAAGTTGCAGCAAGTCGCCCGAGCTGACCACCTCGAGCCCGTACCCCCGCACCAGCTCTACCGTGCCGGCGTCCACCCTCGAGACATAGGGGTTGTTGTTCTCTGGCGAATACTCCATAGCGATCCGCTTGGCCCGGCCCAGCAGCTTCCCCAGCCCCGCGCGCAGGCTCTCTCGCCCGTTGTAGCCGGTCAGCTCGAGTCCCAGCCCCCGGAAGGAGAGCGCCTCGATGTCGTGAATCAGCAGCCGGGGTTCGCCCCTGGCCGGCACCCACAAAAACCAGCGTCGGGTGAAGATGCCCTCGCCCAGGCCCAGCACCCGTGCGGCGAAGGGGTTGGCACCCCTGAAGTCGCACACCAGCCAGCCTTGGAGCCCGTGCCCCAGCAAGAAGTCCTGTACCTCGGCAAGTTTTTTGGCGTTCATCGGGCCTCCCGGCTTACCCCGGTTCTGGCCCAAACTCTACACCCCTGAGCCTCGGGCCTGCCACCGCTTCATGAACTGCCGGAGCCGGCTTCCTATACTGATCCCAAATGCGGCGTTCTCTTGCTTTCTTCGCGCTACTCCTGGCCTCTGCGCTGGCCCAGTTCGACCCCAGCCGGGGCTGGTCTACGATTCGTAGTGAGCACTTCGATATTCACTTTCACGCGGGTCTCGAGCGCGTCGCCCCCGAGGCCGCCGTTTACGCCGAGCAGGCCTACGCCATCCTCTCCGCCGAGTTCGAGCCGCCGCCGGGTCGGGTCAGCATCGTACTCTCCGACGTAGGGGAGAACCTCAACGGTTTCGCCAACCCCACCACCAACGTGATCGGCATCTTTACGGCACAGTTCCGCAGCTCGGAGGTCTTCAACCCGCGCCTGGGCTCGTGGTGGCAGACCATTATCTTCCACGAGGTGGCCCACATCTTCGACCTCAACCAGACCCGCGGCGCGCTCAAGGAACGCACCCGGATCCTGGGCCAGATACCCGCCCAGAGCGCGGTCAAGCCTTGGCCCTTCATCGAGGGCGTGGCGGTCTACCTGAAGTACAAGCACCTCGGCGAGTCGCGCCTCAACGACGCCATGACCCGCATGGCGATCCGACAGATGGTGCTCTCGGGCCGCTTCCCCAGCCTCGACGAGATCCGGCAGAACTACAGCCGGCGCGACTGGCCTTACCTGGGCTTTCTGGTGTACAACTACTCGGCCTGGCTGGTCTACTACCTCGAGGTGCGCTTTGGCCCCGACGCCTACAAGCGCTTTAGCGACGTGAACGGGGGGCTGGTCTCCACCAAGGACTTCAGCGTTCCCTTCGAGCAGGCCTTCAAGGTATCGCTCGACCAGCTCTACGCCGACTTTGTGAACTGGCTGCCCAGCCAGTTCGAGGCCGAGATTGCCTCGATACGGCAGACCGGGGTGACCCAGGCGGAACGGCTCTCGAGCCTCGGCTTCTTCGCCTCCAGCCCTGACGACTCCACAAGCGGGCTGATCTACCACCACCTCTCTGCTTTACGCAACGGCCTGCGGCTGATCAAGGACGGCCAGGACCGCGAGCTGTTCGCCGGGGAGGCGGGCTCGGCCCAGTGGTCGCCAGATGGCAAGAGCGTCATCTATACCGCCACTGGCCCCACCAGCGCATACAGCTCCAACGCCGACCTTTACCTCTACGACCTCGCCACCGGCGCCCGCAAGGCCCTGACCAACGGAGAGCGGGTCTACTTCGCCCGCTACGCCCCCGATGGCAAGAGCATCTTCGTGGCCAAGAACGAGCCCGATGGCTCGACCCGCCTGGCCCGCTACTTCATCGACCTCGATCGGCTCCAGCCCTTTCGCGACTTCCCCCACCAGGACGGGGTGATCCACTCTTTTACGGTATCGCCCAGGGGCGATGTTCTGGTGCTCTCGCTGCTGCGCCGCGGCGGCTTCCAAGATCTCTACCGCTACGTGCCCCAGACCGGCGAACTGACCGCCCTGACCCAGGACCGCAACGTGGACGCGGACCCCGTGTTCAGCCCGGATGGGCGCTACGTGCTCTACGCCTCGGACCTGAACCGGGTCTACAACCTCTACGCCCACCGCCTGGACGACGGCGCGGTGTTTCAGGTTACCAACCTGCTCACCGGGGCCTTCTCCCCCGCCGTTTCGGCCGACCGCCGGCGCATTCTCTTTACCGGTTACGAAGGCGGTGGCTACAACCTCTACCAGATGCCCTACAGCCCCGACTCGTGGAAGCGGGTCGAGCCGAAGCGCGAGCCCTTGCCGGCCTTCACGCCCGCCGAGCCCGCCCGCAGCGAGACCTACAACCCCTTCGCCTTCCTGGCCCCGCGCTACTGGCTGCCCTCCGGCGGGCTCTACCTCGACAGCACCGGTTTCGGCGGCAGCCTCGGGGTCTCGTTTTCGGCCTCCGACCCCGTCGGAATCCACGCCTACTCGGTCTCGGCGGGGTTTGACAGCTTCCTGCGCGGGGCCGCCTACAACCTGGGCTACCAGTTCGCCGGGCTGGGTACCCCGCTCATCCTCCAGGCTTCCGGCCTGGGGATCGAGAACGCCCAGTCGGTCGGGACGCGCTTCTGGTCGCCCACGGGGGGACTTGAGGCGCAGTACCTCCGCGCCGACGAGGTGATTTCCGAGATCAACGCGGGCCGCACCACCCTGTCCAACACCTTCTCGCTGCGGCTCAACCAGTTCGGCGGCACGGCCAGCGACCTGTACCGCACCCGCAATGCCCTCTCGGTGGTGGGCAGTGTGTTCAACTACTCCGACCGCCCCGACTGGTACTACGCCCTGCGCGGCGCCCTGAGCGTGCAAATCCGTCTCCCCACCGAGACCCCCCAAAGCTTCGGACTGCGGGTGGCGGGGGGCCTCACCACCTCGCCCCTCCGTACCGACGCGATCGACTTGGGCCTGCCCCTCGCCTTTGCGGGGGGGCTGCCGGTGCTGGCGGTGCGCGGTTTCGGCATCGGGCAGCTCAGCGGCAACCGGGCCGTGACGGCCAGCCTCGAGTACCGCCTGCCGCCGTGGAACCTCGAGCGGGGACTGGGCAATTGGCCCCTTTTCTTCGACGACCTGGGCCTGAGCGTTTTCGCCGACGCGGGTGTGGCAGGCCGCGACACCCTGGACTTTGGCCAGACCCGCTTCAGCCTGGGCGCAGAACTCCGCATGACGATGACACTGCTGTGGCTGGCACCGGGCAGCAGCGTGGCTGTTGGGGTGGCCCAGGGATTGGGCGAACCGGGGGCGCGGTTCTACTTCAACCTCAACGTGGCCATTCCCACCATCGGAAGTGGGCGGTTGCCCCAAAGACCGGGGCTCGAGTTGCCGTCGGAGGGGCCGTAGCTCAGCCGTGGACGGTTTGTCCGCCTTTAGCCGGCTGCACCATCCAACGCGAGATGCTGCCCCAAACGCCCGTAGGGAAAATCGCCTTGAACGCAACTCTCGCCCCTTCTGATCGCGTACGCCCACCCTCGCGCAACTTACCCTCCCTTGAGATCGGCGGGGATACAACGGACCAGCCCTCGGTTCAAGCCCCGATTCCAGACGAAGCCTACAGCCCTCAAAAGTCGAGTGCCGGCCCCGGCTCCAAAAATCGGGCCACCTCTACGAGGCTCAGCCCATCCCTGAACTCAGCTAGTGAGCACATTGCAGCGGTTTGACTCATACGGTCTGGCGTTTTGCGCGCAGAGACCGAGCTACACGTCCCAGAACTCGCCCGGATACCCCACGTTCACTGCCTCGGCAAACTTCTCGAGCCCCAGCCGGTCGGGGGCCTCGAGGTGATAGCGGAAGTTGAACAAGTAGTGCTGCATCAGCGCGGCCGGCACCCCCAATCGCTGGGCCTCGGTGCCAGCGACGGCCGAGAGATTGCCCAGCCCCAGCGACCTCGCCGAGCGCAGGCGACGCACCACCTCAGGCGGCGGCGGGGCGTTCTTGCGGGTGGCCCAGACCGCGAACACGAAAGGCAGCCGGGTCTGCTCGAACCACCGCATCGAGAGGTCGGTCACGCTAAGCGGCCGGTTCTCGTAGACGAACTCCGTCGGCACCTGGTGCACCGACTCGGGGATGACGGTGAGCAAACTGCAGTAGGCGGTAATGGCCTTGTCGCCGATCAGCAGCACGCCGTCATGGCTCTCGAGCAGCTCGAGGCCACCCTGCGTGGTTACATACTCGGGCCTCACCCCTTCAGAGGCGAGCAGGTGTTGCAGCAGCCGCACCGAGGTAGCGCTCTCGGTGGTCAGCGCGATCTTTTTCAGCTCGCCCCAGGGCTTACGGTGGAACAGGTTCACCGAGTAGACCGGCCCCAGGTCGGCGACCGAGAAGTCGGGCAGCGGCTTGAGGCGGTCGGAGTTCTTGAGGTAAAAGAAACTGCTGACCAGGCTCAAGTCCACCTCGCCCTCTAGGAGCCATTTGTTCAGCTCGGTGGGCACACCGTAGCGGAACGAGATGCCGTCGCCCTCCTCGAGGAAGTGATAGAGGGGTGCGGTGTTGGCGTAGCGGGGAACTCCAAGGATGTACATGGCGAGGGTCAGTCGAGATTCCAGGGCCAAGGGCCAGACGTCAACTGCTGGCGAGTGCCGTCGGTTCGGCCCTCGAGGCTGGACCCGCCAACCCTGGCATGGGCGAAACCCACACATTCAGTTCGTTATAGAGGGCGTCGCGCTCCACCGGAACCCGGCCCGCGGTCTGGATCAGGTTCACCATCTTTTGCTTGGAGAGCATCATTGGGCTGGTTGCGCCTGCCGCGTGGGCAATGTGCTCCTCGAGGATGGTTCCGTCGATGTCCGAGACGCCCCAGCCCAGCGAAACTTGCACCAGATCGGAAGAGATCATCACCCAGTAGCCCTTGATGTGGTCGAAGTTGTCCATGTAGAGCCGAGCCACCGCCAGGTTCCGCAGGTCGTCGAGGCCAGTGGTGAACTCGGTCTTGCCCAGGTTGAAGGCCAGGGCGTTGGCGTCGGGCTGGAAGGCCAGGGGGATGAAGGAGTAGAAGCCGCCGGTTTCGTCCTGCAGCCTGCGCAGGCGGTCCATGTGGTCGAGGCGTTCCTCGAGGGTCTCGATGTGTCCGTAGAGCATGGTGCCGTTGGTGCGGATGCCCAGGCTGTGGGCCTCCTTGTGGATCTGCAGCCACTTCTCGGCCTTGACCTTATTCTTGGCGATCTGCTTACGAACGCGCTCGGCGAAGATCTCTGCCCCACCGCCCGGCATTGCGGCCAGGCCGGCGGCCTTGAGTTCGCGCAGTACCTCGAGGGTCGGCTTCTTGGAAATCTTGGACAGGTGCTCGATTTCGGCGGCGGTGAAGGCCTTGACCTGAATGCCCGGAAAGTTCTCGTTCAGCGCCTGCACCATCTCGGGGTAGTAGCTCCAGGGGCGGTTGGGGTGGTGGCCAGAGCTCATGTGCAGCTCGGTCAGGCCCGGCTCCCACTTCTCGCGCACCTTGGCCACCACGTCCTCGACGCTGTAGTCCCAGGCACGAGCCTCACCCTTACGGGCCGCGAAGGCGCAGAAGGTGCAGCCCACATAGCAGAGGTTGGTGAACTCGAGGCGCATCGAGTGGACGAAGTAGGTCTTGTCGCCGTGCCGGCGCTCGCGCACCAGGTTGGCCAGGCGCATCAGGCTGTTGTAGTCGGGGGTGTGGTAGAGCACCATGCCCTCGTCGAAGCTCAAGCGCTGGCCCGCCTCGATCTTCTCGGCGATGGGGACTAGCTTTGGGTCACGGATGCCTCTCATTGGTGCTAATCTTAGCACTGCCCCCACCGCCCGATTGTGAATCTTGTGAAAGTTGCTACGTGTAAGAAAAGTCCGCCTACCGCGCGACTAGGGCGGTTCCAACCCTTCGAAACGGCGGTGTTTTCCACGCCGAGTACACTGCGGCGCTGTGCGCTTCACCTCAGGACTCACCCCGGAGTCCAGCCAAAGACCCCCGCCTCGACCAAAGCGCGGCGCAGTACTACTCTTAGCAAGTCCCAAGGCGGCCTATGCTCTAAGGTGAATCTGCGAGATCGGTAGGGGCAACCTGTTCTCGGCGCTTTTCCCTACAGTGGTTTCCCGGCAGCATTTCGCAGCATGACCATGGAGCCACTCAGAGCGGTTCCCACGCATACTCGCGACAGCAAAAACCGCTGTGGGGAGTACATTACCTGCCGCCACCAGGGAGGTAATGGTGGGAAACGCGATCAGTCTGCGTAGACCTTGGTCGGTTTGGTCGAACGCCGCTCGAGCAGCGTGGGCTCGAAGCGAACAGCTTTGGACAGTCCCTTGTAGCCGTGGATGCGCTCCAAGAGCAGCCGGGTGGCCTCGGCCCCCATTGCCTCGATGGGCTGGGAGAGGGTCGAGAGGCCGTGTTCTTCGGTCCAGGGCTGGCCGTCGAAGCCCAGCACCCGCACCTCGCGCCCCACCTCGAGGCCCATCTTCTCGGCCTCCTCGAGCACGCCTAGGGCCAGCAGGTCGGCTCCGGCGAAAATGTTGTAGGGCGGCTGGGCCAGGCTACGGAAGTGCTGTAGGGCCAGGCGGCCCCCCTCGGCGGAGAAGCGGGAGGTGAAGATGTGCTCCGGGGGCAGGCTCTTGCGGTGCTCGCCCAGCCCCTCGGCGAATCCCTCCACGCGGTCGCGGAACACGGTGTAGCCCAGGGCTTTGTCCAGATCCTCCTCGACCGTGATGGTGAACTGGCTGCCCCCGAACTGCCCGAGATGTCGGCCTGCCAGCCGCCCGCCCAGCCGGTTGTCCATGTACACCGAGTCGTAGCGCTGGCTGTAGGCGTCCACCAGCACCACCGGGCGCTCGGTAGGGAAGCGGTGGCCGGGCAGGGCGTGGGCCAGGCCCTGCGAACTCACCAGCATCCCGTCGGTCTGGTAGGCCAGCGAGTGGCTCTCGAGGTAGCGCTCGAGGCGGCTGGAGGAAAGGATAGGAAAGAGCGCGATCTCGTAGCGCTCCTCGGAAAGAATCTGCTCGATGCCCTCGAGGAGACGGTTGTAGAACTCGGTCGCCACCACCGGCAGCACCAACGAGACGGTATAGCTGCGCCCGCCTGCCACGCGCCGGGCGTGGGGGTTGGGGCTGTAGCCAAGGGACTGCATGGCTTCGGTCACGCGGGCGCGGGTCTCGGGCCGCACCGAGGGGTGATTGTTGAGTACCCGGCTGACCGTCCCGATTCCGACCCTGGCCAGGTGGGCGACTTCATGAATGGTGGGTTTGTGTTTTGCCACTTCCGATACCCCTCGCGAAAAGAACAACCCCCTGTAACACCCATCTGGAAGCGTTTCTTTTCGCTATCGAAGTTAGTCTATCACACAATCAAACAAACACCGAACGCTGAATGCCGGACCCCAACCAGCTTTTGTCGCTTTCAACCGCGGTCCCCAGGACCTCTGCCGCCCGAGGAATTGACGACATCTCACAGGTAAAACAGAGCCCACCTATCAGGCCGCCCGGTCGCCAGAGCGTTTCCGGGTGAGGGCTAACGGCAGAGCCCCAGACTCTGCTGGGCTGACTAGGGTGTGGGAGTCCTGACTGCCGGCAGGGCAACCGCAAAGTCGCCATAAAGCCTCCCCTACAGCGTAGGGGAGGTTGGAGGGGTCTGTTCCGAGGTCGCCCATTCAGTCAGCGAATACATGGGTCAGCGCGGAACAAACCCCGCCCTACCCACCCCTACGCTGTAGGGGTGGACTTCATGGTTATGC
>JANRLD010000061.1:0-20551 GCA_033762915.1 Meiothermus sp. | reverse complement strand
ACGGTAACGAGCGGGCGGTGGGGCAATACGTCAAGAAGCAGGGCCAGCAGTACAAACAGCTACACCGGATCGAGCAGCCGAGACTGTTCGGGCCGTAGGGCGGGCGCGATACCCCGTCCGCTTGCGGCGGGGTTCTTCATTTGTGACATCGGGCCTGCTCCGCCTCGATGTCCCCAGCCAACCCTTGTACCGAGTTGGGGCGAGAAGCGCTGGCATAAGGCGCAACAGTAAAGCCGGGTAAACCGATGGTGAGGTGGTGGGCGGCGGCGAATAGACAACAGCCCCCTCGAGGCTCTCGAGGGGGCCGCAACAGGGCGTTTGGTGCTGGACGGCTAGCGCCCTAGGGCTGCTTGATCTCCAGCAACTCCACGTCGAATACCAGGGCCGCGTTGGCCGGGATAGTGGGAGGGGAGCCGGTAGCCCCGTAGCCGAGGTTGGCTGGGATGATCAGGCGGCGCTGGCCGCCGACCCGCATCCCCACGATGCCGCTGTCCCAGCCCTGGATGACCTGCCCGCCGCCCAGGGTGAACTCGAAGGGCTGGCGGCCCTCCTTGCAGGAGGCGTCGAATTCGGTGCCGTTGACGAGGCGACCGATGTAGTTGACCCGCACGGTGTTGGAGGTGATGGCCTGGGGACCGCTGCCCTCCTTGGTGTCCTCGATGCGGAGGGAGGTCACCCCGGCGTCGGTCAGACCGGTGGCGGCCGCAGGCTGGTTGGCGCACATGGTTCCGGTGGCTGTGGCGGCAGCGGCTCCCCCGCCCCCGCGCTGGTTGAAGAACAGGAAGGCCCCGACCCCGATCAGGATCAGAACCAGGACTGCGGCGATGATGAGGTTTCGGTTCATACCGCCCCATATTACCCAAACCCAGGCGCGGGACTGGGGTCTGAGCCACCTCGAGCCGCCCCGGCCTTACAAAACCTGTTACCGGGATGTATCGCGACCGGGGGCAAGTGGTATAAAGGCACATTCGGGCGATAAACTATAGGCGGGAAATATCCCTGTCGTACGTGCGTCGATACTTTGCGGAGGTCAAGCTATGAATTTAATGGACATGGTTAAGGGGCAGCTCACCGATGTCGTTTTGCAAAAGATCGGCAGTTCGGTGGGGCTCAGCACCGGTGAGACCACCAGGGCCCTGGACGCGATCATCCCCACCCAGCTGGGTTCGATCATCAACATGGCATCCAACCCCAGCGGGGCGCAGAACCTGATGAACCTGGCGGGCAACTTCGCCAGCCTGGGCAACATCAGCGGTCTGCTGGGGCAGGCCGACGGGATGCAGAACCTGCTCAAGATGGGCCAGACCCTGCTCCCCACCCTTTTCGGCAACAAGCTGGGCGAGGTGGTGGGGGCCATCTCGAGCCATACCGGATTCAAGAACGGCTCCATCAACACCCTGATGAGCATTGCCGGCCCGATGATCATGGGCACCCTGGGCAACCAGATCAAGACCCAGGGCCTCAACGCGATGGGCCTGGTCAGCATGCTGGGTGGGCTCAAGAGCGCGGTGAACAGCGCGCTGCCCGCCAGCCTGGGCAGCCTGGTGGGCATGGGCAACCTGGCCGGGATGGCCGGGATGGCCGCCGCCGGTCAGGCCGTCTCCGGGGCGGCCGGACAGGCCGCGCGGGGGGCCAGCACCATCGCCGGCAACGTGACCCAAGCCGCCGGCCAGACCGCCAACCGGCGCGGCGGCCTGGGCTGGCTCCTGCCCGCTGCCCTGGTGCTGCTGCTGGGAGGTGGCCTGGCCTGGCTGCTCAACCGTCCCGTCGCGCCCGCCCCCACCACGACCACAACCGAGAGCGCCCCGGCCACAACCGACACCACCAGCCAAGCCACCAACCCAGCAGCCACCGATACCACCACGACCGCCACCGACACCACCGCCTCGAGCTGCACCGCCGAACTCAGCCTGGTGGTGCAGGACGGCGCGACCGTGATCCAGCCCTTCCGCTTCGGTGGCGCGGGCAGCGGCCAGGGGTACAACGTGACCATCAGGCGGGCCGACGGGCGCATTGTCGGCTCCAAAGACTTGCCGCTGGACTCGAGCTGTAACTGGGGCTACGACAGCCTCCCCGGCAGGGGCCAGATCACCTACGAGCTGCGCCCCATCGGGGCCGCCACCAGCGACGCTCCCCTGCAAACCCTGACCCTGACCGTGAACTGAGCCACGTGTGTTGCCCGACCGCCCGGCCGCAGGCCCGGGCGGTATTGCGTCTGCGGCCGGTGTGCGGTATTGGGAGGGAATGGTGGGTGGGAAATTAGATGGCCATCCGCTGTAGGTGCCTCCACAGCGGAAGCCCGCCCCACCGCCTCGAGACACGGTGAGGAATTGCGCCAGGGCACCTCAGCACCGATTCCGCCCCGCAGATTACGGCGCAACTTAAGGCCAGGGGATCGTCCTACTCACCCATAATCATCGCAAACATCAGGGGCGCGACGATGGAGGCGTCGGACTCGATGACAAACTTGGGGGTGGTGACCTCGAGCTTGCCCCAGGTGATTTTCTCGTTGGGCACCGCGCCGGAGTAGGAGCCGTAGGAGGTGGTGGAGTCGGAGATCTGGCAGAAGTAGCCCCAGACCGGGATGTCGGGGCGCTGCATGTCCTGGTGGAGCATCGGCACCACGCAAATGGGGAAGTCGCCGGCAATGCCACCGCCGATCTGGAAAAAGCCGACCGAGTGCCTCGAGCTGGTCTCGGTGTACCAGTTGGCCAGTGTCATCATGTACTCGATGCCGCTCCGCACGGTGTGGACGTTCTTGATGTGACCGTTGAGGCAGTGGCCCGCGTACATGTTGGCGGTGGTGGAGTCCTCCCACCCGGGCACCACCATCGGGAGGTTCTTCTCGGCAGCGGCCACCATCCAGCTATCCTTGGGGTCTATCTGGTAGAACTGCTCGAGCCTCCCAGACCGGATGATCCGATACAAGAACTCATGGGGGAAGTAGCGCTCGCCCGCCTTGTCGGCGGTCTCCCACTCGTCGAGGAGGGCCTGCTCGAGGCGGCGCATGGCCTCCATCTCGGGGATGCAAGTGTCGGTGACGCGGTTCATGTGCTTGTCGAGGAGGCGCTTCTCGTCCTCGGCAGTCAGCTCGCGCCAGTTGGGGATGCGCTCGTAGTGGTCGTGGGCCACCAGATTAAAGAGGTCTTCCTCGAGGTTGGCCCCGGTGCAGCTAATGGCCTGAACCTTGCCCCGGCGGATCATCTCGGCCAGCGACAGACCCAGCTCGGCGGTGCTCATGGCCCCGGCCAGCGTGACCATCATGTAGCCGCCCTGGTCCAGGTGCGCCTTGTAGGCCTCGGCGGCGTCCACCAGAGTGGCGGCGTTGAAGTGACGGAAGTTGTGCTTGAGGAAACTGGAAATCGCACCAGCAGACACGGTTGCCTCCTATTCGCGGGGTGGACGACGGTCTGCGGCTCCCCCCTTGTGCGCCATCCATGAGTGTAGCGAAGATCGGTCAAAAATCAACGAAAGCACGCCCCCAGCTTGGGGGCGTGCCCACACCTTGGCCGAGCGGCTACGGACTCTGCTCGGTTCGGGCGGTCAGGGTGAGGATGGCGTTGTCCAGGCCGGTCACCAGGTCGCCCTCGCGGAAGGGATTGGAGGCCACGGTCATGCCCGCCAGGGTGGTGCTCGAGCCTCCGCCCACCCCGCCGCCGGTTACGCCCTGCTCGACGCTGGCGCCGGCCGAGCCGGGTGCGGCGGCCGGCTCGGGCCGGAGGCCTGCGACCTCGAGCTGCCTGGGTGTGAGGATGCGCTGGATGGCCTGAGCGTAGAAGGCTGCGTCGTCGGCGGTGAGGGCGCTGAAGGCCCGCACCTCGCGCAGGTAGGGCAGCAGCAACTGGGCCTGACCCACCGAGATCTTGTTGTCCGGGTCGTTGGCCAGCTTCTGGACGGCCTTGAGGCTGGTGTCCAGTCCAGCGAACTGCGGCTCGAGGGCGGCGGCTGTGCCCTGTGCCAGGGCACCCGCAGACAGCAGGGCGGCGGCGATGAGTCCAAGTACGGTCTTCTTCATGGCTTCTCCTAAATTGCGCCAGGGTGTTTACGAGGCCGCCGAACGCCGTGAACCTGTGCCCGCTGCAAGCACTCCGGTGCCAAGCACTGGTGCTATTCCTTGGGTTTCGGGGCGGCAGGCCGTAGATCAATCATGGAGACACTTGGAAACGCGCAAGCCTTGAAACGAGGCGGTGAGGTGTGTGGGCCGCCCGTTTTCTACTGGCCTTGGCCCTGAGCAAGCTGGGTCAGGCGTTCGATGATCTTGTCGAGGCTCTCCCCGATGGCCCCGTCGGAGAAGGGATTGGCGGCCTCGAGGTTGAGCTGCATCCTGTCCGCAGCGCCGGGCGTGGTGGGGGCGGCGGGCTGCTGGGTGGCGGCCCCTGCCGCGCCCTGCCCTTGCTGGCCCTGGTTGGTGTCGGTCTGGCCTTGTTGGCCTTGCTGGTTGGTGTCCGTCCCCGGCGTGGTGGGCGTGGCGGGCGTAGTGGGCTGGGTGTTGGTATCGGTGCCCTGGCCCTGCTGACCTTGCTGACCCTGCTGACCCTGATTGTTGGTATCGGTGCCCTGCTGACCCTGCTGACCTTGCTGACCCTGATTGTTGGTGTCGGTGCCCGGCGTGGCAGGGGTTACGGGCTGCTGGGTGTTGGTTTCCGTCCCCGGCGTGGTGGGCGTGGCGGGCTGGGTGTTGGTATCGGTGCCTTGGCCCTGCTGGCCCTGTTGACCCTGTTGACCCTGATTGTTGGTATCGGTGCCCTGGCCGCCGCCGCCTGCGGGCGGGGTGGCCGCGCCCTGGGCTGGGTTGGTGTCGGTGCCGGGCGTGGCGGGCTGCTGGGTGTTGGTGTCGGTGCTGGGTGTGGCCCCGCCGGCGACCTCGACCCCGATGGCGCTCCGCTGCTCGGCGGTGAAGCGCTCGTTAAGGTTGCGCGAGTACCAGTCGGCCATGATGGGGGTCATGGCAGCGGTGCTGCGGATGGCCCGGAAGTAGGGCAGGAGCTGCTGGGCCTGTTCGCGGGTTACGGTGGCCCCTTGGCCCTCGAGCAGCCGCCGCATCCCCTCGATCTGCGCGGCCAAGGTCTGGAAGCGCGAGGCGTCTGCCGTCATCATCGAGGTGGCCGGGGTAGTGGCTGGGGTGGTGGGGGTGGTGGGGGTGGTGGGGGTGGTCTGTGCCCACACCCCGCCGGTGACCAACAGAGCTGAAGCGATCAAGGTTCCGACGCTTTTCTTCATGGTTTGTCCTCCGCTTTCTAGTGCGGCGAACCTGGCCAGGTCACGCTACGCTTTCATGGTGGGGCGGCAGGGTGGCAGTTAAGTGGCGAAGCCATGAAAAGGCCGAGAACGTGAGCGCGGCGAAGCCGGTTCTCATGGCGGAAGTGTGCTGATGATGGGGTTTTTGGGGGTTAAGAAATCGTCAGGTTAATCTCGCAGTTCGCGTTTCCCACCATTACCTCCCTCGCGGCGGCAGGTAATGTACTCCCTACAGCGGTTTTCGCTGTAGGGAGTATGCCTGGGAACCGCTCAGTGACGGCGGGTTTATGAGACCTCGAGCCCACCAGCCCTTGACTCTGCCCTCGGGGCAGGGTGCAGACTGATCTTCGTGAACCAGACCGCCCGTGGCCCCCTCACCATCGGCGAGTTCCCGGCCATCTGCGCACTCTAGGGGTCTACGCCGGAGTTCCGGGCGGGCCCGCAGGTGATGTGCCTCTCGCCCATCGGCAATGCCTGCGCCGTCGCAATTTAGCGAACCAGGGAATCAGGACTTCCCTCACTGCGGTACGCCGCCCCGGTGGCGTATCGTGGCTTTGTGAACGACGTTTTGTCTCGAGCCGATGTCGCGGTCGTGGTGGACACCTTCTACACCAAAGTCCTGACCGACCCGCAGATCGGCTATCTATTCGAAGGGCTGGACCTGGACAAGCACCTGCCGGTGCTCCACGACTTCTGGGAGAACATCCTCTGGCGCACCGGGGCTTACAAGGGTGGGATGATGTACAAGCACCTGGTGCTCAATGCCCGCAAGCCGCTCAAGGCCGAGCACTTCAACCGCTGGCTCGAGCTGTTCATCGGCACCATTGACGAGCGCTTCGCGGGCCAGAACGCCGAGACCATGAAGCAGTTCGCCAAGTCGGTCGCGGCCACCATCCACGCTAGGGTCTCCCAGCAGAACATGGTTCCGCTGGGAGTCGGGGACGCGCCCAAGTCGGGCGAGTGAGCCTAGGGTTGGCTGTAGAACTCGAGGGCGTTGCCCTCGCTGTCGATGCAGACGAACAGGCGGTAGGGGCCGTTTTGGACGATCGCCTCCATCACGAACGGTGCGCCAACCGACCTGGCATGGGCGTGCGCGGCCTCGATGTCCTCGACCAGCAGGTTCGGGGTGACGTTGTTACCCCGGCTGACCGGCTGCGGATAGCTGTGGGCGCTCATCAGGCCGTACAGCGAGCCCTCGAGGCTGAAGATCGAGTAGGCGGGCGTCTGCATGACCGGCTCGGACCGGAACAGCCGCCGGTAGAACCCCACGGCGCGGCTCATGTCGTCCACCAGCACGTACAGGTTGAGCTTCACGGTTGACCTCCTTTGGTACAGCACTTCACCCCGGCTGCCTCGGCAGCCTTTGAGGGTTTTGGTTGGTGGGCGGACCAGCCGTCATCGGATGCGCCAGACGCAACCAGAACAGCGGCGTTGCATACAGGAGAGTTGGCTGAGATTCTCGCGACCAGCGCCTGCTTTAGTGGCGCGTTCATTCCGGCGTTTGACCCTTAGACGGACTCGGCCTAGCGCTTCGGGGCCTCTGCTTTTGCTTCCGCTACCGCCGCGTCAGGCGATGCCTTCTTGCCTGCGCATCTGCTCGAGGAAGCCCGGCCCGCAGGCCAGCTTTTGGGCCAGGCTCGAGCCTGGCTCGATGACGCGCCAGAAGGGGGTGACCTCGGCGGGGTCTGTGCCGGACTGGATCTCCTCCCAGGCGGCCTCGGCCACCACGCGGGCGAAGATGGCCGTCGAGACCGGGCAGGTGGCGTCGCCGTGGTGGGTCCGGGCGAAGCGGCGGCGCAGGTCGGTCAGGCTGACCGACTGGCCCGGCGGGATGGTGTCCATAAACTCTTTGACCAACTGCGGGGTGGCGACGAACAGCGTCGCGCCGGCCGGTATGCCCGCGAAGGGCTTCTCGAGGGTCTGAAGCTTCGGGGCCTTCTTTGCCTCCAGCTTCTGCTTCCAGGTCTTAGGCATCGTCTTCCTCCTCTGGGCGAAACGGAAATGCCACGTCAAAAGCCGGCTGGTCGGGCGGGGTGGCGTCCCAGGGGGCGAAGTAGACCTCCCGCGGGGCCAGCCCGACCAGGCTGCGGGCCTCGAGCCAGCCGCTCAGGGCGTCGTAGGCGTGCAGGATGTCGGGGTAGTCGGCCTGGGCCTTGGTGAGCCGCACGAACGCCTCGCGGTGGGCGGGCTCGAGGCGCACCGCCAGCCCCGGCGCGGGCTCGGCGCTACCCTCGAAGGGCATGCAGGCTTCCACCAGCCCAGGGCTGTCGAAGTCCAGTTCCCAGTGGTAGATCAGCATCGGCGATCCCACGGGCCGGGCCGGGGCGGCGTCCAGGTGACCGTACAGGGCCGCGAAGGCCTCCACGATGAAGCCCTGAAGCTCGGGCCGCAGAATCTCCCGCCCCAGCACCAGCACTTTCTGCGCCCCTACCTCGCGGGTCTGCACCGCCAGGCGGGTCTCGGGCCGCCCCAGGAGCCGCCCCCGCAGGTAGCCCGCCAGTTTGCGCTGCCGCTGGGCCTTGGCCTCGGCCTCGAGCCAGAACCGCTGCACCGCCTCGGCCTGCTCGGCGGGGCTCAGGTCCAGCAGCCCGGCGATGCGGCTCAGGGGCATCTCGAGCTGGCGCATCAGCACGATCAGGCGGGCGACCTCGAGCTGGGCCTCGGTGTAGTAGCGGTAGCCGGTCTGCTCGTCGACGAAAGCCGGGGCCAGCAGGCCCGAGGCGTCGTAGAGCCGCAGCGCCCGCTGGGTCAGCCTCGAGCGCCTCGAGAAGGCCCGGATGGTCATCAGGCCGGCTGCGGTCTCGCTCTCCCTCCCGTCCACGCCCGCGATGCTAAGGTCTGACGCAGGGTTAAAGTCAAGCGGGCGGTTCGACCGAGGGCAGGCTGTCGCGCTCCACCGCCCGTGCCACCCGCCACAGCAGCTCGGGCACGGTCTCGAAGGCGTAGCGCACCTGGACGCGCTCGAGCTTCTGGTGGTACTCCCGCCCCCAAGGCCCGATGTTTACCACCGGGCAGCCGAGCTGCTCGAGCGGCCCCACCGGCCGGGCGGTGGGGGTCTGCGCGGCCACGGCGGCCTCCGCGCCGGCGTCGGCGGGGTTGAGAAAGGTCATGTCGGAGATGCCGGGGAAGTAGGCGGCCAGCCGGACACCCTCCCCGGTCTCGGTGCCGACCTCCTCGGCGGCGTCGCGGAGAATTTTCAGGAAAGCGGCGTTCGCCAGGGGGTCTAGCTCGGCCCGGGGGTAGAAGGGCGGCGCGAACCCCACCACGGCGGCGGTACCCTCGAGGCCCGCGAGGCGCACCAGAGCCTGGGCGATGGCCTGTGAGCGCTCCACACCGTCGCCGCCCGGCAGGGTCTGCTCGAGGATTGCCCCGACCTCGGCTGGGTCCTTGGCCTGGGCCAGCGCCTTCAGTTCGGCGAAGTCCAGCACCCGGCAGTCGCCCGAGGAGAGCGTCACCGGGACGCCGCCACGGCGGCTGTGCTCAGCCGCTCGAGCGCGCAACAGCTCCAGCGCGGCGTTCAGGCTCTCGCCCGCCAGTTGCCGCACGCTCTGAAGCACCTCCTGCGGGCCGCGGCTGTGGGTCAGCAGGTTGACCGCGCAGAAGGCGGTGTGGGGCGTGGTCACGTCGTAGTGGGTGCGGGTCTCGCGGGCGTAGAGCACGGCGGGCGGGGCGGGGTACTCGGCCTGACCTGGCGGGTCGCCGAAAGAGGGGTTGGCCTCGAGGCGGCGCACGAACTCAGCCATCAGCAGCGAAGGGTTCACCCCGTCAAACACCGCCCCCACATGGGTCGGTCGGCCCACGAACAGCACAAAGGGCAGCATCTTCCCCACGCTGCCCAGGAAGATGGCCCGGCCCTCGGAGCCGTCGCCGGGGTCGGCGTGTACGTCCAGGTTGACCGCGCAGACCGGCTCGAGGCCCCACCTACCACAGACGGCGGGCAGTTGGCGCACGGCGCTCCTCATCCCGTACGAGGCCACCTCCTCGTCGGGCACCGCGATGAAAAGCAGGTTGAGGTCGTGCTCGGGCTCCTGCGCCCAGCGATCCAGCACCGCCATCCCGGCCGCCAGTCCGCTCTTCATGTCCAGCAGCCCGCGCCCCGGCAGAAACAGGCCCGACTCGAGGTCGGAGAGGGCCTTCTCCTCCGCTGCGTTGCGCCTCTTGACGCCGAGCTCGGCGATCAGGGCCGCCCTGAGCGCCTCTGGCTCGGTGGCGAGGGCCTCGAGGATGCCGTAGTTGGCGGTGGAGACCACGTCGTAGTGCCCGGTCAGGATCAGGGTTTTGGAGGTCCTGCCCTTCACCAGCGCGAAGACGTTAGAGCGCTCGAAGGGGTCGTCGAGGGTGGGCTCGAGCCAGACCTGCTCTGGCCGGGCCTGGAAGTAGGGGTTCTCGAGCAGTACCTCCCGCAAGAACGGCCCGAAGCCCGACTCGCCTTCTGTGTTGGTCACGCTCTTGAACTGGGTTAGCCGAATCGCCAGGGCCTGGGTCTGGGCGGGGCTCATCCCGGGCACTATACCGGATGGACCCCGGAGTTTTGTTTAGGCGGGGCCCGCCTTTCACCCTACCAAGCCCGCCACAGGGGCCGGGTCAGACAGGTCGGGCCGCCCTCGCGGTTCTTGGAGATTTCCTCGCCGGAATAGGTCAGCACCTGGCAGCCCGCCGCCTCGAGCAGCGCCCTCGACTTGGGGTTGCCCTCGGCCATCAGGATCAGGCGCGGGGCCAGGGTCAGAAGGTTGTTGCCCAGGCTGTAGAACTCCTCCTCGGGCATGGCAATCCATCCGATGCCGCGCTCCTCGAGCGCCTCCATCAGCGCCACCGGCATGAAGCGCTCGAAGACCGCCGCCAGGTCGCGGTCGAGCAGGTTGATCAGGCTCATCAGGTGCAGGCACTCCTTGCGCCCGTTGAAGTAGGGCAGGTCAACGGCGGTCACGGTGATGCCGTGCGGCTTGAGGAGCCCCTCGAGCTGGAAGACGCCCTCGAGGTTCGTCCTGAAGCCGCGCCCCACGACCAGGGTCCGCTCGTCCAGCCAGGTGGTGTCGCCGCCCTCGAGGGTGCCCGGGGCCTCGATGCGGCCCAGGATCGGGATGCCCAGCCGTTCGTAGGTCTGGGCGTGCAGGTCGTTCTCGCCCAGCCGTAGGGCCTTGCCCATCCGGGTCACCACCGCCCCCCAGGGCGTCATGATCGAGGGGTCGTGGGTGAAGAGGCCATCCTGGAGCCGGGGGTCGTAGTCCTCGACCGTCACCACCTCACAGCCCGCGGCCTGGAGGATGCCGCGGAAGGCGGCGTGCTCGGTCTGAACCCGGGCCTCGTCGGGGGCGCGGAAGTAGTTAAACTCCTGCCAGGTGACCTCGCCCGGGAAGGGCTTGGGGGCCACCACCATCACCCGCTTGAGGGGGGCGATCATGTTGCCGACGCCGTAGTTTTGCATAGCGCGGATTTTACAGCCTGAAGGGGCTATGCGTGGATCTTTATCAGGGAATCCATCCCGGTAACCGCACCACCTCTTCAAAAAAAAGCGCACAGCCGGAGCCGTGCGCCTCGAATCCCGAACCCCTAGCTCTTCTTCATCCGATCTTGGGCGGCTTTGGCAAGTTCCTCGGCCTTGGCCTTGGCCTGCTCGGCGGCGGCTTTGGCCTGCTCGCCCAGGCCCTTAATCTGGTCGGGGATGCCGTCGCCGTCCTTGTCGAGGTTGGCCTTCAGCTCGTCGAACTTGGCCTTGGCCTGCTCGGTGGCCTGCTTGGCCTGGGTCATCACGCCCTCGAGGGCGTCCGGCACTCCGTCGCCGTCCTTGTCGAGCCCCGCCTTGACCTCGTTGAACTTGGCCTCGGCCTCTTTCAGGGCTTTCTCGGCAGCCTCGCGGGCTTGGTTGGCAAGTGCTTTGAAGTCCATAACTCTTAGTCCCTCCTTGACCCATTATGAGGCATATTTGTGAAATATATTTGTCGGTCAGTTCGGCACGATGCGGTGGATGGAGCCACCGTCGGTAGAGAAGTAGATGTAGCCCTCCGGCCCCACCATGATGTCGCGCAGCCGACCGTAGGTGTTGTTGATTAAGAGCTCCTCACTTGCGATACGGTCGCCGTCCAGCACCAGACGGTACATCCGGCCGGTTCGAAGGGTGAGGAAGAACAAGTTGTTGCGCCAGCCCAGGAAGGTGCGCCCGGTGTAGAAAATCAGGTTGCTGGGGGCAATGGAGCTGCTGCCGTCTTGCTCGTATTGGCGGACGGCGGGCATGTAGTTTTCGGCGTTAAGGTTAGGGCCGGTGCAGGTGAAGTTGCGGATGGCCTCCGGCTCGTTGGCGACGAACAGGGGCGTGTTGAATGCCTGCGTCCCCACGCACAGCGGCCAGCCGTAGTTGCGCCCACGCACAATGATATTCAGCTCGTCGCGGGTGTTCTCGCCGTGCTCGGTGCTCCAGAGCTGGTTGCTGCCGGGGCGGAAGGCGATGCCCTGGGGGTTGCGGTGGCCGAAGGTCCAGACCGCGCTGCCGAAGGGGTTATCGGCGGGGATGGTGCCGTCGGGGTTGATCCGCAGGATTTTCCCGCCCAACTGGTTCAGGTCTTGGGCAATCGAGAAGTCGCCGGTGTAGCCCATCGTGGCATAGAGCTTGCCGTCTGGCCCAAACATCACCCGGCAGCCGTTCTGGGTGAAGCCTCCCGCCAGGATCAGGAGCTGGCGCTCGTCGGTCAGGCGGCTGCCCAGGGTGAACCTCGAGACCCGGTTGCGCCGCTGGTTGCCGTCCACGAAGGTCGAGTAGCAGATGTAGAGGTGGTTGTTGCGGGCAAAGTCGGGGTCGAGGGTCATGCCCAAAATTCCGGCAAAGTTCTCATCGCGCACCACCGAGTCGCCCGGAATGGTGGTGACTGCCTTGGTGGTCACGTCAATCGAGCGCACCTCGATGCGGGTGCGGTCGCGGGGCGTGTAGAGCATGCGGGTCAGGTCGGGGGTGAAGCGCATGCTCCAGACCACATCCAGGCTGCTGGAGTTGTTGGGGTCGCGCAGGTTCGAGGCCCAGGTCTCGATGCGGTAGCGCACCGGCGGGGCGGCGGGGGTGGTGACGGGGAGCGAAACCCAGTCGCTGTCGCCCGTCGCGTTCCCGGCCCGCAGGCGGTAGCGGTAGGCGGTGGCGGGCTCGAGGGTGTTGTCATCGAACTGGGTGGCGGTGGGGGCGGTGAGGTTCAGGGCCGTCCAGGTGCTGGGGCTGCTGCCGAGGCCGCGCTCGAGGGTGTAGCGGGTGGCCCCCTGCACGGCGCCCCAGGTCAGCCGGACGCTGCCGGCGGTGAGTTCGGAGGCGGCGAGATTGGCCGGCGGGTTGGGGGGCGTGGGGGCGGGCGGGGGCGGCGAGGGCGGTTCGGCCAGGGTGGTGAGGCTGAGGGTGGCCCACCCGCTGCTGCCCGCCGCGTTGTTGGCCCGTAGGCGGTAGCTGTAGAGGGTGGAGGCGGTGAGGCCGGTGTCGGTGTGGCCGAGCGCGCCGGGGGCCGTCAGGGCGAGGGGGGTCCAGCTGGAGGGGGACGCGCCCTGGCCGCGCTCGAGGGTGTAATCCTGGGCGCTGGGGGCGGCCTCCCAACTCAGGGTGGCGGCGTTCTGGGTGATTCCGCTGGCGGCGAAGCCGGCGGGCGCGGCGGGGGCCTGCGCGGCCGGGGGCTGAGGTTGGGGGTCGGGCTGGGGTGTGGATCGGGTGGGGCCGTTGCAGGCCAGCACGAAAACGGCCCCGATAAGCAGCACTTTTTGGAATACGTTCATGGGCTTGCTCCCACTTTTGCCGACCATACTAACCCAAAACGGGGTCGGCCGTGCGGTTGGAGGGAGTGGTACCCACGGGATGGCTTGGTCAGGCCCGGCCGAGCGCTGCGGGGGTGGCCTCGAGCCTTCGGGCTTACGGCCCCACGCCGGTAAAGCTGAACACGAACTGTCCGCTGCCCGCGGTGTCAAAGGCGTTGCCCGCTGTGTCGGTGACTGTGGGGGGCAGAACCAGATACTGCTGACCGGCGGTTTGGGGGGCGGTGGTCAGGGTGACGGTGGTGTTGTCGCTCGAGACACTTGCGCCGGTCACGCTGAGGTTGCTGCTGAGGTCTATGGTGATTCTGAAATTGCTGGCCACATTGCCGCCCACGATGGCCTCGTTAAACACCAGCCGTACGGTGGTGTTGCCCGTTGCGCTGGCGCTCAGGAGTCTTGGGCCAGCAGTGTCCACGGCTGTGGGGATGTTCACCGTCACCGCCAGCGCCGCGCTGGTCTGGCTGTTGCCGGCGGCGTCGAAGGCCTTGGCGGTGTAAGACTTGGAGCCGTTGTTGGCGGCGGTATAGCTGAGGGTCTGGGTGTAGGGGGCGGAGGTGTCCTCGCCCAGCTTGGTAGCCCCGTCGAAGAACTCGACCTTGGTCACGCCCACGTTGTCGGAGGCCGTGGCGGTGAGGGTGATGCTGCCCGGGGCGGTGACGTTGGTGGAGGAGGCCCCCAGGCTCACGGTGGGCGGGGTGGTGTCGGACGGGCCGGGTGCGGGCGTGCCTCCGCTCGTGGAGCCGCAGCCCCCCAGCAGCAGGGCCAGTCCCAGGATGGCAAGTGTCAAAGTCGGCGTTTTCATGGCGCTCCTTAGGGGCAAACCGGGGTGTAGTCCCTGGTTCCAAAGATCTCGGCGATCAGGTTGTGCAGGGTGGGGTCGTAGGCCTTGAGTTCGGCGCGGGTGTTGATCTCGTTGTGAATGCCGTTGGACGGGATGGCCTCGATGTTGTTGTTGTAGTAGTTTTGCACCCCCTCGGCCCAGTACTCGTCCACGGTTTCGGCGGCATAGGTATTCCTCCAGAGGCCTCTGGACAGCGCGGCGTTGTAGGCGGTGGTGAGGCGCCCCCTAAAGCCGGGGTCACTAAACTCCACCCCCATCACCAGCACGGTGTGGGCGAACTCGTGGAGCAGGATGTTCTCGCCCCGGTAGGGGTCGGTGGGGTGGCACAGCACGTTTTCCTCGGCCCCGCTCGAGAGCGGAATAAAGGGCGTGGCCCCCAGGCCCCTGGCCCGGGCGTTCCAGCTCACCCCGCCGGGCAGGGGAAACTGGGTGTCGAGGTTGCGGTACTCGGGCATGTCGGTGAGTTTTTGGTTGGCCCCGATGATGCCCACTCGAGTGCGGTTGGCCACGATCTGCTGCACCACGCTGCTCGAGACCCCCTTGAGCATGTTGTCCATGACCTTCCAGGCCTCCTGGAGGGCGGCGTCCGGCACCACGGCGGCGGCCACCAGCGGGACACCCTTGACCGAGCAGTACTTGGTGTAGAAGGGGTCGAGGCCCAGCGCGGCGGGCGGAGTGCTAACCACGCAACTGGTGGGGTCGGGCTGCGGCTGGGGGGCGGGGGTTGGGCTGGGGGCGCCGCAGGCCGCCAGCAGACCCACCAGCCAGAGGGCGAGGAGCTTGCGTTTGGAAGAGATTTTGGGGTTGGTTGGGGGGTTCATACGCGCCTCGAGTCTGTCCGCTACTGCCTAGGGTCTGAACTAACCAAGATAGCCCGAAAGCCGGAAGGCCATCAGCCAGAGGATGCCGCCGCTCAGGAGGTCCAGCCCCCGCAGCACTCTGGGCTGCCCCAGCAGCGGGGCCAGCAGGGCCGAGCCATAGCTGAGGCCGAAGAACCAGACGCTCGAGGCCGCCACCGCCCCGGCCACGAACCACAGCCGCAGGTCGCCGTGGTAGTGGTTGGCGTTGCCCCCGACCAGCAGCAGGGTGTCTATGTAGGCGCTGGGGTTGAGCAGTGTGACTGCCAATAGGGCCAGCACCACCTGTCTGCGGCTGGGCAGCAGGGCCGCCTGGGAGGCCGGTGTCGTCGGCGCGAAGGCGGATCTGAACGAGTATGCCCCGCACACCAGCAGGGCCACCACCCCGCCGTAGGTCATCAGGCGGGTCAGGGTCTCGCCCTGGGCCAAAGCCCCCATTCCGAAGGCCCCAACCCCAATAAGCAGCATGTCCAGGAGAACGCAAAGCAGCGCCATCAACAGCAGGTGCTGGCGGCGCAAGCCCTGGCGCAGGATCAGGCTGTTCTGAGGGCCGATGCACACGATCAGACCCGCACTCAGGACAAAACCTTCGGTCAGCGCTACGGAGTAAGTCGGCATCGGGAATCTCCTGGGAAGGGGGCGGTTCTGGGCGGAAATGGAAGAGGGGCGAGGGTGGGACGTATAGGGGCGGGTTCTGGCTTCCTTGCTGCGAAGAGCCTAAGCAGCCGCCGGTAACGTGGCGGTAACGAGGCTCGAGGGGTTGCCCTGGGCCGCTGCCGCTCGCGGCCCTACTTGTTTTGGATGGGCAGGTTGGAAGGGGTGGGGCTGAAGGCCAGCCCAGCGCCTCTAAAGGTGCCCAGCCCGGTGAAGCTGCGGGCGGGGGTGACGGTGCGGCTGCCAGGGGCGATCAGTTCGGCGGCGGCAACCCGGGCCAGCACGCCCGGATCGTGGGTTAGCCAGAGGTTGCCCGTGTTGTCGAAGGCCAATCCACGGGGGCGATTAAACCCGTTCAGGGTGATGTTTGAACGTAGGGTTACCGCCGGCGAGGATACAGATACATCCCCCAACTCACCGCCGAGAAACATGAGTAGGTTGTCGCCGCGAAAGTTGGCCACCCAGAGGTTCCCCTCACGATCAAAGGCGATTCCGGCGGGCGCGTTAAGATCGGGGGAGTTCATGATGCCAAAGGGTTGTTTTAGCCCCGACGTTTGGAGCTGTGCGTTTTCGAACCGAAGAAAAGTACCCTCGTTGTTGGATACCCACAAGTCCCCGTTGCGGTCGTCAAAGGCCATACTGCCAGGGTTGAAGAAACTGCCGCTGGTAATGCGGATGACCGGTTCGGGGCTGCCGCCTGCCAGGAGTTGCGCGGGGCTGAAGGCCACCAGCGAGTCCCCAGTCGCGTTGTTGGGGTCGGCGAGGTTGGTCACAAAGAGTCGGCCCCTGCTATCGAAGGCCATCGCTAATGGGAAGTTGAGACCTGTGGCTGTGCCAGAGATTGTTCTGGCCGGGGTCAGCGTACCCCCAGCAGCCAGTTGGGCTGGGGTGTAGATGCTGATCTGGTTGGCGCTCGAGTTGCTAACGTACATGCGGCCTTCGCGGTCGAACACCACCACCTGGTTTGAACCGGTCTGGGCCACCGAACGGCCCGGCACAACCGCGCCCCCTGCGCCGCCGAGTTGGGCCGCAGAGAGGCCCTGCACTACTCCATCGTTGTTGGGAATCCATAGCGTGCCTGTGCCACCGCGCTGGGTGTAGGTGACCGCTGCCGTCTGCACTTGACCCGCAAAAATGCTCAATTCATTGCTACTGTCGGAAACAAAAACCGAGTCCACGATGGCCCCACGCACCCGTACATTGCGGACGGTGACATCGTAGTTGCTGGGTGCCAGTCCACTCAAGGTGGCGGCCTCGGTGAGGATTTGTTGGAAGGCATTGTCGGCTCTGGTCACAACGATGTCGGCCTCGACTCCAGCGGGCAGGCCGTTCACGGTGATCTTGATAGTGCCAGTGGTGGCCGCATAGGTGACGGTAGCGGTGGCGGTCTTGCCCGCCTCGACCGTGGAAGCGCCCGAGACCGTACCCGCCAGGATCAGGTCGGCGCTGGTTCCGGCACCGGGGACGTTGATGGCGGTCAGGGTGTATGCGCCGGGCACCAGGCCACTCAGGGTGGTGGTGGCGGTGATGTCTCGGCTGAAACCGTTGGGGCCGCTGATGCGGACGTTGCCGTTGCCGCCACCGGGAACGGTGATGTTGACCTGCAGGGTTCCTTGGCTGGCGGGGTCTACCGCGTAGGTCACGTTTACGGTGGTGGTGGTGTTGGCTGTCACCGTGGCAGGGTTGCCCGTAACCGTCCCGGTGTAGCTCAGGCCGCCGCTGCTCACGTTGGCTGCGGTCACAGTGTAGCTGCCCAAGGTCCGATTGCTAAGGGGCGTGCTGGTAGTGAGGTCTTGGCTAAAGCCGGTTCCGGTCACCTTGACGTTGGCGTTTACTCCAGTGGGCAAGCCGGTGATGTTGACCTGCAAAGTCCCCACCGCCGGGGCCGACGAGCAAGCCGCCAGGAAAATCAACAAACCCAAACCAATGAGTGCCCAAAGTCTTCTGCCCATGACCGCTCCCTGTATGGCCGAGGTGGTGTTTGCAAAGAAGGTGTTTTTCATCAGAGTCTCCTGTGTTGCTGTCTCTGAGCAGAAGACTATGGAGGGGGTGGTAACGAAGCGGTAACGGGGAAGAGGCTCGAGAGAACAAAGACCGAGCTTTGGCCCGGTCTTTTTTTGGCGAAACTACTTGTTTTGGATGGGCAGGTTGGAAGGGGTGGGGTTGAAGGCCAGCCCTGCCCCTCTAAAGCTACCCAGCCCGGTGAAGCTGGTGGTGGGAGCGGGGCTGCCCGAGGCGGCTAGGTTGGCAGCGGAAATCTGGTTCAGTACCCCCGAGTCGCGGGTCAGCCAGAGGTTGCCGCCGTTGTCAAAGGCCAGCCCACGGGGGCGAACAAAACCGCCAATGGTAGTGGGCACAAGGAGCCGCGACGAGCCTTCAACTTCTAGCAATTGAACGGCAGTGAACTCGAGCAGGTTGTTGCCCAAGAAGTTAGCCACCCAAAGATTCCCCTGGCGGTTGAAGGCCAATCCGGCGGGGGTATTGAAGGCAGCAGAGTTCAAGGTGCCAAAGGCTTGCTTAGCCCCCGAGGTCTCGAGCTGCCCCGACGCAAACCGAACCACGTTGGCCCCGCCGCTGTTGGATACCCACAAATTCCCGTCGAAGTCGAAGGCCAGCCCAAAGGGGTCGAAGAGGCTGGGGCCGGTAATGGTCACCACGGGGGTAACGTTGCCGCCTGCACTCAGTTGCGCAGGGCTAAAGGCCACGATGGAGTCGCCCGTGGCCGCTCCACCAGTGGCAGTGTTGGCCACCCAAAGCCGCCCACTGCTATCAAACGCCATGCCGATGGGCGCGTTAAGGCCGGTGTTAGCGCCTGTGATGGTCACGGGGGCCGGTGCTGGACTAGAGATGGTTTGGATCGGGAAGATGTTGATTGAATTGGTAGTGGAGTTGCTGACATACATCCGACCATTGCGGTCGAACACCACAGCTTGGTTGGTACCTGCCTGAGTTACAGAGCCAGCCGGTGTGACCGCGCCCCCCGCGCCGCTGAGTTGGGCCGCCGAGAGGCCCTGCACTGCCCCATCGTTGTTGGGAACCCACAACGCACCGCTGTGCCGCTGCTGTTGATATCTCATAGGATCGGCGGTGAGCGTCAACTGCTCGCCGGCAGTGATGCTAAACTCCGCGTCACCCGGGGCGATAAACACCGTGTCCAATATAGTTCCGCTGACCCGTACCGGGTTGCCGATTAGGTTGTAGTCGATAGGCGGAAGGTTGGCCACCGTGGCGGTGCTGGTCAGGATGCGTTTTTGGCCAAGGTTTGGCCCGCTATTGTCGGTCAGGGTAAAGGTAGGGTTGGCTCCGGCAGGCAAACCCGTAACCCCAAAGGCCAGCGACCCGGTGATGGCCGCATAGGTAACAGTGGCGGTGGTGTCGGTGTTGGCGGTCACATTGGCTGGGCTGCCTGTCAGCGTGCCGCCAAAGGTGAAGTTGGCGGTAGTCCCCGCACCAGGGATGTTGTTGGCGGTAATGGTATAGGCTCCGGGCACCAAACCGCGCAGGATGGCGCTGGCGTTTACGGTCTGGCTAAACCCGTTGGGGCCGCTGATGCTGACGTTGGCGCTGGCTCCGGCGGGCACGCCGTTCACGTTGACCAGCAGGGTTCCCTGGCTGGCGGGGTCTACTGCGTAAGCTACGTTGACCGTCGAGGTGGTGTTGGCCGTCACCGTGGCGGGGCTGCCTGTAACTGTCGCGATGTAGCTCAGGCCGCCGCTGCTCACGCTGGCTGCGGTCACGGTGTAGCTGCCCACTGCCCGACCACTCAAGGGCGTGCTGGTGGTGAGGTCTTGGCTAAAGCCCGCCCCGGTCACCTTGACGTTGGCGTTTACTCCAGTGGGCAAGCCGGTGATGTTGACCTGCAAAGTCCCCACCGCCGGGGCCGACGAGCAAGCCGCCAAGAAAACCAACAAACCCAAACCAATGAGTGCCCAAAGTCTTCTGCCCATAGATGCTCCCCTAGTGGCCGATGTGTCGATGCTTGCGAGAGAGGTGTTGTTCATTGCAGTCTCCTGTGTTGGTGCCTTCGACCAGAAGACTATGGAGCGCTCGGTAACGAAGCGGTAACGAGGTTGTAGACTCCACAAACTACGCCTCGAGCCACCACAGCTCACCCGCCCGAGACGGCAATTTTCCCTGCGACACACCCCCATGTTCATCAGCTTAGCCAAGGGGCGTTACCACAGCGCAACACAAGAAAAGTCGTCTGGGATTTGGAAAAGTACAGCTCGAGTAGCCGCCCGATCAAAGAAAAAGGCTCGAGGGTTGGCCTCGAGCCGCTGCCTTGTGCGGGCCGCTTATTGCTGATCTAGGGTTAGCACATAGACCGAACCACTGCCCAATAGGGAAAACCTGTTGATTCCGGGCGTGTAGTCTGCGTCTATGGGCAACATCGCCTCGCCAATACTTTTGTTGGGGTTGCCCCTGGCAAACACCTCGATTTTCAGCTCGGAATTTACGATCAGGGTTTTGTTGATGGCAGCCGTCTCTTGTGGGCGCAGGGTTCGTTCGCCGATCTCGAAGTCGAAGCCGCCTTGAGCTACTCCGTCGATGCTGATTCTGACCAACACCGTGTCGGTTTGGTTGGGGGCATTGCGGTTGTCGGTGAGCAGACGGGCTTGGAGGCTCGAGAAGTTGATGGTTTTTTGCGGGCAGCCCTCTCTGGGCCGTTCGTCCCGAATCAGCGGGCGACCAAAGGTGTCCAGGGCAGCCTTGACGGGGTTCTGTTGGGTGGCGAGACAGTTGAAGTGGACGGCAAGGGCTTTCAGCGTGGGCAGTTTGCCAACCAAGCTGCTGGGCAGCGCGGACAGGCGGTTGTCGCTGAGCGACAACTCCTCGAGGGCGGCGAGGTTTGCAAAGCTATCGGGCAGGGCAACCAGAATGTTGCGGCTCAGATTGAGATGGGTCAGCTTGGTCAGGCGGTCAAAAATGCCTGCGGGTAAGGTCTCGATTATGTTGCCGCTGAGATTCAAGCGGGTCAGGTTGGTCAGCTGGTCAAAAAGACCAGCGGGCAGGGTGCTGAGGCGGCTGTTCCTGGGGTTGTTCTAGCTTTGCCTAAATAGTCTCCAAAAAGTCAGGGTTTTTGGGCAACCTGAAAACCTGCACAAAAAGTCGGTTCAATCCCCAGTTCAAAGATGGACTGATTGACCACAACGATATTGTGACACAGGACTTTGAACAGTATCTC
>JANRLD010000060.1:0-67856 GCA_033762915.1 Meiothermus sp. | reverse complement strand
GAGATACTGTTCAAAGTCCTGTGTCACAATATCGTTGTGGTCAATCAGTCCATCTTTGAACTGGGGATTGAACCGACTTTTTGTGCAGGTTTTCAGGTTGCCCAAAAACCCTGACTTTTTGGAGACTATTTAGGCAAAGCTGGTTTAAAGGACAAAAACGACTCCCTATCGCTTGGCTTTGAATTCTATCTACCGAGAGATTGTACATCGCACTGTAGCTGGGCAAAAACTTGGAGACTCGAGTTGGCCTCGAGCCCCCCTTTCCTGCATCAAATCAAAACCCCTCCCCCGTTAATGAGGGAGGGGGTCTAGAAACCAAAGTTACTTCACGAACAGCATCTCGCGGTACGAGGGCAGCGGCCAGTGCTTGTCGGCCACGATGCGCTCGAGGGCGTCGGCGGCCTTACGCACGGCCTGCATGGCGGGAAGCACCTTGTCGCGCATGTGGTAGGCCTTCTCGTGGACGCTTTCGCCGCCCTCGTCGGCGTTCTGGGCCTTGAGCACCTCGAGCGCGTCCGAGAGCGCGTCGGTGGCGTTGGCAACCTGCTCGATGGTGCGCTTGACGGCCTTGGACTCTACCTCGACCTCGGACAGCTCGCCCAGGTAGGACAGCGCACCTGCGAGGATCTGGGTCTGGGCCACCCACTCGGTGGTCTCGCCCTCGATGTTGACCGACTTGAAGTAGATGTCGTAGAGGATTTCCTGGCGGGCCTCGAGTTCGCGCTCGGAGAGCACGCCATACTTGGAGAACAGCTTGACGTTCTTTTCGCTGTTGAACAGCTCGATGGCGTCGAGCGAGGTGCGGAGGTTGAGGAGCTTGCGCTTGTGTTCGGCCTCCTTGTGCCAGGCGGCAGAGTAGCCATCGCCGTTGAAGACGATGCGCTTGTGGGCGGCGTAGGTTTCCTTGATGACTTCCAGGATGGCGGCCTCGATGGGCAGCTTCTTCTTGGCCTTGGCCTCGACGGCCTGGGTCATGGCGTCGACCGCGTCGGCCACGATCAGGTTCAGGACGGTGATGGGGAAGCTGATGCTCTGGCTGGAACCCACCGCGCGGAACTCGAACTTGTTGCCGGTGAAGGCGAAGGGCGAGGTGCGGTTGCGGTCGCCGGCGTGGCGGGGCAGGGTGGGCAGGACGGGCGAGCCCAGGGCCAGGGTGCCGGCCTTCTTGCCCGAGCCGCCCTTGCCCGAGGCCAGCCGGTCCATCACGTCGGTGAGCTGGTCGCCCAGGAAGATCGAGAGGATGGCGGGCGGGGCCTCGTTGGCGCCGAGGCGGTGGTCGTTGTTGGCCGAGGCCACGCTGATGCGCAGCAGATCCTGGTGCATGTCCACGGCCTTAATGACCGCCGCGCAGAAGAAGAGGAACTGCAGGTTGTCGTGGGGGGTATCGCCGGGCTCGAGCAGGTTCTGGCCGGTGTTGGTACCCATGCTCCAGTTGCAGTGCTTGCCCGAGCCGTTGATGCCCGCGAAGGGCTTCTCGTGCAGCAGGGCCACCAGCCCGTAGCGGCGGGCGGTGTTGCGCAGGGTCTGCATGATGAGCTGCTGGTGATCGGCGGCGATGTTGGAGTTCTCGAAGATGGGGGCGATCTCGTACTGGCCGGGGGCCACCTCGTTGTGGCGGGTCTTGACCGGGATGCCCAGCGCGTAGAGCTGGTGCTCGACGGTGGTCATGAAGGAGAGCACCCGGTCGGGGATCGAGCCGAAGTAGTGGTCTTCGAGCTCCTGGCCGCGCGGCGGCTTGGCACCGAAAAGGGTGCGCCCGCTCATCACCAAGTCGGGCCGCGAGAAGTAGAAGTGCTCGTCAATCAGGAAGTACTCCTGCTCGGCGCCGAGGGTGCTCGAGACCTTGACACCCTTGAGCCCGAAGTGCTCGAGGGCCTTGCTCACCGACTTGTTCAGCGCCTCGATCGAGCGCAGCAGGGGGGTCTTGAGGTCGAGCGCCTCGCCCGTCCAGGAGACGAACGCGGTGGGGATGCACAGCGTAGCGCCGTTGGAGTGGCGCATGATGAAGGCCGGGGAGGTGGGGTCCCAGGCGGTGTAGCCGCGGGCCTCGAAGGTGGCGCGGATACCGCCGGAGGGGAACGACGAGGCGTCCGGCTCGGCCTGGATCAGGTCGCCGCCGCTGAAGGCCGCGATGGCGGAGCCCTCGGAGGTGGGGCTGAGGAAGGAATCGTGTTTCTCGGCGGTGGCGCCGGTCAGGGGGTGGAACCAGTGGGTGTAGTGGGTGGCGCCCTTCTCCAAGGCCCAGTTCTTCATCGCCAGGGCCACGGTGTCGGCCACGGCGGGGTCGAGCGGGGTGCCCTTCTCGATGGTGGCCTGAAGGCTCTTGAAGACCGGTTTGCTCAAGCGCTGGCGCAGCCCCTCGAGCGTCAGGGCATCAGAGGCGAAGACTTCGTTAACCACCGAGATCGCGTCGGTGGTGGCGATGCCGTTCAAGCGCCAGTTGGCGGCTGCCGAGATTACGTCGAGTTCTTGGTTCATGCACGCTCCTGTGGGGTTTGGTCTGTGTCGGGTCGACCCAGACATCTGTTACCGCTCAGGAAGTATAACACGAGAATCGGAGCGTTTGTCCATATTTCAACATACACAAAGCGGAATTGTGGCCGATAATTAGATACTCTGACGCAACGTTCCGCCAATTGATGTCAAAAAAACGGTCATTCGCCGCAAAGTGTCGGCGGCGAGTATGATTGATCATGCTTGAAAAAGACGCCGCCTTCCTGAACGAAGCCCTGCGAATTGCCCGCAGCGCGCGCACCAACGGCAACCACCCCTTCGGGGCCCTGCTGGTAGGGCCAGGGGGCGAGGTGCTGCTCGAGGCCGAGAACACCGTCGAGACCGAGCGCGACTGCACCGGGCACGCCGAGCTGAACCTGATGCGCCGGGCCTCGCATAGCTACGACCGGGACTTCCTGGCGAACTGCACCCTGTATACCTCCACCGAGCCCTGCGCGATGTGCTCGGGAGCCATCTACTGGGGCAATGTGCGGCGGGTGGTCTACGCATTGAGCGAAGCGAGGCTTCTGGAGATTACAGGGGACAACCCGGCCAACCCCACCATGCACCTGCCGTGCCGTGAGGTGTTGCAGCGGGGGCAGTATGGGATAGAAGTGGTGGGGCCGCTGATCGAAGAGGAGGCCGCTGCGGTTCACGAGGGCTTCTGGCGCGTCGAATAAGGCCCAGAGCATCCCCAGACCGCGTCGAGGGTCACTTGGTAAAGAAGGTGCAGCAACTCCAGTCGCTCACCTTAAGAACACGTAGGCTATTTGATGAGCTTGACCGACCTCTGGCGGGGGTTGCTCCGTCCCAACATCCATCATGATCCGCCTGAGAGCCTGAGTTGCAGGGTGTGGTTGAAGGTGTGGATGTTTTCGCTGGAGTTTGGTGACAAATCTACGGTTCGGGAGTCATCCACGCTGATGACGGGTCTGCCCTGAGCATCTTGAGTAATCTGACCCTCAACATTGGGGAGCTGGCTGCTGGTGAATAAAAACCCGTCGACCGTCCTGTCTTCGCTGACGTTCTGTGGGGTCAGGTTTTCGGCCGTACAGGTGCCGCGCACCCTGGTCCGGGTCTGAACCACGGTTCGCTGGAGTCGTACCCTCATGCGCATAAAAGAGGTCGCCGGGCGGAAGGAAAAGGTGCTACCGGAAGTGGTAAGCGGAATAAACGAAGTGTTCAGATCGGGCTGGGTACGGGTCTGGATGCTTGTGGTTTGCTCTACGAGTCTAAACACGCAGCTCTGAATCTGGTTTTCGGTTATCCGGGTGGACTTCGACTCAAAGACCGAGTCGAGCAGGTCAATCCCTTCGAACTTCAGCCCGGTCTGGCCCTGGGCATTGGTGGCCGCCTTCACGCGACCAACCACCTTGAACTTGTCCAAACGCTGCGACGTGCCTCCATTGGCCACTGGGAACTGCTCCGAATCCGTCCACTCCAGGCTAAAGGTCCCGGCAAACCCGCCGGACGGCGGAGCCCCGACGTCGCCGAGCTCGAGCCGCAAGTCCGGCAGCAGGCGGGTCTGCACAAACACCACAAAGTTGTCCTTCACGGTTCCGGTCAGCGTCGCCGCCCAGGTTAGGTCAAACTCGGTCTGCTTGGAACTGGCGTTGCCCTGGGCCACCAGCACCAACACCACACTGCCATCGGGTTGTCTGCTCTTGCGGTAGATGCGCACCGACTCGACGTTGTAGCCGACGACGGGGAACTCTGCTTTGACGGGGTCGAGCCTGACCTTGAACTTCACCACCTCGGCCTCCCGGAACTCGGCCTTGTCGGCCGTCGCGGTGGCGGTAGGGGAAAAAGCGATGTCCTGGGTGAGCTTCAGCTCGAGTTTGGCCACCGTGACCTTGAGCATCTTCAGGAATGACTCGAACTCGTCTCCTGCTCCGATCACCGCCTCAAAAGCCAGCTTGTAGGTGCTGGCATAGGCGGCATCGCCCGCCTGGGTTTCTTCGGAGGCTAGCTTGGCCTCGAGTTTTAGCCCCGCTGCACTTTCGATGGCCCCGATGCGGAACTTGCTCAGGCTGGCCAGCCGCGCCCCGGCCTCGAGGTCGGCGAAGAAAAAGGCGAAAAAGCTGGCTTCTATGCGGTTGGCCTGCAGGTTGGGGATGATCGGCGTGGCGTCGCCACTGAGGATGGGCTTGAGCGACTCCACCTTGCCACAGCCCGCCGCATTGCAGGCCAAGCCCATCTGGAAGTCGGCCCCGACTTCCGTCTTGAACTTCGCCCCTACCTGAGCAACCGGGGCCTTACCCTCGAGTTCAAAACCCGCGCCAAAGGGGATTACCGCACCCAAAAAGATGCCCACCGGGCCAGGAAAAGGCACCTGTACCTCGGCTAGGGTTAGCTTGCAGGTGACCTTGGCATTGAGCGAAGCGCTCAGGATGGGGGTGACCTCGAGCGATACCGTGGGCTGGCCCTTGACCACAATCTTCTTCTGGTTGGCACTCCAGACCGTCTCGAGCGCCAGATTGGGCGTAAAGGCCAGCTCGGACTTGGCCAGTTGAATCTGTACCAGATTGCCCTCGGTCTTGCATTGGAAAGGACCAGCACCAAACTCGGCCTGGCTCGAGACTTCTCCCTGGCTACTCAAAACCCGGCCTGATTTTTGCGTCAGCCTGATGCGCCCATCGGGTAAGCGCTGGGTGTCGAAGTTTTGCGCGACCGCCGAAGGGGTGACGAGCGGAGCTTCGGCGAGGTTGATGGTCTCGTTGATGTTGAGCTGGGCGAACACTGAGTCAATGGGAACCACCTCGAGGGTAACGCTGCTACCATTCACCGCCACCACCCGGCCCGCCACCGGCTTTTCGCCACTCGAGAGCAGAATGCTGCCGACGCCGGGCGTTGCTACGCCCTGGAGGACAACGCGGTACTGGAAGCCCACCCCAAAAGCCGCGCTGGGGTTCAGGGGCTGCGGCTCGCCCACAATCTGGGCATCGGTGACCAGGACTGCACCCGCCACCGGCTGGGCCAGCACCACGACGATGCTGCCCTTCACACCCGCTGCCGTCGCGGTGATCTGCGCCGAGCCAAGGCTACTGATGGCGGTCACTTTGCCGCTGGCGTCCACTGTAGCGGCGGCTGGGTTGGATGAACTCCACACCACGGCGCTGGTGAGTTCTTTGCCCTGATCATCAAAGACTTTGGCGCTCAGGGTTTGGCTCTCGCCAGCCTTGGTCAATAGCAAGGCTGTAGGGCTGACTTCAACTCGAGCAATCTTGGGCTGAGCCGGAGGGGTAATGTTTCCACAGGCTGCAAGAATAAGGGCCAGAACAGCAAAGACGGGTTGCAGACTTTTCACGGCGCGGCTTAGGTCAATCCTCATGACCAAAGCCTAGAAAGCTTTCGGTAACGCGCGAGTAACAGGGGTAAGCCTCCTTGCAGATCACACCAAGGTTAAGGCCAAGACCAGCACCACACCAGCGGGGCCGGGGCAAAGTCTAGCCCCTTCAGTACCGCCAGCGGCATGCCCGTCCCAGCCGCCCCAACTTCCACACGGGTGTCCGGAGCCGGAACTCCGTCTTGAGACAGAAGCTGCGTTTGGAGGCGTCAGGCCTTCTGGGCGTTCCACAGTTTGCGCAGGGTGATGATCTGCCCGACGTGCTCGTGGGAGTGCTCGACCAGCTTGTGGCAGAGGTGCAGGGCCGGGACCCACTGCCCAAGGCGCTCGCGGGGGGTCTCGAGGTCTTCCGGGCTCATCTGGCGGAGGGCGGCCTTGAGCCGGGTCTGAGCCGCCACAAATTTCCGGAGGATGTCCTCCAGGCCCTCGCCCGTAGGGGCTAGCTGCTCTGGTGCGGTCTTGTTGAGCTCGGCGGGCAGCGCGACGCCCTGGGCAAAGTGGAGCAGGCGAAGGTTGGTGATCCAGATGTGGTTGATCAGGCCACCGATGGTGTTGGAGTCGGGTGTGGCGCTCCACCACAGGCCCTCCGGGCTGAGGCCGGTCGTCCACTTCATGATCTGCTCTTCGGTGGACTCCAGCCCGCGAATCCAGGCCGAAGCCAGGGTGGAGGTCTGCTCGAGGTTGCCGCGCAAGAAGGCCGGGACGGGGGCAGGGTTGGTCATGCGGGTATTTTACCGGCCAGGACCCAGTTGCGGGCAAGGCCAAAAACCCTGCCATACCCCATGCTCCGCCTCCTGCGCCCGGTCGGAGGAGTGCTTCTGCCAGGTTAACGGCAAAGCCCAAGACCCGGCTCGGGCAGCTAAATTACTTTCAGTGCACCATTGCCTTACGGGGTCTAGCCCGGCTCATCTCCGCCACTCACCACTCCATCCTTTTGCCCAGTATTCCTAGGCTGGGGGGCAGATCCATCTCGTCCAGGCGGGTGGGGTTGACGCTCCACTGCTCGGCGACATGCATCACCATGCGCTCGGTGGGGTATTTGTCCTCCTCGAAGGGGGCCCGAACCTCCAGGCGTAGGAACTTTTCGGCGGCGGTGGGCTTGCCCTCGTCCCACATCACCTCGGGACCGATGGCCGAGTATCGCCGCGCCAGCCTGCCCTCGTAGACCTTGGCCCAGGCGTGCCAGTCGGAGGTGCGGTGGGTGCCGAAGTACTGCACCTCTTCAAAGTGCTGGCCCAGCCGCATCAGCAGGGGCGACAGCCGCTCGGGCGCGTCGGTAGCGGTGCGGACGTGGGGCAGATGCTTGCTCACCACCAGCACCCAGCCCTTGATAGGCGGGGTCACGAAAACCCGGCCCGAGGTGAAGTCGTAGGCAGCCTCGATGCCCTCCCACCAGGAGGCGAAATACTGCCCCTCGAGGCCCAGACTGTTGGCCACCTCGAGCGCGTCCTCAGAGCGGACGGTCAGCCAGGTACACTTGTACCCGAACGGCAGCGGCAGGTCAGGCGCGGGAAGGGTCATAGGCGGGGCTCGACAGGGCGATATCTCGCCTCTAATATAGCGGCTTTAGAATGCCGTAGTGCAGCCCGAAACGCTTCCCGAATCGTTACAGGGCGAAAACTCCCCGTTACCTCAGACCCCAAAAACCCGCGAGACTTTCCTCGACGCCCTGCGCGGCCTGGCCCTGTTTGGCATTCTGGCCGTCAACCTCGAGCACTTCGCCGGACTTCACGCCTACCAGAGCACCCACTCCGGCGCCCCCGGCGTGACCCTAGCCGAGAACCTCATCACCTTCTTCTTCAGTGGGAAGTTCTACGGCCTGTTCTCTCTTCTGTTTGGCCTGGGGCTGGCCCTGCAGTACCAGAGCTACCAGCGGCGGGGGCTGGAGCCTACAGCCATCCTCCGCAACCGGTTGTTGGTGCTGCTGGCCATCGGCTTCCTTCACGGCACCTTCCTCTTCGACGGCGACATCCTGGGCCTTTATGCCCTGGTCGGGCTGTTCTGCCTGCGCTACGTGGGTATTGAACACCGCCTGTGGGATGTCGCCAAGTTCCTGCTTGCGGGCTGGGGGGTTATGGTGCTCTTCTACTGGAGCGGCATCGGTACCGGCCTCACCTACGGCGACTACCTCGCGCCGAGCTTTCTCGAGGTCAGCCGCGAGCGGCTGGAGTTCTGGCTACCCAACACCCTGTTCGGGGCTGCCCTGTTCGGGGCCGAGTTCGTGGGGTTGTTCCTGCTGGGCATGTGGCTGGCCCCGCGCTGGCAGGGCCTCGCCCCCCGAACCCTCTGGCGCGTGGTCGCTGTCGGTCTGCTGGTCGGCATCCCCGTCAATTGGGTCAACCTGCAATACTCCTTCGAGCCCCTGCGCGGCCTGGGCGGGCTGGCCTTCGCGCTGGTCTATGCCGCACTGCTACGCCTATTCTGGGAACGTCTCTCCCTGCTTCAGACCCTAAGCTGGGCCGGCCGCATGCCCCTCACCAATTACCTCACGCAGTCCCTGCTGATGAGCACCCTCTTCTATGGATATGGCTTCGCGCTGTACGGCCAGCTCCACCCGTTGTGGTTCTTCCCCCTGGCCCTGCTGGTTGTGGCCGGCCAGGTCGCGTTCAGCCGCTGGTGGCTTTCGAGACGGGGTCTGGGGCCGGCGGAGTGGGTTTGGCGGCGCCTCTACGACCGTGGGTAGCGGAGGAGAAAGGGAGAAGAGTCAACTAGGCAGACCCTCAGGCCAACTCCAGGGCTCCCGTAAGCCGGCGCCCCAGCGCGGGCAGCAAGGCCTTAACGCGGGTCATCAGGTCGGCAAACTGGGGCTCGTTGAGCTGCTGGGCGGCATCGGACTGGGCGGTCTCGGGGGTGGGGTGGGTCTCGACGATGATGCCATCTGCACCCGCCGCCAGGCCCGCCAGGGTGAGGGAGGTCACCCAGTCGCGCCGGCCCGCCGCATGGGAGGGGTCTATCCAGACGGGAAGGTGGGTGAGGCTCTTTAGCACCGGCACGGCCGAGACGTCCAGGGTGAAGCGGGTGGCCTTCTCGAACGTGCGGATGCCACGCTCGACCAGGATCACCCGCATGTTGCCCTGGGCCAGCACATACTCCGCGCTCATCAGGAACTCCTCGAGGGTCATGCTCATGCCGCGCTTGATCATCACTGCCCGTCCCGACTGGCCAGCAGCTTGCAGCAGGGCGAAGTTCTGGGCGTTGCGGGCTCCGATCTGGAGCACCTCGGCGTAGGAGGCAACCAGCTCGACCTGTTCGGGCGAGACCACTTCGGTCACGACGGGCAGGCCCGTCTGACGGCGGGCCTCGGCGAGGATTTCCAGTCCCTCCTGGCCCATGCCCTGAAAGCTATAGGGCGAGGTGCGGGGCTTGAAGGCTCCGCCGCGCAGCATCTGCGCGCCGTAGCGCTTGACGTAATGGGCGGCGGTAAGGGTCTGCTCGGCGGACTCTACACCGCACGGCCCGGCAGCGATCAGCACCTCGCCGCCGCCGGTCTGGCCGGTGTCCCACTTCAACACGGTGGGCCGGGGGGAGACCTCGAGCGAGGCCAGTTTGTAGGGCTTGGAGATGGGGATGACCTCTCGGACGGGCGCGAGGGCGCGGAAGTGCTCGAGCAGCTCGGGTGTGGGGCCTTTGCCAATGGCCCCGATCAGGGTGGTGTGCTCGCCTTCCGAGACATGTGGGCGGTATCCGACCCGCCGCACCTCGGCCAGAACCGCCTCGATCTCTGCCTGTCCTACGCCGTGTTTGAGGATAATCAGCATAAAACGCTCCTTCGCCGTCTGAGCCACACAAAAAAACCCGGGGAGGTTGTCCCCGGGTTGGATTGGTTAGCTCCTACAACGCGCTACGCAAGCCTCTCGGGGACAACAGGCCGATAAAAGTAGCTAAAAAAGTAGCCACTTTGCCTGAGCCCCACGCTGCCTTGCATATGCGGCAGAGTGTATAGGCCCGCACCACGGGTGTCAAGGGAGGCTCGAGGCGGTCTGCTGGGGGTGAGTCGATGTTAATGAGTCTCCACAACTGATATGCGAAATGCCACCTGGCAGCCCGTTGGGGAATTGCACCGGTAAGCCGCTCGCTGCCGAGGTCGCGCGTAGGGTTGCGCAAACTCATCGCATTCCCCACCACTACCTCCTTGGCGGCGACAGGTAATGTACTTCCTATCGCGTCTCCCACCACTACTCCGCCCGCGGTGCTGCGATAAAGCGGGCGATAAAGCGACGTAGTGCACTCGGTATGGCAAAAACCGCCGTACCGAGTGTTCGTGGCAACCGCCCTACAGCAAAAACCACCCGCTTTAGCGCCGTAGGGAGTATGTGTGGGAACTGCTCTTCCTATGGCGCAGCTTAGAGTCACGTAACCGCCCACTTTCGGGTGTTGGCACCTATTTGTACTTGGTATATTTTGTACCAGACCAACACCAACGGCAGTTTGCCTGGATGGCATGTTTTGAGGATCTACCTCGAGCCCAACGCCCGTTTCGGTTTGGCGAAAAGTGGCGTTAAGTACCTACCCTGGGACATCTGTCAACTTCATAGAGTTTTAACATTCTGTTGTCAAAGAACTCATCAACCTGGGCAGGGTTTGAGACGCAGGGGGTTTATATGATTAGCCGGAGACAGGTTCTCGGGTACGGTGCGTTATCGGGCGTTGGGCTCATCGCGGCCTGCGCTGCCCCTCCAGACGCCGCTCAGGAAGGCCTCGAGGAGGGCCACCCGGGCCACATGAAGGCGGTGCCGACGGGCAACCTGCTGAGCGCGCTCAACCATCCCAAGTTTGTACAGCCGGTGCCCAACCCGCTTGACCCCTCCTTTAAGTACACGCCCAATCCGGGCTTCGACGGCCAGGGACAGCCCTACAACTACCGAGTCGGGGTGGGCCAGTTCCAGCAGAACTTGCTGGGCCCAGGCTTCCCCAGCACAACCGTGTGGGGCTACGGGCAGCCCGGCCAGACGCCCACCTACCCAGGGCGTACTTTCGAGGTGGTTAGGGGCCAGCGCACCCGGGTGAACTGGACCAACAACCTGCCGGTGGGGCCGGGGCACGTGCTTCCGGTAGACTCCACCCTGCACTGGGCCTTTGGCCACGGGCCGCACGCTGGGCACTCCCTGCCGCAAGACGGCGTACCCTTGGTCACCCACCTCCACGGGGGCCACAGCGAGGCGGCCAGCGACGGCCTGCCCGACGACTGGTTCACCCCCAACTTCGCCATGATGGGGCCGGGCTGGACCAAGCAGACCTACGTCTACGACAACGACCAGCCGGCCGCCAACCTCTGGTACCACGACCATGCCCTGGGCATCACCCGGCTCAATGTGTACGCCGGACTGGCCGGGCTGTACTTCATCCGCGACGGCCTGGACACCGGCAGGCCCGACAACCCGCTGGGCCTTCCGGCTTTCCCCTACGAGATCCCTCTGGTAATCCAGGATCGCTTTTTCGATATCAACGGCCAGCTCTTCTACCCGTCGGACTTCGCCCTGGCCATGGTGCAGCCCGGCTTCGCCCCCTGGCCCGGCGGACCCAGTGCGCTGCCGGAGTTCTTCGGGAACTTTATCCTGGTCAACGGCAAGACTTGGCCCTTCCTCAATGTCGAGCCGCGCAAGTACCGGCTGCGGCTACTCAACGGCTCGGACTCGAGGTTTTATCAGCTGCGCATCGCCGGCGGCCCCCCGATGTGGGTCATCGGCAACGACGGCGGGCTGCTGCCGGCGCCGGTACAGGTCTCCCAGCTCACCATCGGGCCCGGAGAGCGCTACGACGTGGTGGTGGACTTCGCCGGCTTCGCTGGGCAGAGCCTGAACCTGCGCAACACCGCCCGCGCCCCCTTCCCTGGCGGGGTCAACCCCGAGCCACGCACGGTGGGACAGGTCATGCAGTTCCGGGTCGGCGGCACGGTGAGCCGTACCCAGGACAACCGGCTGCCGGCCAGCCTGGGGGCCGCGCCCTCACTGCCCGCGCCGGTTCGAACCCGCCAGCTGCTGCTGCTCGAGGGCACCGACAGGTACGGCCGCATCCAGCCCCTGCTGGGCGAGGTGGCGGGCGGCACCTATCTCTGGGACGACCCCACCACAGAAAAGCCCGCTTTGAACACGGTCGAGACCTGGGAAATCTTCAATGCCACGGTGGACGCCCACCCCATGCACCTCCACCTGGTAAACTTCCGCATCCAGAGCCGCCAGCCCTACAAGGCCACGGTCGTGCCCAAGGTCAACGGGAGTTCGATCGGCGGCCGGCTGAACAACATCCGGCTGGTCGGCGGCCCCAGGCCGCCCGCCGCTGAGGAGTCGGGCTGGAAGGACACCGCCGTAATGTACCCCGGCGAGGTGACCCGCGTAACCGCCCTCTTCGACCGCCCCGGCACCTACGTCTGGCACTGCCATATCCTCTCCCACGAGGACCACGAGATGATGCGCAGATTCGAAGTGGTTTGAACCCGTTTTGGCGTCCTTGGGAGGCCCCACGCTGGGCCTCCTTACTCATGATGCCGCCGGCAGTACTGCGGATCTCGGCCGGAATGGTTCCATTCCCCATTTGCCCCGGCTGGGGAATTGGGGTAGTCTGGAAACGCTTCAATCGTTTTGATCCCGGCTGTCGACACTGGGGGCAAGCCTGCTGCTCGGCGGCCTGGACGGGCCAAAAGGAGGAGTGATGCGTTGGTTCTGGGTCGGGCTGGTGTTGCTGGGTGCGGTGTTGGGCACCGCAATGGCGGTTCCCGTAAAGTTCACCTACGCGCCGCCGGGCGGCCTCGAGGTCAGGACGGTGAGTCTGCGCGGGCAGTTTAACAACTGGGGTGAAACGCCCATGCTGAAAGAGGGTAATCTTTGGGGCGTGACCGTGGACTTGCAGCCGGGGCGCTACCAGTACAAGTTCTTTATCAACGGGCAGTGGCCGGGCGACATGTGCAACGGCGGGCAGTTCGCCGCTCAGGGCGGAAAGATCGACCCCGAGGCCGCCGAATGTGTGGACGACAACAACGGCGGCAAGAACGCTGTGCGGATCGTCGGAGCGGGCGCGAGCGCGGGCCAGACCACGCAAGCCCAGGCCGCACAGGCCCCGGGCGGTAACCCTGCGCCGGCCCTGCGGCAGGGCTTTGCTCGGGTCCACTACTTCCGCCCCGACGGCAACTACACCGGCTGGGAGTTGCACCTGTGGGAGGACACCCTCGAGCAGGTCGAGTGGACCAAGCCCTTTCCCCAAACCGGCCGCTCCGACTTCGGGGTATACTTCGACTTCCGCCTCAAGCCCGAGGCCAAGCGGGTCGGCTTCATTGTGCACAAGGGCGACGACAAAGACCCTGGCCCCGACCAGTTTATGGACCTCGCTCAGGGTCGGGAGGTCTGGATCGTGTCGGGCTCGAGCCGGGTTAACTATCAGCGGCCAGATACCTCTGTAGTTCAGGCCGGAGACCTGGCCAAAGCCCAGGCCCACTGGCTGACTCGAGACCTGATCGCCTGGAATCCGGCCGGCTTTGCCCAGGGCTCCACAGTCCGACTTTTTTACAGCCCCAGCGCGCGGCTGACCCTAAACAAGGACGGCATCACCGGCGGCTTCCCAATCACCCTCGAGGCCGCCGAACTCCCCGCCGCCCTCAAGGCCAGGTGGCCCCACCTCGCCAACCTGCGCGCCTTTAAGCTGCCTGCCGACGAGCTGAGCAAGGTGGGAGGCATCCTCAAGACGCAGGCCGCGCTGGCCGCCTTCGCCGCCGACGGCAAGCTGCTCGACGCCACCTCCATGCAGACCCCCGGTGTGCTGGACGACCTGTTCTTCTACAGCGGACCGCTGGGGGTGACCTGGGAGGGCGGACGCCCCAACCTGCGGGTCTGGGCTCCCACGGCGCGTTCGGTGAAAGTTCAGCTTTTCGACAGCAGCACCGGCGGAACCCCAAGGGTCGTGGAGATGACCGAGCAAAACGGGGTCTGGGCCGTCCAGGGCGAGGCCAACTGGAAAAACCGCTTTTACCTCTACGATGTGCAGGTCTTCGTGCGGCAGACCGGAAAGGTCGAGACCAACCTCGTCACCGACCCCTACTCGGTGGCGCTCTCCACCAACTCCAGGCGCTCGCAAATCGTGGACCTGAGCGACGCGGCGCTCAAGCCGCAGGGCTGGGACGCCCTGCGCAAACCGGCCCTCGAGGCCCCCGAAGACGCGGTGATCTACGAGATGCACGTCCGCGACTTCAGCGCCTCCGATAACACCGTCCCGGCGGCGCAGCGGGGGACCTTCAAGGCCTTCACCAACCTCGAGTCCAGCGGGATGAAGCACCTGCGCGCCCTGGCCGGGGCCGGCCTGACCCACCTGCACCTGCTGCCGGTGATGGACATCGCCACCATCGACGAGGACAAGAGCCGCTGGAAGTCGCCCGGCGACCTCGGCCGCTTCGCCCGCGACTCCGACGAGCAGCAGAAGGCCATTACCGCCATTCGCGACGAAGACCCCTTCAACTGGGGCTACGACCCCTTCCACTTCAACGCGCCCGAGGGCTCGTATGCCACCAACCCCGACGGGCCGTCACGGACGCTGGAGTTCCGCGAAATGGTGGCGGCGGTTAATGGGATTGGGCTGCGGCTGGTGGTGGATGTGGTCTACAACCACACCGCCCAGGCCGGTCAGGGCGAAAAGTCGGTCTTCGATCGCATCGTGCCCGGCTATTACCACCGCCTCAACCGGGACGGCAACGTCGAGACCTCGACCTGCTGCCAGAACACCGCCACCGAGCACCGGATGATGGAGCGGTTCATGGTGGACTCGGTGCTGTTGTGGGCCCGGGCCTACAAGGTCGATGGGTTCCGCTTCGACCTGATGGGCCACCACATGAAGACCAATATGGAAGCCGTGCGCCGGGCGCTCGACGGGCTGACACTCGAGAGGGACGGCGTGGACGGCCGGCGCATCGTGGTCTACGGCGAGGGCTGGAACTTCGGCGAGGTGGCCAACAACGCGCGCGGCGTCAACGCCACCCAAACCAACATGGCCGGGACCGGCATCGCCACCTTCAACGACCGGCTGCGCGACGCGGCGCGGGGCGGCGGGCCATTCGGCGACCCCCGCGACCAGGGCTTTATCAGCGGCCTCTTCACTGCCCCCAGCGCCCACACCGGAACCAATGCCGAGCTTCAGCGCCAGCGCCTGCTGACCCAGACCCAGTGGATTCGGGTGGGTCTGGCGGGCGGGCTGCGCGACTACCGCTTTATGGACACCCAGGGCAGCCGGGTCGACTACAACGGCTCGCCCGCCGGCTACACCGCCGATCCCCAGGAGATCATCAATTACGTCTCCAAGCACGACAACGAAACCCTCTTCGACGCGGTAATGTACAAGGCGCCCGAGGCGGCCAGCGTGGCCGACCGCATTCGCATGAACAACCTGGGCTCGGCCCTGGTGATGTTCGCCCAGGGTATCCCCTTCTTCCACGCCGGCGACGATCTGCTGCGCTCCAAGTCGGGCGACCGCAACTCCTACAACTCCGGCGACTGGTTTAACCGCATCGACTGGGGCATGCAGAGCAACAATTGGGCGGTGGGCCTCCCCATGGCGGCCGACAACCAGAACCGCTTCAGCTACCTCCGGCCGCTCCTGGCAAACCCCAACCTCAACATTCGCCCTGCCGACATCCAGGGCGCGGCGGCCTACTTTCAGGAGCTGCTGCGCATCCGAAAGTCCTCCCCCCTGTTCCGCCTGCGCACCGCCGCCGACGTACAGGCTCGAGTCTCATTCCCTGCCAACCTCAACCAGACCCCCGGCTTGATTGTGATGCTGCTGAGTTCGGGCCAGCCGGCCCTGGACAGCGCCAACCGGCGGGTGCTGGTGGTCTTTAACGCCACCGCCAGCGCCGCCAACGTAGCCGACGCCAGCCTGAACGGGGCCTGGCAACTGCACCCCGTGCAGACGGCCTCGAGCGACCCGGTGACCCGTGGCTCGAGGTTCGCCAGCAACGCCTTCACGGTGCCCGCCAGGACTACGGCGGTTTTCGTGGAGCCGGGCCGGTAAAAAGTCGCGCGGGTGCAGGGCGGTTGAGCAAACAATGCGCCGTGGGGCGGGTCTCCCCCACCGCCGCGCATCCCAAAGAGAGTGCTGACACGGTGGGGGTAAAGGTGAAACGAATCTGGCTGTTAATCGTTGTGCTGCTGGGCTTTGCTGCCGCCCAGCAGAGGCTCGAGGTGACCTTCACCTACGACCCACCCAGCACCGTGGAGGTCAGGTCGGTGAGCGTGCGGGGCAGCTTCAACGACTGGGCCGAGCTGCCCATGAGTCGCAGCGAGTCGGGCGCCTGGTCGGTTACCGTGGCGCTTGCGCCTGGGCCGATTGAGTACAAGTTCTTCATCAACGGGCAGTGGCCCAAGAACATGTGCGAAGACGAGCAGTTTGGCTCACCGGGGGTGGATGAGGAGTCGACGCGCTGCACCGACGACGGCCAGGGCGGCCAGAACGCGGTGCGCGTGATCGGTGCGGAAGGCGACCAGGCCCAAGCCGACGGACCGCAGTTTGGCTTCGAGCACGACCCCGCCGCGCCCCGCTTCGTCTCGGCGGTGGGCGGTCGGCTCTCCCTGCGCTTCGCCGTCGAACCAGAGCGGATAAAGTCGGCCCAGCTCCAGAGCTCCAAGACCACGCTGGAGTTCGCCCGCCAGATCGCCACGCCCGAGAACGAGATGTGGCGCGTGAGCGTCCCGCCCGACCTGGGCGAGTACCGCATAAAGGTGGTCTCGGCCGAGGGCCAGGAGGCCGAGTTCGGCCCCTATACGGCGCCCGAAAGCCCGGTTAAGGCCGTCTCCTGGGTCGGCAGCCGGGTGGGCTACCAGATTTTCCCCGACCGCTTCTGGAACGCCGACCCTTCCAACGACGCCCGGGCCCTCGAGACCTCGCAGGCCGTCTTTGATGCCACCTGGTCGGGGCAGAAGCCCTACCTTTCGGGCTGGACCGACCCGCCCGCGACGTACCACTGCTGCCAGCAGTATTTCGGCGGGGACCTCGCAGGGGTGCTCGAGAAGCTACCGCATCTGGAGGCTCTTGGTGTCTCGCTGATCTACTTCAACCCCCTGTTCGGCTCGGGCTCGGCCCACGGCTACGACACCCACGACTACATGGAGGTGGCCCCCCGCCTGGGCGACAAGGCTACCCTGAGGCGGCTTCTGGCCGAGGCCCGCCGGCGCGGCATCAAGGTGGTCTTCGACTTCGTGCCCAACCACACTGGGGTGGGGTTCTGGGCCTTCCAGGACGTGGTGCGGCGCGGGCGCAACTCACCATACTGGAACTGGTACTTTGTCAAACAGTGGCCCTTCCGCGCCGGCGACGGCAACGCCTACATCGGCTGGGCCAACCTGGGCAGCCTGCCCAAGCTCAACACGGGCAACGCGGGCGTGCAGCGCTACTTAATCGAGGTCTCCAAGTACTGGCTGCGCTTCGGCTTCGACGGCATTCGGGTGGACGTGGCCAACGAGGTTTCTACCGAGTTCACCCGGCGCTGGCGGGCAGAGGTCAAGGCGGTCAAGCCCGACGCCTACCTGGTGGGCGAGGTCTGGGACCTGCGCCCGCAGTACCTGCAGGGCGACCAGTACGACTCCCTGATGAACTACACCCTGGGGCGCGGCGGCTCCCCGCCCGCCTTCGGCGGGGCATTGGGCTTTGCCCGGGGCGGGCCGCTGCAGAACGGGCGCCGGGCCCAGACCCAGCTGGCCCAGGTCTACGCCACCTACTCCGAGGCGGTGGCGGCCCAAGGCTTCAACCTGATCGGTTCGCACGACACCCCTAGGGTGCTCTCCGACCTTGGCGGCGGCAACCTCGGCGAGACGCCCAGCCCGGAGTCGCTCCAACGGTTGAGGCTGGCCTCGGCTATTCTGTATGCCCTCCCCGGCACCCCAATGTTTTTCCAGGGAGAAGAGTGTGGTTTTAACGGCCAGGCCGGTCAGTGGCCGGTCAACGAACTGTACCGGGCCCCGATGCAGTGGGAGCGGTGCAACCCCGAGGTGCTGCGGCACTACCAACTGCTGGGCAAGCTGCGCAAGGAGAACACGGCACTGGCCTCGAGCCTGTTCCGAACCTACCTGGGCGAGGGCCCGCTGCTGGCCTTCCTGCGCGGAGAGGCGGGCCAGGGCGAGTTGTTGGCGGCCTTCAACAATGGCCTCGAGGCGGCCAGCCTCAGGCTTCCCGAGGGTAGCTGGCGTGACCTCGCCGACGGCAAGGTATATGTCGGCGACGTGAATATAGGCGCGGTCTCGTGGCGGTACTTGCAGCGGCAGTAGGGCCTCGGCTTCGCCTCCACCCCGGCTTTCGCAACATCGGTTGCGCCGTCAGCGGGCGAGTCGACGCGGGCAGAGTAGGCCGGACTTTCCACCGTTCCGCACCCTGGGGGGCGTGGGAGAGATGCAAAGCCACCGAAGACCCTAATCGTCTCCCCATAGTTGGAATGCGAATTTTCACCCGCCAGCTCTTGCAGGGAATTGTTCCAGGCACAAATTTGCCGTATCCGCCAATTCCGCACTTTCGCGCTGGCGCACTTAAAAGCGGGCACCCGCGCAAGCACGGTGCAGTCTCTTGTGGGCGTCCCGGGGCGGCTTTTCGCATTTCTATCACGGAGTCAATTAGGATAGGTTCAATGGCCCGCCGCAACCGCCCTCGCTCCCGCAGCTCCGGCGACCCCGCAGCCTGGACCCGCGCCGTGCTGGTCGTCGGCCTGCTCGCGGTCGGCGCTTGGGTGTGGCTCGAGGTGCTCTCCGTCCGGCCGCAGCCGGCCTCAACCGGTGTAGCCCCAACCCGGCCCACCCCCCCGCCAGCAGCTCAGCCCTCGAGCCCTCCCGCCGCCCAGCCCGCACCGCGCAACCCCGTCATCTCGGTCCGGCCACTGGAAGAGCCAAAGCCAGAGCCCCAGGCCGCGCCCGAGTCGCCCCCACCCTCTCAAACCCCGAGCCCCGCCGGGCCAGTTGAGCCGTCCAACCCCCCGCCCGAGCCCAGCCCGCCGTCAGCCCAGCCCCCGGTCTCCACTCCCCAGCTCACCTACGTCCCCGAGGCCGACCCCACCCCAGGCCCCGCCAGTCCGATGGTCAACCCTACCCCCAACACCCGGGTCAAGATCGCGGGGCGGCCCGACGGCCTGATCCTGCGCCGCGCACCCGCGACCGCCTCCGACAGGCTCATCGCCCTGACCTTCGACGACGGCCCCAGCCCCGAGTTCACCCCGCAGGTGCTGGAAACCCTGGCCCGCTATGGCGTGCGGGCCACCTTCTTCTGGGTCGGGCAAGAGCTGGATCGCAACCCCGACGTGGCGCGGGCGGTGCTGGCCGCCGGGCACGCGGCGGGCAACCACACCTGGACCCACCGCACCGCCCCAGCCGACGACCTCCAGGCCCAGCGCGAACTCCAGAGCACCCAGCAGCTGCTCGAGGCCGTCGGGGGCTCGGGCCGCCTGTTCCGGCCCCCCGGCGGGCGGCTGAACAATGGGCTGGCCGACTGGGCGCTGCGCGAGGGTTACACGGTAGTGATGTGGAGTGCCCAATCCAACGACTGGGAGCCATCTGTGGGCAGCCAGCAGATCGTCGAGAACGTCCTGGGGGCCGCCCGCCCTGGCGCTATCGTTCTGTTGCACGACGGCGGTGGCAACCGGGCTCGCACGGTTGCGGCCCTTCCCGCAATCCTCGAGGGCCTGCAAGCCCAAGGCTACCGCTTCGTCACCATCCCCGAGATGCTGGCGACCATCCCCGTACAGCAGTGAGGGTCTGCAACATTGCCTGCGCAGCTCAATGGTTTTTTGGGCCGTCCCGGCGCTGCGCCTGGCGAAGAAGGGCATCGTTGCTGCGGTAGCGGCCCAGCTCGAGGGTTTCGAACTCGTCGGAGCCCGGCCGCCGCCATACCCCCATCGCCCGTAGAACCGCGTTAATCGCCCCCTCCCTGCTGGGGACCTGGCCGTACTTAAGCAGTTTTTCGTCCCAAGGGGTGTAGGTCTTGAGCGGGCCGAGGGTCACCCTCCCGCCCTCGAACATCACCGCACATTGCGAGCCGGTGCCCCCGAAGTATTTGGTCTCGAGGTAGGCCAGCGGGGCATGCTGGGAGGACTGCTCGAGCACTTCATGGTGGGACTCCGAGAGCAATTCGAACGGCACAATCCGGGTGGGCTTTTGCAGGAGGTCGTTGATGTCGTCGGCGAGTTCGTCGGTGAGGGGCATGCCGGCATAGCCCAACCGCAGGTCGCATACCCTGGCCTTTACCCAACGCGTGGCCAGCCACTCGAGCGCTCCTCGAGACCCCACTACAATACGAACAGAATGGCCCATACCCCCAACCGCTAAGCTTTGGTCTATCAGCCTCCGACCTACCTGTGCTCGATGTCCGGCAGGTAGGGCTTCCAGGTGTCCGGCAGATGGGGCAGGTCGGCGACCAGCAAGAGGCCATGGCGGGGCGCTACCGGGCGCCTGGCCAGGCGCATCCCGGCCTCCTCGGGGGTGCGGTTCTTCTTCTTAAGATTGCAGGGCCGACAGGCCGCCACCAGGTTCTCCCAAATGCCGCGCCCGCCCCGGCTCTTGGGCATCACGTGGTCGACGGTCAGCTCGCCGCCGCGCTTGCCGCAGTACTGGCAGGTGTAGGCGTCGCGCCGCAGAATGTTGCGCCGATTAAGCGCAAGCCGCCCCGGAGGGCGGCGAATCATGCGTTTGAGGCGGATGATGGTGGGAATGGGGTAGGGGGTGCTGGGAGTTCGTAGGTACTCTCCGCTCTCCTCCACCACCTCGGCGGTCCCGTTCATGACGAGCGTCACCGCCCGCTTGATACAAGCCAGCCCGAGCGGCTCGTACCCAGCGTTGAGTACCAAAATTCGGGGGGTGTCGAGGTTCATCTTGCAGTTTAGAATACAGTATTTTTGTCAGAATATTCTACTTCGGCTCGGCGGGTCGGGCGCGGGATGCCGACGAACGGCTCGAGGGGCGGACCGTGTGGGAGCGTTTGCCGGCCCGCCACCCGATCCCCAACGCTAAAAACCTCTACGCGGCGGTCTCTACAGGCACCTTGCGCCCGCGTTCGACCAGCCGGACGATCAGGATGGAAACCCCATAGAGCAGAATCAAGGGGGCCGAGGCGATGGTGAGGTTGAGGGGGTCTTGGGTCGGGGTGATGATGGCCGCGACGGCGATCATGATCACGATGGCGATGCGCCAGTTCTGGAGCAGGAAGCGGCTGCTCAGCATCCCCAGCGAGGCCAGCAAGTAGCTCACCACCGGCATCTCGAAGACCAGCCCCATTACGCCCAACAGGGTCAGGATCTGCCCGATGTACATCCCGATAGAAATCTGCGGCGTCACCACGTCGCCCAGGAACCCCAGCAGGAAGGGCACCGCCACCGGAAGCATCAGGAAGTAGCAAAAGGCCACCCCCGCCCCGAAACTGAACCCCGCGCCCAGCAGAAAGGGAATCGCTAGGCGGCGCTCGTTGCTGTAGAGCCCCGGGGCGATGAAGGACCAGAGCTGATAGACGATGACTGGCAGCGCCAAGGCCAGCCCACCGAAGGCCGCGACCTGGAGCGAGACCACAAAGGGCTCGGTGATGCCCAGCACGATCAGCTCGGCCTTGACCTCGCGGCCCTCGTTGAAAATCTTCAGGGGAGCCTCGAGCCACTCCAGCAACTCAACGCGGAACACAAAGGCCACCGCGGTCATCACTGCCCAGGCCCCAACTGCCCAAATCAGCCTGGACCTGAGCTCCTCGAGGTGCTCCATCAGGGGGGCTTCTCTCACAGTCCGCCGACCTCCCAACCCGACCTCACACCGCAAACCTCGTCCAGGGCTGCCGCCGAAGTGCGTCCGGAGCCTTGCCGAGGCTGACTAACACCCTGCGGTCGCACGGTCAGCTCCCCAGCTTCTGCTCGGCCTTGGGCTCGGACTTAAGGTCGGCCTTGATCTCTTCGATCGGCTTGGTCAGGTCGTCCTTCATCTCCTTGAGTTCTTTGGTGCTGGCCGCGCTCTCGAACTCCTCGCGGATGTTCTTGGCCCCCTTCTGAAACTCGCGGATGCTCTGTCCGATGCTCCGCCCCATCTCCGGAAGGCGTCGCGGCCCGAACAGCAATAGCGCGATCACCAAGATAATGACGATTTCGGTTCCCCCAAGTCCAAACATAGGTCGCTCCTGACCTCAGTTTACAGCCTGCCCTGAAGCCTGTCTGAAAGTGTAGATACGTTGGGGTGACAAAAGCGTGAAAAGGGGGCTCAAAGGAGCGGGTCAACTACCGAACCAGCGTTACCCGCCCCTTCCACTCGCGGCCCCACCCCCTACCCCCCACCCCCCGCCTCCTATAAACTTCCGAGCATGAGCGTCGTCATCCTCGACTACGGTTCGCAGTACACCCGCCTGATCGCACGACGAATTCGAGAGCTGAAGGCGTATTCGGTGATTTTGCCGGGGACGGCCAGCCTGGAGCGCATCCAGGCCGAGAACCCCAGGGCGGTGATCCTTTCGGGCGGCCCAGCCTCGGTTTTCGACCCCAAAAGCCCGCGCCCGGCGGCAGGCGTTTTGCACAGCGGGCTGCCCACGCTGGGGATCTGCTACGGCATGCAGCTCCTGAGCCAGGAGTTCGGCGGGCGGGTCGAGCGGGCCGGCAGCCGGGAATACGGCAAGGCCAACCTCGAGTACCACACCGGCCCCCTGTTTGGCGGCCTCGAGGGCGAGCTTCAGATGTGGATGAGCCATTCCGACGCCGTGACCGAGCTGCCGCAGGGCTGGCAGGTAATCGCCAAGACCGACGAGAACCCGGTAGCGGGCATTGCGGCTCCCGATGGGCGCACCTTCGGGCTTCAGTTCCATCCCGAGGTGGTGCACAGCCCCAAGGGGATGCAGGTGCTCGAGAACTTCCTCGAGCTCGCGGGAGTGAAGCGCGACTGGACGGCCGAGCACACCCTCGAGAACCTAATCGCCGACATCCGTGCCAAGGTGGGCGACGACAAAGTGATGCTGGCGGTGTCGGGTGGGGTGGACTCCTCGACGCTGGCCCTGCTGCTCTCGAGGGCCATCGGCGACAAGCTAACCGCGGTATTTGTGGACCACAACCTGCTGCGCCTGGGCGAGCGCGATGAGGTGGAACGCGCCCTGCGCCCGCTGGGCGACGAGTCCTTGCGGGTGGTGGATGCCAAGGAACCCTTCATGGCTGCCCTAAAAGGGGTCTCCGACCCCGAAGCGAAGCGCAAGATCGTGGGGCGGGAGTTTATCCGGGTCTTTGAGCGCGAGGCCAGGGCGCTCTCGGAGCAGGGCTACCGCTGGCTGGCCCAGGGCACGCTCTACCCGGACGTGATCGAGTCGGCCGGCAGCGGCGAGGGCAGCGCCAATATCAAAAGCCACCACAACGTGGGCGGCTTGCCCGACGACCTGCAGTTCGAGCTGCTCGAGCCCTTCCGCTACCTGTTCAAGGACGAGGTGCGCGAGCTGGCCCTGCTGCTGGGGCTGCCCGAGGCCATCCGGATGCGCCACCCTTTCCCCGGCCCCGGCCTCTCGATTCGGATTCTGGGCGAAGTCACCGAGGAAAAACTAGACATCCTGCGCCGTGCCGATGACATCTTTATCTCGGGTCTGCGCGACTGGGATCTGTACGGCCAGGTCTCGCAGGCCGCCGCCATCCTCACCCCCATCCAGAGCGTGGGTGTGATTGGCGACGAACGCAGTTATGGCTACGTGCTGGGGCTGCGGGCGGTGAGCACGGTGGACTTCATGACGGCGGATTGGGCGCGGCTGCCCTTGGAGTTCCTAGACGAAGTAGCCCGCAAAATCACCCGCCAGGTACCCGAGATTGGGCGCGTGGTCTACGACATCACCAGCAAGCCGCCCGCGACGATTGAGTGGGAGTAGGCTGATGACGAGTCAGCAACGCACAGGCTGCGAATCATCAGCTGTTGAAAGGAACTTTGTGGTCTGGCAGTAGAAATCGAACCGGGGCTCTTGTATCTCCGTGAGCGCCTGGGGGAATCTACGATTCCCGTAATGCACGCCCCGTCATGCAGACAGCCCGGCATTCACCAGTCTCCGGGCGTACTCGAGCGTCCCCTCCACCGCCGCCCAGTCCACGTTCTCGGGCCGGTCGGTGGGCCAGTGCCAGTGGGGGGGCAGGCCGTCCTCGAGGCGGATCAGGGTCAGGCAGCCCATGCGCCGGGCGGCAAAGGGGCGGGTATCGAAGTAAGCCAGGCGGTACTCGAGCGGGGCTGCGCCGTCCTGGGTCTTGGCCGCCCGTTGGAGCGCACCGCGAAAGCGGTGATAGATCAGCATCCCCTCGCCGGTGGCATAGTGCAGCGTTCCGCGGCCCACGTTGTCTATATTGAGCACCAGGGCGTCGCGGGGAATCTGGCCCGACTGGGCCAGGAACTCGGCCCCCTTGGCCCCTACCTCCTCACAGCCGGTCAGGGCCAGGATGACCCTGGTGCCCTCCAGGGGCTGCTCGCGCAACTCCTCGAACAGCCGCACCGCCACCGCCACCCCCGAGGCGTTGTCGTTGGCCCCGTTTACCGTCGGGGCGGTCAGCTCGCGCCAGACCAGCAGCAGGGCCTGGGCCAGGAAGTAGAGCGCCAGCACCTGGGGCACCAACGGCAAAAAGGTCGCGTAGGGCATCAGGGTGGCCAGGGCCGCGTTGAGCAGGAAGTTGGCCCGGAAACCCTTGACCCGCCGCGGGCTGTAGACGAAGTAGGTTTTGGCGCTGTCGTAGTGGGCCATCAGCACCAGGGTTCGCGGCCCTGAGCCCCACTGGCTCAGGAGGTTTTGGGAGTTGTGGCGGTCGAAGAGGCGGCCCCAGGGCACCCACCAGCCGGAGAAGTTGGCCCAGAAGGCATAGGTGCCCAGCAGGGCCAACGGCCAGAACTCGAGCCAGCCGCCCAGCGCCAGGGCCAGGCAGATTGCGATCAGCTCCGGCCCGTAGGAGCGGGGGGCCTTGAAGGGCTGGGTCTGGACGGTAAAGCCCCCGGACTCGAGGTGCTCCCGCAGGATTTGGGCGGCCTGAGCCTCGTTGGGGGTGGCGCTCCCCCGGTGGGGCAGGGCGGTAAGACGTTGGAACAGCTCGAGCACGGTTCATTCTACGGTTTAACACTTGGGGTAACTCCAGAATTGCAGTCCGGTTAACCATCCCGTGCGCCGCAACCCGTATGCTCTTGGGCATGAGCAAAAAGCGCAAAGTTAAGACTGAGACCCCGGTCAAGGCCCCTCCCCCCAAGCTGTCCAACCGCGACCTGCTTAGGCTGTTCCCCGGGCTGTTCCTGCGCGCCCTGATCGTCATCATGCCCCTCACCCTGCTGATGACCGTGCTGGGCGCCAACGGCCTTACCTTGTTCAACGATTTCTGGGTGCAGATGGGCTGCTACATCGGCGCTTACGCCCTCTTCAACAACTTTATCTTTGGCCCGGTGAAGAAGTACCGCCAGCAGTTGGCCCAGGCCCAGGCCGTGGCTTCCAAGGCCAAAAAATAACGTGCTCGAGGGGGAAAGAGAGGCCGCCGGGTTCCGGCGCTGCTCTACTCTGTCTTCACGCTTATTGTCGTCCCTGCCTGCTCGAAGTGACTCGATGATTGCAATGCGAGCTCTCGCCCACCTGCTCCCGCTGGGAATTGCGCCAGGAACGTGTTTACCCTATTCGCCGATTGAGCACCTTTACCTTGGCGCAACTTTTTAAGGATGCCACCACACGCTAAAGTCGGGGTAGTAGGCGTCCACGATCTCTTGGAACAAGAAGTAGTCCACGATCAGGTGGACCACGATCACGTAAATCAGGGTCTTGGCCCGCTCGAACATGATGCCCTGGGTGAGTGCAAGACCAAACACGAACAGCGGCCCCCACCCGGTGAAGGCCATGTCGTAGAGCACGGCGGTGTAGACCACGGACTGGGCCAGGTTGGCGGTCCAGAAGGGAAAGATAGTGCGCAGGACGGCGAAGCAGGTGTTGACGAAGAACAGCTCGTCCCAGATCCCCACCGCGTTGATGCCCACGAACAGCCGCAGCAGGGGGTCGGATTGGGGGGTCTCGGGCAGGCTCCAGTTAAAGGGCACCTCGGGACTCAACACCCCGAAGTAGAGACGGAAGGCCGCCCAGGCCAGCGGGATCGAGAGCAGCACGTAGCCAATCTCGAGGCCCAAAGCCCGCGCAACCCCCCAATTAACCACCCACCCGTTTCGACCTGAGGGGCCACGTTTTCGCTCGAGCCAGTTGGCATGTCTTGGCCACCACTGGTAAACAATCGTTCCGGGGTCGGTGCGGCGCAGAATCAGCCAGGGCAGCACGATGACGGCCAGGAACGGAAGCCCCAAGGTAACAAACTTGATGTCGGCGGTACTGGTCTCGATGGGCGACCAGGCCAGCAAGGCCACACAGCCGAGCAGCACGGCCATCTTGCGCTGAATGCTGGGGTCGGCCGTTCGCCATACGAAAAACCCGCTTAGCGCAAAGGCCGCCCATCCCGTCAGGAACAGGCCTGGTTGCTCCCCGAACGGGATCAGCAGCGCGGTGGCCAGACAGAAGGCCGCCAGCGCGTAGTCTTTGGCTCTAGACTCCAGTCTCTGGGCACTCGACACGGCCCCGCAGTCTACCCAAACTGTAGCCGGCGACTTTAGTCCAGGACCCGGGGGCGGGTATATTCCGCTCACTATGGCAATTTCCGTCGGCGAACCCCTGCCCGAGGTGACGGTATACACCGCGTCTGCTGAGCCGCTTCCCCTACCCAGCCTGGTGCAGGGCAAGCCCACTGTGCTGCTGTTCTTCCCCGCCGCGTTCACCCGCGTGTGCGAGAAGGAGCTCTGCACCTTCCGCGACGGCCTGGCCGCCTACAACGACCTCGGGGCCAACGTGTACGCCCTCAGCGTCGATACCCCCTTCACCCTCAAGGCCTACGCCCAGCAGCTCGGCCTCTCGTTCCCCCTGATCTCCGACTTCGACAAGGCCGCAACGCGCGCACTAGGCCTCGAGATCGGCCTCCGGGGCATTATGGGCTTTTCTCAGCGGGCCGCCTTGGTGGTCGCCCCCGACGGCAAGGTCGGCTGGCAGTGGATCGCCGAGGTGCCCTCGCAGGAGCCGCCCTACGAAGAGGTCGCGGCGGCGGTGCGGTCGGTGGCATAGGACATAGGGGGATGGGGAGGAGAGCGGAAAACCCGCCGGACCAAGCCCCGGCTCTCTTCCCCTTTCCTCTTTCCCCTCCATCTTGTACCCTCGAGCTGGAGGTACTGCCTTGGGTAACCTTCTCGAGTGGTACAACTTCGTCTTCGCCCTGCCCCTGGCCGTGGGGCTGGTCTTAAGTCTGGGCATCGCCCTCAGCGGGCTCGGGCATAGCGCGGACGCGGGCGACCACGGCGACTCGGGCGGCGATGGCCATGGCCACGGGCACGAAACGGCCTCCCCGCTGGAGAAGCTGGGCGGGAGCTTCGGGTTCGGGCGTGGGCTGTCCGCCACCTTGCTGCTGCCCATCCTGCTCTCGGCCTGGGGGCTGGTGGGGCTGCTGGCAAACGGGGTGCTGGGGGCCTTTCTGCCGCCCGAGGTGTATTTCCTGGCCTCAGCCCTGCTGGGCCTGGCCGGGGCGGCAGCCATCGGGAACCTGACCAGCCGGGCCTTTGCCAGGGTATTCGGCTCGAGCCCGCCCCCCACCAATGGGCGCAACCTGGTGGGGAGTGCGGGCCGTGCCGTCTTCCGCATAGACGGACAGAACGGCGTCGCCAACGTCAAGGACCGGCAGGGGAACGTGTTCCGCGTCGTCTGCAAAACGCTACCCGGCGAGCCCCCGCTCGAGCAGGGCTCGGCGGTGCTGGTCGTAGACCAGGACGGCGACAAGGGTGTGTACTTTGTGCAGGCCCACCCGTTCCCCGAGGAAGTGCTGGCCCGGTGAGGGGGTGCCAGGTCGCCCTTTGGCCCTGCGCCCATCCCGCCCTGCAAAGTGTTCGTCATCACGCCCATCCATACCAGCCGCCCCCCGGATTGACCACAGTTGAGGCCCGGCGGCTTTCGGCCCACCACCTGAAACCTGCGACCCTCGACCTGCACGCCATCCGGAGGAAAAACTATGCTCGGTGTGATCCTGGTTTTGCTCGGCGTACTGCTCAGTGGCTTAAGTCTGTTCGGGGGCTCGTTTTTGCCCAATTGGGGGGCGGTGCAGAGCACCGTCACAGGGGCGATGGGACTGCTGCTGCTGGTGGGCGGGCTGCTCGCCTGGCTGATCGCGCAGTTCTACATCAAGCCCAGCGCCAACCTGGCCTACGTGATGACCGGCCTGGGCGGGCGCAAGGTGATGATTGACCGGGGCGGATTCTTCTTCCCGATCCTCCAGCGCAACGTGGCAGTCAGCCTCGAGACCATGAAGCTGGAGGTCGAGCGCAAGGGCCCCGACGCGCTTATCACCAAGGACAACCTGCGCCTCGACGTGAAAGCCGAGTTCTACATCAAGGTCGAGCCCAAAGAGGACTCGGTGGTGAATGCCAGCCGGTCGCTGGGCGAGAAGTCGGTCACGCCGCAGGCGGTCTCGTCGCTGGTGTTCGAGAAACTGGTCTCGGCGCTGCGCTCGGTCGCGGCCACCCAGGACCTGGTTGAGATTCACAGCCAGCGCGACCAATTCGCCATCTCGGTGCAGCAGCTGGTGAGGAGCGACCTCGAGCCCAACGGCCTTACCCTGGAGTCGGTGACGATCTCCTCGCTCGACCAGACCAGCCAGGAACTCCTCTCCGACACCAATATCTTCGACGCGCAGGGCAAGCGCAAGATCACCGAGATTACCCAGTCGGCCCTGGTCGAGCGCAACCGCCTCGAGCAAGAGGCCAAGCGGGCCATCACGGTTAAGAACGTCGAGACGCGCAAGGAAATCCTGGAACTCGAGCGCGCCCAGGCCGAGGCCGAGGCCAACCAGCAGGCCGAGGTCGCCAAGGTGACCACGGCCAAGCAGCGCGAGGCCGACACCTACCGCATCGAGCAGGAGCGCCTGACCCGCGAGGCCGAGATCGCCCGCGAGCAGGCCGTGCAGGCCGCCGCCATCGAGCGCGACAAGCAGATCCTGCTGCGCGAGCAGGAGAAGCAGTCCACCGCCATCGAGCGCGACCGGGCGCTGCTGCTTAAGGAGCAGGAGAAGCAGACCACCGACGTGGAGCGCGAGAAGGCCGTCTCGCTGGCCGAGCGCGACAAGCAGATCGCCATCACCGAGGCCGAGCGCCGCCGGGCCGACGCCGAGAGGCAGAACCTCGAGGCCCAGGCCGAGCGCGAGAAGGCCAGTCAGCAGGTGATCACGGTGCAGCAATTGGCCCAGGCCGAGCGCGAGGCCCAGACCAAGCTAATCACCGCCAAGCAGGCCATCGAACAAGACCGCATCAAGCGCCAGACCGAGGCCGAGGTGGCGGCCTTCGCCGAGGTGCGGAAGGCCGAAGCCACCAAGCAGTCGGCGCTGCTCGAGGCCGAGGCCGCCATCACCCGGGCCAGGGCCGAGGCCGAGGCCCAGGAACTGATCGCCAAAGGCCAGACCGCCAACAAAATGGTCGATGTGGACGTGGAGCGCGAGAAGGTCAACGTCGAGCAGGCCAAGGTCGAGGTCGAGCGGCAAGCACTGGAGAACAAGCAGACCTTCAGCGCTGCCGCGCTGGAGTTCGAGTTGCAAAAGCTCAAGACCGAAGCCTTGCGCGACGTGCAGAGCGAGCTGGCCCGCAGCATCGGTCAGTTCATGAGCAAGGGCAACATGAACATCTACGGCGACCCCACCACCCTGGCCAAGATGACCGAGCAATACGCCCAGGGTCTGGGTGTGGGGCAGTTCATGGACGGCATTAGCGCGGGCTCCAACGGCAAGTCCGACGAACTGTTGCAGCAGCTGCTGAGCCTGGTGAAGAACGCCACCAGCAAGGACATCGCGCCGGACAAGAACGGCGGAACCAAAGCCTGAGAGCGGTTGCCGCCCGTCCCCGGTACGGCAAACACCACCGCGCCGGTAGCGCAAGTGTGAGTAGGGCGCGGGGACCAGAACAGCCCAACGGTCACCCATCCGGGCTTCACTCTAGAGGGATAATCTCCTGGCGATGAGACTCCCTCTTTCAGCCCTCCTGTTTCTCGGCCTTGCTGCCGCCCAGGTGCAGCCCCAGGCTGCGCAGCTCCTTGAGCGTGCCCGCCAGGCCCACGGCGGAGCGGCCCTGCAGGGCCTCCGAACCTATCAGGAGACCGCCACCATCAAAACGTTTGTGAACGGACAGCTCGAGACCCAAACCCGCGTGGTCTCCTACGTAGACTTCTTGAGCCAGCGGCTCCGGCTGGAGTACTACGACCAGGAGGTGCTGATTCAGGTGGTGCAGGTCTCGCCAACGGAGGGGATTCGCTGGAGCCAGGTGGGCGGGCTGGAGGATGTGCGCGGTGGCGAGCTGACCGAACTCCGCAACGGGCTGAATCAGACCTGGTACGGCCTGCGCTTCGGCGGGGGCGGGCGGCAAACGGCGCGGGTTCTGGGCCAGCAGACCTTTCAGGGGGTGAGGGGCCTGGGGGTGGAAGTTCAGACCCGGGGGGCCAAAACCGCCTACCTTCTGGGCGCTCAGAACCAGCTCCTAGCCGAGCGCTACCGCAGCGGCGCCGACACCCTGACCGTGCTCTACTCCGACATCCGGGCTGTAGCGGGGCTTCGCCTCCCGTTCGCGGCCAAGCTCTACAGCAATGGCGAGCTGTTCGCCGAAACCCAGGTAACGGCGGCCAGGGTCAACCCCGCCTTCAGCGCCCAGACCTTCCGCCCGCCTAACAATTAGCCAACCCTTTTGGAATAAGCTGAGGGGGTGCGTATAGCCCTACTGCTGACCGCCCTGGTATTGGCCGCCTGTGGCCCCCGCGAGCCGCTACCCGAGGTCAACTGGCCCTTTAACTTTGGCTGGGACGAGAAGAGCCTTCCCCGCTTTGCCCCCACCGACCTGGGGGGCCTCGAGCCGATCCTGGAGAACATCGGCAACACCACCCGGTACGCCATCATCCCCGAGCGCACCCGCTGCCGGGTGGTCTTGAAAAAGGGCAACTTCCGCGAGGTGCGGGCGGTTAACGAACTCGAGTCGCTGCGGGTGAGCACCATGATCGAGCAGGTCAGCCGCTACCGGGTTTACAAGCACGAGGGTCAGCCGGTGCAGAGCTTCGGCTACGGCAGCGACGTGAGCGTGTACGCCTTCGTGCCGCCCCGGGGCCGCCCCAGCGACGGCCTGCTGCTGATGTACTTCATCGCCAAGCCCGCCGAGAACGACGAGTTCGGCATGGACGTGGCGCTGTGCACGGCCTACGCCCGGCCGCTCGAGGGCGCGTAGCAGTCAAGTTCTGGCTCTACAAATAAAAGGTCTCCAAATCCGATGGGCAAAATACCGCCCGTAGAGCCCGGGGGGATTCTCGCCTGTGTCCACACCAGGATTGGCCATTAGCGGCCCTGCCCGAGCAGCAAATCCCACCCTGCGCAATACCGCCGGTCGCATTAGGTGTGCTGCTTCAGCAATCAAGGGTAGGTCGGGGACTGTCCTGGCATCTTCCTGAGCTTGCGGTCGCCCTGCCGGGCCTGCCTATCCAGTAGAAACGTTTCCAATAAACCAAGTAGACTGTATCTCATGCAACTTAATCGCTCGTTCGGGGTGCTGGTGCACCCGACAAGTTTTCCCGGGCGCTGGGGGATCGGGGCGCTGGGGGCGGAGGCGGAGAGGTTTCTGGACTGGCTGGCGAGCACGGGGGCCAGGTGGTGGCAGGTGCTGCCGCTGGGGCCGACCAGCTACGGCGACTCGCCCTATCAGTCGTTCTCGGCTTTCGCGGGCAACCCCTATCTGGTGGACGTAGAGCTGCTGATCGAAAAGGGCTGGCTCGAGGCCGAGACCCAGCCGCCCGACTTCCCGGCGGGTGCAGTGGACTACGGCTGGGTCTACCACCACCGCTGGCCCCTGCTGCGCGAGGCCTATGCGGGGTTCAAGGCCCGGGCTTCGGGGGCCGACCGGTCGGCCCTGGAGGCCTTCATCCGGGCCGAGGGGTTCTGGCTGGAGGACTTTGCGCTGTTCATGGCCCTCAAGAACCAGTTCGGCGGCAAGCCCTGGAACCTTTGGACGCCAGAGCTGCGGGGGCGCGATGCGGGGGCGCTCGAGGCCGCCCGGCTGGAGCTGGCCGACGAAATCGGGCTGCACGAGTGGACCCAGTGGCTGTTCTATAGCGAGTGGGGCAAGACCAAGGCCTATGCCGAGTCCAAGGGTATACAGATCATCGGGGACATGCCGATCTTCGTGGCCTTCGACTCCTCCGACGTGTGGGCCAACCCGCAGTACTTCTACCTCGACGCCGAGGGCAACCCCGAGGTGGTGGCGGGGGTGCCGCCCGACTACTTTTCCGAGACCGGCCAGCTTTGGGGCAACCCGCTGTACAAGTGGGAGGTGATGGAGGCTGAGGGCTTCAGGTGGTGGGTCTCCCGCATCCAGCAGTCGCTCAAGCAGTGCCACCTGGTACGGATCGACCACTTCCGGGGCTTCGAAGCCTACTGGGAGATCCCCTTCGGCCAGCCCACCGCCGTCAACGGGCGATGGGTCAAGGCCCCCGGCCGAAAGCTGTTCGAGGCGGTGCGCAAGGCCCTGGGCGACGCGCCGATCATTGCCGAAGACCTGGGCGTGATCACCCCCGAGGTCGAGGCCCTGCGCGACGGCTTTGGCTTCCCCGGCATGAAAATCTTGCAGTTCGCCTTCTCCGACCCGTCCAATGTCTTTCTGCCGCACAACTACCCCGCTTCCGGCAACGTCATCGTCTACACCGGCACCCACGACAACGACACCACTGTGGGCTGGTATAAGACCGCGCCCGAGGCCGAACTCGAGTTCATGCGGGGCTACCTCGAAAAAGCCCACATCCGTGCCCTTAACGACCTCGAGGTACCCGGCGCACTGGCCGAGCTGGCCTTCAAGTCCGGGGCAAAACTGGCCGTTTTACCCATGCAAGACCTCTACAGCCTGGGCACCGAGGCCCGCATGAACTTCCCCGGAAAGCTGGGCGGGATGTGGGCCTGGCGCTATGGCGACGGGGCCTTGGACGGGGGCATCGCAGCCGGTCTGAGGGCGCTGGGCAAGGCGACTGGGCGGGCATAGGGTGCACGCCGCTGGCACGACAAACCGTAGTCCTTCACTTTGTTAAGCGCGGCAATCTGCATACAATACGCTCGGGCCGAGAGGCCCGTCCTTCAGGGAAGGTGCGAATCCTTACTGGCGGTGATGCGTGGCCAACACGGCCAACTTAGCCCGCGAAGGCTGGAAATCGGCAGCACATCCAGCCCCGATTCGGTGAAACTCCGAGGCCAACAGTGATGGGTGGGCCAAAACCGCCCACCTTCAGTCTGGATGGGAGAAGGAGAGAAGCCGGTGCGTTCCTGCGCCCTGGCGATTAAGGTGTTGGATTCCTCCTAAACAGCCAAGCAAAAGTCGGCAAGCGGCGGGCGACGGGCCCGCTGTGGTTTGGTCTGGCGCGGGCGGGTTAGCTGACTGTGGGTGGCTACCGGCTCGAGCCAACGGCCCCGGATTTCTTGACTGTAACCCACAAGCAGACCATGAAAAAACTAACCTTCGCCTTTCTCCTTCTCCTTTCCTTTGCCTCCGCCCAGCAGACCGTGCGGGTGGGGCTGGGCTACCTCCCGGACGTGCAATTCGCGCCGTTTTACGCCGGCGTCACCGAGGGCTTCTACGCCAAACGCGGCCTTAAGGTCGAGTTTCAGCACGGCTTCTCGTCGGAGCTGTACCCGCTGCTGGCCCAGGGCCGGCTGGACTTCGTGGTGGCCGATGCCGAAGATGTGATTGCCCTGCGGGCCCAGGGCACGCCCCTGAGGTACGTGCTGGCCCTCTACCAGAGCGTCCCCAACGCGCTGTTCAGCCGGACCGAAAAGAACATCAAGGGCGTGCGCGACCTTAAGGGCAAGACCATCGGGATGCCCGGGCTGTTCGGCACCTCCTACACCTCGCTTCAGGCCATGCTGCGGGCGGCGGGCCTCAAAGAGAGCGATGTTAAGATCGAGCAGATCGGCTTCACCCAGGCCGAGGCCATCGTGACCAACCGGGTGGACGTGGCGATGGGCTTCGTCAACAACGAGCCCCTGGTGCTGCGGGCACGCAACATCGCGCTCAACGTGATTCCCGCTGGGCCCTACAACCTCTCGCCGGGGGTGGGGGTGATCAGCACGGACCGGGTACTCGAGAACGCCGACCTTGCCCGGGCCTTTGTACAGGGGACGCAGGAGGCCATGCAGTTCACCCTGCGCGACCCGCGCAAGGCCTTCGAGGCCTCCAAGCAGTTCGTGCCCAACCAGGGCGAAGACCGGCTGGCAGTGCTGCGGGCCTCGCTGCCGCTCTACCAGTCCAGCTATAGCCGCCAGAACGGGCTGGGCTTCTCGAGCCCTCAGGGCTGGAACTCTGGCCTGTCGCTGCTCAAACAGACCGGGCGGGTCAAGACCGACCTCGCGGCCGGCGCTTTCTTCACCAACGAGTTCCTGCAGCGGGGCGTACAGGCCCGCTAAAGGCCAACCCCCCGAGCCCAGTTCCGAGGCGCAGCTCGCTGGAATCACCCCTGACCCTCAGGCCCCGCTCAATTGAGCGGGGCAGAATTTTTCCAGTCAACAGGCGCAGATAATGCCGTTTGGGACTACACTCCCTCGGTACGCTGTGTCCTATTCAAGGCCGGGGTTTGGATGCTCAATGGTTGGGTGACGCGCAATAAGAGTTGGCTCTCGGCGGTGCTGGTGCTGGCGCTGTTGGGCGGCGTCTACCTGGTCTTTCTGGCGGCCCTGGCCCAGTCCGCTCGAGGCCCCCACCTGGACGGCGGCCAGCCTTTCCTCCGCGACAGCGTCACGGTAATCCCGGCCAGAGGCGGCGCCGCGTTCGCGCTCGAGGTCGAACTCGCCGACGCCCCACACCAGCGCCAACAGGGCCGACACCTCAACAGCCCCGCCCCGGTGAATGCCGGGCGGCTGTTCGCCTTCCCCCGCCTGACCGACCGGCCCCTCAGCACCGACGGCTACCGACAGCCGGTCTCGGTGGCGCTGCTCAGCCGGGGCGGCGAAATCCTCGAGGTCTTCGACCTGGCCCCCTGCACCGCCCCGACCTGCCCCGTCCACAGCCCCCGCGTGGCCTACCGAGGCCGCCTCGAGGTACCCCTGGGCTGGTTCGCGCAGCGCGGCATCGGGGCCGGGGGGCGCCTCGAGGCCGACCTCCTTAAGGCCCTGCCCTACAGCTACGACTACAACTGATAGCGCTTTGCTCGTGGGACCGGTTTTACCTCTTCGAGGGCTTCACAGTTGAGCCAGCATCCGTCCGCGACGGCTCAGAGTCCGTTCGGGGCGGCGTCTGGAGACCAGATTTCAGACCCGACCCAGCAGTACCCTTGAGGCCGAAATTCGTTCCCCACCGCACTCCAGGGGTACGGCATTGCGGAGGACACCGCCAACCGCTCTAGGCTGTCCCAACCATTACAACTCGCGCCTCCTCGGTCTGAGCAGTCGCCACAGGTGGAAGCCCACTGCCAGGCCCAGAAAACCCAACGTCAGCACGTAACCCATGGCCTGCTCCAGGAACACACCTGCCAACAGCGACAGCGCCGCGCCCCCGAGACTCAGATCACGCCAAAAAAGCCGAGAGATTTTGCTCATAGGTGCACCCCACTCGAACCCCGACTCTAGCCTATGGCAAGGTCGGCCTCAACGCGGGCTGAACGTTACACGAATTAGACCATTAACGGGCCGGGGCTCTCCGGCCGGCCCTCAGCGGGCGGCGACCTCGCGCCCCACCCTTCCGTGCAGCACGATGGCGTGTGGCACCGGGCGGCTGGGCACGCCGTCCCAGCGGCGCCCCACCGCCAGCAGCTTGTCCTGGAAGACCAGCGAGGTGGAGTAGCCCGAGTCCAGCAGCACCGCCTCCTCCACGCCGGCCAGCGCGGCAGCCCTGGCCAGCGCCACTGTGCTAACCGAGTTGAGCGAAGCCCCCAGCACGACCTCGCCCTTGCTGTAGCCGAAGAACACCCGGGGCCGACGTTCGGCGTGGTCGGAGGGCGGGTTCTTGAGCGGCCAGACCGCCCGGCCGCCCTTCACGATCCAGGCCCCACCTACGAACACGTCGGTAAAGGCGGGCATAAAGCTCTTGATGGTCTCGAGGCTATTCATGTCCAGCTTGACCGGAACGAACACGATGCGCCGCTCGTTCCAGGCCACCAGCGGGCGCTCGACGATGCGGTACATGATGTAGGGGTTGCGCTCGGGGATGAAGGCCCGGCCGCCGCCGCCCTGCGTCGCCATGATCGGCCCCACCATAGTGTTGTCCCTGGCCCGCAAGTAGGGGTCGGCGAAGAAGGTGCCGTTAATGCCCGCCACCGCGCCAGCCTGCTCCACAAAGGCACTCACGCTCTCGCGGTAGGCGGATAGGCGGCTCTCGGCTCGGCCGCCCCGGATCAGGGCCATACTGACCCCCGCTAGGCGCGGGTACTCCGCCCGGATCGGAGAGTCCTTCAGGCCACGCTCCACCAGACCCCGGCGGCGCTCTTGCACGATAAACTGCTCGGGGTTGAGTTCGAACCAGGCCCGCTGGAGCTGGGTCTGGATGTAGCGGCCCACCGAGAGCATGTCCGGCGAGTCGACCGGAAGCCGCCAGTCGATGGTGAAGCCCATGGCGTAGCCGACCTCTCGAGCGATCTTGAAGGTCAGGGCGTCGGCCTTGCCCTCGGGGTAGGCCACGTAGACCACCGGACGGCCCAGCTTGCGCTCGAGGAGCCACTTGGACTCCAGCAGCTCCCGCCGCTGCTCGGCCTGCGGCAGGGTCGCCAGCACCCGGTGCGAGAGGGTGTGCGAACCGATGGTGATGAGGGGGTCGCGGCTCAGCTCCTGCAGGGTCTCCCAGCTCATGCGCCTGCGCCCAGTCTGCCGCCCCACGAAGTCGGTGTGAACAAAGATCGCTACCGGAATCTTCTCGCGGCGGATGATGGGGTAGATGTGGTCGTAGAAGCCCTGGTGGTTGTCGTCGAAGGTGACGGCGACCGCGTCTGGGGGCAGCGGCTTGTTGCGGGTGAGGTGGTGGCGGAGCTGGTCGAGGCTGATGAAGGTAGCCTTGCGGGCCTTCAACCAAGCGATGTCACGCCCGAACTCCTCGGGCGTGGTGTCGTACCACACCGTCTCGGCGGTACGCCGGGGAAAGACATCGTGGTAGTTGAGCACGATTGCCTCGCCCGAGGCGCGGGGGTTCATCGGCCTGAAGCGGGCCTCCAGCAGTTGCGCCTGGAGCTGACGGGTGGCCGCGTCGATCTTGAGGGTTTGCTTCCCGGTTTTCTGGCGTGCGTAGAGGGTTTGAATGTTCGGAAGGCCCAAGCGCGACAGGTCGCCCAGGTCCCTCGAGGGCAGGAAGGGGTTGTACCAGTAGTGCAAGGTGGTCAGCGCCACCCCCGCCAGACAAACCAGCACCAGCCAAAACTCCCAGCTCTTCAATGCAGCCCAGACCGTACGCATCGCGCCGCCATCATGACACGAAGTTGTTGGGAAAGTGTAGAACCGGGCCCGGCCTAAAGCCCCGATCCCGACATTCGTCCCGCCGGGGCCGCCCGCAGAATCGCCCGAACCGTATAGGAGACCGCATGGGGAGTAAATACTTGGTTCTGTGGGAACTCGAGCTGTCTCGGATGCGCGGCGACTTCGCCAGCGTGATTATGCGGATGCCCGCCTATGCGCAGAATTTGCGCGAGCAGGGCAAGCTGGTGGGCCGCTACCACATCGTGGGGCGGCACGGCGGGGCCTGGATTTACGAAACAGACTCCAACGAAGAACTCGTGCGGCGGCTGGCGATGGCCCCGGTCTACAACTTCGCCAAGTACGAGGTGCTGCCGCTGGCCGAGATGGACACTCCGCAGAACGCGTTCAAGGCCGACGAATAAACAACCCCGGCAGATTAGGGAGGGGAATCTGCCGGGGTTTCCCGAGTTGCCCGTCGGGAGCGGGATAGCATGGTTATACTCCCGATTCGCCGGTCGCAACAGGGATGAAAGCCCCGGCGCCGCGCCCTCAACCACAGCCGCTTGGCCCACGCTTTGCCCCGATCCGCCAAAACCACCGTCTGGGGAACCTCGGCGAGCCGCACGGGGTGTTGGAGGGGCTGATGGTGGACGCTGCTTCGAACCACCCATAAAGAACACCCGCACTTGACCTGCGCTGATACAAGCACTCGCGCTGGGACGCCCTGCGGAGGCGTCTGCTGGCCCTGCACCGACCCCAGCCCTACCTAGCCTGTCAGGGCGCGGAAGAGGATGCCTTGGGTGACTTCCATCCAGTCGAGCAGCCGGGCAGGTTCGGGGGGCAGGTTTCCCAGCACGTCGCGGTAGGCGGCGACCTCGAGCATTGAGATATACAGCGTCCCACCCTGCTCAAACAGCGTCGCCCGCAGCGGCAGGTACAGCCCCAGCTCGGGTTTGAGTGGAAGCAAGACCCGGTTAAGCTTGGGGGCGTCGAGCTCGAGGGTCACCGCCCGGGGGCCGGTGTAGTCCTCGCCGGCGTACTGAAACAGCGGGTGGACAGCCACGACCCGGTAGCCCTCGCGTTCGGCGGCCTCGGCCAACAGCTCGGCGGCCTGGGCCAGGTCTTGGGCCTTGCGGATCGGCTGGGTGCGGGTGGACGAGGGGCTAAGGACTGCGGACATGGGTTCTCCCTTTGGGGGTTGGCGTTCAGCCGGAGGCTGATGCCTAACCGTTGATTTCAAAAAGCCAATCTCGCTCAGGCGGTCGCCCGCGCCGAGGCCTTCACGGCCCTCAGCTCTTCGAGCACCACCCGCTGGAGGGCGCGTTTGCAGGTGGGGCAGTCGGAAGAGGTGCCCAGGGCGGCCGCGAGGGTATCCACGTCGAACACCCCCTGGCAGGCCAGGCGGCGGGCCTCGAGTTCGTCGAGGGCGTGCAGGCCGCACAGATAGTCGCGGGGCGGGCGGGCAGCTCTGGGCAAACTGGGCCGACCAGAAGCGCTCCTCGAAGGCGCTCATGGCGTGCTCGAACTGCTCGAAATCGGCCCCGCAAATGCGCCCCTCTTCTTCAAGCAGCAGCAGGGCAAACCTAAACAGGTGCTCGAGGGCCCGGGCGATCACGGGGTCGTAGTCGTGGCGCACCGAGTGGAGCGCCCGCAGGTTGGGGGCCGTCCAAGGGAATTCGGGGTCGATGGTCTCGAGCAGGGGCAGCACCAGCGCCTTGGCCTGGGCGGTCTCGGCCTCGCAGCGCTCGACAAACGCGAAGAGGGCATTCATCGGTCGTCTCCGTCGAGGTACAGCGCGATCAGGCGGAGGTTCTCCCTGGCCTCGGCGGCGTCGATCTTGTCGATAGCCTGGCCGGCGTGTAGCAGTACCGACTCGCCCTCCCGCACACCGTCCAGCAGGCCAGTAAAGCAGTGGCGGGTGGTCTCGCCCAGGCGCAGCAGGGCGCTGTCGGCGTCGATCACCTCGACTACCTCATAGGGAATGCCCAGGCACATCTACCTGACCCCCAACCCGCGCTTGCGGCCGCTGGCGTTGCGGTCGGCCACCTTCTGCACCAGGTAGGCGTACCAGGCCTCCATCCCCTGCCCGGTCTTCGCCGAGACCTCGAGGATCCTGGCCTGCGGGTTGACCAGCCTCAGGTTACGCATCGCCGCCTCGCGATCGAAGCCCAGCACCTCGGCAGCGTCGGCCTTGGTGAGCACGATCAGCTCGGCGCTCTTGAACATGCGGGGGTACTTGAGCGGCTTGTCCTCACCCTCGGTGGTCGAGAACAGCACCACTCGGGCGTCCTCGCCCAGGTCGTAGGCAGCGGGGCAGACCAGGTTGCCCACGTTTTCCACAAACACCAGGTCCAGCCGCTCGAGCTCCAGCGCGTCCAGGGCCCGCGCCACCATCGCGGCCTCGAGGTGGCACAGCGTGCCGGTCTGGATCTGCACCGCCGTAGCGCCCCCCACCTGCAGCCGCCGGGCGTCATTGTCGGTGGCGAGGTCGCCCACAATCACCGCCATCTCGAGTTCTTCGCGCAGGTCGAGCAGGGTTCTGGAGAGCAAGGTGGTCTTGCCCGACCCCGGCGAGGAGAGCAGGTTCAAGCAGTACACCCTGGCCGCCCCCAGCCGCCTGCGGTTGGCCAGGGCGTACTGGTCGTTGAGCGCCATCACCCCCTTCTCGACGGTGACGCGCCGCCCCCGCTCCTGGCTGGTCTCGGCCAGCACGGACAGCTCGATTGGGACTTCCCTAACTTCCATGATTGCCTCCCTGTTGTGCGATTGGCGGTCAGCTCTGGGTTAGCCACTCCCTAAACGACCTCCAAGTACTCCACCTCCAACTCCTGCCCCTGCTCGAGGGTCCCGATGGGCTCCTGGCAGATCGGGCAGAGGGCGATGCCGAAGGGGCTGTCCACCTCGAACTCGACCTCGCACTCCTCGCAGAAGGCCACCAGGGGCATCCACTGGATGTTGAGGCGGGCCTGGTGGGCCAGGGTGCCCGCTTTGGCGGCCTCGAAGGCGAACTCCAGCGCCTCCCGCTCGACCCCGCCCAGCACCCCCACCTTCAGCCCGATCTCGCGGATGGCCGTGGCCCCCTCCCGCCCCGCGTACTCCTCGGCGATCTCGAGGACCCGCTGCATGATGCCCAGCTCATGCATAGGCCGCCTCTGCCAGGGGCCGCACGCCGGCGGCTGCGAGCTCGGCCAGCACCACGCCCTCCAGCGCCCCCATCCGCGCCTCGATGGCCGGGCTGAGCTCGGTCCGGAGGCTCGAGCTGACCTCGGCCAGCGAGCTGACCCCCACCGCGATGAAGGTGGTTGGGGGGAGGTCGCCGTGAAGCTCCATCGCACCCATCAGCTCGGGCATCTCCCACTCGTGCGAGGAGAACTTGCCGTACTGCACCGCGCTGGGGATGTCGTGCAGCCCAAAGCGGTAGATGGCCCCCGGCTCGGCAGCGACGGCGTCCACCAGGATCACGCGCTTGCGCCCGGACATCAGCCGCAGCAGATTCCAGGCCAGCGTCCTGCCGTCGACGATCTCGAGGCACTCCGGGAAGCGGTGCAGGGCCGCCAAGCGCTGCACCAGCCGCACCCCCACGCCCTCGTCTCCGTAGAAGATGTTCCCCACGCCCATCAGCAGAATCTCGCCCGCCATAATCTTCCTCTTCGCTTACCATTGTCTTCCCTGCCCCGATGACAGGTGTCCTTAACGGGCCGGTTCGAAAGAGTCGGGGCTGGCCGGAGCTGCGCCCGTTGGATTTGCGACACCACCGAAGGCCGATGAAGAGAGCCTTGGCCCGTGGACCATTCTCTCCGGGCGATTGGGAGCGCCTCACTTGTGCGGCTGCACCTCCTCGGCCTTGTAGCCCGAAACCATGGTTTCCAGGATCATCGAGCGGCTGCGGATGGAGTACCAGGCCACCATGTAGACGTGAACCGGCGTGAATACGATCATCAGCCACATCAGCCAGTGGTGGTAGATGCGGACGTAGGACAGGCCGCCGAGCGCGACCTCGATGGGCTTGAGCACCTGGCCGGTCCAGCCCGCCAGGCCCAGCCCTTGGTAGGGCGCGGTGAGGATCAGGCCGGTGACGGTCACGGCCACCAGGCTGAGGTAGAGCACGATGTAGCTCAGGTGTTGCAGCGGGCCGTAGTTGGAGTAGATGTACTCGGGGTGGTCGCGGCGCAGCAGCAGGTAGAAGGCCATCTGGTCGCGCCAGGCCTTAAGGTCGAAGAGGACGCGGAACATCCCGACCTCGGTGCCCAGGCCCAGCCTGGGGCCGGGCCGCAGCAGGGCAAACCGGCCAGACGCCTACGAGCAAGCCCCGCGTCCACCGGCCATGCGCAGAACCCGGATTAGTACCCCCCAGCCATCTTGTCCTCGCCCCTCTGCATCACCACCCGCCAGGCCGGCCCCAGCTCGAGACCCTACTTGGGGTCGTGCTGGATCACGGGATTTGACCCTAAAGGCAGCGCCCGGGTTTGCTCGAGCGCCCCCGCAGTGGGCCTGAGCCTCACCCCACGCGCCTTTAGTCCCCGCTCTCTCCGCCTTGCCGCCGCTGAGCCTCTACCACGTTGGCCTCGAACTCGATGGCCTCGACCCTCGAGAGCGCCCGCCCCACCGCCTCGACCATCCGCTCGCGCTTGAGCGACTCGGCCTTGATGATGGCGGCGAAGTCGGCCACCGCGATGTCGAGTTGGTCGTTGACCAGGATGTACTTGAACTTTTCGGCCTGGCGGATTTCTTCCTCGGCCCGCCGCAGGCGCTTGTGAATCTTCTCGAGGCTGTCGGTACCGCGCACCAGCAGGCGCCGGCGCAGCTCGCTCATGGAGGGCGGGATGATGAAGACCAGGATGGCCTCGGGCATCTTCTGGGCAACCTGCAGGGCCCCCAGCACCTCGATCTCGAGGATCACATCCTGGCCCCGCTCCAGCGCAGCCTCCACCGCGTCGCGGGGGGTGCCGTAGTAGTCGTCGACATACTGCGCGTACTCAAGGAAGCCGTCGGTGGCGATTTTGGCCTCGAAATCGGGCTTGGAGACGAAGAAGTAGTCGAAGCCGTTGCGCTCGCCCACGCGGGGGGCGCGGGTGGTCATGGAGATGGAGTAGTACATCCGGTGGTACTCCAGCAGTCGCCCACGGATGGTGCCCTTCCCCACCCCCGAGGCGCCGGTCATAACGAAAAGGTTCCCTCGAGCCATACCCGTGAACTCTACCAGAAAACAGGTTGCGGACAAGTTGAGCCCGGCTGCGCTGGGCAGGGCCGCGTGCGCTGTGCCAGGCCACGCCTTCATGTAACAAAACCCCGCCGAGTTGGATAAACCTGCACTTGTGTTTTTGGGCGTTGCGCTTACACTAATCCCTGTTAAACCGTAACCGTTTACAGAAGGAGCCGTTGCGATGACACCAGCGTGGGTTAAGGACGCGGTTTTTTATCAGATCTTCCCAGACCGTTTCGCGCGGGGCCGCGGCCCGGTCGTCAACCCCGCGCCGGCCCGGGGCGGGTTCGAGGGCTGGGAGGCCTCGCCGACGCTGCGGGGCTTTAAAGGGGGCAACCTCTGGGGGGTGATCGAGAAGCTGGACTACATCAAGGCCCAGGGCTTCAACGCGATCTACTTCTGCCCGGTCTTCAGCTCGACCGCCAACCACCGCTACCACACCTCCGACTATTTTCTGGTCGACCCAATGCTGGGCGGTAACGAGGCGCTCAAGCGGCTGGTCGACGAGGCCCACGACCGGGGCATTCGGGTGGTGCTGGACGGGGTATTCAACCACTGCGGGCGGGCCCATTTCGCTTTCCAGCACGTCCTCGAGAACGGCGCGGCCTCGCCCTACCGCGACTGGTTCCACATCCACAAGTTTCCCCTCTACGCCTATGGCGACAAGCCCAACTACTCGGCCTGGTGGGGCAACGCCGAGCTGCCCAAGTTCAACACCGCCAACCCCGAATGCCGCGAGTACCTGCTCAGCGTGGCTGAGTACTGGTTCGAGTACGGCATCGACGGCTGGCGCCTGGACGTGCCCAACGAAATCGACGACGACGCCTTCTGGCGCGAGTTCCGACGGCGGGTCAAGGCCCGCAACCCCGAGGCCTACATCGTGGGCGAAATCTGGGACGATGCCCACCGCTGGCTGCAGGGCGACCAGTTCGACGCGGTGATGAACTACCCGCTGGGCCGGGCGATCCTGGGCCTGGTGGGCGGGGAGGTGCTCGACCGCGATCTGGCCGCCAAGAGCGGGCTGGGCCGCCTCGAGAGCCTGGGGGCGCTGGCCGCCAGCCACCGCCTCGAGGGCCTCTTCGAGCGCTACAACTGGGATATCGTGACCGCCCAGATGAATATCATGTCCTCCCACGACACCCCTCGCCTGATCAGCCTGATGCGCGGTGATGCCCGGCGGGCCGCGCTGGCCCTGGCGGTACTCTTCACCCTGCCCGGCGTCCCCACTGTCTACTACGGCGACGAGGTGGGGCTGGCCGGCGGCCACGACCCCGATAACCGCCGGGGCATGCCCTGGGACGAGGGGCAGTGGAACCAGGAGATTCTGGGTGCGGTGCAGAAGCTCGGTGCCCTGCGGGCCGAGCACCCGGTGCTGCGCCACGGCCGGTACCAGCGCCTCTACGCCCAGGACAACCACCTGGCCTACGCCCGCGTGGGCGGCGACCAAACCCTGATCGTTACCGTAAACGCCACCCCCAACCCCTGGCGGGTCAGCATCCCCCATCACGGTCTGTTGTCGAAGGGCGAGGTCGCGGTCGACCTGGTCTCGGGCAATCAGGGCCGGGTGCTGAGCAATCACCTTGAGGACGGCGAACTCGAGGGCTTCGGAATCGGGGTCTGGCAGGTTCGGTAGGGCAAAACCGGGCGGGCATGGCTCCGAGATTGGGGGAGCCCTTGTGACGTATTCACAAATGTTACAAGGGTCGTGTGTTATGGTTGCCTCCGCGTACCCCCACAGCCAGGACTCAGCGACTCGGGCTACAGTGTTTCTACTAGCCCTAGTGGTATGAGTGCGTTACACAACACAAGACTTAGTAGATTAAGACTTGATTTTCTCCTGACAGAGGCGGTATTATACGCCCGCTCCCCCAAAACCCTGTGACGGCCCGCACTTGCCAAGAACCACTATTAGTAGTAGTATCTCAGCCGACTAACCCCAATATGTAGAGCCGCTATTGCGGCTTGGGGGTCTTTCGCGGTCAACCTAGATTTTTTGGAGGAAGAGATGAGCCAGTTCGTACCTGCCGTGTTCGATGACCACGCCCAATCCATAGCCAAGCGCCAGTACATGCAGCCCTCCGACGGCGACGTCTACGGGATGTTCCGCCGGGTGGCGGGCTGGGTGGCCAGCGCCGAGCGGAGTGAGCAGAGCAAGCAGGAGTGGGGCCAGCGTTTCTTCGAGCTGATGGCCTCCAAGCGCTTCTGCCCCGGCGGGCGGGTGCTGGCGGGGGCGGGGACCCAACACGGCAATGTGCTGAACTGCTTCGTGCAGGGCGCGACCGAGTTCGAGCCCAGCAGCTTTGATGGGGTGATGGAAGTCGCGACCAAGCTGGCCCTGGTGACCAAGGTGGGCGGGGGCAACGGGGTCAACCTTGACCCCTACCTCTCGCGCAAGCACGCCGGCCCCCGCGGCACCGTGCGCGGCTTCGCCTACATCAGCGCCGAGCACGAAGATGTCGACGACTTCATCAAGGGGCTGATGCGCCCCCCCATCAACCCCGACGGCGACAAGGAAATCATCACCGTGCGCAACTGGACCCGGGTGGTCTACGGCCTGCTCAAGCCCGAGCAGGCGGCGCTGGCCCGGCGCAACGGGGTGATGACGGTGCGCGAGAAGCCCGCCGAGACCCTGGTCACCCCTGACGACATGCGGGGCATCATCGAGGCCGCCAAGGCCGCACTGGCCCAGGCCAAGCTGGGGGTCGAGCCGCACGTCGACTTCAGCAGCCTGCGGCCCGAGGGGGCCGAGATCAAGGGCTCGGGCGGCACCAGCAGCGGGCCGGTCAGCTTCCTGATGGAGATCTTCGATAACTTCCTCGAGTGGGCCAACCTGGGGGCCGAGAAGGCCGGCCCCATCGCCACCCTGCGCTACGTGTACGCGCCGGTGCTGCGGGTGGTGCGCCAGGGTGGCACCCGCCGGGGCGCGGGCATGGCCACCATCTCGGTAGATCACCCCGACCTGCTGGACTTCCTCACCGCCAAGGACCTCGACCGCGAGGCCAGCGAGGGCGACATCTCCACCTTCAACATCTCCATCATGCCTTCCGACGCTTTCATCGGGGTGCTGCAGGCCGACGGGCTGTGGGCGATGGAGCCCGCCGAGGTGCCGGGCAAGTACTACCCGGTGGCCCTCAAGGGCGAGTACAACGGCACCCTGCCCGAGCTGCCCGAGCGCGAGCAGGACGGCGCACGGGCCATCCCCGTCTACGGCGGCCGGGTCCCGGCCAAGTGGCTATGGCACGAGATCGCCTGGCATGCCTGGGCCACCGGCGAACCCGGCCTGATCTTTGTGGACCGGGTGAACGAGCTGTCGGCGCTGCGCGGCCTGGGCGAGCGCTACCAAATCCGCTCGACCAACCCCTGCGGCGAGATTCCCCTGACCGTGGGCGAGCCCTGCGACCTGGGCGCCATCAACCTGGCGGCCTACGTCGATAACGGCGGCTTCAACTACGCCGAGTTCCGCCGGGACGTGCGCACCACGGTCCGCTTCCTGGACAATGTGCTCGACGTTAACGTGTTCGCCCTCGAGGACAACCGCGTGGCCAGCCAGACCCTGCGCCGCCTGGGCCTGGGCGTGATGGGCCTCGCCGACGCCCTGATCAAGCTGGGCCTCCCCTACTCCTCGGAGGCCGGGCGCAAGGTGGTCTCGGAGATCATGAACGTGATGCGCGAGGAGGCGGTGGCAGAGTCGGAGAACCTGGGCCAAGAGCGCGGGGTCTTCGAGGTCTACACCCAGAACCGTCTCGAGATGGAGCAGCTGGGCATCGCGCCCCGGCGCAACGTGGCTGTCCTGACCGTGGCCCCCACCGGCACCACCTCCATGCTGATGGGCGTGAGCAGCGGCATCGAGCCGATGTTCTCGCCGTTCATGTGGCGGCGCATCGGCGGGCAGTACAAGGCCCTGCTGCACCCGCTGTTCGTGGAGATGATGGAGCAGTACCCCGCCTCGGGCGAGTACGCCGAGGACGGCAAGTGGAACTGGGACAAACTGGTCGAGGGCATCCAAGCCAACCACGGCACCGTCAAGGGCATGCCGGGCATCCCCGCGGCCATTGGCGGTGTATTCGAGGGCGCCCACGACGTGCCGCCGCTGGACCACGTGCGGATGCAAGGCGCGGTACAGGTGGCCTTCGACGCCGCCGGCTACGCCGCCAACTCGCTCTCCAAGACCATCAACCTCGCCAACGAGGCCACCGTCGAAGACGTGGAAAACGCCTACAGCGAGGCCTTCCGCACCGGCTGCAAGGGCATCACCGTCTACCGCGACGGCTCGAGGCAGTTCCAGGTGCTCTCGGTGAGCAAGGAAGAGAAGAAAGAGGACGGAGAGAAGCGCAAGACGGAAGCCAAGAACGAGGAGACCGTCGCAGTACAGCCAGCCCTGCTGGACGTGCCCGCAGCCCCGACTTCGCCCGCCGAGCGGGTGGGGACCCCGGTCTTCGAGCGCACCGGGCGGCTGGTGGGCTACACCGACATTGTGAAGCTGACCAACAGTGATGGCACCCGCCGGGGCTTCCTGGTGACCGTGAACATGCAGGGCGACCATCCGGTGGAAGTCATCCTGACCTCGGGCAAGGCTGGCGACGAGGCCAACGCCGACTCCGAGGCGCTGGGCCGGATCATCTCGATTGCGCTGCAGTACGGCGTGCCGGTCGACGCGATGGTCAAGACCCTGCGAGGCATCAACGGCGGCCTCTACGGCAGCTATCAGGGCCGCTTTGTGACCTCCAAGGCCGACCTGATCGCCGTGGCCCTCGAGACCACCGCCAAGCTCGAGGTGAACCAGCGCCCCGCCACCTCGCAAGACGTGGTGCCCCAGGCCATGCAACGGGCCATGACCGCCCCCGCCCTCCAGAACATCAAGCCGATGGAGAAGGGTAAAACCGGCCTGGGCAAGTGCCCCGAGTGCAACGACGACAACCTGGTGCGCGAGGAAGGGTGCACGAAGTGCTATAGCTGCGGTTACAGCAAGTGCGGATAACCGTTTTTACTGTAGGTAGGGTGTTATCTTTTGACACCCTACTTGTTTTGTTAAGAGACCTGCATGGATCAAACTGTTACCGAAAAAGCAATCGACTTAATCGTTAAGTTCTGGCATAAACCAGCAACAGGTGTTCTTGCTCCGTTAATTCTAGGTCTTCTCCTTCTGCTAGTGACTGCAAGTACGGGTCTCATCATTCCTGTCAGAGACGAACCTTTATGGGTGACAATACTTGGTTGGATTATTGTTGTTATCCCAGTGTTGGCTGTCATCATTCTTTGGATTTTCTCAAACCGTTATCCTCGAGCCCCGAAAGGTAAACTGGGTTTGGTTATTGCCATCTCAGTCCAAAACCCAGAGAAAGAAAAACAAATTCGCTCAGATTTTGTGGATAGGCTCAAGGAATTACTTCAACGCAATAACAGCCAAACGCAGTTCCATGTAATGATTGTTGAAAATCACATTGCGGAGACAATCAAAGATAGTAAGGCGGCGGATATGCTAGCTAATAAGACAAATTCAGCATTTGTTCTGTGGGGTTACGTCGGATTGAGGCAAGTAAGAAGAGGCGATTCACGTCATTATTTCAGCATTGGAGCCATAGTTAGATACAGAAAAGCCTCGGAAGATGTGAACGCAGAAATCGGTAAAGATTTTAGGATTGTCGTCCCAGAGAAAATTCTTCCCGATCTCGAGAATGAGGTTATTGTTTTTGAGGCCACGTCTGAAATGCTTGCGCTTGGGGCGAGCTACATTATTGCTTTAGCATCAATGGTTAATGGCAACTTGGTTTATTCCGAAACGTTATTACAACTAGTACAACAAAAACGAAACGCTCTTAATTCGCGTGGCGAAATAACCAGCTACATAGATAACAAGCTGCCAATTAGGTTCGCAAACCTTTACACTTCTTGGCACAACGAGTTGGTCAGGCAGTACACGATTACTCGTGAAGATGGTCTGTTGCCTGAGCTAGAACGCATCAGCGATCATGTAAGTATTTTTGCTCCAAATCACTTCAACGCACATTTAACCAAGGCGATATGTGCATTCAAACTGAGGAAAGATATTGCCGAAGCCCGAAGACACATAAGCAAGATTCGGAGTCTGAAAGTGAAGGATGGGACTTGGTTGTTAAGCGCAGCCTTTCTGGATGCTTACGCAGGAAACTTACAAAAGGCGCGAAAAGAGTATTCACGCGCTTTCGCTGCTAAAACTAAGTATGAAGACAGCACTGTTTTTACTCAAGCAGAAGAATTTATTGCTCAAGTTATTCAGGAGGAACCCCAAAAGACGAACCTATGGTTTTGCTTGGGCTTGATCAACTTTTTCGGGAAAAATGATTATCATGCAGCGAAGGCCGACTTCCAGCGATTTTTGGATCAAACTATTGAATCTGCGGAAACTTCAAAATATAGAAAAGAAGCTAGCGAACTAATCAAGCATTGTAATCAGCGAATACAGCAAATGATGCTCGTTGATGTGACTTAAGTCTTCGAGCCGGCCGCGTTTGGTTGGGTGGGGCAGACCCTCGAGGCTTCAGGCAAAGGCTATCCCCCCTACCCCCCTTGTTAAGGGGGGCAAACCACACCTGGGTGGGCTCACGGTCATCTTGTCCTGAATTGGTGTTTTCGGTGATGGGCAAACCACACCTGGATAGGCGCTCGAGGCACTGATGCGCGTGGCCTTGCTTTGGCCCCCTTAGCAAGGGGGCTCCGCGAAGCGGTGGGGGATTGCCCTTAGCTCCGTTCAGATGTGGGGGATTGCCCCTGGCCCCTCGAGTCAGGCGGATTCCCTTAGAATTCAATCCTGATGCCCCGCCACCTCCCCTACCTCAAATCCGGGGTGCCCAAGGCCAAGCAGCTCCGCAAAAACCTGACCCCCGCCGAGCGCAAGCTCTGGTTCGACTTCCTGCGCATACATTCACAGCGCTGGCTCAAACAGCGCCCCATCGGGCCGTACATCGCCGACTTCTACTGCGCCAGCGCAAAGCTGGTGGTCGAACTCGACGGCGACTCCCACTTCACCCCCGAGGGCCGCGCCTACGACCTTGAGCGCACCGCCTACCTGGAGGGGCTCGGCCTGCACGTCCTGCGGTTCACCAACCTCGAGGTGCTCCACAACCTCGAGGGGGTCGGCCAGGCCATCGAGCAAGAGGTGCGGCAGAGAACCGCCTTCCTGGCCAGCTCAGAGGCCGGCTCGACCGGGGTCGGCTAAACGCTCGCGCAACCCACCCTCGAGCCGGGCCTCGCTCGCCTTGGCCTTGCAGGGGTCGCGCCAGCGTCTGTTGTGTTGGGAGCTTGGTGGGCAACGGGGCGGGGCCAGATGGGGCGAAAGCGCCGACCCTTACTTCACCAGCACCACGCCCTGCTTGGCCAGAAAAGTACCCGGGCGGTAGACCCCCACGCACTGCCCGGACTTGGTGCGGACCAGCCAGGGGTGCATGGTAAAGCTGATGAAGTCGAGGCCCGCGAAAGGCTGGACCTCGCCGGCAAGCAGGGGGCTGCCCCGGCCGTCGATGAAGTACACGTCCACGGGCTCTCTGCGGGTGTTGACGAAGCGCAGATTTAGCTGCTCACCGATCCCCGCCTGCACCTGGCCCAGCAGGTCGCAGCCCAGGTCCGGCACCAGCGCCCAGGGCCAGCCGGGGGGCGGGGTGGCGCCGGGGGCGGAGGGCTCGAGGAAGGCACTCTTGGCGAGGTCGACGCAGTCGCCGCGCCCGTGGCCGTAGTAGTCGTTGCGGCCCAGGTCGAGGGTGGAGGGCTGCCAGGGCTGGCTCCCGGAGTACATCAGGTCGGTGGGGGAGTCGGAGGCGTGGCCCTCGAGGGTGTGGTGGGGGGCGCACTGGGGGGTGGCCCCAAGGGTGTGGAAGGTCTCGTGCAGCATCCCGAAGTCGAGGTACTGCGGCCGGGTGGGCGAGGCGCCCAGCTCGTTGGAGTCGCAGGTGGGGGCGCCGGGGGGTTTGCCCCGCAGGAACATCACCCCGGCGTTGCCAAACAGCAGCGGCGGCCAGGCCCCGCCACCACAAGAGAAGCGGCTGCTGCCGTCGTGATATACGGCGTAGATCTTGTCGGGGTCGGTGTAGCCCAGGCCCATCAACTCGTTTTCGATGTAGTTGCGTAACAGCGGGCCGGTGGCCTCGAGCTCGGCATCGGTCTGGTTCAGGCGCACGAAGCTGACGTCGAGGTTGCCGCCGGCGGTGTCCAGGCGCAGCCCAGCCCCCCCGGTCTGGGACTTGAGCCAGGTCTGAATGGCCGAGATGGAGCGGTGAATCTGGCCGTTGGTGTCGAGCTGACGGTCGGGGGCGTCGCGGGGGAGGGTGTAGACGACGTGCACCTGAAAGCCGGCGGTGTCGTCGGGGCGGTCGGCGGTGGAGCGCAGGTAGGCCGGCATATGGGCCAACACGACGACCCGCCGCTCGCCGGCCGCGAGGGTCACGGTGGGCGCGTCCACCGCGCTGTAGCGCAGCGTGGCCGAGGCGTTTTGCACCGGGCTCGAGCTGACCGTGTAGGTGCCCGGGGGCAGGTCGGTGAAGGTCTTGGCGCCAGAGAAGGACTCATCGACCCGGCCGCCCCGGATGCGTAGTGCGGGGGCCAGGCCATCGGGCAGGCCGGAGACCCGCACCTCGAGGGCGGCGCCGGTGCTGCCGGCCGGGGGGATGGGGGGACGGGTGGCGGAGGGGCCTTGGCCGCAGCCGGCCAGGGCGGCGAGCAAGAGTAAGGGGGTCCAACGGCGCATGAATCCTCCGGCGTACCCCCAGGGTAGCCCGCAGGGTTACCGGCGCCGGTGGAATTGACCGGGGGTCTGGCCGTGCAGTTAACGCTTCTTCAGGCGCAGGCTGTCCCAACTCCCGTCCCCGGCCCAGCCGCCGTCCACGCTCAGGATGTGCCCGTTGACAAAGGCGCTCTGGGTGGGGTCGGCCAGGAAGGCCACCGCCTGGGCGATGTCGTCGGGACGGGCAAAGCGGCCCATGGGGACGCGGTTCTCGATGTCGGCGTCGGTGTAGGCCCCGCTGCCCATGTCCTTCTCGTCCATCTCGGTCTTGACCCAGCCAGGACAGACCGCATTCACCCGAACCCCCCGGTAGCCCCACTCCGAGGCCAGGGTGCGGGTTAGACCGATCAGTCCATGCTTGCTGGCGTTGTAGGCGGCGCGGTCGCCGATGCCCAGCAGGCCGGCCACGCTCGAGATGTTGACGATGCTGCCCTCGCCCTGCGCCAGCATCACCTTCCCGAACTCGCGGCACAGCAGGAAGGGGCCCAGCAGGTTCACGTCCATCACCCGCCGCCACTCGGCGGTCTCGATCAGCTCAGCGGGCCGGATGAAGCTGACGCCCGCGTTGTTCACCAGCACATCCAGCCGCCCAAAGTGCTCGAGTACCCGCCCCACCATCCGCAGCACCTGGGCCTCGTCGGAGACGTCGGCGATGGCCTCGAGCGCTTCGGTCCCGGCGGGTAGGCTGGAGAGGGTTTCGGAGGGGCTGCGGAGGTCGTTGAGGACCAGGCGGTAGCCCCGCTCGGCCAGTACTTGGGCGGTGCGCCTGCCGATTCCCTGCGCGGCTCCGGTGATGAGGGCGACTCTGGACATGCCTGGGATTATCCCACGCCCGGGCTGCGGTGGCTCAACCGGGCCGCCAGCCCTCGAGTCGAAAAAAGGGCTTTTTGCAAATACTGCTAAAGCCGCGAACAAACTTGATCGGGGACGAACGTCCCTGTAAGCTCGACGCATACCACCAAGCAGTTCTCTGACCAGTCTCGGACTCGAGAGGGGAGGTGAAGTTATGTGGAGAAAGCCTACCGCTAAAAAGATCGTGCTCTGCGCCGAAGTGACCGCCTACGCCCAGTCCAAGTAAGGCCCCCGACCCGGACAGGGGCCTTGAGCCCCTGTCGTAATTTTGCCTCAGATGCGACTCAAGATCCTAGGAACCTCGGCCGGGGGAGGGCTGCCGCAGTGGAATTGCGGCTGCCTCAACTGCCAGCGGGCCAGGGCGGGCCAGTTGCCCCGCCGCAGCCAGTCCAGCCTGGCCTTCACGCCCGACGACCGGCACTGGTACCTGGTGGACGCCGGGCCGGAGGTGACGCAACAGTTGCAGCACCTGCCCCACCCGCTGGGCGGCTCGAGGCAGGTCCCGTTGGAGGGCATCCTGCTCACCGACGCGGAACTCGACCACACCCTGGGCCTGCTGCAGCTGCGCGAGGGCTCGAGCTGGCGGCTCTACGCCACTGCCTCGGTGCTTAAGATCATCGGCGACCGGTTTCCGCTGCTGGGGGTGCTCCAGGGGTACGCCCGGCCGTCGGTCGGGGCCGTGGAGCCCTCGAGGCCGCTGCGCTTCGGCGGCCTGACAGTGCGCTTCGTTCCCCTCTCCGACCACACCCCGCGCTACCACCACGGCCGCCGGCCCGAGCCCGAGGCGGTCTCGGCGCTGGTCTTCTCGGGCCGCAGGACAGTGGTCTACGCACCTTGTGTGGAGGCGCTGACGCCCGAGCTCGAGGCGCTCTTCCGGGGCGCCGACGCGGTACTGGTGGACGGCACCTTTTTCCACAACGACGAGCTGGCCCGGCTGGGCTTCAGCGCCGACACCGCCCGCTCGATGGGGCATGTGCCGGTGGGCGGCGACGACGGCTCGGCACGGTGGCTGGCCCGACTGCCGATCCCCACCATTCGGTATATTCATCTCAACAACACCAACCCGCTCCTCGACCCCGACTCCCCCGAGCGGGCCTGGATCAAGACCCTGGGTCTGGACCTGGCCGATGACGGTTGGGAGCTCGAGCTATAAGTGCTGGGCAGCAACAAGCAAGACAAGGAGGCCACGATGGTCGCGGTATGGACGCAGGATCAGCTATCGCTGGAGATCGAGAAGGTTCTCGAGGCCAACTACCACCACAAGCACCCCTTTAACATCAAAATGCACGAGGGCCAACTAAGCCCAACCCAGCTCCAGGGCTGGGTGGCCAACCGCTTCTACTACCAGCAGATGATCCCGGTGAAGGACTGCATCCTGATGAGCAAGATGCCGGCCCACTACCGCCGCATGTGGATCGCCCGGGTGATCTACCACGACGGCCCCGAGCCCGACCAGGGTGGCCTCGAGGCCTGGCTGGCGCTGGGCGACGCGGTGGGGGTCGAGCGGCATAAGATGCTCTCCAACACCATGCTGCTGCCCGGCGTCAAGTTCGCCACCGACGCCTACGTCGACTTCGCCCGCGACAAGCCCTGGATCGAGGGGGTGGCCTCCTCGCTGACCGAAATGTTCGCCCACCGCATCATGAAGATCCGCACCATCGCCTTCGAGCAGCACTACCCCTGGGTCTCCTCGGAAGGGCTGGCCTACTTCCGCAGCCGCAACCGCCAGGCCAACATCGAGTCGGACAACGCGCTGGAAATCCTGAGCGAGGTGGTGACCACAAGAGAGCAGCAGGTCAAGGTACTGGACGCGGTGCGCTTTAAGTGTCAGGTGCTGTGGGCGCTCCTGGACGCGGTGGAAAAGGAGTATGCCTAGATACGCGCTGGCCCGCGGCGTGCGCCTGCGCGAGGACAAGGTGCGCGGTGGCTGGGTGCTGCTGATGGCCGAGCACGCGGTGATGCTCAGCGACACCGCCATAGAAATCCTGCAGCTGTGCCAGGAGTCCAGCGACCGGGAGATCCTCGAAACCCTGCAGGGCCGCTACCCGGGAGCAGAACTTGAGGGCGATGTGCGGGAGTTTTTGCACGAAGCGGTGCAGGAGAAGTGGCTGCGGACGCTCGAGTAGGGTGGCACGCGGGAAACGGCAAACACTGCCCGCCCAAATGTTTGCGCCACACCCCGCCGAGCAGGTTGACCGGAAGAGGTTAGCCACATTTTTAGATCGAGCAATGCCGCGCACCAACCTCCAAACGCCGAGGTATCCAGGGAGAGCCCGTGAACCCCAACCCGACCCAACCCCCGATGGCCCTGGTGGCCGAGGTCACCCACCGCTGCCCCTTGCAGTGCCTGTACTGCTCCAACCCCCTCGAGCTGTCCCGCCACGAGCTCGACACTGCTGCCTGGAAGCGCGTGCTGCGCGAGGCCAACCAGATTGGCATCCTGCAGGTCCTGATCTCTGGCGGCGAGCCCCTGCTGCGCCCGGACCTTCTCGAGATCGTGCAGTCGGCCACCGACCAGGAGCTCTACACCACCCTCATCACCAGCGGCATCGGGCTGAGCACGCGGCGGCTGGAGCAGCTCGAGGCGGCGGGCCTGGGCGCGGTGCAGCTTAGCGTGCAGTCCACCGACCCCCAGACCGCCAGGTTCGTGGCGGGTGGCGACTTCCTCAAGAAGAAGATGGAGGTGGCCCAGCTCATCAAGCAGAGCAGCTTCCCGCTGGTGATCAATGTGGTGCTGCACCGGCACAACCTGGGCGAGGTGGGACCGCTGCTGGAGCTGGCCCACGACCTGGGGGCCGAGCGCATCGAGCTTGCGAACACCCAGTATTACGGCTGGGCGCTCAAGAACCGCGACACCCTGCTGCCCACCCGCGAGGCCCTCGAGGCCGCCGAGAAGACCGTCGACGAGTACCGCCTGCGCTTCGGCGACATGGCCATCCAGTGGGTGGTGCCCGACTACTACGCCGACTACCCCAAGCCCTGTATGGGGGGCTGGGGCAGCACCCATCTGATCGTCTCGCCCGACGGCAAGGCCCTCCCCTGCCCCGCCGCCTACGTGCTGCCGGGCCTCGAGTTCCCCAGCGTGGAGCGGCACTCGCTCGAGGAGATTTGGTATGGCTCCCGGCTCTTCAACCGCTTCCGGGGCCTGGACTGGCTGCAAGAGCCCTGTCAGAGCTGCGACAAGCGGTACCAGGACTTCGGTGGCTGCCGCTGTCAGGCTTTCCTCCTCACCGGCGACGCCCAGGCCACCGACCCGGTCTGTGTCCTCTCGCCCAAGCACCACCTGATCGAGGAGGCTCGAGTGGTTCAGCTCAGCGTGCCGGAGTACCGGGGCTTCACAGAGCCGCAGACCACTCCCTGAGGGCCGAGCGGCCCCGGTGCCCGTCCTCCCGCGCCACGGGCCAGACTGGCCGAAGGGCGGGCTGTACACCGACGACCCACCGCCCCCTCACCCGAACAGCGTCGCCCAGACAAAGTCGCCCTCTAGCTTCTCGCCGGCTTGCAGGGCCGCCGAGCGGGTGAGCCGGGTCAACCGCTCGGCGTCCTTGGCGAAGCGGTTTTTGGGTACCCCGATGCCCAGCGCGGCGATCAGGGTCTGGCCGCCGGCCTGGGGCGCGACCGGGGCCGCGATGCCACACCAGCCCTCGAGGTACTCCTCGCGGCTAAGCGCCACCCCACTGCGCCGCACCTCCTCGAGTTCGGCCTCCAGGGCCTCGAGACCGGTGAGGGTGCGGGGGGTGAAGGCGGTCAGGCCGTTGCGGCGCAGGTACTTGCGCAGCTCGGTCTTGGAGAGCCGGGCCAGCAGAAGCTTGCCGGAAGCGGTGGCGTGGGTCTCGCCGCGCAGCACCTGACCTAGGGCAGCCAGCCGGGGCTGGCCCTGGTGGCCCTGGGTATGCTCGAGGCGCAGGTGATCGCGCTCGTAGACCCACAGGTAGGCCCGGCAGCGGGTGGCGCGGGTGAGGTCGGCCACGCTCTCCCTCAGCACCTCGGCGGTGGCGTTGGAGAGGGTCTGGGGCGGAGGGCTGCGGTGGAGCTTGAGGTAGTAGCGGTGATCGTCGGCGTGCTCGGCAAAGCCCTCGAGGCAGAGGCTATTGAGCAGGTAGTAGGCGGTGTGCAGGCTCTTGCCCACAAACTGCGCGACCTCCGCCGGGCTGACCCCCTCAGGCCGTTTGGCCAGGTAGTTGAGCACCTTGAGCACCGCTCGAGCGGTTCCAAGCCCCCTTTGCTCAGTTCTGGACACGTGCCTCTAAGATAGAGGCTTCGCGATACGGGCGCAAGCCGGGCCACACCGCCCTGACCTTCTCCTGACCCGCCGGCCCTACCCTAAGGGCGGATCAGCGCCATGCCCGGCCCAGCCCCCACCCCCCCCAACTTGAGTCCGAAGACCATTGCCGAACCACGCGGAGCAGAAATGCTCCGCTTTTTTTTACCGGAGGAACCCAAAATGATGCAGACTAAGGAAGTGGACACCAAGAACCTGAGCGCCGCCGAGATCATGGTACTGCTCGATCCCGCCGCCCTGCCCCGCGAGACCCTGAAGGCCGCCTTCAAGGAAATAGTGGCACTGGGGCTGCTAAGGCTCGAGAAGGTTCCGGCCACCGGCCGCTTCAGCGCGCCCACCACCCGGCTACACCTGGGCTCGGGAACCACCAACCACCCCCTACTGCTGGAGCTGCTGGGCCACCTGCGCAGCGCAATGCGCCACGGCCCCGAGCTACACACCGTGCTGGCCCGCCTACAGCGCGAGTACGGAGCGGCTTACGAGCGTTTCAAGGGCCGCCACGTATTGCCCGCACTGGTCGCCGCTGGTCTGCTCGAGCCCCAGACCCGCAAGGTGCTGCTGGTGTTTAGCAGCACCGCTCACCGCCACACCGCGCTGGGGCTGCGGCTGAAGGGGCAACTCGAGGCCGAGATGGCCCAGGCCCGCCAGCTCACCACCCAACTCTCCCGCCAGATTCCCGACAACCCCGTTCAAGTCTCCACCCTGATCGCCAGCCTGGGTGCAGCGGTGATCCTGGTTCCCGAGCTGTGGCCCCACTTCGGGCAGTTCAACGAGCTGATCCGCCAGCAGGAAGGCGACGGCGGCACGGGGTTCGTCTACGGCGGCTGGAGCGACACCGACGACAGCCGGCCCGACCTCGAGACAGGCGGCCTAGACCAGTCCTTTTCAGAGATGGACAGCAGCTTTGATAGCTCGGACGGCGGGGCGAGTGACGGCGGCGGGGACGGAGGAGGCGGGGAGTAGTATGGCGGGGTAATACTCGACAGCTCGAGCAAACTCGTACTCCGCAAGCAGGTGGGAGTATTTATTCAAGCCGGGTTTTGACAATCCGCAATTCCTTCTCGAGTTCAACCACCACGGATTTTTCGGCTTTCATTTCTTGGTAGCGCTCGGCGGCAATCTCGCCCCAGACACGGCTGGCCTCCTCGAGGCTAGGGTTCTCGAGGCTATCGAGCAGCAGGCTGGCAACCTCGGCCCGCTCCACGAGGGAGAGCTTCAATGCTTCGGCAATTATTTGGCTCTTACTCATGGAGCGTTTCCTTACTCGGGTTGTAGCAGACCTTGGTTGGGGGTTGGTTTAGCGGAAGTTGGTGCACTCGAGTACCGCACTACCGACCTCGAGCCAACGGAGCAAAAACGTACCACGACAACCATCGTCGTATGTAAACTTCTGGGAATGACGATTCGCAAAAAGCCTTGGATCAATCTACTTGTTGGAGTTTTATTTGGGCCAACTTTTGCCCTAATAACACAAGATTGGTCATTTCAATCAGGGCTACTATTGAGTCCTATGTTTTGGTTATTGATTGCTACGGGCATTGGTATCTCTTATTGGCTATGGAAAGATTCAAATGCACTCCTCAGTCCAATCGGCTCGGATTTGCTAATAGGTATTGGTAGCGCTATTGGGTTTTGCATGTTTACTGGTTTAGGTTTCGCGCACAAGGTGAACCTGCACTTTTGATAATGCTCTTTGTCGCTCCTTGTTTATTCTTAACAGCATCTCGGTTTTTCAGGAGAGAGTTTTTGGGATGAAATAACAAACCGCGAACCCTGAAGTATTCCTAGGGTTCGCGGCTGAAGAAAATCACCCTTACTTCTTAATGCTCACCAAGTCGCTCAGTACGCTGTCCAGCGAGCCTACATTGATGCGCTCGATCTTGTCGGAGATGCGCTCGAGTACCTCCAGCTCTTTAAGGCGCAGGGCCACGGGGTTGTCCTCCATCACCTTGGCGGTGTTGAGCATGCTGCGGGTGGCGGCGGTCTCCTCGCGGCGGCGGATCACGTTGGCCTGGGAGGACTTCTCGGCCTCGACCACCTTGCTCAGGATAGCCTTGATCTCGCCAGGGAGGATGATGTCCTTCACGCCGACGCTCTCGACCTCGAGGCCGTAGCCCTCAGTCTTGGGCACCACATAGGCCGCAACCTCGCGGTCGATCACGCCCTTGTCCTCGAGCAACTCGTCCAGAGAACGGGTGCCCACAGCAGCGCGGAGGGCGAACTGCAACTCCTTGTAGACAAAGCCCTCCAGGTCCGCCAGCTTGGCCTTGGCCTGCACGGGGTCAGAGACCCTGAAGCCGGCTGTGAGGTTGAGGCGCAGCGGCACCTTGTCCTTGGTAAGAATCTCCTGGCCGCTGACCTCGAGGGTCTTGAGCCGGGTGTCGACCACCTCGGTCTTGAGGCTGCGCCCAAAGGCCCACCATACGTGCAGGCCGGGGGGCAGGGTCTGGACGAAGGCCCCGTCCGCATAGAGCAGACCCAGGTGCTGCTCGGGCACCTCGCGGATGTGCAGGAACTTGACCGCCAGGCTTACCACCTCGGGCAGACCTGCCGCCAGCTCGGCGGCCAGCCGGGCCTCGAGCTTGTAGCCCTCGGCGATGTCTGCCACCTGCACCTCCACGCCCTTCCAGAACAGCTTGCGGCTGGCGGGGGGCAGCACCGCCACCACCTTGCCCTGGTGGCGCACCAGACCCACCTGCGCTGCGCCCAGCTCCACGCTCACGCAGTAGGCGGCCACAAACTCGGGATGGCGCTCACGGAGCGCGTCCTCGTTGGGTAAGTCGAGGGCGGGCTTGGCGCGATCTACCGCGCCCACCATCACCTTGCGCCCGAACTGCCAGAAGGCGTAGCGCCCCGGCTCCATCACGCGCACGAAGTTGCCGTCGACGTAGAGCAGGCCCATCTGGTGCTCGAAGACCTGCGCCAGCTGTATGCCCTGCGGAGGCTTGTCGCCCAGGGCCTTGGCCAGATCGGCGGGCAGCTCGAGGTCGTGCTCAAGGTCGAACAGCCTGACCTCGACCTCCACAAAGCCCTTCCAAAATGCGCGGAGCTGGTTGGGGCCGAGGCTCATCCAGGCCTGACCCAGCCGCACCAGTGCGGCCTGGCTGGGGCCAGTGCGCACCACGGTGAGGTGGCGGGTCATCTCCTCTGGCCGGGCCTTGAGCAAGAACTCGAGGTTGGGGATATCGGCCTGGGGGTCGGCCAGGTTGTACTTCACGACCTCCCAGCGTCCGCCGAGCAGGCGGTGTACGCCGGCTCCGAGGAAGGCCCGAAAGTCGCCGTTCTTGTACAGAAGGCCGCGCTCGTGCTGCTTGACGAAAAAAACGTGGATCATGGTTTGCCTCCTCTTAAGTGGCGCTTGGCGGGTGAAAAGTCGCCCGGCGTTCAGGGCCAAGGCCCAGAGATAGGCCAGCACATAGGCCGCAAAGCCCAGCACCAGCCAACCGACTTCCCGACTCTCTGCTAAAGCTCCAACTCCTGGCCCGTCTCCCCATCTGCTGCCGGGCGTGTGCGATTTGCTCGAGGTTGCCCTCGTCAGGGGTGAATCTTTACCCTTCCCCGAACGGCTCCCGCAGGGAGTAGCGCGGGGGGCGGCTTGGTACAGGTCTGGAATTGCGAAGAGAACGCTCCTCTGTGGCAGATGTGCCGCGCCCCAACTCCGCACCGCGCGTGGCAAGCCAGGCGTGGATTTGTGCTGAGGCGGGGTCACACTCGAGACCCGCTGTCCTGCCGCCCCTGGCGCTTTCGCTGCTGGTGTTGTTCTTCGGTTTGCCCGAGGGCAAATCGTTGAACTCCGACCGGGAGCAGTTCGGGTAGGGCGTGTGCGTCTTTCGACGCGCTGAAGGATTCGAACCTTCTTGCCTTGCGGCTTACCGTGGACACCGTGGTAGGGTGTTTACCGTTTCCGATTAAAAGTCGGAGGGTAAGGATGCAGGAATCGAACCTGCGACTTCATGCTCTTCAGGCATGCGCTCTTCCTCTGAGCCAATCCTTGGGCGCACGATGCGGGAGTCGAACCCGCGCTCTGCCCTATCGGGGCATGCTCTACCGCTGAGCCAATCGCGCTGTGGAAAGCTTGCCGCACGCCGAGGTACACGAGGGAGCAAGGCCCACTCGAGCCAGTTGGGTGTTTAGAACCCAAACCGCTTCTTTGTTAGGCAGACTTTTCCAGCGTCCTGGGGACGCAAAAAGAATAGTAGCATTTGAATGCTGTTTTGACAAGGGGTGAGAAGTCGAGGGTCAAGAATCAAGCAACCGCAAACCGTAGGGATGCACGGCCGTGTGTCCGAACATAGTGACCCTTCCCCTCCCGCTCAAGACTCGAGCGCTGGTGCAACCCGGCATATACCCCGATCAGGGCTGGCTGCTGAGGTTAAGCAGTCCTGCCCCGACCTCAGTCGCCGCGCGCCCCGGCAGCACGGTGGCCGACTTCTTCAACCCCTCTTCGATTTGTAGCGGCGTGAGGGTCGGGTTGGCCTCGCGCCACAGCGCCATCGCGCCCGCTACCAGCGGAGTGGCGAAGGAAGTCCCGTTGTAGTTGAAGATCGGGAAGGCAAAGCCGATATCAGCCCCCGGCGCGGCGATGTCGAGGTAGGTCTGGTTCGGCCCCCGGCTGCTAAAGGGCGCGGGGAACCAGGTGCTTCCGTCCAGGCCGAGCGCGGCCACCGCCACCAGGCCAGGAATCGAGAAAGCGGCGGGGTAGTGCTTAGGCGCATTGTTGCCCTGGTTGCCACCCGCCGCTGCAACCTGAACATTTTGCCTGATGGCATAGGCCAGGATGGCCTCGAGCACATCCACCGGGGTGTCCCCCCCGAAGCTCAGATTGAGCACCAGCTTGCTGCGGTCGGCTACCTGATTTAGCGCGTAACAGACCCCCTTGACCACATTGCTGGCCAAGCAACGCCCGGCGCTATCACAAACTTTTACAGGCAGAATGTTGGCCCCCGGCGCGACACCACCCAACTGCCGGGGGGAGGTAGACTCCCCTGCCGCCAACACCGCCGCGATGGTTCCGTGGTAGCGCTCTCGGCCTCCAGCAGGGGTGCTGGTTTCGGTGGGGTCGGGGACGTCGAAGTCGTCTCGGATATCGTTGTTATTGGCGACGAAGTTGAAGCCGGGGAGGATTCGGGTGTTGTTGAGGAACTGAGCGCCCATGAAGTTGGCAAGGTCGGGATGGCCCACGCCCGTGTCGAGGATGGCGATGGTTACGCCTTTGCCAGTGCGTCTTCTATCGGAGATGGCACCAGGTAAGCCCACCCCGCCGATGTAGTTGACGGCATCTACACCGCCTAAGCTATGAGGGTCGGCTTGGAAAACAATGCCTAGTTTTTCTAGCTCAGCCAAAGCTTGCCCCACTGGCTTGTTACCGACATTGATCGTTCCCAGCTCTCCGGAACACGGATTGTCAGCCTCTTTGCCCCCTAACGGCTGGAGCGGCTGCACGAACCTGAAGCCTAAAGACTCGATTTCACGTATGGCCTCGGCACGGTTGACATTGGGTCTTAAGGTAATAACAAGCTCGTTGCTGACAATGTTTCCCAATATTCGCACATTTGCGGCAGGTTTTTTGTCGCCCGATTCAACACGGATTTCTTGAATACCTACTGGGGAAGCTTGAGGGATTAACAGGGTGAATTTTTGCTTATCGACAATAACAGGCTGAACGGTTGAATTGGCAAAAAGGACCCTTATCCCATCGGTAGAAAAACCCCTTAGAGTAACGGTAACGGTTTCCCCTCGAGTCACTTCTATGGGGCTTACCACTATTCCTGCGGTTTCCTGAGCAGGCGGCATACAGCCCGCTAAAAACACCAAGATGAGTACTCCTAGCCAGCGCACTTTGACCTCTGTAGAAAAAAACATGTTTTACTGTACATGTACTACAGTTACGAAAGCGTTATAACTAAACGGGGCTCCCATTACCTTTTCTTGACCTGAGGGCCTCGAGGCTACCTGCAAATCGCTTAGCCATATCAAAATTCCTACTTTTTTCCAGTAACAGAATGGCCTCTTCCAAGGAGTGTTCATCTTCAAGCAACTCAGACAAGTTGCCAAGAATGGTCGCAACACTCAAAACTTCACCAGCTTGTCGAGCTAGGGCGAGTGCTTGCCGATAAGACTCCTCGGCCTCTTCGACTTTGTCTTGCTTGTGAGCAATAACGCCAAGATTGTTCCACGCTCTCGAGGCTGCGCTCAAACCACCTGCTCTCAATGATGTTTCAGCAGCTTCTAAATAGTTTTTCTTTGCCGTCGCAAAGTCACTTGTTCGTTCATAACTCTGGCCAATGTTGAGGAGAACCAGCGCTTTAAGCAACTCGTTGTCCCTAGCCACATCAAGGACGTCTTTAAAGGCTTCTTCGACAGATTGACCCATCTGACTTCGAGCATGGGCCACATTGTTCAAAGCTCCAACAAAACGCCCTTGCTCACCAAGGGTTCGCCACAATCCGGCCGCCCTTTGAAAGTTATCAACCGCTACCTCAAACTCGCCCGTTGATAAGGCCAACTGCCCCAATGTATTCAGCGCCTCGGCCCTCGGCCTCATGTCCCCCTCGAGCGCCTTCTCCGCTGCCCCTCGCGCCTCCTCCGGCTTGCCCAGCCGCCACAGTAGCGCCCCTTTCAGCGCAAACGTCTCGGGCGACTCGGGCACATCGGATAGGGTGTCCAGCGCCCCCTTGTATTGCCCGGAGCGCTCCAAGGCTCGAGCCAGCACCGCGTTCAACTGCGGGTCGGGGGTGATTTCGCGCAGCACCTCCACCGCCTTTTGGGGAAAGCCGCGCCCCAGCAACTCACCGGCCCAGGCCAGGTAGGCCGCCCGCATTCCGGCCAGCTCGTCCACGTCGCTCATGGCCCGGATGTGCTGGTAGAGCGGGAAGGCTTCGAGGGGTGGCAACAACTGAGCCAAGCTCATGGTCAGGGGGGTCTCGAGGCTGGGGTAAGCCCCCAGCCATTTCAGCGCCAGCGGGCGGGCGATCAGCTTGCCGCTGGGTTCGATCAGGCCGCCCTGGATCAGTTCTTCGACGGCTTGAGCCACTTCCACCGAGGTTTTGCCCAAGGCCCGCCGGGCCAGCGAGAAGTCAGGGTTTTCCAATAGCGCCAGGGCCGCGAAGACCCCCCTGGGGGTTTCGGGCAGCGCGTTGAGGCGGTTGGCGAGGGCTTGCTCGAGGGTCTCCTGGCGCATGTACGCCCCCACCAGCGAGGGCACTCCACCGGTGGACTCCCAGAGATCGGGGTATGGCTCGAGTTCGGCCTCGGAGAGCGGGCGCAACTGAAGCTGGTGATCCACCGCAAAAGGGGGATTCGAGCGCGAGGCCACCACCACCCGCGCTTTGGAACGTAGCCCGCGTAGGCGGGTTAGGAGTTCGCGGCTCTCGAGGTCGGTGTTCTCCCAGCCGTCCACCAGCCAGAAGCCCTCGAGGGCACTCAGGCGGCGCAGCAGTTCCTCGGGCGTCCCGCTGATGGCGGCACCCAGGAGGGGCTCCAGGGTGGCGTAGGGCAGTCCCTGACGGGCGGGGATGTAGGCCGCGCCCTGGCGCTCGGCTTGCCGCACGAGGTGTTTGAAGAGGCTGGTCTTGCCCATGCCCGCCGCGCCGCGCAGCCAAGCCCACTCGCCCAGGGGCAAGGCCAGCAGGGTCTCGATCTCGCGGGCCCGGCCGACGAAGCTCTGGCGCAGGCGGCCCCGCGCCACCTCGGACGAGGCGGTGAGTGTCACCCCGAGTTCGGCGGCCTCACGGCGGACAGTCTCGGCCAGGGGGTTGCTGCCCGCCACCAGCAGCGGATACAGGCGCAGCAACTCCTCCGGCTCGGGCGGGGGGGCGCCAGCGAGGCCGTAGGCCTGCTCGGCCGCCTCGGCGCCTCTGGCGAAGTCGCCCCCTGCGGCGTAGCGCTCGGCCAGCTCGACCAAACCCCAGCGCATCTCTCTAGCCAGCGTCTCGCGGGTGGTGAAGATCCAGTCCTCGAGTTCTTCACCCGCGTCGCCGCCCACCCCGTCGAGGAAGGCCCCCCGGTAGAGCCTCGAAGCCTCAAGCGCCTTGCCCGCCCTGAGCAGCTCGCGCATCTGGGATGCGTCGCTCTCGAGCCTGACCCAGGCCTTCTCCTCGTCGGCCCAGACCACCTCGGCCTGCCGCAGGCGGTGCAGCACCACCTTCAGGCTGTTCATGGGGTCGGCGGCGTCGGGCCAGAACAGCTCGGCCAGAAAGCGCCTCGGCTTAACCCCCTCGAGCGCCAAATACGCCAGCAGCAGGAGGTTCTTCCCCCGCTTCAGCGACGAACCGTGCAGCTCTAGCCCACCCAGCGTCCGCAGCATTGGATTTATTGTAAGGGAACGGGGAAGGGGAAACAGGAAACCATAGGGAGTTGAGACAAGAATATGGACGTAGGACAAGTCATAGTCCGTGGGAAACGCGAAAGGACGCTCGAGGCCGAGCCTTCGCCGCTATTGGCCCCAATGGGAGATAGGCGGGTGCAGGACAAGCGCGGTTTGTCTGTTGCGAGCTACGGCACAAACTTGGACGAGTCGCACCCGCGATTGCGGCGGCTCGAGGGATGTAAGTGAGCTTGCTTCTGACCCTCGCCCTTCAACCTATTTGCTGCAATACGCCGTCAGCAGGGCGATGTTGGCCTCGAGGTCATCCAGGTGAACCGCTTCGGTGACGGTGTGGATGTAGCGGGTGGGGAGGGAGAGGGTAATGACCGGGACACCGGCCCGGCTCTTTTGCATCGAGCCTGCGTCGGTGCCGCCGAGGGGGAGCACCTCCATCTGGAAGGGAATCTTCTTCTTCTCGGCCAGCGACACAAACTCCTGCACAAGGCCCCGGTCGGAGATGTGCGAGCTGTCCATGACCTTGATGCCCACGCCCTGGCCCAGGGCGCTCACCCAGTTGTGCGCGAGAATCTCGGGGATGTCCACTGCCAGGGTCACGTCCAGCGCAATCCCGATCTCCGGCTCCACACCGTAGGCACTGGTGAGGGCTCCGCGCAGCCCCACCTCCTCCTGGGTGGTGAAGACGGCGTAGAGGTCGTAGGGAATCTTCTTGCCCTTAAGGCGCCGGAGGGTCTCGAGCAGCGCAAAAACCGCCGCACGGTCGTCCATGGCCTTGCCGGTAAACAGGTCGCCGACCCGACCCGCCGTCTGCCGCAGGGTCACCGGGTCGCCGACCCGCACTTTCTTCTTAACCTGGTCGGCTTTCAGGCCCAGGTCCACGAAGAAATCGCTCACCAGGGGGATCTTGTTGCGCTCCTCGGGGGTCGAGATGTGGACCGGCTTGGTGCTGGGGTTGAGCAGGCCGGGCAGGTCGCCCCCGGCAGCATGCACGGTCACGGGGCGGGCGAAAAGATTGCGGGGGTCGAAGCCACCCACGTTCTGCAGGCGAAGGAAGCCTTTGTCGTCGACATGTTTGACGTAAAACCCGATCTCGTCCATGTGGGCCGCGACCATCAGCCGCTTGCCGGGGCCTTTTTTCCGGGCGATCAGGTTGCCCAGGGCGTCGGTGCGCACCTCGTCTACCAGACCCTCCAGCTGGGCCTCTACCAAGACCCGCACCCGGTCTTCCCAGCCAGGGATGCCTGCTACTTCAGAGAGCTGTTTCAGAAGGTCTAGGTTTAGTGCCATATTGACATTCTAATGACGGACAATATCAATGGCGACCCCCTGAATCATGCAGGGTAGCTGCGGGCCCTGCTCGAGGACAGCGCCTTTTGCCTCGGCGGCCCTTAACCGACCCTTACGCTCACCTTGTGATAGCCGCTCGAGCCGTCCGGAAGGGGCTCGGCGGTAGCGGCGCTCTGCACCCGCTCGCCCACCTCGACGGCCCGCACCTGGATCTCGTAGCTGCCCGCCGCAGGCTTCCAGGGCAGCGCCCACTGCGCCCAGGCGAAATTGCCCTTGGGCGGGTTGAGCTGGGCCTTTTGCCAGGTCTTGCCGCCGTCTGTCGAGACCTCGACGCGCTCCAGGGCCCGCCCGCCCGCAAAGGCGACGCCCGCGATGAAGGTGTCGAGGTTGGCCGCCACCCTGGCCCGGTTCTTGGGGGTGTCAATCCGGCTCATGGTGCGGATCACCGCGGTGCGGCTCCAACCCCGGTTGGCCCAGTAGCCCGTCACCTCGTTGGCCGAGAGGGTGATCTTGGTTAGCCACTTGGGCTGCTTCATGCCGTAGCGGCCGGGCAGCAGGATGCGCAGCGGGTAGCCGTGGCGCTCCTCGAGTTCCTCGAACTGCCCGGTCTCGGGGTTCTGCACCGCATAGGCCAGCATCGCCTCGGGGGGAACCTCGGCCAGCGGGATCGACTCCACAAAGCGGTCGGCAGCCTCCCAGACGATAAACTTCGCTGCCGGCTTGACCCCGACCCGGTCCAAAACCTCGCGCAGCGCAACCCCCTTCCAGCGCACCGACCCAATCAGGTCGCCGCCCACCGGGTTGGAGATGCAGGTCATGGTGTTGAGGAGTTCGACCGCGGGCAGGGCCTGGATGGCCCCCAGGTCGAAGCCCTGGGGCTTGTCCACCAGGCCGCCGAGCTCGAGCCTCCACGGCTTGCCCTTGAGCCGGGGATCGAGAATCGCAATGTTCTTGGAGACCACGTACAAGTCCTTCTGCCCAAACTGCTCCTTGGACAGGTCGGCGATCCGGCCCCACACCACGCTGGCCTGGGCCTTGGCCTGCGACCACAGGGCCGCCCCCGTCGAGAGCGCCACGGCCATCAGGCCCAGGGTCTTGATGCTCTCCCGCCGGCCCGGGTCGGCAGAGGGCGCATGCGCCTTCTCCGCTTCCCGTTTACCCCGGCCCGCCAGCCAGGCAAACACCGCGATCAGGCCACCGTAGACCAGCGCCGCCCAGACCCCCGCCGCCGGGTTTAGCAGTACCCAGCCGCCCAACAGCCAGTACACCGCCGCCGACAGCCCCAGCCCCGCCCAAAACCCACGGCGCAGCGCAGCCAGCAGGAACGGGTGCAGCAGCAGCCACCCGCCCGCTGCGGCAACAAAGGCCAGGTTCTTCCCCAGGTCGCCGTAGCCGAAGAGGTTGTGGATCAGGTTGAACACCGCGGGCACGCCCAGCCAGTAGGTCATCTGGGCATACAGACCCTCGAGCGGCCACCCCACCCCGTAGTTTCGCAGCAGCAGCCCCAAAGCCCCAATTGCCACGCCTGCCAGCAAACCCCATAACCCATCGGAACGTTTCATAGATTCACCCTTAGAGCTATACGTATCACCATAGCACTTCGGACAGGGGAAGGCCACGCGGGGCCGGAGGAAGTCCAGGGGGCTGCGTTTGTGCATGGTTGAGGCTCCAACCGCCCGCAACCCAGGTCAGGGTTTGGCCTGGGGCCTTGGGCGGCACTCAACGTTCCCACACTGACCCCGGCACCTAGAGTCGCGGCAAGAGCCCACCCTACTGCCACGTCTATCTTAAAATGGTGCATGAAGCCAGTGCGGAAGTACCACATACGGTTGAGTGACGAGCAGCGCGTGGAGTTGGAGCGATTGGTGGGGAATGGGGTAAGCAAGGCTAAGAAGATCACCCACGCCCGG
>JANRLD010000059.1:0-49234 GCA_033762915.1 Meiothermus sp. | reverse complement strand
GCCGAGACCTGGAGGATGACGGTGGTGGTGTACCAGCCGCCCGAGCCGTTGGGGGTGGCGGGGCTCGGAACGATACTGGTAACCGGCGGGCCGGTGTCCGGGGCCAGGGCCAGGCTGTGGAACCAGCCCCCCGACACCGCCGTGTAGCTCACCCCGGCGGGCAGGGCGGGCACGGTGCACTGGCCGACGTCGTTGCCGCTGCCGCAGCCCCAAGCCGCCACGCTGCCGTCGGAGCGCAGGGCCAGGCTGTGGTAAGTGCCTGCTGAGACCGCCGTGTAGCTCACTCCGGCGGGCAGGGCAGGCACGCTGCACTGGCCGTAGTCGAGGCCGCTGCCGCAGCCCCAGGCCGCCACCTGGCCGTTGGAGCGCAGGGCCAGGCTGTGGTAAGTGCCTGCTGAGACCGCCGTGTAGCTCACCCCCGCGGGCAGGTCGGGCACGCTGCACTGGCCGAACTGGAAGCGGCAGCCCCAAGCCACCACGCTGCCGTCGGAGCGAAGGGCCAGGCTGTGGTAAGTGCCTGCTGAGACCGCCGTGTAGCTCACCCCGGCGGGCAGGTCGGGCACGTTGCACTGGCCTAAGTCGAAGACACTGCCACAGCCCCAGGCCGCCACGCTGCCGTCGGAGCGCAGCGCTAGGCTGTGGTAAGTGCCCGACTCCACTGCCGTGTAGCTCACCCCGGCGGGCAGGTCGGGCACGTTGCACTGGCCTAAGTCGAAGGCACTGCCACAGCCCCAGGCCGCCACGCTGCCGTCGGAGCGCAGCGCCAGGCTGTGGTAATCGCCCGCCGACACCGCCGTGTAGCTCACCCCCGCAGGCAGGGCGGGCACGGTGCACTGGCCGTAGTTGGAGCCGCTGCCGCAGCCCCAGGCGCCTACGTACAGGGCGGCCGGGGTCGTCTGGACGGCGTCGGCCGGGCCAGAGGGGCCGGGGGAGCCGGCCGGGGCGGGCTGGGCGCACGCCGCCAGCAGGAGCAACACCGAACCGAGTAAGAGGTTGTATGGCCTACGCATTCGAATCCTCCTGGAAACCAATGCTCGAGGCCCACCCCGCGGTCATCGAGCCGTGCTGTCCGAATACTGGTCCTGCCTCGAGTGCCAGAGAAGACGGAAGGGAAGTAGGGCGAGAGAGTGAACAGCACCTGGACTGAGAACGGGTTCATTGTAGTTCACACACTGTCTTCACAAAACCCCAACCCCGTGAACTGCGGCGTTGCGCGGGCGTGAACAGGAGGCTCGAGACGAAAAAGCCCTCGAGCCGTGCTCGAAGGCTTCTCAAAGGCTAAAACTCATCACCCAATTGTCATTGCTCACTGCGTATCGCTTCAATCAAAGGCCTGGGCCGACAGCTCGTTCTTGGCCTTCTTGGCCGGGCCGCCGGGGTTGCGCCAGACCGAGAGGCCGCGCAGGGGGGCGTAGACCTCGAGGGGGCTCTGGGGCTGGCCGTTCAGCCCCACGCGGTGCACCCGGCTGCCGCCGCGCCTCACGGCATACAGGGTGTCGCCCAGAATCAGCATCTCGACCAGGGCAGAGGGGTCCTCGCCTTCGCCCACCGGCAGCGGCAGCGAGAGCACCACCTCGCCTTCCAGGGTCAGCTTGCGGATCTTCTGGCTGTCGGCATCGTAGACCAGCAGGTGGTTGTCGTCGCTAACGGCCAGCCCAGCCAGGGTGCGCAGCTCCTGGGACTCCTTGGAGCGCCGGAAGGCGTAGCGCGAGACGTATTGCCCCTCGAAGTTCAGCCGCTGAATCTGGCGGTTGCCGTAGTCGAGGACGAAGATGTACTGGCGGTTGCAGCAGATGGCCTTGGGCGACTCGAAGGTGCCCCGGCCCGGCCCCTGCGCCCCGAAGCGCGATATAGGGGTTCCGGCCGCGTCGAAGTGGGTCACCGAGCAGGTCTCGCCGTCGAGCACCAGCAGCCCGGACGGCGAGGCGCACAGCGCCACGGGGTAGAGCAGCTCGCCCAGCTTCATTCCGTAGGGGGCGATGGAGTGGGTGATTTCGCCCTCCACATCGAAGCGGTGCACCAGGCGCACCGCGCCCCCGCCGTACTCGAAGAGGCTGATCCAGAAGCCGCCGTGGTGGTCGACCGCCAGGGCCAGGGGGGGCGAGGGGAACATGCCGCGCCCGCTGCCCACCCCGCTCCACATCCGGGCCAGCACCCCGTTCAGGTCCATCAGGCGCAGGGTGCCCTTCTTGGTCTCGACCGCCAGGGCCAGGTAGAGGGGGGCGTTGAGGCCGGGATCCTCCTGCCACTTGCTGCGCAGGACCTCGAGCACCGTGTCCAGGCTGGGGCGCTTGTCGGGGTCCTTCTCGAGCATTCTGAAGATGATGTCGGAGAGCACCTGGGGGATGTCGGGATTAACCTGCTTGGGCGGGGTGGGCATCTGGGTGATCTGCTGGTGGATCACCGCCTCGTAGGCCCCCTGGAAGGGCGGCTGGCCGCAGACCGCCTCGTAGAACACCACCCCCAAGCTGTAGATGTCCGAGCGGTGGTCGATGCGCTGGCCCTTGGCCTGCTCGGGGCTCATGTAGACCGGCGTGCCGATGCGCGCGCCGGTGATGGTCAGGCGGGTGAGCACCTTGCCCGCGGCGATGCCGAAGTCCATCAGGCGCACCCCGCGCGGGTCCACTGCGCCGTCCTCGCGGATGGCGTTCTTGAGCACCATGATGTTGCCGGGCTTGATGTCGCGGTGGATGATGCCCTGGGCGTGAATGTGCTGCAAAGCCTCGGCCACGCGCGACATGGACTCCACAATCGAGCGCATGCCCAGCTTCTTGTTCTCGATCAGCCGGTCGAGGCCGTCGCCGTCGAGGAACTCCATGGCGATGAAGTGGGTGTCGCCGTAGTTGCCGTGGTCGAACACCTTGACGATGCCGGGGTGGTCGAGGTGGGCCAGCAGCTCGGCCTCGCGGTGGAAGCGGCGCACGAAGCGGGGGTCGCCGACGTACTTCTCCTGCGGGATTTTGAGCGCCACGATGCGGGCTTCCTTCTTGTTCTTGGCCTTGTAGACCGTGGCCATCCCGCCGATACCCACCTTCTCCAGGATGTCGTAGGTGGCCTCGAGGCCGGACATGCTGGCGCCCAGGCTGATCTTGGCGTTGCCCGGCTTGGTTTCGCGCCGCCGGGGGGTGGGGGCCTTGACCACGGGCCGCGAGATGCTGATGCTGCGGGGCACCCACATCGAGGTCAGGCCCACCAGGGCTGCCGCAATCATGGCCAGGGGCTGGCTCGAGAGGTAGCCCATCAGGCCCAGGATGGTCCCCAGGAGGGCCAGCAGCACCCAGACCCGGTCCACCCGCAAGGCCAGCGCGGTAGCAATCACGACGAGCAGGAGGGCGATCAGGTAACTCATTGGAACCTCTCGGCAATTGCGTTGGGCGGGGGACGTCTCATTTGAACCTCGCGGCGATTGCGGTGATGTTGTCGGTTCCGCCGCGCACCAGGGCCTTGGCCAGGCCGTCGTCGAGGGCCGACTGGAGGTCGCCCTGCACGTTCCACTCGCCGGGGGGCACCAGCCCGTAGAGCCCGTCGGTGGCGATGATCAGCACCTCGCCGGGTGCGAAGGAGACCGGGATTACGTCGAAGCGGGTGTCGGTAAGGCCCAGCGCCTGGGTCAGCATGTTCTTCCAGGGGTGGGACTCGGCCTGGTCGGCGGTCATAACCCCCTGCCGAACCTGCATCGCCACCCAGGAGTGGTCCTGGGTGAGCTGGGTCCACCTGCCCGAGGAGTAGCGGTAGGCGCGGGTGTCGCCGATGTGGCCCACCACCCCCTGCCGGTTCCACTCGGTCAGCAGCACGGCGGTCAGGGTGGTGCCCATGCCCTTGCGCTCGGGGAACTTCTGGCCCTCCTGCTCGATGCGCTTCTGGGCGAACTTGAAAGCCTTGTCCATCAGGGAGGCCAGCCCCACCCCGGCCCTGCCGCTGGAGAGGTGTTCGGCGTAGGAGCGGGCCGCCTCGCTGATGCCCTCGATGGCCAGCTTGCTTGCCAATTCGCCCGCCTCATTACCACCCATGCCGTCCGCAACTGCCAGTAAAACCAGGTTCCCCGAGGGCGTGGGGTAGATCGCCACCCGGTGGAAGTCCTCGTTGTTACGCCGACGACGACCAATGTTGGATTCTGTGGCTATATCTAACCGCGCCAAACGCATACAGGTTCTATAATAGCGCCTAGATGATAGCCGGGATGGTTGAATTACTAGAGCTGTATGAATACAAGGTCGCCGACCTTAGCAATGGTGTCGAGCCCAAGGGGGGTCACGCCTCTATCACCCGGCTCCGCCAGACCTTAATGCAGTCCAACCTGCCCGGCCCCCTGGCCAAGAAGTTCCGCGAGATCGACGCCCGCTTCAAGGCCCAGCGCCCCGGCCAAAAGACCACCTCGGAGGAGGCTCCCCTCGAGTTCGAGGCCATCTTCCTCGATGAGGACTCTGCCGACTCCAGCCCGGAGCGGCTGGCCCTGGACAAGCTCACCGAGATGGTCTACTGGGCACACCTCGAGCGCGACCTGTCCCGCAGCTCCAAGCAGTTCAGCCAGGGCAAGCGCGACGAGATGCGGCTGATCTACGCAGTGCTGCAAAACCTCGAGTCCTACTCCGCCACGCCCCAGTTCGCCCAGGACTTCAATCTCTCCAAGTTCAGCCTGTCTCACGCCATCCCCGCCCTCACCGACCCCCGCATGCAGCTCGACGACGGCCAGGTGGGCACCACCCTGCTGCTGGAGTTCTTCCGCCAGGCCGAGGCCCTCTCTGCCAAGCTCAGGCTGCCCCCCGAGGAGACCGTCCCCTACCTCAAGCGATTCGCGCGGCGCGTCCTGGACTCCGAGGGGGCGCTCAAGACCAGCTCCAAAGGCCCCAGCGTGGACATGCTGCGCCGGGCCGTCGACGAGGCCAAGCGGCAGCGTCTGGCCCCCACCGAGATCAAGCAGCTCGAGGACCGCCTCTCGGCCACCGCCGCCGAGGACCGGCGTATGGCGCTGGTGCTCGAGGACGACCGCAACCGCTTCGGGGGCGCCATCGAGCGCGTGGCCGATCTGCTCTCCAAGCACCTCCCGGCCCCCAAGGGTCAGGCCCAGTGGCCCCAGATCCAGCCCAAGATTTTGGGCGGCCTCAGCCCCAAGTACGCGGTGACGCAGGTGCCCGATGGCCAAAAGGGACTGACCCTGCGGCTGCGCCCCCAGCGCTTCCGCTTCTACGGCCAGGAAATCGGCATCTCCCAGACCGGGCAGGTCTACGGCCTTAGCGTGGCCGAGCAGGAGCGCACCCTCGAGGACGGCAGCCCCTTCTTCTTGCTGCTCCCCGACGCCGAGCTGTGGGTCTTCCGCTACGGCGAGTACATTCACCTGCGGGTGGAGCCCCGCGAGGCCGCCACCCTCTCCAACCTCCAGGCCGAGGGGCGCGCCCTGGCCCACCTGCTGTGGCCCGAGCAGGACTTCGCCTACCTGCGCCTGATGCGGGCCCTCTCGGCCCGTTTCAAGGGCGAGGTGGCCTACAACCTCTACAGCCCCGACTCCGCCGCCAAGTACGCCGAGGCCCCCATAGACAGCCTCCAGGACTTCGCCCGCAAGGGCCTGGAAGTGGTTAAGGGCCGCATCCAGCGGGCCCCGCAGTGGGTTCAGTACCTGCACGAGGTCGCCAAGGTGATGGGCCTCGAGGACTACGCCCCGGCGCTACAGCGCGAACTCTCAGAGTGGCTGGGCTTTCACCCTCCCTCCCGCGACACCCTGGCCGGCGACATCGGCTCCACCACTGTAGGCGACCAGCCCGCCAGCATCCGGGCGGGCAACCTGATCCTCACCTTGCGCTACTCCGACGACAGCATCTACGTCTCCAACACCGGCTCGGTGCCCCGCCGCCTGCAAGACCTGATGGTCTGGAACCTACCCGACGGCGCCCTGGTGCTGGCCCGGGAGGGCGCTCGAGTAGCGCATGCGACGGTGTATATCCAGAGCAAAGCGCGTGCGGGCTCGAGATAGAGGGCGCGAAGCCTGGGAAACCCCAAACGCAACCCCCACGGCTGGTGGGGGTTTTTGCTGGCAGACGGGCGCCCTGCTCCCACTTGACGCCGCCTGGGGCAGCAAACCAACCCTGGTGCAACTCGAATCCCAAACCCCATTCGGAAATTCCGCCAAATCTTTACATCTGGTTCGGCCTACTTATAATCAATCATGTCCTTTTCCAGCCAGTTTCCCGCCTTGGCCTCGGGCTTCAGCGTCCTCGACAACGCCGCCGGAGCCCAGGTGCCCCAGCAGTGCATCCAGGGAATCGTGAACTTTTTGTCCACGGCCAGCTGTAACGTCGAGGCCCCTTATCCCGGCTCGCAACTTGCCACCCACATCAAGAAGGAGTCCCGCGTCCGCACTGCGGAGTACCTGAACTGCAAGCCCTCCGAAGTCATCATCGGCCCCAGCTCGACCGCCCTGGCCTGGATTATGAGCCGGGCCTTTTCGAGGATGTGGGGCGCGGGCGACGAGGTGATCATCTCCGAACTCGAGCACGAGGCCGACGCCTCGCCCTGGCGGCAGCTCCAGCAGGTCGGGGTGACGGTCAAGGTCTGGAAGGCCAGGTGGGACCAGGGGGGACGCCTGGAGCCGGCCGACCTCGAGGCGCTGGTAACCCCCAAAACCCGACTGGTCGCGGTCTGCTCCGCCGCCAACTCGCTGGGCACTGCCCCCGACGTGGCCGCCGCCGCCGAGATCGCCCACCGGGTGGGGGCCTGGTGCCTGACCGACATGGTGCACTACGCCCCCCACCACCTGCCCGACGTGACGGCGACGGGCGTGGACATCGCTTTCTTCTCGGCCTATAAGGTCTTCGGGCCGCACCTGGCGTTCGCCTTCATCCGCGAGGAGATCATCCCCCAGCTCCCCACCGACAAGCTGTGGTTCATGCCCGACAGCGGGCCCTACAAGTTCGAGCCGGGCACCAACAACCACGAGTGCCTGGCAGGCTGGCTGGGCACCCTGGACTACCTGCGCGACCATCTCGGCGGGGGCCTGGAAGGGCGGGCGGGCTTTGTCGAGGCCTACCGGCAGATCGAGGCCCTCGAGAGCCCGCTGGTGGAGTACGGCCTCGAGCGCTTGCCCCAGATCGAGGGCCTGACCCTCTACGGCATGCCCACCCCCAAGGGCCGGGTAGGCACCTTCGCCTTCAACCTCAAGGGCCAGGACCCCCTCAAGGTCGCCGAGCGGCTGGGCAAGGTGGGGGTGGGGGTGACGGCGGGCCACATGTACGCCACCATGCCCATCACCGCGCTGGGTCTCTACCCCGATGGCCTGGTGCGGGCCTCGATAGCCCACTACACCACCAAGGCAGACATGGACAAGCTGATCGCGGGGTTGCAGGGAAGTGATTAGGGGATAGAAATCTCAGAGCGTGTTTATGAACCACTTCATGAACCCTGTTTAGCCCAGTTCTCTCAGTAAATACGACGATTCAAGGGCATTCGCCTACGGCTCACTCCCTCACCTTAGCCCTCTCCCAGAGGGAGAGGGGACTTAATAAACACCCTATCAGAGGCACACGGCCGATCCGGAGCAAGCAAAACCCCCCACAAACCGTGGGGGGTCGCCTTTAGCTTTCGACCTTAAACCTCAGACTTCAACCCTCACTCCCGGCCGGCGGTCAGCTCGTCGGTGTACTTCTTGAAGCCTGCCTCGTCGCCGTCCACCAGGAACTGGGCCTGCTTGCCCCAGGTGCCCACGCTGGCGGGGATGATGATGTCGGCCTTGGTCAGGGCCTCCTTGAGGCTGTCCTCGGAGGCGGCAACCAGCTGGGCGAAGGTGGTGATGCCGGCGGCAGCCAGTGCGGCGCCGATCTTGGGGCCGATGCCCTCGATGCGCTCGAGGTTGTCGCCCTGGGTGGCCTTGGCTCGAGCCTCGGCTTCGGCGGCCTCGCGGGCGGCCTGCTCGGCAGCAGCGGCAGCGGCGGCCTTAGCGGCAGCGGCAGCCTTGGCGTCGGCGGCCCGGGCCTCCACGTCCTCGTTAAGCCGCTTGCGGTCGCCCTTGATGCGGGCGGCCCTGCCGCGCAGCTCGCGCAGGTAGTACAACTTGGCCCGGCGCACCTTGCCCCGGCTGACCACCTCGACGCTGTCGATCAGCGGCGAGTTGAAGGGGAAGATACGCTCGACGCCCTCGTTAAAGGAAATCTTGCGCACGGTGAAGGCGCTATTGAAGCCGTTGCGCTTAATCTTCAGCACCACGCCCTCGTAGGCCTGGACGCGGGAGCGGTTCCCCTCGACCACCTTGTAGTTGACCTTCACGCTATCGCCCGCCTTGAACTGGGGGAGGTCGGCGCGGGTGTACTTCTTCTCGACTACCTTAAGCAAAGCTCCACGGTTCATCTCTGACTCCTGGTCTCCAGCGGAACCTGTTTTGCACCTCGGCCAGCGGCGGGTGGGTTCATGGATTGCGGCCCTCGAGCGTGACCGCCAAGCAGTCACATCGGGCCGTAAGGGGTATAGGCCCCAGTCAGCAACTCGCAAGTGTATCAGGTTTGGGGCGGGAGGTCAAAACCGCGCGGCGCGGCAGCGGGGCAACCGCAAAGTCGGGTTTTTGGGAGCAACTCCGAAAGGCAGCAGGCATAACCATGAAGTCCACCCCTACGCTGTAGGGGTGGGTAGGGCGGGGTTTGTTCCGCGCTGACCCATGTATTCGCTGACTGAATGGGCGACCTCGGAACAGACCCCTCCAACCTCCCCTACGCTGTAGGGGAGGCTTTATGGCGACTTTGCGGTTGCCCTGCGCGGCAGCAGCTCCGGTCCTCAAAGCCACCTCGTGGGCAGTCGCCCCCGCGCCAATCGGCCCCCAGGCTACAAGACCCGCCTGCGGAGCGTGGCCAGCAGCAGGCACAGCCCCAGCACCAGGCCCGCCGCCAGGGTGAACAGGCCGCTGACCTCGGTGCGCTGGGGCACCCAGCCGATCTCGCTGCCCAGCTCGCGGTAGACCGACTCGAGCTGCCCCGCCGAATTGACCGCGTAGTAGCGCCCGTCGGTGGCGTCGGCGATACCGCGCAGTTCGCCCTCGTCGAAGCCCGCGAAAGGCACGCCAGGGTCCTGGCTGCCCACCGTCCCCACGCCGATGGTATGAACCCGCACCCCCAGCCGGGCGGCCTCCCGGGCGGCCTCTTCCGGCGAGACCCCCATGCGGTTCTGGCCGTCGGAGAGCAGGATGACGGTGGCAGGGCCTTCGAGCTTGCCGTCTCGAGCGGGGAAGGCCCGCAGGCTCTCCATCAGACCCTCCCCGATGGCGGTGTTGTAGCGCCGGTCGAGCAGCCGGATCTTCTCGATAACCTCGAGGTGTTGTGCGGTCAGGGGGGCCTCGAGCTGGGCCGTGCCCGCAAAGCTCACCACCCCCACCTTAACCCCGTCGGGCAGGCGCGACACAAAGTCCTCGGCGGACTTCTTGGCGGCCTCGAGGCGGTTGGGCGGGATGTCCGCCGCACGCATCGAGCCGCTCACGTCCAGCGCCAGCACGATGCCGGCCCGCTGGTCGGGGGCCAGCACGGTGGCGTGTGGGCGGGCCAGGGCCACGATCCCCAGCCCCGCCGCCAGCAGGTACAGCCCGGCCGTGAGGTGCCGCCGCCCGGCCCGCCCTTCGGCGGCCCTCGAGGCCAGCTCGAGGCCGGGCAGCAGCGCGAATCCCTCGCTGCGCCCGCGCTGCACCGCCCGCCAGTACAGCCAGGCCAGCAGCGGAAGCGTCAAAAGCCCCAACAACCCCAGCGGCAGCAGGAAGCTCATGAGCCATTTTTAGGGGGAAATGTATGAAGAGGGTAAAAAGCAGGTGGCGCGGGGCAGGGCTGGAAGCGCCTTCATTCCTCCCGCTCTCCCCTGCCCTCCCGCTCCATCCACTGCGCGTAGGTTAGCCGGGGGATCTCGAAGAGGTCGGTGGTGCGGACGTAGCCGCCGCGACCGCCCATGCGGCCGACGAGGTTCAGTTCGGCGGTCTTGACGTGGAACTTCTGGGGGTCGGCGACCAGGGCGTCGCGCACGTATATTCCCAGGATTTCGCCCAGAATCAGGTGGTTGCGCCCGATCTCCTGGAAGCTGTGGAGTTTGCACTCCAGGGCGGCGGGAGTGTGCTTAATGCGGGGGGTGGGCAGGTGGAGGGAGGGCTCGAGCTCGAGGCCGACGGCCTCGGCCTCGCTGACCTCGGGGGGGAACTCAGCGGCGGTCAGGCTCATCTGCTCGGCCAGCTCGGCGCTGACCAGGTTGACCACGAAGTGACCGCTGCGCCGGACGTTGGCGGCGGTGTCCTTGGGGCGCTCGGGGTGGAAGCCCACGCTCAGGATCAGCAGCGCTGGGTCGGAGCCCATGGCGTTGAAAAAGCTGAAGGGCGCGGCGTTCACGCTGCCGTCCGGGTTGAGGGTGGTGACCCAAGCAATCGGGCGCGGCACCACCAGCCCGGTGAGCAGCTTGTAGCGGTCGGTGGGGCGGAGCTGGGAGAAGTCGAAGTTCATGGGGATAGGGTAGCAGGGCGGGGCCGAATCGGTCAGAGGTCGAGGCACTGCGCGAACGCCGGTGGCTCCGGGTTTCACTGCCCCTTCCCCAGAGCAGAGCGGGCGGGAGGATGGGTTTAAGGTGCACCAGGGTAGATGTACGGAATCGGCGGAAGCGGCAAATGCGTGCCTGGCGCAATTCCTTGCGAGAACCGACGGGCGACATGTTGCATTGCAACTATGGAGACGCTTAGCACAACAACTCCCTCTACCGCAGGAAGAGCACACCCGTGCCGACCCGGGGTGAGGGGTCGTTGATCCCGAAGCCACCGATGCCTCGAGCCCTCATTGCGTTTCCCAACCCTTACCTCCCTCGAGGCGGCAGGTAATGTACTCCCTATCGCGTTCCCACCTATACTCCGCCCACGCTGAAGAGTAGTGCACTCGGTCTGGCAACAACCGCCATACCGAGTATTCGTGGCAACCGCTCTACAGCAAAAACCGCCCGCTTTAGCGCCGTAGGGAGTATGCGTGGGAGCCGCTCTCAGCCCGTCAGGTTCCGCCGATAAGTCAGGGCCTCGGCCAGGTGGGCCTCGGCGATGTCGGGTGCGCCGGTCAGGTCGGCGACGGTGCGGGCCACCCGAAGCACCCGGTCGTAGGAGCGGGCGGTCAGGTTGAGCCGCTCGGTGGCGGCCTGGAGCAGCCCCTCGACCGGCTTGCTGAGCTTGGCGTGCTGGCGCAGGGCGCGCCCCACCAGCTCGCTGTTGAGGCGGCCCTGGCGCCGGGTTTGCAGGCCGCGGGCGGCCAGCACGCGGGCCTTGATGGTGGCGCTCGAGTCCCCCTCTGCCGACCTCCCAAGCTCGTCCGGGGTGAGCCTGGGCACCTCGACGATCAGGTCGAAGCGATCCAGCATCGGCCCGCTGATCCGTCCCAGGTAGCGGGTGCGCTGCACCGGCGAGCAGGTGCAGGGCTTCTGCAGGTCGCCGTAGTATCCGCAAGGGCAAGGATTCATCGCCCCAATTAACAAGAAGCGGGCCGGGTAGGTGAAGGAGGCCCGGGCGCGGGAAATCGTCACCACCCCGTCCTCCAGCGGCTGCCGCAGCACCTCGAGGGCCTCCCTCGAGAACTCCGGGAACTCGTCCAGGAAAAGGATTCCACGGTGGGCCAGGCTGATCTCGCCCGGCTTAGGGATCGTCCCGCCCCCGATCAGTCCGGCGTCCGAAACGGTGTGGTGGGGGCTGCGGAACTGCGGCTGGGTGATCAGCCCACGCATGATGCGGCCCGCCGCCGAGTGGACGCGGGTGACCTCGAGGGCCTCCTCGCGCAGCAGCGGGGGCATCAGACCCACCAGGCGCTTGGCCAGCATGGTCTTGCCCGAGCCGGGGCTGCCGCTCATTAGCAGGTGGTGCCCCCCGGCAGCGGCGATCTCCAGGGCCCGCTTGGCCTTGGCCTGCCCCTTCACATCCAGCAGGTCGAGGCTGACCTCGAGGCCGGCCTCCTCCTCGGTAGGCTGAACCGGCCTAAGGGGGCTGCCGCCCTGCAGGAAGCTGACCAGCTCGAGCAGCTTGGCGGCGCCGTAGACCTCCACCCCCTCCAACAGGCTGGCCTCCTGGGCCGAGGCCAGCGGCATCAGCAACTTGAACTCGTCCTTGAGGGCTCCCAGCGCCAGGTTAACCGCCCCCGGCACCGGGCGAAGCTCTCCGTCCAGGCCCAGCTCGCCCGCCACCGCGAACTTCTTAAGCGCACCCTCGGGGATCACCCCCTGCGCCAGCAAAATGCCCAGCGCAATCGGGAGGTCGTAGTGGGTGCCCTCCTTGCGCAGCTCGGCGGGGGCCAGGTTAACCACCACCCGGCCCTGGGGGTAGCCGTAGCCGGAGTTCTTGAGCGCGGCCCGTACCCGCTCACGCGACTCCTCCACGGCCTTGTCGGGCAGCCCCACCATCGCGTAGTAGGGCATGCCGGACGAGACGTCGACCTCGACGGTGATGGGCTGGGCCTCGAGGCCGAATAGGCTGTAGGTGCGAACCTGGGCCAGCATACCGCCCCAGTTTATCTAAGCTGGAGAAAACCGGGGATTTGTAACGCAATGGGGCCGACGAGTAACGAGGGCATTTCCGGCCTGTAGCCCCGGCGAGGACGCGCAAACTGCCAATTCGCAGATGTCAAGCGCAAACGCACTTGTTAATGTAATAGTCGGTTGTACCGTTCGACCGTGAGGGTCTTAATCCGCTTCCTACAATCAGGGCATGACCTTCAACGACCTTCTCGCTAACCTGGTCACCCGTGGAGTTTCCGACATTCACATTCACGTTGGCCGTCCCTTGATGGCCCGCCTGCATGGTCAGCTTACGGCCATTACCGAAGCCCCCCTGACCCCCCAGTACACCGCCTCGCTGATCGACGTGATGTGCGACGAGCAGCAGAAGGCCATCTTTGCCGAGAAGAAACAGGTGGACCTGGCCTACTCGGTGGCCGGGCTGGGCCGTTTCCGGGTCAACCTTTTCAAGCAGCGCAACTCGGTGAGTTGCGTGATGCGGGTGGTCAACTCCGACGAGGGCAAGCTCAAGGTGGTCTCGCTCCCGCCCGAGACCATCAACTACTTCCGCGACCAGGAGAAGGGCCTGGTGCTGGTGACCGGACCCACCGGCTCGGGCAAGTCCACCACGCTGGCCCGCATCATCGATGAGATGAACCAGCACCACGCCAAGATGATCGTGACGCTGGAAGACCCCATCGAGTACCTGCACAAGGGCAAGCGTTCCATCGTGGTGCAGCGCGAGCTGAGGCAGGACACCCACAGCTTTAAAGACGGCCTGGTAGCGGCCATGCGCCAGGACCCCGATGTGATCATGATCGGGGAGATCCGCGACCACGCCACTGCCGCAGCGGCCCTCGAGGCGGCCCAGACCGGCCACCTGGTCTTTTCCACGCTGCACACCCTGGACTCGGTGCGCACGGTCAACCGGGTGCTGGACCTGTTCCCCCCGCACGAGCGCGACGTGGCACGGGTGCTGTTCGCCGATTCGCTGGTGGGGATCGTCTCGCAGCGCCTGCTGCCCCGCAAAGGCGGCGGGCGGGTCTGCGCGATGGAGATCATGAAGGGCAACCTGCGCATCCGCGACCTAATCAAAGACCCCAACCGCACCAACGAAATCTACGAGGCCTTGAAGGACTCGAGCCTCGACGGGATGCAGACCTTCGACGACCACCTGGCCCAGCTCTACTCCGAGGACAAGCTCGACCTCGACGTGGCCCTGGCCAACGCCACCAGCGCGCAGTATGTGAAGGTCAAGGCCCTGCAGATCAACTCGGCCCGGCAGACCATGGCCGACGAGGGCAAGCGGACGACGTACATGTAAAAGCGCAAAGCCCAAGCTCCCAACGCCGAGGGCTCAGGCCGTCCAGCCCGTTAGTGGACCCGCGCCGCCCCAAAAGCCCGGTGGCTCGAGGCCCGCCTTGGGCTATGCTGAACCCATGCCCGCCCTCACCCCCTACATGGTCACGCCCGACCACCCCGGCTTCAGTCCCAACCTCAGCCGGTTGGTCTCGATGATGAACTACGCCCGCAGCACCACCCTGCAGATGGCCCAGGGCCTCACCGTCGAGGAGCTCGACTTCCTGCCCGACCCCGGGGGCAACAGTATCGGGATGCTGCTGGAGCATATCTGCGCGGTGGAGGTCGGCCACCAAGGCGAGACCTACGGCGCGGGCTGGGACGAAGCCATTGGGGAGCGCTGGCAGGCGGGCGCGGAGTTGGGCGACCTGGGGCGCGAGAAGATTCGCGGGCACGGGCTGCGCTACTACTTAGAGAACCTCAAGGCCGTACCGGCCGCCACCTACGCCGAGTTCGCCCGGCGCGACGACGCCTGGCTCGAGGAGCCCGTGCCCATGTGGGGAACCACCGGCAACCGCTTCTTCTTATGGTTCCACGTGCTGGAGGATGAGATCAACCATCGTGGCCAGATACGCCTGATCTGGAAGCAGTTCCCCCGCTTCCGCGACCGCGGGATGATGGGCCTGGGCCTCGAGGCCGCCACCCTCGAGGGCCTGGGGCTGCGGGTCTCGCACGTCTATCCCGGCTCGCCGGCCGCGGTCGCGGGGCTACAGACCGGCGACCTGGTCACCGAGTTCGACGGCCTGGAGGTGGGGTCGATGCTCTACGAGGAAGTCCCCATCGTGCAGGCGGCGGGCGTGACCTCGCGCCTCAAGGTGCGGCGGGGCGAGGAACTCGTCGAAGCCGAGGTGACGCGGGTCGCGGCAAGATAGCCCTAGCCCTAGCGCAGCACCTCGCCAGGCTTGATCCGCAAGGCCCGGAAGAGCGGCAGCAGCGAGGCCAGCATCACCACTCCCAGGCTCATCAGCGAGGTCCACACGAAGTCGGAGGGGCGAATGTCCACGGGCAGGCTGGTGAGGAAGTAGAGGTCGCCTGGAATCCGCACGGGGTTGTGGAAAAAGTAGCTCGACAGGCCCCAGCCCAGCAAGCAGCCCAGGACGATGCCCGCGACACCCAGGATCAGCCCCTCGAGCGCGAACACCCCCGCCACCTGCGCCCCCCTGGCCCCCATCACCCGCAGTAGGGCGATGTCTTGGGTCTTTTCGATCACTGCCAGCACCAGCACGTTGGCCATCCCGACGGCCGCCACCACCACGATCAGGAAGACCACGATGCCGATCACCCGGCGCTGCAGCTCGAGCTGCTCGATCAGGGTGCGGTTGGTGGCCTGCCAGGGCGAGGCGAAGAACTGCTGGCCCTGGAGCGCCGCCCCGACTTCGGGGGCTTTTTGGGGGTCGCGCAAGCGCAACTGGTAGCCGGTAAAGCCGTCGGGCATCTCCATCAGAGCGCGGGTGTCGGCAATGGTGGTGAAGGCGTAGCCGGCGTCGAGAAGAAAGTTGCCGGTCTGGAAGGTGCCGACCACCTCGAGCTCCAGGCGCTTCTGGTTGACCGAGACCAGGAACAGCTTGTCGCCGGTGTAGGCCCCGAGGTTGCGGGCCAGGGCCGAGCCCAGCACCACCTTGCCCTCCCTCAGCTTGGACAATTCCAGCTCCGGATAGACGCCTTGCCCGCCCGGCCCCAGCCCGATCACTGTGGAAAAGTCGGCCCCCGCAGTGCGGCCCTGCGAGGCCCGACGGGTCATCAGGGCCTTGGTGATGAAGACGCCCGCCTGCCCAGCGATCTCGGGGTTTTGTGGAAGGGCTGGGGGGTTGGGGTTGCGGTCGTCGAGGTACTGCAAGAACAGGTGCGGCACCGCCCGCAGGGTGGCGTCCACCAGACCCTTGATGAAGCCGTTGGTCAGCGAGAGCGCGGTGGTGAGCACCATGATCCCCACCGCCACTCCCAGCAGGGTGATGAGGCTCTGGGTGCGGCGGTAGCGCAGTTGGCGCAGGGCGAGGAACCAGATGAAGCGCACGGGTACTAGGGTACAGGGAACGGGGAGCGGGGAACAGGGTGCGTGACCCTCCCCGGCGCCCCGCCTTCCCCGCCGGCCGCCTTGGAGCGGGAAAGGCCGACCCGACCTTCCTCGGGGCACGACGCAGCTTTTGAGGCAAAACCAGAGGGCCTGATCCCGGTTTCCACCCTAACTTCACTCGCGGCGGCAGGTAAAGGTGGGAACCGCTCTGACTCGGCCTCGAGGCGAGGGCCGCCCTATCTCCGTCCGTAGCGTACTACGGTGATCTTCAAGTTGCGTACCCCGAAGCGGATGGCGGTGGCGCGGTCGGGGAGCCACACATCTATGCGCCCGCGCATGCGGGGGTGCATGGTGTCTTCGACGATGAAGACGCGGTCGCGGAAGAGGTAGTTGAAGCGGCCCCGACCCAGTCCACCGGGGGTGCCGAGGTCTTCGAGTGTGACCCTCGAGCCGTAGGGCAGGGTGCGGAGCATGTCCGGGCTTACCGCGATGATGCCGATGCGGGTGCGCGCCCCAGTAGCGGTGATGAAGGGAGTGGAGTCGGTCTCCCGCACCGAGGAGGTGTATGCGGTGGCCTTGAGGTACAAGACCCTTGGCGCCTGAGCGAACCCCGAGCCCAGGAGGGCCACAAGGAACAGCAGACCGGCTAAGGTGGGGATGGGGAGGCGGGTGAACCGTCTCATAACCTAGGAGATAGTGTGGGGGCAGCGCTCTCAGATTCCCTTAGAAATGGGGGTAACGATTCTCACAAAAATGTGAGGGAAATGTGAAATAACAGCAGACCCTCTAAATTCATCCCCTTGGGGATGGAGTTTTTCCGAGCCTCGAGAAGATGAGAGAAAGATAAATCACTACGTCCTGTTTCTCATGCACGTTTGTTTTGTCCCTGACGCAATTATCACCGGGTATACCAGAAGAAATCCCGTTCCAGAGGGCACTAGTACGATCTGTAGTTGGGATGAAAATGCATAAGCCACATAACTATACGTAACGTCTACTCGTAACGCCTTGCGGCTTTTGGCCATTTACTCGAGACGCCCACCTCGAGAGCGCAATTCTTGTGCTTCCGAGGGCGGATTCTCGAGCTCGCGCGGGGACAAAAAACTCAAGGCCGCAGCGGGCCGATCTCACAAAACTTCGAGGAAGTGCATGGGGGACAAATTGTTGCCGGGAATACTCAACCCCATCAGCTTTTTCACCGGCTCCAATCAGCCGGTAGCGTCTGGGTGGGACGATTCGACCCTCGAGTGTGGTAATGCGGTGAGGGCAGAAGCCGGGGCCGGGCGCCGCAAAAGCCGGCGGCTGCGACTACAACGCAGTCCAGGACGGATTGCCGGCCGATTGGCTCCAGTGCGCCCCGAACGACGCACAACACGGCGGGAACCCCGGCACCGGGGCCCCGCGCTGAGTCCGGGCTGTGGGCAGGGGGTCTACTCCAACACTGCCAGGTAGTCGTACAAGTCCGGGCCGCCGGGGTGCACCTCGAGGCTGAGGTCGGGGAAGGACTGGCCCAGGCGCTGCTGCAGGGCCTCGAGGGTCTCGGGGCTCACGGTGGCGCTATGAAAGATGGTGAGGATCTCGTGGTCGGCGCCCTCGGTGGCCAGCCGGACCATGCCCACCAGGGCGTCCTCGGGGGACTCGGCGGCCAGAGCCAGCTTGTCGTCGCGCAGCCCGATCGGCTGGCCCTCGGTCACCTGGATGCCGCCCATTTCCACGCTGCGGCTGGCGCGGGTAACCTCGAGGGTCACCGCCCGCCTGCCCGCCTCCTCCATCTCCCCCAGCAGCTCGGTAGCCGGGCTTTCGGGCTGGTAGAGGATGGTGGCGGCCAGCCCCTGCCCCATGGTGCGGGTGGGGATGACCTGGACCCGCTTGCCCGCCTGGGCCTGGGCCAGCTCGGCGGCCTGCTGGGCCGACATGATCACGTTGCCGTTGTTGGGCAGCACGATCACCTCGGGGTTGGGCAGGCTCTTGATGGCGTCGAGGATGTCCTGCACGCTGGGGTTGGCGGTCTGCCCACCCGCCACGATCCGCGCCCCGAAGCCCCGGAAGGCCTTCACCAGGCCCCAGCCGTTGGCCACCACCACCAGGCCGGTGGGCGGCGGGGCCTCGTCGGCTGCGCCCGCCATGCCCAAGATCTCAGTGTGCTGCTGGGACATGTCCTCGACCTTGGTGCGCACCATCCGGCCGTAGCGGGCCACCAGCGCCAGCAGGCCGTCGGGGTCGTTGGTGTGGATGTGGCCCTTGACGTAGCCCTCGGCCCCCACCACCAGCAGCGAGTCGCCCAGGGAACTCACCGCCTCCCGAATCTTCTCGATGGGCTCAGCCACGTCCTCCATCAAGAACTCGGTGCAGTAGCCGAACTCTTCCTCGGCGAACTCGGTCTGGGCGTACTTCTCGATCTTGGGTGGCTCGGGCAGGGGCCGGTTCAGCAGGTAGCCTTCCAACCCCTCCAAAAGCCGCAGCAGCCCCATCCCACCCGCGTCCACCACCCCGGCCTGCTTCAAGACCGGCAGCAGCTCGGGCGTGCGGTCGGAAGCCTCGCGCCCACCCTCCAGCGCACCCGCCAGGACGCCCTCGAGCGTTCCCGCCCCCAGGCCCCGCCTGGCGCCCTCGGCGGCCCCCCTCGAGACGGTCAGGATGGTCCCCTCGACCGGCTTCATCACCGCCTTGTATCCGGTCTTGGAGCCCTCCTCGAGGGCCCGCACCAGCAGCTCGGGCGTGAGCGCGGGGGCATCCTTGACCACCTCGGAAAAGCCCTTGAGGATCTGCGAGGTGATCACTCCGGAGTTGCCCCGCGCCCCCAGCAGCGACCCGTAGGCGATGGCCCGGGCCACGTCGGCCATCTTGGAGGTATCGGCCAGGTCCAGCTCCCGCCGCACCGACTGCAGCGTGAGGTGCATGTTGGTGCCGGTATCGCCGTCGGGCACTGGGTAGACGTTGAGGGCGTTGGTCTCCTCGACGTAGACCGCGAACCAGTCGGTGGCGTAGCGAAAGGCCTTGGCAAGCGTGTCGGCGTTGAGGCTATCCACGGCTGACCCCCACCACGTGTACCCGCACACCGCTGAGCTCGGCTCCGGCCAGGCTCTTGGCGGCCCAGTGGACGCGCTCGCCGATGGAATCGACCACAGTGGGGATGCGCGACCCGAAGGACACCACCACGTAGAGGTCGGCCTGATACTTGCCGGGGGCGGCAGGGTCGGGCTTGACCTGCACGCCCTCGCTGGCCTCGCTCCGGCCCAGGATGCGGCTGATGGACTCGCGGATGCCCGCCGGACTCATGCCCAGCACACCGGGCACCTCGTGGGCGGCCAGTCCCAGAATGGCGGCCAGGGCTCCCTCGGTGATGGTGATGTTGCCTTTCAAGGTCTCCTCCAGGGTGGGGAACGGGGAACGGCAAACAAAAAAGAGCTGCGGAGTCGGCTAGGGGTTGCTGCGGGGTAGTGGCTGGCGACGTTGGATTTCCCTATGCCCTGTTTAGCGTTCGTGTTCCCTCTTTGAGCGGAACTATACTATATCTGCCGTGAACGAAATCCTTGCCAGCCCCGACAACCGCTTCGTGGTGGTGGACAGCCAGAACTGGATGGTAGACCAGCTCGAGGCCATCCAGCGGGCCTCCTTCCCCTCGCTGGCCGCCGACGAGCTCATCAGCGCCGAGCAGTACGCCGCGCACCTGCGGGCCTTTCCCGAGGGCCAGCACGCGGTGGTGGAGCGCTCGAGCAACAAGGTGGTGGCCTGCTCCACCGACTTCCGCACCGAGATCGACTTCAACCACTACCAGCACAAGTACATCGAGGCCGTGGGAGGCAACTGGCTCACCACCCACCAGCCCGAGGGCCACTGGCTCTACGGCGCCGACATCGGCGTGCACCCCGAGTACCGCGGCGCGGGGCTGTCCACGCTGCTCTACACTGCACGCCAGAATCTGGTGCGCGCTCTGGGCCTGCGCGGCCACGTGGCCGGCGCGATGCCCAAGGGTTTCGCGGTCCACCAGCGCGGCATGTCGGTCGAGCAGTACGTCTCGAGGGTGGTGAAGGGCGAGATGTTCGACCCCGTCCTCTCCATCCAGCTCAAGCGCGGCTACCACGTCTGGGGGATTATCCCCGATTATCTCGACGACCCCAGTTGCGGGAACTACGGGGTGTTTATCGTCTGGCGCAACCCGGAGAAGGTGGGGAGCGGGAGACTGTAGGAATGCCGGAGCTTAGCTTTGAGGTCGTCACCGGCGAGGCGCTTTCCACCGGGGTCAGAGCGGAGATTCTAAACCTCTGCTCGAGCGCCTACAACGAGGACTTTTCCGCGCACCTCGAGTTGCTGACCAAGCCCGTGCATGTGTTCGCCCGGCTTGGGGGTCGGATGGTCAGTCATGCGGCTTGGGTGGAGAGGCATCTTCAGCCTGACGGCTTGGGCCTCTTGCGAACCGCATATGTCGAGGCGGTTGCCACCTTGCCCGAGGCCCAGGGCAAAGGTTACGCCTCCGCAATCCTTTCGGAAATTCCAGGGCTGGTGAGTGATTTCGATTTGGCCGCCCTGTCGCCCTCCGACCCCGCCTTCTACCGGCGTCTCGGCTGGGAGCTTTGGCAGGGCCCCCTGCTCATTCGCAGGGACGCGGGTTTAGTGCCGACGCCCGACGAGGTGGTGATGATCCGACGCCTGCCTGGAACGCCCGCTGCACTAAATACCCGTGTTCGACTGTCGGCAGAGTGGCGACCCGGCGAAGTCTGGTGAGCGTCGGAAAAAAACTGGACCCACAAAACACCCTTCCTACAACGCCGTCTGCGATGGCTCCACCTGGCAACTGCCTCGAGCTCAAACCCAATCCCCCCTACCCCCCTTGATGTTTTCGCCACACGCTGAATTGCGGAGTCTGCTACCGCCCTCTGATCGCCCAAAGGGGGGCTTTTGGGGGCTGTGCAAATCGAGTTATTGCGAGGTAAAGGAGCCCCCCTTTGGGCCAATCGGTCTGCGGGCTAAGGCTCGCCCGCTTGCTGGTGACAGCAGCCAAGGGGGGGAAGGGGGAAATCGACTTTGCCTGAGCTTCAACCAAGCCCTCGAGCTCCACCCAACCCGTAGAATCAGATCGATGCAACGGGTGCTGATCATCGGCGGGCGGGGCTTTATCGGCTGGCACCTGTGCCGGCTACTGCGGGCGGGCGAGTTCGAGGTAGTCATCGGGGCACGGGGTGCGACCGCCGACGCCGAGTTTCCGGTACTCCCCATCGACCTCGAGCGCGAGGATCTCGAGGCCCTGCGGGGCAAACTCCAAGGCTTCGAGCATGTGGTGTTCGCCGGCGGCAAGGACGAGCGGGTGGAGCTGCGCGGCGACGCATACGCCTTCTTCCACCGGGAGAATGTGGTGCCGTGCGTGAAACTGGTGCAAGCCGCCAGCCAAGCCCAGGTTCAAAAGGTGCTGATTTTGGGCTCGTACTTCACCTACTTCAACCGCCAGAACCCAGGGTGGCGGATGGCCGAGCGGCATCCCTACGTGCGCAGCCGCCAGGCCCAGCTCGAGGAGAGCCGGGCGGCGGCGAGCGGCCAGACCCAGGTGGCGGTGCTGGAGATCCCTTATGTGTTCGGCCGGGCCCCCGGCATGGTGCCGATCTGGAAGCCGCTGGTGGAGTACGTGCGGGCCAGCCCTCTGCTGCTCTACCCCGAGGGCGGTACCGCCATGATCTCGGTGGAGGACGTGGCCCGAGCGGCGATGGGGGCCTTGCTCCGCGCCCGCCACGGCGACTGCCTGCCGCTGGGGGGACACAACCACACCTGGCGGGAGATGCTCGAGATGATGGCCTCGGCTTTGGGGAAAAACCGCCGCGTGGTGTCGCTGCCTTATGCCTCGCTTTACCCGGTTGGGGCACTGGTGCAGTCCGTGTTCGACCTGACCGGGCGCAAGAGTGGGCTCAACCTGCGCCACTATATGCAGGTGCAGTGCGCCCAAACCTACCTGCCGCCCTCAACTGCCGAGTACCTGGGCTACACGCCCGCCCACATCCGACCTGCGGTCCAACAAACCATAGAGGCCTGCGGCAGCGGCACCCGTCTGGAGTCCTAAAGCCTGGGCGGTTAAGGCTTGGCTGTGGGGTCCAAAGCAACCCTCAGCAAATACCACCCAAACACCAGCACCGTTACCGAGTCAAGGGCGATTGTAAACAGTGCCTGTGGGGTGAAGTACTGGGAAAAGTAGGCAAGCATTAGAGCGACAAAGACGGCCTTACTCACCGCTGCCTGAACCACAACGATGGTGCGGATTTGGGGGTTGAAGGCAGCATAGATCAGGAGAAGGCCAACTAGGGTAACTAAAACCCCCCAGTTGCGCACCAGCACTTCGGCCAGCGGCCCCTCGAGGGTTGTGCCAAACATCGAACCCAAGGCCCGTTGAGGGTCTATTGCGGCGTAGACCATGCTCGAGGTGAGGAGTCCAGAAATCAACATCACCCACTTGATTCCCCCGACGATCCTGGGGGTCTGGTTATGGACTGCGGTCGTGGGCTGTAGCATCTAAACTCCTTTTATTATCCGTTCGGACAATAAAGATATGCTATGCGAGTGGATAGCATATTGTCAAATGGTTTAGGCTAAGCACGAACGGTGTCTATGCAATCAACCCATACCCCCAACCGACCCGGCCGTCAGAGCGACCAAACGGCCGCACGCACCAAAGAAGCCATCGTGGGGGCCGCACTTAGCGAGTTCGCCGAACATGGTTTTGAGGGGGCCAGCCTCCGCACCATTGCCCAACGGGCCGGAACCACCCACGGCTTGATTCGCCATCACTTTGGCAGTAAGGAAGAGGTGTTTAGGGCTTGCGTAGATCAGGCCATGAGGGTTTACGGTCACGGAGAAAAGAGCATCATTCAAGGCCTGTCGGCGCAGCAGCTTAGCGACCCTCGAGCGCTGATTGAGGCGCATAAAGAAATAATGCGAAACTTCGCTCGAGTCTCGGCCCAAAACCCGCTGTTTATGCGCATTTTGCTGCACGAAGGAGGCAAGCAAAGCGAGCGCTTGAACTACATCTACCAGCAAGTCGAACTGCTCAACGCCCAGCACCAGCAGTTTTTCAGTCACCTCATGAAGACCGGAGCCCTTCGGCAGTTTGATCCCAACAGCTGCTTTTTGTTTATCCTGCTCAACTTAGGCTTGGCGTTTGGGCTTTCGGCGGTGAGCAGCCATTTTCTCGGGGGCAACATTCTGGACCAAGCGCACGTCGAGGCCCACATAGAGCGGATACTTCAAACCCTCTACCCTTCGTAGAGGGCTGCTAAGCACTTCCCTCGAGAGGTTTGGCAATCTGGCCGAGAGCGCCCGCACCAGACTGGTGAGCTTTGCAGGTCTGCACAGCCTACGCCGACGCAGCGCAGCCCTCTGGGGCCTTCGAGCTTTTGCAGTCGGCCGGCCGCGAGTAAACTCAGTCCTGATGAAAAACCCCACCCAGAACGCTGCCTACGGCGGCCCCGGCTGGCAGCCACGCACCCAGAGCCTCGAGCAGGAAATCGGCAGCCTTTGGGCCGAGTGCGGCCTCGACAGCGAGTACATGCCCCTACGCAAGGTGCTGCTGCACCAGCCCGGCGACGAGCTGCGCTCGGCCCTCGCAGACTTTAATGCCGTGCAGATGCTGGCCCCCCTCGACCTCGAGCTAGCCCGCGAGGAGCACCAGGCCATGGCCCAGGCCTACCGCGACCACGGCGTCGAGGTGGTGGACCTCGAGCACCCCGCCACCCCCAGCCCCAACCAGATGTTCATGGCCGACCTCTTCGCCATGACCCCCTCTGGGGCCGTCGTGGGGCGGCCGGCCAGCACCGTGCGGGCGGGCGAGGAGCGCTGGGCGGCCAGGGCCATCGCCAACCTGGGCATGCCCATCCTGACCAGCGTCGCTGGCCACGGCGTCTTCGAGGGGGCTGACCTGATGTGGGTCTCCCCCACCCTGGCCCTGGTGGCACGGGGGCTGCGCACCAACGACGAGGCCTTCGAGCAGATCGAGGCCGCGCTGGCGGCCGTGGGGGTCGAGGCGGTGCAAGTCGAGCTGCCCTACGGCACCATGCACCTGATGGGGGTGCTGCGGATCGTGGACCACGACCTCGCGATCGGCTGGGCCACCCGGCTTTCGCACCGGGCCGTAGAGATCCTGCGTGCGCACGGCTACCGCCTCGAGTGGCTGCCCGACGAGCAGGAAGCCAAAGAGCGCTACAGCTTCAACACCGTCACCCTGGGGCCGCGCAAGGTCCTGATGCCCGCCGGCTGCCCCAACACCCAGGCGTTTTACACTTCGCTGGGGATCGAGTGTGTGACGGTTGAGATCGGCGAGCTGGGCAAGGCGGCGGGCTCAGCGGGGTGCCTTACCGGGATACTGCGGCGCGACCGGGCAAGCGCAACCTAGGCTTTTGGGTCAACCCGCTAAGGACGAGGGCCGTACTCGACCGGGTAGCCCACCTCGGCGAAGGCCGCCGGATAGCGCACGGTGCCCCGGTGCGCAGGCGTGTAGGCCAAGAGGGGCTTGGCCATGTACTCGGCCTGGGGGACTGCGAACGGTGGGCGAATGCCCAGCTCAACCGAGGGCACGAAGCCAAAGCGGGGGTAGTAGTGGGCGTGGCCCCGCACCAGCACCAGCGCAACGCCCAGGGCCTCGAGGCGCCGCAGACCCTCTTGCACCAGTTGCCCACCCGCGCCCTTGCTCTGAAAGCCGGGGCGGACGGCCAGGGGGGCCAGCACCGCCACCTCACGCACCACCCCCCGCTCGTCCTCGAGCCCCACGTAGCTGAACAGCACGTGCCCGACGGGCTGGCCCTGCTCGAGGGCCACCAGCGAGAGTTCGGGGGCGTAGAAGGGCGAACGGCGCACTGCGGCCACCACCCCGGCCTCCCGAGGACCCCCAAAGGCCAGAACGTGAATCTGCTCGACGGCCGCGTACTCGGAGGGCTGTTCGGGGCGAATCTGCATGGTGCCTCGATCTTAACGCAGCGAGCGCATCCGAATCAGGAAGGGCCGCAGCGCCGCCCAGTATTCCTGCCGGTAGGGACTCAGGAGGGCCCTCGAGCCGTGCTGCCCCACATCCTTGGGAATGAACTGCGTCTTATCGCGGCTGGGCGCGGCCCGCAGTATCAGCCCCACCGATGCCGCCTCGTAGCGCGTGGAGGCGAAGAACAGCGGGGTCTGCACCTGCCGGGCCGCCAAGCGCACCAGGTCGGGCTGCTCGAGGTACTCCCCCGGCGAGAAGGCGATCACCCCGCCCACCTCGGGGTGCCGGGCCGCCAGCAGCACCACCATCGCGGCGCTGTAGCTGCTGCCCCAGGCCAGGATGCGGCGGAAGGGGCGGGCCTTGGCCCAGGCCAGGGCGGCCTCGAGGTCAGGCCAGCTCTCGAGGAACCCGGCCTCGCGCCCCAGGGCCAGCTTGGTCTGGTTCATGCCGTTCCACATCCCGCCGCCGCTGCGCTGGTCAATCGCCAGCGCGTTGAAGCCCCAGCGCACCAGCTCGGGCGCGATGGTTCCGTACTCGCCCCGGTTGGAGCTGGTCTGGTGAAACAGCAGGATCACCGGGCGGCTGGGCGAGCTGGCGTAGAAGGTGGCATACACCGGCAGCCCGTCCGCCGCCCGCAACACCACCTCCTGCGGCGGCTGGGCCTGCGCCAGCGCCGTCAGACACAACCAGGCCAACCCGATAGCCCACCGCATGGCTCGCCCCGATTTCGCTTAGGGCCGAGTATAGCTCGAGTACAATCAACCGAACGAGAGGCCAGATGAAGACTCAACACGGCTTTGCCGAGGTCAACGGTACACGGCTGTACTACGAAAGCGCAGGCGAGGGAACACCCGTGGTGCTGGTGCACGGCTTCACCCTCGACACCCGCATGTGGGACGACCAGTTCCTGCCGCTGACCCATCACTTTCGGGCCATCCGCTACGACATGCGCGGCTTCGGGCAGTCGGGTCTGCCCAGCGAACCCTACTCGCACGCGGACGACCTGAAGGCGCTGATGGAGCACCTCGAGGTCGAGCAAGCCCACCTGATTGGGCTGTCTAAAGGTGGCGCAGTGGTGCTGGATTTTGCCCTCACCCATCCCAACTGCGCCCTCAGCCTGACCCTGATTGATGGCGGGCTGAACGGCCTCAAGTGGTCACCCGAAGGCTCGGCCCGCTTTGCCTTGGTCTGGCAACGCGCCCGCGAGGGCGGCATCCCCGCCGCCAAGGAGTCCTGGCTGGCTCATCCGTTTTTTGTGCCTGCGCATCGTCAGCCCGGTGTCGTGGCCCGCCTCGAGCAAATAGTGTCCGACTACTCCGGCTGGCACTTCCTGAACAAAAACCCCGAGCGCGGACTCGAGCCGCCCGCCGCAGAGCGCCTGGCCGAGCTGAAGATGCCCCTACTGCTGATGGTGGGCGAGCACGACACCCCCGACTTATTGCAGGCGGGCGAGTTCATCGCGCAGCAAGTGCCCCAAGCCCGACACTTGCTGCTGCGCGGAGTCGGGCACATGGCGAACATGGAGGCCCCCGAGTTGGTGAATGCGGCTTTACTCGAGTTTCTGGGCCATCAGTAAGGCATATTGCAAAAGCTGCTTGCAGGCATTCCTCAAGTACAGGGTCGGGGTTCCGGCTGAAAAGCGCTGTAGACTTTCCCCATGCCCCAGAGCACCCTCGAGCGTCTCGGCTTTAGCCCTACCGACCGGGTGGTTATTCTGCACGCCGACGATATCGGGATGTGCCAGGCCACCCTCCCTGCCTTTGAGAACCTGCTGGACTTCGGGCTGACCTCGAGCTACGCCGTAATGGCCCCGTGTGCGTGGGCGGGGGCCGCGCTGGAGATTGCGGGCCAGGCCCAGGCCGATGTGGGGGTACACATCACCCTGACCAGCGAGTGGCAGCACTACCGCTGGCGGCCTCTCTCTACACTGGACCCCGCAAGCGGCCTGCTGGACCCGCAAGGCTTCTTCCCCCGCCGCAGCCCAGAGGTGCGGGCCAGCGCCCGGCCCGAGGCTGCCCGCGCCGAGATGGCCGCACAGTTCCGCCTCTTCGACGCCCACGGCGTCGACCCCACCCACATGGACTCCCACATGCTCAGCTCGCTACACTCCAGCCTACTGGGCGAGTACGTGGGCATCGCACTGGAGGAGGGGGTGCCGGTGATGTTCCCGAGTTCGGGGGGGTCGGGGCTGTGGATGGACGAGGAAACCTGCACCCTGGCCCGCGCCCTCGAGCCCTACCTGCTGGCGCGGGGCTTCCCCACCATCGACCACTTCGACGGCATGCCCCTCTCCAGCGATCTCAACAGCCGCGAGGACGCCCTCGAGGTGCGCCTCGAGACCGCCCGGAGCGTCCTAAGCCAGTTCAAGCCTGGCCTAACCCACTTCGCCTTCCACCCCAGCGTGGACACCCCCGAGCTGCGGGCCATCTGCCCGGACTGGCGCTCGAGGGTGGGCGACGAGAAGATCTTCCGGAGCGTGGAGCTGCGGAGGATGCTCGAGGAGCTGAACATCAAGGTGATCGGCTACCGGGAGCTGAAGGCGTTGATTGGGGAGTGAAGACTGCAAGGCCGGTGGGTTTTTCCGGCAATACAATAGCCCTATGCCCTCGAGCCTCATCACCGACGGTCAAATCCTGTCCCCCGACCTTCAACAGTCAACGTTCAGCCTTCAGCCCCTCGAGGCCCTCCTGGTCCGCGACGGCCGGATCGCCGGGGTGGGCAAGCTGTCCGACCTCGAGCCCCTGACCTCACCCGACACCCGGCGCATAAACCTCGAGGGCCGCACCCTGTTGCCGGGCTTCAACGACGCCCACGTGCACATCTGGAAGGTGGGGCAGCTGCGCACCACCATGCTGGACTTGCGCGGGGTGGGGAGCCTCGAGGAGATCTACAGCCGCGTGGCGGAGCGGGCCAAAACCCTAAAACCCGGCGAGTGGCTGTGGGGGCGCGGCTGGAACGAGGCCATGCTGGCCGAAAAAGCCATGCCCGACCGGGCCGCCCTGGACCGGCTGGCCCCGCACAACCCGGTACTGCTCACCCGCACCTGCGCCCACATCCACGCGGTCAACTCCCAGGCCCTTCAGCTCTCGGGCATCACCCCCGACACGCACGTGCCGGGCGGCGAGATCAACTACGACGGGGGCATCCTCTACGAGACCGCCTACGGGCTGGCCTTCCGGGCCATGGGCGAGCCCACCCAGGCGCAGTACGAGTTCTGGGCCAAGGCCGGCTGCGAGTACCTGCGCAGCCTGGGCGTCACCAGCGCCACCGACCCCGCCGTGGACCCGCCGCTCTATGCCGCCTACCGGGCCCTCGAGGCCCGGGGCAAGCTGCCCATCCGGGTCAACTGCCTCTACATCCGCCGCCCCGACGGCGGAACCCAGACCTTCGCGCTGCCCGAAAAGTACGTCTCGGACTGGCTGCGCTGCACGTCGGTGAAGTTCTTCGGCGACGGCGGGCTCTCCGGCGCGACCGCCGCCATCTCGCAGCCCTACAAGACCCTCGAGCCGCCCCAGTACGGCATCCTGCGCTTCGACGACGACGACCTCTTCGGGCTGGCCTTGGAGGCCCACCGCGCTGGCTTCCGCATCGGCACCCACGCCATCGGGGACCGGGCCATGGATCAGATTTTGACCGCCTACGAGCGGCTATACCAGGACTCCCCCGGCCCCCGCCACCGCATTGAGCACTTCGGGCTGGCCGGGCCAGAGCACCTGGCGCGGGCCAGGGCCTCGGGCATCATCGCGGTGCCGCAGCCGGTCTTCATCCGCGAGCTGCGGGCCAACTACGAGCGCTACGTGCCCGACGAGTGGTTCGGACGCTGCTTCAACCTGCGGGCCATGTTCGAGGCCGGCCTGACCGTAGCCTTCTCCTCCGACGGGCCGGTGGTACGGCAGGTCGAGCCGCTGAAGGGCCTGCAGGCAGCGCTGAGGGAACCTCTGGTAGCCGGAAATGAGGTGGGCCTCGAGCAAGCCCTGTGGGCCTACACGATGGGCGGCGCGACCGCCCAGGGCGACGAGGGCAACCGGGGGAGCCTGGAGGCGGGCAAGTGGGCGGATTTGGTGGTGCTCGAGGGCGACCTGCGCGACCCCTACAGCCTCTCAGTGCATCAGACAACGGTCGGGGGAGTTGCCAGCTAAGACGGGTCACGGCTGTCAAACTTAAGCTGCGCCTGGGGTGTCACGCTGGGTGGGTACGGTTCGCCGACGCATGGGCCGCGGCCCCGCTTGTCGTGCGCGCAGCAGAGTCGGGCGGGCCAACCTCATAGAATATCCCGAGCATGACCACAGCCATCGACCGCGAAAAGGTTAAGCAACTGATGGAGCGCGAACTCAGGGCGTTCCGCGAGACCCACCCCAAATCTTACGAACTCTACCAGCAGGCCCAGAACTCGCTGTTAGCCGGCGTGCCGATGCACTGGATGACCCGCTGGCCGGGGGGCTTCCCGCTGTTCGTGAGCGAGGCCAGCGGGGCGACCTTCAAGGACGCGGATGGCCATGAGTACATCGACCTCTGCCTAGGCGACACCGGGGCCATGACCGGCCACGCGCCCGAGGCGGTTCGGCCTGCGATCCTGGGCCAGTTTTCCAAGGGCGTCACCACCATGCTCCCCTCCGAGGAAGCCCTCTGGGTGGCCGAGGACCTGGGGCGGCGCTTCGGGCTGAAGTACTGGCAGTTTGCGCTCTCGGCCACCGACGCGAATCGCTTCGCCTTAAGGCTGGCTCGAGCCGTCACCGGGCGCCCGAAAGTCCTGGTCTTCAACGGCTGCTACCACGGCACCGTGGACGAGGCCTACATCACCCTGCAAGATGGGCAGCCCAGGAGCCGCGTGGGTAACATCGGGCCGCAGGTAGACCCCACCCTCACCTCCAAGGTGGTGGAGTGGAACGACCTGGAAGCCCTCGAGGCCGCCCTGGCCCCTGGCGACGTGGCCGCGGTGCTGGCCGAGCCGGTGATGACCAACGTCGGTATCGTCCAGCCTGCGCCGGGCTACCACCAGGCCCTGCGCAGCCTCACCCGCAAGTACGGCACCCTGCTGATCATCGACGAGACCCACACCCTCTCGGCCGGGGTGGGCGGCTACACCCGGGCCCACGGCCTGCAGCCCGACCTGCTCACGGTGGGCAAGCCGCTGGCGGGCGGGATTCCGGCCGCCGCCTATGGCTTCAGTGCCGAGGTGGCCCCGCTGGCCCAGGCCGCCATCCAGGCCCCCTACGCCGACACCGGCGGCATCGGGGGCACCCTGGCCGCCAACGCCCTCTCGCTGGCGGCCATGCGGGCCACCCTCGAGCACGTCCTGACCGAGGAGGCCTACGCCCGCATGATCCCCCTAGCCGAGTACCTCGAGGCCGAGGTCCGGCGGGTGATGGAGCGGCACGGCCTGCCCTGGCACGTGACCCGGGTCGGCTGCCGCGTGGAGTACCTCTTCCGCCCCAACCCCGCCAAGAACGGCTCCGAGGCCATGGCCGGCCAGGACCCCGACCTCGACCCCCTGGTGCACCTCTACATGCTCAACCGGGGGATTTTGCTCACCCCCTTCCACAACATGGCCCTGATGTCCCCGGCGACCACGAGGGCGCAGGTCGACCGGCATACCGAGGTGTTCGAGGAGGTGGTGGGAGAGCTTAGCTGAGCCGCGCTTGACCCCTTTTCGCGCAGGGCAACCGCAAAGTCGGGTTTTTGGGAGCAACTCCGAAAGCCAGCAGGCTTAACCATGAAGTCCACCCCTACGCTGTAGGGGTGGGTAGGGCGGGGTTTGTTCCGCGCTGACCCATGTATTCGCTGACTGAATGGGCGACCTCGGAACAGACCCCTCCAACCTCCCCTACGCTGTAGGGGAGGCTTTAAGGCGACTTTGCGGTTGCCCTGCTTTTCGCACCTCGAGATCGCTTCACAACTCGAGATTTAATGTACACTGATGGGCGTCTGAGGCAGGGCGCACCCGCCCAGGCATCGAAACCAGCCCCAAAAACTCAAGCGGACCCGGTCCGTTTCTCAAAGCCTATTTGCTCCCTTTGGCGTGGAGTAAACTGCTTAGGCTTTAAAACGGCCGTGGCAGTTGGCAATTAGCTTTTAGCCAAAGGCTAACCGCTTGCAATGGTTTCATGCCTGAACACCAGCAACAGGAGACCCACATGGCTTACAGAGACGACTTCAAAGCCCGCAAGAGCCTGTCCACCCGGATGGGCGAGGTGTTCTACTACGACATCATGGAGCTGGAGAGACAGGGCGTTGGGCCGGTGTCCAAGCTGCCCTTCAGCATCCGGGTGATGCTCGAGAGCCTGCTGCGCAACCACGACGAGTACAAGGTGGCCAAGGCCGACGTGACCAACCTCGCCAACTGGCAGCCCGAGCCCGGCGAAGTGAATGTGCCCCTGATGCTGGGCCGGGTGATCCTCCAGGACTTTACCGGCGTGCCGGCGGTGGTGGACCTCGCGGCCATGCGCGACGCCATCGCCAAACTGGGCGGCGACCCCGAGCAGATCAACCCCGGCGTGCCGGTAGACCTGGTGATCGACCACTCGGTGCAGGTGGACTACTTCGGCACCTCCTACGCCTTCGCGCAGAACGTGGAGCTCGAGTACCAGCGCAACGAGGAGCGCTACCTGCTGCTGAAGTGGGGCCAGCAGGCCCTCAAGGGCTTCCCGGCGGTGCCGCCGGGCACCGGCATTGTGCACCAGGTGAACCTCGAGTACCTGGCCCCCACCGTCATGACCCAGAAGGGCGAGGACGGCAAGCTCTACGCCTTCCCGGATTCTCTGGTGGGCACCGACTCCCACACCACCATGATCAACGGCCTGGGCGTGCTGGGCTGGGGGGTGGGCGGCATCGAGGCCGAGGCGGTGATGCTGGGCCAGCCCTACTACATGCTGGCCCCCAAGGTGATTGGCTTTAAGCTTTCGGGCGAGCTGCCCGAGGGCGCTACCGCCACGGATTTGGTGCTGCGCGTGACCGAGATGATCCGTAAGCACGGCGCGGTGGGCAAGTTTGTGGAGTTCTACGGCCCCGGCGTGGGCAAGCTGCCCCTGGCCGACCGCGCCACCATCGCCAACATGGCCCCCGAGTACGGCGCCACGATGGGCTTCTTCCCCATCGACGATGAAACCATCGCCTACCTCAAGCTGACCGGCCGCCCCGACGAGCAGGTGGACCTGGTGGAGAAGTACGCCAAGGCCGCCGGCTTCTGGCGCACCGACGACGCCGCGCCGGTCTACTCGGAACACCTCGAGCTCGACCTCTCCACCGTGATCCCCGCCCTGGCCGGCCCCAAGCGCCCCCAGGACCGGGTGAACCTGGGCGACGTGAAGCGGAGCTTCCAGGAGCACCTGACCAAAGACGTGAAAGAGCGCGGCTTCGGCCTCAGCGCCGACAAGCTCGAGGCCAAGGTGACGGTCAAGAAGGGCCGCGACGAGTTCGAGCTGCAGCACGGCTCGGTGGTCATCGCCGCCATCACCAGCTGTACCAACACCTCCAACCCCTCGGTGATGCTGGGCGCCGGCCTGCTGGCCAAGAAGGCAGTCGAGGCCGGCCTGGACACCCAGCCCTGGGTCAAGAGCAGCCTGGCCCCCGGCTCCAAGGTGGTGACCGAGTACCTCGACGCCGCTGGCTTGACGCCGTTCCTCGAGGCCATCAAGTTCCACACCGTCGGCTACGGCTGCACCACCTGCATCGGCAACTCCGGCCCCCTGCCCGAGGAGATCTCCAAGGGCGTGAAGGAGGGCGACCTGGTGGTGGCGGCCGTGCTCTCGGGCAACCGCAACTTCGAGGGCCGGGTCAACCCCGACGTGAAGGCCAATTACCTGGCCTCGCCCATGCTGGTGGTGGCCTACGCCATCGCGGGCCGGATGGACATCGACTTTACGACCGAGCCCATCGGCTACGACCCCAACGGCAAGGCCATCATGCTTAAGGACATCTGGCCCAGCCAGGAGGAGATCAAGCAGACCGTCCACAAGACCCTCGACGCCGAGATGTTCCGCCGCCAGTACGGCAGCGTCTTCGAAGGCGACGAGCGCTGGAAGGCCCTGCCCGCCCCCACCGGCACCCTCTACCAGTTCAACGACAAGTCCACCTACATCCAGAACCCGCCCTTCTTCACCAACCTCGGCGGCAGCCGCGAGATCTCCGACATCACCGGTGCGAAGGTGCTGCTGCTGCTGGGGGACTCCATCACCACCGACCACATCTCCCCCGCCGGCAACATCGCCAAGAACAGCCCTGCCGCCAAGTACTTGATGGACAACGGCGTGCAGCCCGCCGACTTCAACTCCTACGGCGCCCGGCGCGGCAGCCACGATGTGATGATGCGCGGCACCTTCGCCAACATCCGCATCCGCAACCTGATGCTGGGCGGCAAAGAAGGCCCGCTGGCGCTCTACAACGGCGAGGAGATGAGCGTCTACGACGCCAGCATGAAGCACCAGGCCGACGGCACCCCGCTGGTGGTGATTGGCGGCATCGAATACGGCAACGGCAGTAGCCGCGACTGGGCCGCCAAGGGCACCTACCTGCTGGGCGTGAAGGCCGTAATCGCCCAGAGCTTCGAGCGCATCCACCGCAGCAACCTGGTGGGCATGGGCGTGCTGCCGCTGGTGTTCGTGGAAGGCCAGAACGCGGCCTCGCTGGGTCTGACGGGCCTCGAGACCTACGACATCCGGGGCATCGAGGGCATCACCCCCGGCAAGGTGCTGGACGTGGTGGCCACCAAACCCGACGGTTACAAGGTGGAGTTCAAGGCCAAGGCGCGGATTGACACCCCCGTTGAGGTGGACTACTACAAAAACGGCGGGATTTTGCAGACTGTGCTGAAGAACATGCTGGCTGAGAAGGCAACCACTTGAACACCTAGAGAAATTAGAACGGGGTGAACTATCACCCCGTTTTTTTGCTATTCTTTACCGTAATATGCACATCACGTTTACAATTTAGAACTATCGTTGTTTCACCGATAGTAATCCTGGCATATTTACGCTTCGCAACGGTTCAATAGCGTTTGTTGGGCCGAACAACGTTGGCAAGTCAGCCCTTCTCAAATTTTTCTACGAGTTGAAGCCGCTGTTCCGAGAACTCTCTCAAAATCTGAATGTGTGGTTAGTATTGTTTGATTCTCGAAATTCAAACAGCTTTACACATTTGTTTCTTGAACAATCACCTAATGCTTTCTCGAATACAAACAGTAGAGAAATGTCGATCGAAATGGATATCGAACCAAACGAGTTTATCAATGAAAATGTTTGGCTTAAACTAGTGTTTCTACGTCCGGTTGATGATTCCTACGGTCAGGCACAAGTTCAACTCGTTTATCAAAGCAGTGGAATACATCTACGAAGCGAGTCACGAGAGATTAGAGCAAGCCAAAAGAACCCTAATTTTATTGTCACCGCCGGGGAGGAAGTTGATTTCAATCCCATAATGAAAATTATGCATATTCTCTCAGATACACTTTATATTGGCCCATACAGGAACGTAATAAATAGCGGTGGAACAAACTACTTTGATACTCCCATAGGGCAAAGTTTTATTTCATCTTGGCACACATGGAAGAATGGTGCCGGCTTAGTAACCAATCGAACTGTGCTCAAAATTACTCGATTCTTAAAAGAGGTGTTCGGATTTGACAGTTTGGAGATAAATGCGGTTCTAGAACCGCCATCGCTTAAGGTATTTGTGAACGATGAGCCATACGAACTCAATGAGCTGGGATCTGGACTGTCGCAATTACTCTTTGTTCTAACAATTGCTGCTATGCAAAGGCCATCTTTCATAATGATAGATGAACCAGAACTACATCTTCATCCTTCGTTACAAACTAGATTTCTTGAAAATCTAAGTTCATACACTAAGCGCGGTTTGGTATTTTCTACACATAGTATAGGGCTAGCTCGTACTTATGCTGACTTTGTCTACTCTGTATCACGCAATGAAAGAAACAAACCACATATAAAGAAGTTTGAGGCACAACCAGACCTTTCATTATTTCTTGGAGAAATGAGCTACTCAAGTCACATTGACGTAGGCTTTGATCAAATTCTTTTGGTTGAAGGGCCGACTGAGTTGAAAACTATGCGCCAATTACTACGTCTTCATGGCAAAGACCACAAAGTGATGCTATTGCCGCTGGGTGGGGGTGACTTTATTAACGGAGAGAGAGAACACGAGCTAAGTGAAATCAAGACTCGCATCCTTCCCAACATCTCAGCTTTGATCGATAGTGAAAAAGATTCCGATACCAGTCCACTGGAAAACAATCGTCAAGAGTTCAAAGCCGTTTGTCAAAGAGTTGGCATCAAGCTCCATGTACTTGAGCGAAGGGCACTAGAGAACTACTTCCCAGACCATGCAATACAAGCTGAAAAAGGAGATAGCTACCGCGCTCTTACTCCCTTTGAGAAGCTAAAAACTGCCTCTCCCTCATGGGGAAAATGGGAAAACTGGAAGATTGCAAGTCATATGTCGCTACATGATCTAGAAGGCAATGACTTGGGCAGATTTTTAGAGTCTCTTTAGAGAAGTTCCGTTGTCTTTAATACTTGAGTTGCCTAGCCAAGATGCTCCCCTGATGGTTGCGGCGGCTCGAGGCTCGATGTGGGGCGACCCCTCCGCCGCGCTGGCATGGCAAGTTTGGGGGTTCTCGAGGTATGTCCATTATTGACATTTTTGGACAGCTTGGCTACTTTGGAACCATGAACATCCACCTGACTGATCACTTCGAGCAGTTCATCGAGAACAAGCTCAAGTCGGGGCAGTACAGCTCGGCCAGCGAGGTGGTGCGCGATGCGTTGCGGCTGCTCGAGGAGCAAGACAAACTCAAAGCGGTGCGGCTCGAGGCGTTGCGCGAGGAAATCCGCAAGGGCTTGGAGAGTGGGGGAACTGTTCCCTTTGATGCTGAGGCCATCAAGAAAAAAGCCCGCGAACGCCAGCAGAGCAGGAAGGGTTAATGGCCCAGCTTCACCTCAAGGCCGAAGTTGACCTGCTCGAGATTTGGGACTTCATCCTTCAGAGCGGTGGCATCGAGCGGGCTGATGCTTTCATAGACCGACTTCAAACCACCTTCAGCACTTTGGATTCTTTTCCCGACATAGGCAGGGCTCGAGCCAACCTCGCCCCTGGCCTCCGCAGCATCCCCGAAGGCAGCTATCTGATTTTCTACCGACCCACCTCGAGCGAGGTCGAAATTGTCCGAGTTTTGCACGGTGCCAGAGACCTAGAGGCACTGCTTGACGACGAACCCGACACTTTCCGCTAGGTGCATTCCATAGCTCCTGATGGTTGTGATGGCTCGAGCCAACCCCAACCCCTCCGCCGCGCTGGCAGGGCAAGTTTCGAGGGTTCTCGAGGCAGTTCACCAACCAGTGTGTTGCACAGTAAAGTCCACCCCTACAGCGTAGGGGTGGGTAGGGCGGGGTACGTTCACGGGTCGCAAAATTCACCGTACGGAAATCTGAATCTGGCGACCTCGGTACCCACCCCTCCAACCTCCCCTACGCCGTAGGGGAGGCTTCTTGAGGCAGTCTGTCAGGCTAAACTGAGGGAGTGAAAGCAACAAGAATTCGCTACAACTATGAATTAATTGGTCTTGCCAGAGGACTTCGTCACAACATGACACCTGCGGAAAAAAAGCTGTGGTACTTGCTCAAAGAAATGCCGCTGAAGTTTCGCCGTCAGCGGCCCATCGGTATGTTTATTGTGGACTTCTATTGCCCTTCAGCAAAGCTAGTCGTCGAGGTGGACGGAGAGTCGCACTTCACCGAGCACGGCAAAGCCTACGACGCCGAGCGCAGCGCGTACCTCGAGCGCCAGGGATTGCGAGTCATTCGGTTCACCAACGCCGAGGTGATGGAGAACCTCGAGGGTGTTCATCAGCGGATTGAGGAAGCCCTAACGGGGTAGGGCGGCTCGAGTCCCTAACTCGGCTTTAGCGCTTCCAGACCGTGAGGGCCCCGTCGGCCCGGGGGTTGGAGGACTTCACCACCTGCAGGCGAAAACGCCGCCCGGCGATCTGGAAATCGACCGGTTTGGTCTGGTCGGCGTACCAGGGCACCAGGATCTTCTGGCCCCGGCTGACCACCCGGAAGGCCCGGTACTCTCTGGGGTTGCCCTGGGCGTCGGTGAGGCTGCCGCCGCCGTCGAAGGTAACCTCGAGGTCGGCGAAAACCACCGGCTTACCCATGTAGAACTGCACCGGCTTGCCGTAGGCGGCCGGGGCCGCGAGGGCCAACCCGGCGGCCAACCCCGCCACCAGAACCATCAACAGTCTCAACATGCGTGCGGCCATGATACTACGCTGGGCCAAAAGCCGAGAGGCGGGAGCAACCGCCGCGGTCTGGGGCCAAAGCAAAAACCCTCGAGGCATGCTCGAGGGTTTATCGGGACTGGCTTGGTGGGGTTGCCGGGATTTGGCCCGGAGTTGGTGTATCGGCGAGCGTTGGGGAAACCTACTTACGCAGGCCCAGCTTCTCGATCAGCGAGCGGTAGCGGGCCTTGTCCACGTTCTCGAGGTAGGCCAGGAAACGCTTGCGCTTCCCTACCATGGTCAACAGGCCGCGCTGGGCAGCTTTGTCGAGCTTGTTGGCGTTGAGGTGAACCGAGAGGCGGTTGATCTTCTCGGTCAGCAGGGCGATCTGGACCTCGGTGGAGCCGGTGTCGCCGGGGCGGTGGGCGTGGGCGGTGATGACGCCGGTCTTGACTTCTTTGCTGAGTGACATGGTGGTCTCCTGTCAGGCAGGCCCCAGCACACTGACCGGAACCCCCTCGAGCCCGTCTACCGCGGCAGCGCCGGGGCAAAAAGGCCAAACGTGAGTGTACAGGTTGAGCCGCCCAGCGTCAACCCGCCGCCGCTACCCGGTATCCCGACTTGTTCCAGCAAACTCACACAAACTGTGGGGTGTAGCCTGCCCGACCGGGGTGTAAATACACAACCGCTGGGGTCAGAAATCCGCGCGTTATTTGAACCTCGGTCTCACAATTTAACCCCGGGGCCGGTATACTGGGGGTGTTCAGCTCTGGTCGTGCTTTGCTCTCACTGTTCGTTGGCTCTGTGCAATAACGGTGTTGCGTCGGGCTGTGTGGCGGAAGTCTAACGGATCGAGGGAGGGCGAATGGACATTGCAGAACATGCGCTTGGGGCCGGGAGGAACAGATGGGCGTGATTTCGGTCAACGGGTCTAGGCTCGAGTCCAGCTTTATGGATGAACTCCAGCACACCGACGGCGGACACGTCAAGCTCTTCAGCGGGCACGCCAACCGCCCGCTGGCCGAGGCGGTGGCCCGAGCCTTGGGGCTGCGGCTGGGCGAGGCAGTGGTCGAGCGCTTCCCCGACGGCGAGGTGAGCGTGCGGCTGCTCGAGAGCATCCGCGGCGACGATGTATACCTGATCCAGCCCACCGCCCCCCCGGTCAACGACAACTTGATGGAGCTGATGGTGATGGCCGACGCGGTGCGCCGCAGCAGCGCAGCCCGCATCAACGCGGTGATTCCCTACTTCGGCTACGCCCGCCAGGACAAGCAGACCAAGGGCCGCGAGCCCATCAGCGCCCGGCTGGTGGCGGGGCTCCTGGAGCACGTGGGCATCGACCGGGTGATCACCGTCGACCTGCACGCCCCCCAGATTCAGGGTTTCTTCTACAACCCCGTAGACGAACTCTCGGCGGTGCGGCTGTTCGCCGAGTACCTCGAGACCAAGGGCCTGACCCAAAACGCGGTGGTGGTCTCGCCCGACTCTGGGCGGGCCGAGCAGGCCCGTCGCCTTTCCGAGCGGCTGGGGCTGCCGCTGGCCATCCTGGCCAAGCGGCGCATCGGCCCCACCGAGACCCAGGTGGCGTACGTGATCGGGGACGTGGCGGGCAAGCGCCCCCTGATTGTTGACGACATCATCTCCACCGGCGGGACGATCTCGAGGGGCGTGGAGGCGCTGGTGGCGGCAGGGGCGCTGCCCGAGGTGATCGTGATGGCCAGCCACGCGGTGCTGGTCGGCAACGCCCACAACAACCTCGCCAACCCCGCCATCCGCGAGGTGGTCTTCACCGACACCATCCCCATCGGCAACAGCGCCGGGCGCTACACCATCCTCTCCACGGCCGGCCTGCTGGCCCAGGCCATCAAGGCCGTCCACACCAACCAGTCGGTCAGCATGCTGATCTAGGGCTCGAGGCCAAGCGGCCCCTCTCCCCCGGGAGAGGGGTTTTTTCTGGTTTTGGGGGGCAGCACCCCTGGCACCAAGGCTGGGGTTTTTGTGGGACCGGCCAACGCCGCCCATCCGTACCTGTGCCTGCGGGATATGGGTACGGACTGCCGTGAGGCTGTGGCGGGCAGGCTTGGGCTGGGGCTACTTCTTTGGCCTCGAGGTTGGGTAGCATAGCAATACCAAGGAGACCCATGAGCGTACAACCCCGCCTAAACCGACTGCTGGCCGCCGACGGCAGGTGTTTTGATGTGGCCATTGACCACGGCTTTTTCGGCGAGCTTAGCTTCCTTCCCGGCATCGAGGACATGGCCCAGGCGGTGCAGACGGTGGTGGGGGCCAAACCAGACGTGGTGCAGCTGAGCATCGGCCAGGCACGTCATCTGCAGGCCATTCGCGGGCCGAACAAGCCCGGGCTGGCCCTGAGGTCGGATGTGGCCAACATCTACGGCAACCAGCTGCCCGCCCGGCTGTTTTCCGAACTGATCGAGAGCCCCCTCGAGCAGGCCCTGCGCCTCGACGCGGCCTGCCTGGTGGTCAACCTGCTAATGCTCCCCGGCCAGCCCGAGCTGCACCAAGCCTGCGTGCGCAACATCCTGCGCCTCAAGCCCGAGTGCGAACGCTACGGGATGCCGCTGATGGTCGAGCCGCTGGTGATGCGGGACAACGCCAAGGCGGGGGGCTACATGGTGGACGGCGACCTGAAAAAGATTCTCCCGCTGGTACGCCAGGCGGTCGAGCTGGGGGCGGATGTGATCAAGGCCGACCCCTGCGACGAGGTGGAGGAGTACCACCAGGTCGTCGAGATTGCGGGCGGCGTGCCGGTGCTGGTGCGCGGCGGCGGGCGGGTGAGCGACCGGGAAATCCTCGAGCGTACCCACAAACTGATGCTTCAGGGGGCCTCGGGCATCGTCTACGGGCGCAACGTCATCCAGCACCCCGACCCCGCCGGCATCACCAAAGCCCTAATGAGCATCGTCCACGACGGCGCGACCCCCGAGCAGGCCGCGAAGTTCCTGGAGGCATGAAGATGGACTGCCCGCCGTCTGCCATCCGCCGCCAGACTCGAGCTTTCACCCTCGAGCTGCCCCCCGCAACCCTCGTCTGCCAACCTCCGGCCCTGGGCCCCCAACTCCCCTGGAGGCTCCCATGAAGACCCTGCGCTTCGGCGTCATCGGGTGCGGGCTGATGGGGCGCGAGTTCGGGTCGGCGGCGGCCAGGTGGATGCACCTGAACGGGATGGGGGTCAGGCCGGTGATCGTGGCGGTATGCGACACCAACCCCAAGCTAATGGAGTGGTTCGGCGAGCACTTCCCGAGCGTCCGGCAGGCCACGACCGACTACCAGGAGCTGCTCTCCAACCCCGAGGTAGACGCGGTCTACTGCGCCGTGCCGCACAACCTGCACGCCCAGCTCTACGCCGACATCATCGGCGCGGGCAAGCATCTGTTCGGCGAGAAGCCCTTTGGCATCGACCTCGAGGCCAACGCCCGCATCAACGCCGCCATCGCCGCAAACCCCGGCGTGCTGGTGCGCTGCTCGAGCGAGTTCCCCTTCTTCCCCGCGGTGCAGAAGATCGTCCGGCTGGCCCAGGAAGAACGTTTCGGGCGCATCATCGAGGTGGAGGCCGGGTTCTGGCACTCCTCCGACCTCGACCCCGCCAAGCCCATCAACTGGAAGCGGATGGTCGCTGTTAATGGCGAGTACGGGGTGATGGGGGACCTGGGCTTCCACGTGACCCATCTGCCCTCGAGGCTGGGCTGGGTTCCGCAGGACGTGCGGGCCGTGCTCTCCAACATCGTCTCCGAGCGCCCGGATGGCAAGGGCGGCCTGGTGCCCTGCGAGACCTGGGACAATGCGACCCTGCTGACTTCCGTGCGCAAGGACGACTACACCTTCCCCATGACCCTCTCCATGAAGCGCATCGCGCCCTCGGAGACCAACACCTGGTTCGTCCGGGTGATGGGCACCAAGCTCAGCGCCGAGTTCAGCACCAAGCGCCCCAAGACGCTGCGCACCCTGCCCTACACGCCCGGCCAGCCCCAGGCCTGGCTCGAGGCCGATCTTGGCTACGAGACCGCCTACCCCGGCATCACCGGCGGCATCTTCGAGTTCGGCTTCCCCGACGCCATCCTCCAGATGTGGGCGGCCTTCTGCGACGAGCTGGCCGGCAACGAGCCAAGGTTCCGCTGCGGCACACCGGAGGAGGCGGCGTTCAGCCACAGGCTCTTCACGGCGGCCCTAAAGAGCCACAAGACCTCGAGCGTGGTGCAGCTGTAAAAGACCCGGGGGCCAACGGGCGACGTCCCGCGGTTGAGCTATGCAGGCCCCCATACGGCGGTTGGCAAGCCGATTCCCCAGCACCGCAGCCCCAAAACGCGGCGGGGAAAGAGTTTCGGCCCCGAGGTCTTTAGAGCGCAGGGGTTAAAGTCCACCGCGGAGTGCGGGATTTCTGCAATTGCATACGATTGCAGCCCACCGACCTCGCCCGGTACTATGGTCACGCACCTCAGGAGCCCTCGAGACCGGCGATGCCCGAGCCAAGCCAACCCACCCTTCTGCCCTGCGGCCTCCGGCTGAGCCGTCTGGGTTTCGGGGCTGCGACGCAAGGCGGGCTGTTTCAGCAAGTAGGCCAGGCCGAGTCGACTGCGGTTTTCGAGCGGGCTTGGCAGGCGGGCGTTCGCTACTTCGACACCGCACCCTGGTACGGGTTCGGGCTGTCCGAGCTGAGGCTGGGGGAGTTTCTACGGCAACTCGACGGCTGGGTGCTCTCGAGCAAGGTGGGGCGGCTGCTGAGGGAAGGCATCCCCCCGCACCCCAGCCAGCTCTACACCGACGGGCTGCCGGTCTTCAAGACCACCACCCCCTACAACGTGGCCTACGACTACAGCTACGACGGCTTCATGCGCTCGTTCGAGGAGAGCCTGCAGCGCCTGGGCGTGGACAAGATCGACATTCTCTTCATCCACGACCCCGATGTGACGGGCCGCAGCGTCAGGGAGGTGATGGAGGGCGGCTACCGGGCGCTGCATGAGCTGCGCGAGCAGGGCCTGGTGAAGGCGATCGGTGCGGGGATGAACCAGTGGGAGATGCCCCTCGAGTTCGCCCAGGCCGGGGAGTTCGACCTGTTTTTGCTGGCCGGACGCTACACGCTGCTCGAGCAGACCTCGATGCCCTTTATGGACTACTGCGCCCAGCACGGAATCGGGGTGGTGGTGGGCGGGGTCTACAACAGCGGCCTGCTGGCCGACCCCAAGCCGGGGGCGCATTACAACTACCTCGAGGCCTCCCCCGAAGTCCTCCGGCGTGCCCTGGGCATCCAGGCGGTCTGCCGGCGGTTTGGCCTCGACCTCAAGGCGGCGGCGATCCAGTTCCCGCTGGCCCACCCTGCCGTGGCCTCGGTGCTGACGGCGGCGCGCGATGTGGGCCAGCTCGAGCAGAACCTCGCTGCCTTCCGCGCCCCCATCCCGCCCGAGTTCTGGCAGGCCCTGCGCGAAGAGGGGCTGCTCGAGCCCTCTGTCCCCACCCCGGCCGAGGCCCCCCATGATTGACAGCCACGTGCACTTCATAGATCCCCGCCGGGTGAACTACCCCTGGCTGGCCGATCCCGCCCTGGCCCCGATCAACCGGCCTTTCCTACCCGAAGACCTGGCCCCGCTGCTGCGCACCAGCGGGATGACTTCGGCCATCCTGGTCCAGACCCGCAGCAGCCTCGAGGAGTCGCTGGAATTCCTGGCCCTCGCGCACCAACACCCGTTTCTGGCGGGCGTGGTGGCCTGGGCCGACCTGACCTCCAACCAGCTGGGGGCTCAGCTCGAGACCCTCAGGGCCGCGCCGGGCGGGGACAAACTGGTCGGCCTTCGCCACCAGGTGCAAGACGAGCCCGACCCGCAGTGGCTGCTGCGCGGGGATGTCCGGCGGGGGCTGGAGGTTGTGGCCGAGCACGGCCTGGCCTACGACCTGCTGGTGTTGCCGCACCAGCTCGAGGCTGCGGTGCGAACCGTGCGCGAGTTTCCGCGCCTCCGCTTCGTACTCGACCACATCGCCAAGCCGCCCATCGCCGCGGGGAAGCTCGAGGGCTGGGCCGGGCAGATCGCCGAACTGGCCCAGTCCCCCAACATGTTCTGCAAGGTCTCGGGCCTGGTCACCGAGGCCGACTGGAAAGACTGGCGGCCCCAAGACTTCAGGCCCTTTGTCGAGCACGTGCTGGGCTGCTTCGGGCGCGACCGCCTGCTCTTCGGCTCGGACTGGCCGGTGTGCCTGCTGGCGGCGGAGTACGCTCAGGTGAAGGCGCTGTTCGAGGAGCTGGTCGGCCTGGATGCGCAGACCGGCTGGCAGAATGCCCGCCGGGCCTACCGACTGGAATAGCAATTAGCAGTTGCGGCTTAGCGATTGGGCTCTACGCCCCTTCACCTAAAAAAAAGGAGTCCGTTTGAACATCACCAAGCTCGAAGTCCAAGACATCCGCTTTCCCACCTCCCGTCAGCTCGACGGCTCCGACGCCATGAATCCCGACCCCGACTACTCGGCGGCCTACGTGGTGCTGCACACGGACGGCGGCCTCGAGGGGCACGGCCTCACCTTCACCATCGGGCGGGGCAACGACATCGTATGCAAGGCGGCGGAGGCGCTGGGGCCGACTTTGGTAGGCCGAGACCTCTTTGAGTTCACCGCCGACATGGGCAAGTTCTACCGGCGGGTAACGGGCGACTCCCAGCTGCGCTGGATCGGCCCCGAGAAGGGGGTGATGCACCTTGCCACTGCCGCTGTCATCAACGCGGTGTGGGACCTGTGGGCCAAGGCCGAGGGCAAGCCGCTGTGGAAGCTGCTGGTCGACCTGTCGCCCGAGGAGCTGGTGCGCTGCGTGGACTTCCGCTACATCACCGACGCCCTGACGCCAGAGGAGGCGGCGGGAATTCTGCGGCGGCTCGAGCCGACCAAACACGAGCGCGAGGCCGAGATGCTGGCGCAGGGTTATCCCGCCTACACCACCAGCGCGGGCTGGCTCGGCTACCCGGACGAGAAGATTCGGCGGCTGTGCCGGGAGGCGCTGGCGCAGGGCTTCCGCCACATCAAGATTAAGGTCGGGCGCGACCTCGCCGACGACCTGCGCCGCTGCGCCATCATTCGCGAGGAGCTGGGGCCGGACAACTTCCTGATGGTGGACGCCAACCAGGTCTGGGACGTACCGCAGGCGATCGAATGGATGCGGCACCTGGCCCCCTTCAAGCCGCTGTGGATCGAAGAGCCGACCTACCCCGACGACATCCTTGGTCACGCCGCCGTGGCCCAGGCGGTACGGCCGCTGGGCATCGGGGTGGCGACCGGCGAGATGGGGCAGAACCGGATGCTGTTCAAGCAACTCCTCCAGGCCAAGGCCATCGACTTCTGCCAGATCGACGCGGCCCGCATGGGCGGGGTCAACGAGAACCTGGCGGTGATGCTGATGTGCGCCAAGTTCGGGGTGCCGGTCTGCCCGCACGCTGGCGGGGTGGGGCTGTGCGAGTACGTGCAGCACCTCTCGCTCTTCGACTACATCGCGGTGAGCGGGGGCCTCGAGAACCGCGTGGCCGAGTATGTCGACCACCTCCACGAGCACTTCCTCGATCCCTGCGTGGTACAAAACGGGCGCTACATGCCGCCGCAGAGGCCCGGCTACAGCATCGAGATGAGGGCCGACTCCAGGCGCGACTACCGCTTCCCCGAGGGCAGCGAGTGGAGGCAGGCGTGAGGCGCCTCGAGGGCAAGACCGCCCTGCTCACCGCCGCCGGGCAGGGCATCGGACGGGCCACGGCCGAGGCCTTCCTGGCCGAGGGCGCGCGCGTGATCGCCACGGACCTCAACGCGGACTTGCTGGCCGGGCTAGACTGCCGCACGCACCAACTCGACGTGACGGACAGGGCCGCGATCGAGGCGCTGGTAGGCACGCTGGAGCGGGTCGACGTCCTGTTCAACTGCGCGGGCTTCGTCCACCACGGCTCAATCCTGGACTGCTCAGACGCCGACTGGGCCTTCAGTTTCGACCTCAACGTGCGCTCGCAGTTCTGGATGATGCGGGCAGTTATCCCGAAGATGCTGGAGGCGGGGGGCGGTTCGATCATCAACGTCTCGAGCGTGGCCAGCAGCATCAAGGGCGCCCCCAACCGTTTCGTTTACGGGGCCACCAAGGCCGCCGTGATCGGGATGACCAAGGCCGTGGCCGCCGACTTTGTGACCAAAGGGATTCGCTGCAATGCCATCTGCCCCGGCACGGTGGACTCGCCGAGCTGGCGCGGGCGGGTGGTCTCGCAGGCCAAGGGCGCGGGTATCAGCGAGGAGGACAGCCGCAACGCCTTCGTGACCCGCCAGCCGATGGGTCGGGTGGGCCGGGCCGAGGAGATTGCCGCCCTGGCCGTCTACCTGGCCGGCGACGAGTCGGCCTTCACGACCGGGCAGACGCACATCATCGACGGAGGGTGGAGCATTTAGGCGGGGGTGTGCCTCGGCCCTCCGCCAGCTTGCCCTACGAACCTCGCCCCTCGGCCTCCGAACGTTAACACGACCAACGGGAGCAACCATGAAGCTACTTCGCTACGGAAAGAAAGGCCAGGAAAAACCGGCAGTGCTCGACCGACACGGGAACATCCGCGACCTGTCGGGGGTGATCGAAGACCTCAACCCCAATAGCCTCGCCCGGCTCAGCGAGCTTAAGAAGGTCCAGCTCGAGACCCTTCCCATCGTGGGCGGCAAACCCCGCATCGGGGCCTGTGTGGGCGGGGTGGGCAAGTTCGTGTGCATCGGGCTCAACTACCGCGACCACGCCGACGAGGCCGGGGCCGCCTACCCCAAGGAGCCGGTGATCTTTCTCAAGGCCACCAGCGCAATCACCGGGCCCAACGACAAGGTGCAGATCCCCAGGGGCTCAACCAAGACCGACTGGGAGGTGGAGCTTGGAGTGGTGATCGGGCGGGAGGCCCGGTACGTCTCCGAGGCCGACGCCCTGAAGTACGTGGCGGGCTACTGCGTGGTCAACGACCTGTCCGAGCGCGAGTTCCAGATGGAGCGCGGCGGGCAGTGGGACAAAGGCAAGGGCTGCGACACCTTCGGACCGATCGGCCCCTGGCTGGTGACACGGGACGAAGTTAAGGACGTGCAGGGCCTGGGGATGTGGCTCGAGGTGGACGGCAAGCGCTACCAGGACGGCAACACCCGCAACATGATCTTCGGGGTGGCCCACATCGTCAGCTACGTCTCGCACTTCATGAGCTTGCAGCCGGGGGACATCATCAGCACGGGCACGCCCGCCGGGGTGGGGCTGGGTCAAAAGCCCAAGCCGGTCTACCTGCGCGAGGGGCAGACCATCCGGCTGGGCATTGACGGGTTGGGCGAGCAGACCCAAAAGGTGGTTCAGGGCTAAGCGCCAGGGTGAATCTGCGGGCGTTTCGCAGTTTGACCGTGGAGACACTTAATCGGCTCGGGGCCGCAGGTCGGGCCCGAAATACGTCCGCCGGTTTTCCGGCCAAAACAGCCAGACCAGGCCCAGGACCGGCTGGATCAGGGGCAGGAAGGCGTAGTCGACGCCGAAGTCGTGCCAGACCGTCCGCCCGATCACCTCAGGCGCGACCAGGCTCAAGGTGCCGACGATCAGGACCCCTGCGGTCTCGAGGGCCAACACCACCACCGAAGTCCACCAGGCCCAGGGCCGGCGGACCACGAAAGCCACGGCCGCCACGAGGTACAGGCCGGCCGCCACCGCCGAAAGGGCGGATGGAAAGTAGTCGGTCACGCCTGGCTTAAAGAAGAGCTGATACACCGCCCGAACCCCCGCCGAAAGCGCCAGCAGCGGGTAGGACACCGCAAGAATCTGCCCAATGGCCCGGAGCACTGTCGGGGTGAAGAAGCGACTCACCCCTAGAGTGTAGCCCAGAAGCCGTGCGGGACATTTGTACTGCCTCAAAGGCTCGAGAGTTTGGGCCGAGGTCGAACGGTTCGACCTAGCCCGCACGGCTGGGCCTCTGGTGCGGCGCACCCTACAGCCCGTGCTGTTGCCCGCACGCGCAAGGCGGGACGGGGCTGGGCCTAGAGGGTCCTGCTGGATTGAATGCGCGGGGGCAGATGTGCCGAACCGGTGAGGGCGGCAGCACCCGCCTGGCACGATTATCTCCGGGGGTTTCGGTACGACATTCCGCAGCTCAACCCTGCCGATACCGGGGCCAAAACCCGCTTAAGTAATGATTACTGTTTTCAATCTATATAAATCCGACCGGATTACTTGACTTTCCTCACCGCTGTCCTCTACACTTCGCCTGTCGCCTCTATGTGGCCGACACCTAAGGAGAGACGGAATGACGCTAAGGCAAGTTCTGATCGTTTTCGCGCTGGGCCTCGGGGCCGTCGTCCAGGCGCAGCAGAGCCTGACCGTGTACACCGGCCGGGGGCAGGGGCTGGTGGAGCCGCTGGTCAAGCAATTCCAGGACGAGACCGGCATCCGGGTCGCGGTGCGCTATGGGCGCGACGCCGAGATGCTGGCGGCCCTGCAGGAAGAGGGCAGCCGCAGCCCCGCCGACATTTTCTGGGGCAACACCGCCGGAGCGCTGGGGGTGGCCGCCGAGCGCCGCCTGCTGGTACCGCTGGGGGCCAGCCTAACCGGCAGGGCCACCGCCTTCGTGCCCGCCAGCCGCAGCTGGGTCCCCCTCACGGTGCGGCTGCGGGTGGTGGCGTTTAACCCCGCCCGGGTCAAGCCCGAGGGGTTGCCCAAGAGCATCATGGACATGCCCAAGCTGACCCAGTACAGGGGCCGCATCGGCTGGACGCCCACCTACAGCAGCTTCCAGGACATGATCGCGGCGATGGTGCTGATGCACGGCGAGGCCCGGACCAAGGCCTGGCTCGAGGACATGAAGAAGCTCGAACCCAAGAGCTACCCCTCCAACCCCGCCATGATGGAGGCCATCCGGGCCGGGGAGATTGACCTGGGCTCCACCAACCACTACTACATCCAGCGCTTCGTGCGGGCCGGGCAGCAGATCGGCACCTACTACTTCGACGACGGCGACACCGGCAGCCTGGCCCTGGTGACCGGCGCGGGCATCCTGCGCACCTCCAAGAACAGCGCGGCCGCCAACCGCTTCCTGCTTTGGCTGCTGGGCAACAAGGCCCAACAGTACTTCACCAGCGAGATCATCGAGTACCCGGTGATCCGGGGCATTGTGAGTACCGCCAACCTGCTGCCGCTGCAGGAGGCCATCGCCAAGAGCCCCAGGGTGGACTTCGAGAAGCTGCCGCTCGAGACAGCGCTGCGGCTGTTGCGCGAGGCGGGCCTGCTGTGACGCTCGGGAACGGCGGGCAACGGTGAGCCGTAACCTCGAGCATTAGAGCGGTTCCCACGAACACTCGGTACGGCGCATTTTGCCGTACCGAGTGCAATATTCCGCTTTACCGCACGCTTTAGCGCGGCATCGTGGGCGGAGTAGTGGTGGTAAACGCAATAAGACTTACCTGCGCCGCGAGGGAGGTAATGGTCGGAAATGCAATAAAGTACATTTATCCTGCTGCGTTTTCTGGCATACTGTGGAGAACTTATGGAAAGACCGCCTATAGACCCCCTGCGTCCGATCTGGCTGCTGCTGGGCTTTCTGTTCGTGGCGTTGGGCTTTATCGGCACGGTGGTGCCGGGGATGCCTTCGACGGTCTTCTTCATCCTGGCGGCCTATTTCTTCTCCCGCAGCAGCCAGCGCTTCCTCAACTGGGTCTTGAACCTGCCCAAGGTGGGGCCGCTGGTGCGCGACTACCGCTCAGGGCTGGGGATGCCGCGCCGGGCCAAGGTCTTGGCCCTGTGCATGCTGAGCTTTTTTGCCCTCACCAGCGCCATCTTCCTGATCCCGGTGGTCTGGGTTAAGCTGCTGGTGATCGGGGTGGGCCTGCTGGGCTTCTGGTACATCCATAGCCGCGTCCCCACCAAGGAGATCGTGCTGGCCGAGCGTCAGGCGGCAGAGGCGAAGTAGGCGGGGGGCTGGACGAACAAAACGGCCACTACGACCCGCCTCGAGCTGTTCCGCCGGGGCGGGTTTTTTTCATGCACGGTACACGACCCGCAACCCGCTGTAAGCTGGCGGGGTGAACACGCAAGTCGAGGTTCCCCAAGCCACCCTACAACTTCTCGAGAGCATCCGCACCCGGCGCAGCATCAAGCAGATCAACTACGACCCCTCCCCCATCCCCCGCGCGTTTATCGAACTGATGCTCGAGAGCGCCAACTACGCGCCCACCCACGGCAACACCCAGCCCTGGC